>JANMPT010000026.1:0-18358 GCA_031370005.1 Bdellovibrionales bacterium | reverse complement strand
CAATACGCGTTCAGCGCTTCATAAGACACTTCCGGAGAATTAACTCTGTGAATTGCAAACGATTAGGCAGTAAAGACAATCTCTGAAGTTAGTTCGCTGCAGTCGCTGTTTCCTCTGTAGCTGCTTTTTTCTCAGAAACTTTAAGTAGCTTGGCTTCGGTCAAAAGACTCACTTTTTCAGCACCATTTACGTTAGCGCCCTTTGCATTGACGACTTCATAACGACCTGAGGCTTTTTGAGTGATAGTAAATTCTTTGAATTTTAAAGGTACAAATCCGGTAACTTTAATTTTAGATACTTTTTTTTCTTTATCTTTTTTAACTGGTTTTTGGGCTGCCATTTTATTCTCCGCTTTGATTGTCAGATTTAAGTTTGTCGAATCGCTTTTTTTTAGTGCGAAGAAGGTGCTGAGGTCAACACTTAAAATATAAGAGCCATGGAATCCAAAGTCTGAAGGCGACGTAGGTGATTAAAGGATTTCAAGCACTTAGCCACGGTTTCCACCATGTTGTCCCTGATATCTCAAGTGGCAAGAGGGCCAACCTCAGCAAAAAGATCAACTTATTTGTGAAGACTTGATGAAATTGCATCTCATCCTGAAATATTATTAGAACTGACCTATCTTACGCAGCGGCCGGAGCTAATTATGGCGCAGCGTCTGCAATGAATAGGGACTATCAGACTAATATCGACGGTGGGATTCGAGAAATTATCAGAAGTAACCCTGTCATCGATTCAATTTCTATAGTTGAAGCTAATAAGATGCCTGAAGGACTCGGCCTTCAAGGCTATTTGAGGTGGAGAAAAATGTACAACCCTGAGTTTGCCAAAAAATATTTTTCTAGATAAATATTTATTTATCCGAGTCGATGACTAAAACCGCTGGTTTTCGAGATATAGAATAATCATCTAAGCCCTGAATTAAAATCAGGACTTTTTCTTTTAGGGGTGGGATAAGGTGGTTGGTTAAGTCTAGAGCTCCTGGCGTAAGGAGGAAAATTGCTTCTGCTTTTAGAAAATAGATTTCAACGACTCGATCTGCGCAGTTCTTTTAGCTGAATCGAGTTTGTTCAAGTTGATAAGCTTCCATTTGATCGCTGGCAACTCTTGCGCTTGTGATTCTCTGAATAGACTCCAGTCAGGCTTGCCATCAAAAAACGAGAGCAAGAATTTCTTGTCGTAGCTACTTATGCTTTTGTTGATTTTTTCTATCAAAGCTTCTCGAGTGTTTTCAAAATCTGCGTAATCAAATGCTATATTAGTCATGCCTTTGAAGTCTGAATCGAAAAGCGCTGATTGGTCCTGCAAAGTTGGTTTTAGTAATTCATTCGGTGGTCGCTTGTGGCACATCAAATAGACTAGAAATCCAGTCATGATGTCTTTTGAAATACCTTCGTTTTCCAGAAGTAACCTAACGTCGAATAAATCTCGTGGATGTTGGCGATCAAGAGCCGCTGCGATTTTACCGCCATAAAGATCGGGCAAACTTGAAATTTGAATATCAAACTCTTTGTCAAATTCAGAACTCACTTTTGAATTTAAAGACATTGTCTTAGCCGGATAAAGAACTCCGCGCAAAACAGGATTGGCTTCTATTTTTACTTGAACTCCGTCACGATTTACAAATAGCTTAATATCTGTTGTTTGTGACTGGCGAGAGCTGGGAATAACCTTTGCGCCAATTTGATTTTCTAAATCGTTTTTTATTCGAAGTAGGGCTTCTTCCATTTTTTCTAGAGCCTCTCCGCGAGACTCATTACAAAGATAAGTTAAGTCTGCATCCACGCTAAGGCGCGGGAAATCTCTGATAAATAAATTGATAGCGGTTCCACCCTTAAGAGCAAAGCAAGACTCTTTTGCGATGTACGGAAGCACATCAAGCAGCAGAACAACTTGCGAATAAAATTTAGACTTCTTCACGGGATTCATCTTTCGGTACAGTTATATTATATTTTTTATCCAAAACGCCGTTTTGAAATATGACTCTTTTGCCAGTGCCTAAATCTACTTTTTCAAGGCTCATCTTTTTGAACCAAGGATGATTTATCTTTGCAGCGAAATGCAAAAACAGTCTTTTCACTTTTAAAGAGGTGCAGTTTTCTAAAAGGTGCTGAACCATTGTTGGTCGAAGCGAGATCATGTTTTCCATGATTTCTTTAGCTTCGGTATAAGAGGCCGATTTCGGAAGTTCATCAAGGTATTCTAAATAGGCTCTTTCCGGAGCCGAAGCTATTATTGAGGCTTTGCCTGTATCAACAACAGTGAAGCCATTTGATTTTTCACCAAAAGCCAAATTTGATTTAAAAATATTTTTGACTTTAAATTCCAAATTCACATTCCAATTATGTTTTTTCATCCAAGCTGGCAGAGCTTCTTTTCTATTCGATAGCACCACGACACTTGTTTCTTTCATCTTTAAGTACTGGGCCTTGCCAGCAAACTCAATAGCAGTTTTTCCGCCGACATGAACTTCTGACTTTAATTGTTTTTGCAGACACTCAAGGGCGGCGGCCCAAGTGACTTCGTCGCCTGATTTTTTGAATGCCCCAGTGCCTATGGCCTCGATCCAGTTATTGCTTTTGTATTTCTGTATAAAGTTTGCCCCGTAGCCTTCGGCATTTAGCCAGACAGAGCTCTTGATTTTTCCGTCTGGCCAGTTTCGCATTAAGTAGTTTAATTTTGTCTGTTTTACTATACCCATGGTATATTTATATCGAATTGTTCAAACTATGGCAAGAGTCAAGTTTAATAAAATCAGCAGGGATATACCTAGGGTATACCCCTGAAGCCTATCTCAAACTGAGACACTATGGGTTTACATCCACCAAATAAGCCTGGGCTTCGGGGTACTTCTTAATGCAGACGCATTTGCCGACTTTTAGGGACTTTGCCAGATTCGGGTGAATGATGAACTCTTCGACTTCAAGCTTGCGGCCCTTGCTTGAGTCGATATAAAAAATCCAAAACGCACAGTCTGCTTAGTCGTCAATTAAAAAGTGCACTCGCAAGTCAGTTGTTCGAACAAGAGCGAAAGTTGACCGACAAAAATCTTTCTGCCGAGCGAACAAGAACTGATTCAGAAGGCAACATACAACTGGCTTACTTTCGGATGAAGTCTCAGAGCATTCTAAGACCAAGATTTCATTGACCACTAGAGATGAGTTTCTAGCAATCGTCAGTCACGATCTCAAGAATCCAATTGGTACGGCTTCCCTGTGTGCAGAAATGCTTTTAGAAGATCCTGCATTTCTAGTTTTAGGAACTGAGGCGCGTAAATCGGTTGAGCTCATAAAAAGAAATATTGATACGTCTTTGCGCTTAATCGCTGATTTACTGGATATGGAACGCATTGAGGGTGGAAAGCTTCAACTCAAACTGGAAAAGTATAGCTTAAGCCAAATAATACAGGAAGCCATTGACAGCTTTGCGCAAACTGCGCTCGCAAAAAATGTGCTTCTTAAGTCCGTACAAACTGATATTCCTAGTGAAGTTTTTTGTGATAAAGATCGCATTATGCAGGTACTTTCTAACCTGATCGGGAACGCTCTTAAATTTACACCTGGAAGCGGCACCATCACTGTCGACATAACTTTTAATGAAACCGAGTATCAAGTTTCCGTTTGTGATTCTGGACCAGGTATTCCTGAAGAAAAAAGACTTCAAATTTTTGAACGTTATGCCCAGCTGGGGATGAATAATCGAGTTGGATTGGGTTTGGGCCTTTATATATCTAAAATGCTCGTCGAAGCTCACCAAGGACGTCTATGGGTTAGCTCTAGACTCGGCGTTGGAAGCACTTTCAGTTTCACGATTCCTAAATCGTCGGGTTTGAAGGATTAATTTATGATGCCGGATGAGATTCACAAGTATGTGTTCTTGGCGAAAAGTTTTTTAGAATAACTTGAAACTGAACAGCCAAATGATTGCAGAGCACTAGCCAACTGCAAAAAGCCGTATTACTACGCTTTCCATTTTGAGTAGTGCAAAAAAAATAAACAGGCATATAATCATTTCGACTGCATATTTGAAATTCTTCAAATTTGTGTTCACTAACCATGTTTGGAGAAACTTTTGATACTAAAAAACCGTTCGATTTTATTTCCGTTCTAATTTTAACTGCATTTTTCTTTATTGGGTGCGCTACGCCTCATATGGCAGATATTCCCTCTACAGCTGAGCCGCGTGTAGAAATAAGTAAACTATCAACAGATATTAATACGGCCATTCTAAAAAACGTCGATGTTCTGGCCGCGTCTGAATTTAAAAAAAGTAAATCAAATTTAAATCAAGCCGAAATGGACTTGAAAAATGGGAAACCTCAAAACGAAATTCTAGATACTATCCGCGTCGCTAGAGGCTATCTTATAGAGGCGTATTCAAAATCTGGAAATAAAGAGGCTCAAGCCGAAGGACTTTTTGCCGCTCGGCAAATGGCGCTTAAAGCGGGGGCTGGAAACATTTCGGAATTACGGAATGATCTGAACAATTTGGATTCCAAAGTCAGTGACAAGGCTGAAAAATTATCACAGACAAAAGCTGAAACTTTATCAGAGTATCAAAATATATATATCGACTTAGAACGTCGAGCTGTGATTGCAACCCAACTTGGTCAAAGTCAGGCAAAAGTAAATGGCGCAGAAAATGATAAGGCTAAAAAGATTGCTCCAAATAAGCTTTAAAGCGGCTCAGCTCTCTCTGAAAACGGCGGAATCGATAATTTCAACGAATGTTCGAAATCCAGAAGGCTACAAAACAGCTGTAGCGAAAGCAAATCTAGATACGATTCAACTTTCAAATGTCATGGCGACAATCGCAGAAAATGGAAAGAATCTCGCAGAACCTGTTGCGATCAAAATGGTTTCTCAGAATAAAGCCATTTCTGGCTTGGAAACGAACTTAGTAAAAGTTACGGCCCAAGACGAGGCGAATCAAACAGCGATGCAACTTGAAAATGATAAATTGTCTTCGACAAACGATGCCAATGCAAAAAAGCTGAACAACGCCAACTACAAAGTTCAAATTCAGCGCGCACTTGAAAAAGCCAGGTCGCAATTTTCAAAATCGGAAGCCGATGCTTATCAACAAGGTGAAAATTTAGTGATTCGATTAAAGCAAATTAATTTTGCTTCGGGAAAGTCTGATTTGCCAGCTAGCGCTATTCCTTCGCTAGCCAAAGTATTGGATGTTGCAAAAACGTTAAATACTTCACATATAACCGTTGAAGGACACACTGATTCAGTGGGCGGCGAAGTTGAAAATAGAACCATTTCAGAAAGCCGAGCTTCATCTGTGGCCACGTATTTTAAATCAAATGGACTTAGTGATGTGGAAATTCAGTCTGAAGGTTACGGATATTCAAAACCTTTAACGACAAATAAAACTAAAGAAGGCCGCGCTCAGAACAGACGCGTTGATATTATTCTTTCACCGAACACTTTGACCCAATAATTCAAAGTCCATCTTCCACCGATCATCACTTGAAATTGAATCTCTCATCTTGAGATTCAATTTCTTAATCTATTACACAAAGGAAATTTATGACAATTAACGAAACAACACTTAAAGGTAAATGGCTTGAAATCAAAGGCGAAATTCAAAGGACCTGGGGAAAGCTAACTGCAGATGAACTGGAACAAACTAAAGGCGACGTAAAGTCTATTTCGGGCTTAATCATGCAAAAATACGGCGAGCAAAGTGAAAAATTTCAAACGCAACTTTCGGCCATCGTCGAAAAGTACTCAGACAAAAAAGAAAATTTTGACCACCAATTTCGTCAAACTTGGTTTGACCGCGAAAAACAGCTCCAGATTTTTCGTAGAAACGAGTAGTCGGATTATTCTCCAAGACCCAACAGTACGATGGCCATGAAGGGCGGGTTCACTGATGCATTTGTCATCAGTTCATACTGGGGATTTGTTGGTTGTGGATTGGAATTCACCTATTTTTTAAGAACGAATTTCCTTATAGGGAGATGAGCTTAAAACTTATCCCCAGCCATAACTTGTATCAAATTCGCAAGCTGAGCCCCTCGTGAACCAAACTTTAAACCCAGAGCATGAATGGCCGCTGGATCATACTTGAAACTAGCAAGATAGTTGTGAATAATCTCAGAAGTAAGACTTCCGGGCTTTTCTTCAAAAGAAAGAACCTCAAACAAAGCGCGCTCAACAGAATAGCATTTTAGTTTTATGCCATTGAACTCAGCACTGCTCAGGCCGAAAATTTTATTCGTCCTATGAACCTCAAGAAGGTCTGTTCCTTTTCTCAACTTAGACGTTTGCGGCACATCAACGTCAATCAAGTCCGGCTGGTTGGTGGTTAAACGATAATGATACAGTAGCGTCCGCTTGGAAATGACAGCCTCTTTGTAGAATTTCTTAATGACGCTGTAATAGGCCTCGTTGGTTGCAATATCCGGCGTACAATAGAAGCCCCTCGATACTTTCTCTATCAACTGCGCCGTGAGAGCCCTCTTTACGGCCATGCGGGAGCCCAGCATTTCAGTCAACTCTGAGTGCTTGTAGACTCCCGATTTAATAGTAGGAACTTTGGCTTCTTTTCTCGACATATTACTATTTTAGCTAAAAGCTTACTATTTAGCAACATTAGTAACATTGTATATGTATTTATTAATAAATTCGAATGCTTGACCAAGATCCGATGGCAGATCAGAAGCCCCCTTATAGACCTTTTTCTGGGTATAATCCTTCCAGGCGCCTTCCATAGGTGGGCTGATCCATTTCCGATTAAGGCTTAGCTTTATCTGCCGATCACTCGCCAAATTCACTAAAACCGTTGAGTCTATCGAGGGCTGCGTTTTGGCTATTCGATAGAGGTCTTCTCTCTGGTCCTTCGCGGTGCCGACCCCGGAGAATTGCTTGAAATTACCAATGAAGGGCGCAATGAGCCTACTCGCACCGCCTTTAGCGCCGGGGATCACCATTTTGAGTTCTGGTCCGCGAATCTGCAGGGATGGCAACGCGACAACCACTGGTTGATCCTACGAGAGGCCCATTTTGCATATCAACGAAAAGTTGTCGGACTAATGCAAAACTGCAGGTTCATTTATTATCGGAGATTCGAAAGTTTCAAGGTCATAAGGGCATCGTCGGCATGGTTCGATAGGAATAAAAATGGGCAAACAAAAAACCGCAATAAATAGAAAAAAAGCGCCGATAAAATCCACACCGAAGAAAATCAAAATCGGCGAAATGACATTGACAGAGCACTCACCAGCTCAATGGATAAAGGATAATCCCGACGTGATGCTTAAAGGCCTCCTCGAGGCCTTTCGCGATGGCGACAAAGAGGCGGTTCAAGATATTATGGGAGCCCTGACGAGAACTCATGGCATTGCGAAAGTTTCAAAAAAAAACAAAAGTTAGTCAAGCCTTGATATCTGATGCCATTGACAGCACGAAGGACCCAACGCTTGAAACTGTTTGCAAACTCATGCAGTTTTTTTATTCGTAAGTTCATTTTAAAAGGAGCCCTTACCCAACTTTATTTTCCCGAATTTCAGCATGGTTCAAATTCAACGAGAGCTTCTCAAGTATTCGTTTGAGCGTATCCCCTTGGATATTCTCGTAACCATCTGCTTCATAGCGAGCAATTTGACGCAAACCCACCCCTACAAACTGCGAAAATGCCTCTTGCGACATATTCTTTGCGATTCTATACCGAATCGGCAGAAGGAAAATATCCATTGGTGTTTTAACTTGAATCGCAGGAATACCGTCAGATTTCAAATGCTCGTAATCGTTGACGTGCTCTTGCAACTCCGCGATTAACGCTTCGATTTGAACTCGTGCTGCTTTTTGCAAGACAGGATTCATTTTCTCATTAGGCTTTTGCTTAAGAGAGGCTTTAAAATCTTCAATTTTCTCTTTTGTGACTTTTAGCTGTCTATCACTTGTAATCATAAACCATCTCCTTAATTAAGTACGATCTTTAGTATCCCTTTAGGGTAACCGTCTCGGTTTGTCTGGAAGAACTCAGAGAAAGGCTTTCCAGAACCTCCCTCGACTGACTCTGCGATGAAAAAGTCTAAGCCGTAGCGCTCTTTTACAAGCTTTCTCTTTTCTTGAAAATCAACTATGTCATCAAAGTCCCAAAAATCAGAATCAATCCGGTGAAAATCAACATCACCAGCGGCGCTCCAACACCCGTCAATATCGGCAGGCTCCTCTTTTTCAGTAGTGAAGCTGCCATCCACTAAAACAAATTTTACCCCGGCCGCCTGAAACATATGAACGACCGTGCTTAGCCCCGCCATCAAAAGTTTCCTGCGGTCATTCTGAACACCAAAACTCTGCTCTACTTCTTCCAGAGTTGCGATATGAACTCCGGTAGGTAGCTCCCCTGCTGTTAACTTAGGTATCGGCATATCCAGCTTCTTCCTTGACTATTTCATCATGTCTATTATGTCATGTCTTAAAAGACATTTCAAGTTAATTAAAATACCATAAAGTACAATAGGTTAGGTGTCTCAATACGAGATTTTAACCAAGTAAGCCCTGGCTTCAGTGTACTGTGATGTCGAGTTATGTTTAAGCACTCTGAACTGGTTTAAATATACGAAATCACTTACTTGGATTTCTAGGGATTTTCGATTTTTTGGGAGTTTTCGTTTCGGAAAATTGGAGGTGGTGACCGGACTTGAACCGATGTACGAGCTTTTGCAGAGCTCTGCCTAACCCCTCGGCCACACCACCATTGTTGGTCAAAAAGAGAGATCAAATTAAAGGCTGGAGAGCCCTGAGTCAACCTAATCCCAGCGCCTGAGTTTCTCAAAAGGTGCCCAGGTAATCTTGAGGGCTCGCTCAACATGAGAGCCCTGAACAAACTCCACCCTTTCAAGGTCCGCCAAAGTTCTTGCGACTCGAAGCGTTGCCTGGTAGCGGCGCTCAGATCCGAGATCCTTGTTCATCATGTGCTTAAAAAAGAAACTATCCACTTCGCTTTCGATCTCACGCATCGGTCGGCGTGAATTCGCCAGAGGTCCACGGCCCAACTCACGCAACCATCTGCGGCTCATTTCGAGCCTTTCCAAAATTCCTTGACCTGTCACCTTCATGTCCTCCGAGGATCGGTCTCGCTTATTGGTGAAAAATAAAATTTCAAAACGGTCCACCAAAGGGCCTGATAATTTTTGCCCATAAGACTTACACTTTACCAAGGAGAAACGACATTGAGCCCGGCAGCCTGGAGTAAAATCCCCACAGGGGCAAAGATTGGTGGTGGCTACCACTTGAGCCATAGCTGGGTATTTCATCGCCTTGGAGCCTCTGGAAAGCCTTAAGACGCCTTCCTCCATAGGTTCGCGCAAACTCTCTTGAACTTTGGGGTCAAACTCCAAGAGCTCATCTAAAATCAACAACCCCCGATGAGCCCGGCTCATCTCGCCGGGCTTCGGAGGAACACCTCCACCAATCAAAGCAAGAGGGGTGCTTGAATGGTGGGGATTAATCACAGGTCTCCACAAACTATCTCCGTTATGAAAGTCCTTATTGATTTTCTTAATTTCTAAAATTTCTTCTGGCCTTGGCTCTTCGAGAAGACTCCCTAGGGTTTTAGCAATTGTCGTTTTCCCAGAACCCGAGGGCCCTGCAAGCAACATGGAGTGACCACCCAAGGCTGCTAGAGAAAGTATTTCAGCATGGACTTCATCAAAATAAAAATCCAAACCGACCTGGGGTCTTTCAATTGCCAAGGCTTTCATTTCTGGTGCGTGAAATTGCGCCTGCGGCAGATTTTTAAGCTCATGAATCACGCGCCGTGAAAATGGACAACAAATAGAACTCAAATTACCAGTCAGAACTTGGGTCTCGCTTCCTGCATCAAAATCACTGGCCAGATCCTCAGGCTCAAAGACCTCCCCGCTCAACCCCAACTCTCCGTAAATATAAAAATGATCTTGTGCCAGCGGAAAGGGAAGCTGTCCTGTTTCCCACAAAATCCCTGCGGCCACTGCAAGCTCAATCCCCCGAGAGGATTTCTTTAAGTGATTCGGACGAATATTGACAAAAATCTGCTGTGTTCGCGGAAAATCAAAGCCTTGCTGACGAATCGCACTTTTGATTCGATGAATACTTTCTTTAATGATCTGATCGGGAAGTCCTAAAAATTGAATCGTCGGAAGCCCCGGCAACAAAGTGACTTCGATTTCTACCGGAACCAAAGAATAATTTTCGCGAACAAGTGATTTAAGTTTCATCCCTTGCAATTTGAGCAAAGACAAAGCCAGCTTTACACAGCTTGCACGTGTGTATCTTGTCCAAAGGCCCTTGAGCTTCGGATGACACTTTCGCTTCTCGGATTATTTATCCAGCTCTTTAAGTTGCGATAAGGGATGATGCTCATCAATCGTGGTCGTCATAGTGCGAGTGGTGACATTGGTGTAAATTTGTGTCGTTTGAATACTGGCATGTCCTAAGAGAATCTGAATGGAGCGCAGGTCTGCGCCGCTTTCAAGCAGAGCTGTGGCGCAGGCGTGACGGAAACGATGAGGATTTACAGGCTCAGAAAAACCAGCCTTCACTGACCAAGCCGCAAGCCATCTCCACACGTCAACTCTCGACGGACGGTGCCCACGATCATTAATTAAAATGGCCTGAGTGGAATCCTTTAGAAGCGAAGGCCGAATCTCTTGCAGGTAGTGAATCAAATGCTCTGCCAGCTTTTCTGTGATCGGTGATAAGCGCTCTTTATTGCCTTTTCCTAAAATTTTAATCCAGCGATCTGTTGGGTTAAAATCAGTGACATTTAAACTAATCAGCTCTGTCACCCGCACACCAAGACCATAGAGGAATAACAAAGTCATTTGATTGCGAGCAGTCCTGATCGGGTCCGTAGTTTCTACGGCATCATAGAGCAGCTGGAATTCTTGGGGCGTTAAAACCTTTGGGAGTCCGACTTTCACCTTTGGCGGGCGAAGTTCACGCAACTCTGGGCACTTCATGCCGCGGGATTCACAAAAACGCAAATAAGTTCGAAGGCTGCTGATGACCCGCGCTTGAGAGCGGGTTGAGAGCTTATGCTTTTTCATAAACTCATAAAAACCAATAATCTGAGATTGGGTTTTGCGAAACTCAGTAAAGAGTTCAAGATCTCGGCGATAAGCCATTACTGTATTTTGTGAACGACCACGAACGTTCTGCAGCTCATCAAAAAATTCTATCCAAAGTTCCAATTTCATAAAATCAATTACAAAAGATTTTATGTTACATTGGCAAGGGCCTTTCTACTTATTTGCAACTTAGGCGCTGCGTCTTTTATGAAGTTCAATAATCCCTTGATATTTTTGACAAAAATCTGGGCAAAAAAAGCGCTCCATGCTTAAAAGTTCAGCTTAGAAATTCATTTTGTTTGCATAACCGCATAACCAAATCGTGATAAGCCCAGCGCTTTGAGTTCTTGTCGGAACCACTTCAATGTCAGCAGGAATCGTCCCCTGGGGACCAACTAAATTCACCTTTCCTGTGAATACATCTGAATTCAAAAGCCCTTGTTGAATCATTTGAATTGTAAATGGACCATTTAAGTTTGGCTTATTAGTACCAACTTCACAAACATAGTTATTGATGTTCACTGTTCCAGCAATTGAGCCAGGGCCATTGCCACTCTGGTCGCCGAAAACTTGAAACTGAGCTTGTGTATTATATCCGTACGTGGTTGTTCCACCATACAGCATCTGCCCGCCAACAACTCCACCAGCGCAGGGCTGAATCGTACAATTTGGAATTACCGGTCCTGGTTGAGCTGCTCCTCCGCCGCTGTTTTTAGAGCAAGCTAAAGTCATCAACGTTAAAGCTACAAACACCAGCTTCGTCATTTTGTTAGTATTCGTTTGAGTTTTCATAATCACCTCTCGTCGCTTTATTTATTAGTTTTTATTCATTATTGGTTAAAAGCTCTTGATCTTGATAGTCCACTAAATGTCCCTAGTCTGCGGTATCCGTCTGATGGCAATGGGTTTGATTTATCCATTACCGTAGTGGATCGACAAGCATAGGGACCTGTATAAATAAACCAGCAATATCGCTCTACTCCTTGCGGAGCCATGGTTTTTGCAAAGTTTTTAAACCATATAGAGCCGCTCACAAAGGAAGCACCTTGTCCATCGCCTTGGTTCACAACATTATCAACAACCAATACAATGGCGCCGTAGGCATCTTGGAAATAACCAGAAAAGTTTTTACCGCCATTAAACCAGGTATTGTACTGAGCATGATAGAGACCAACATCTTTGTTCGTGTTGTAACTATCAAACTCCTGATTTGTACCAGTTCCTGCGACAAAATAGCCTTCATAGTGTTGGCCGGCATCGTCGTAAGCCAACTTCACCTGTCCACCGAAATGACCGCCACCAACATCTAACACATTCACATTCAATTTTACGTTTGAAGGAGCATTTAATGGGTGAGTACTTGCATATGTATTAAAGATTTCTAAAGAGTCCGGATTGAAAACCGCCGTTGAACCATAGGACCAATTATCACCCGCAGAGCCGGCACCCTGTCCCGGGGGAGCATTTACTGGAAAAGTGGGGTTCACTACAGCAGGGGCAACGATATTGTCACTAGCCTTCATCTCTTTAGCACAGCCCATACCCAGGAGTGCCAGGGTAGCTAGTATTAAGATAAGCTTCGAGTTTTTCATAATCGCCTCTTCTGTTATAAGGTTCCTAAACATTGAGAACCTCTTACTGAGAGGCATTGCGAGCCCCATGCCGCTTGTGCCAAAGCTTTCTTCGCATTATAACTCATTGAAATTTCATGTGTTTAAGCTGATCTATTCAAAATGAGACAAGAATCATGGGGACGGTTTAGAGTCATATCTCCTATTTTTGTCACCAGATAGTCAAAAAATCAGACACTTTCCACTTTAGTTCTCAAAAGAAGAAGCCGATAAGTAATCATAATCTCAAGGAGAAATAAAATGCAAAATAGAGCTCTCAATATGATCGTACTCGGCGCCGTCGCTGTATTTGTTTTCCGTGTTTTTATTAATTTCTAATCTTGATTTTCAAGAATACTTAAGGAAGCCAAGGGATAGTAATGTTTAAGAATCCTTTGGTAAGAAAAAGACCTTAAACCTAAAGTACGACTACCCCATTGGCACATTCCAACCCCATGCCCGAATCCTTTGCCAACAAATTCAATTTGATCTGCTTTGTCTATCATCTCAAAATGTGTACTTTTTAAATTCATAAACCCTAAAATTTTACGAAACTCATTACTTCGTATATCCCCAATAAAATTCAACATTAGACTCGCAAATTTTTGCTTTGAAATATTATAGCTCCATCGAGCCATGGGATTTGATGGGCAGCTCGTATCCACGGCAACGCCCGCATCGTTGTCCTTTTCCTGTCTCCATACTGAGCTTGCTAAAACTGTGCGTCCGCCACAATCGGAATGATAGAATGCCTTCAAAACATTGCCTTTTCTATTCAACAAAAAAACCCCCTCCGTTGCCTTCACCGCACTGCGGGCCTTATCTAATAATTTTTGATCGGCGTTCGATGCAATTTTCTTATATACCTGATCCAGAACCGAAGACTCCATGTGAAAATTTTTATCTTTACGCGCATTTAAAATTGCCATGGTATAGGAGCGAATCGCAATAGCTTGGGCCTTCAAGGTTTCTATTGGCCATCGAAGTGGCATTTCACTAGCCAGAACAGAGAACACATATTCTTCCATGGGCACTATGCCGATGGTATCAATCTGCCCGTCTTCACCTTCTTGGAGCAGAATTTTGTTCGGGAGCTCCGTAGAGTCTTGGCGCAGATTCTCGCCCTGAACCATGAGAGTCATGACTTCCTTCAGTTCTGTGCTGTTGCCTTGAGAAACCTGCCAGTAATTTTTTCCAGCCACCATAACGTGAGAAATTTGCATTTGTTTGGTTTGGGGAATCGATACTTTACTGAATCTTTCTTCATGGCCGATCAAGCGAATATTCAACCCTGATAGAAAAACCCTAGAAATATTGGTTTTAATGCGGACGCGAACGACCTCGGGCCTCGCCCATATTGAGGCCGAAATTAGTGTAATGATATAAAATAAGGAGCACGCAATCCATCGCATAATAGGAAAACTCCACCATGAGTTTTGCTTTAAGTTTCGCTAGTATTAAAGACCGACTTATGTGCTTTTCCTAGTTATTTTTCACCAGGACTAGCCCCATTGCTGAGCCCCATAAGTGGTTTTATAATTTCAAGGGGAAGCGGGAAAATAATTGTATTTGTCTTATCCCCTGCAATCTCTGTGAGTGTTTGCAAATAAGCTAGCTGCATCGCCGCAGGAGACGTGGAGAGCAATTTAGACGCATCTGCCAGTTTCTGGGCTCGCTGCAGCTCTCCCTCAGCGCTGATAATTTTTGCGCGGCGCTCTCGCTCAGACTCGGCCTCTCGCGCCATCGCTCTTTGCATCTCTTTTGGCAAATCAATTTGCTTCACTTCAACCATTACCACTTTGATCCCCCAAGCCTCAGTATGTTTATCAAGTATACCTTGCAAGGTCTGATTGACCTGATCACGGTGAACTAGAATTTCATCAAGATGATACTGGCCCATCACTGAACGCAGAGTTGTTTGCGCAAGCTGGCTTGTCGCAAAATAATAGTCCTCAATTTTAGTGATGGCCTCCTCTGGAGAAATCACTTTAAAATAAACAACAGCATTCACCTGCATACTCACGTTATCTTTAGTGATGATATCTTGCGGCTTCACATCCATGGTAATTGTGCGCATATCAGTTTTCAAAATCCTCTCAACTCCTGGGATTAAAAAAATCAGGCCAGGCCCACGGATTCCCGAGAACCGACCAAAACGCAGGATTACACCGCGCTCCCACTCGGGTAAAATTTTAACCGTGGCCGTAATAAGCACGATAGCAACTACTCCAAGAAAAATTAAAAACTCCACAATCACTCCTTCTTCTGAATCTTTAGAGTCAAACCCTGACGACTAAGAACTTCCACCACATCGGTGCCCTTAAGCTCTCCATCGCTGATAAATCTCCAAACTTCGCCCTGAATCTCCACCTGACCGGAATGGCCATTTGGATCAACAGCAACTATTTTTATTTTTTTATTTTTTAAATCGAAATCTGCGTCTCGACGGCGTCCACGATAAGTTCGAAGCGCCAAAGTTCCAAGACCTAGAAAAATTCCGGCCAAAACCAAAGTCACGCCGCCAACAAGCGGCCATGGAAGACTCTGGCCACTTATATTCTTATCAAAGAGTAAAACACTTCCCACCATGAAAGAAACTACACCGCCGATTCCTAAAATCCCAAAGCTAGCCACAAAGAGTTCGGCAATTAAAAAAACCACGCCTAGGAGAATCAGCGCAAGACCACCCCATGCAACCTCAAGTTTATGAAAGGAAATTAAAGACAAAATCAAGCCAATACCACCAACTACTCCTGGAGCAATAAGTCCGGGATGTGTGATCTCGACATAAAGAAGGCCTAGGCTTCCCATAAAAAGCAAATAAGAAATTTCAGGATCTGCTGTGAAATTCAAAATCTTATAACGAAGATCTGGCTCAAACTCTTTCAGTGTACCCACCTGAACTTCGGTGTCTTTTTGCTCGCGAATAAGAACCCTGCGTCCCTGAGCTTCTTTTAGAAACTCGCCTTCATTGCCGACAACAATATCAAGGGCATTGAGCTTCTTTGCTTCTTCTGCACTTACTGCTTTGGCTTCGGTCACGATTTCTTTAGAAAATTTAAGATTACGTCCGCGCAACTTTACAATACTCTCCAGCCAACTGACTGTATCGTTGATCAATTTATTGCGCAGATCCTTCGGAGTTTCACCGCCAGTGCTGAGAATCGGCGTGGCTGCCCCAATATTTGTGGCGGTGAGTCCACCATTCACATGACAAGCCATCAGGATTATCGCGCCAGCACTTCCTGCGTGGCCGCCAGATGGAGAGATCAAACACAAATAAGGAATTGGCGAGGCTAAAATTCTTTCAATGATCAAGCGAGTGCTTTGCAGACTGCCGCCAGGCGTATTCACGCGTACAAACAAAGAGCTGCAATTATTTTCAAGCGCAAAGTTTTCAGCCCGGGAAAGGTAATCAAGAGTGGCCGCGCCAATTGCTTCGCGAATGCTTACGCCCACAGTGCATTTCTCTTTGAGAGTCTCTCCAGAGGACAATAGACCTACAAATAAAACCAGAACTGCGGATATAGCTCCGAGAACTCTCATGACACACCTATTTCCTTCATCGCTTTTTGCAAATCAGCCCAAGCTATTTTTTTAGCCTGAGGATTTTGTAATAAATATGAGGGACTGTAACTTTCCAGAAATTTAAAAGTGCTGAAGCTCTGAATCGCATTATGTGCAGGACTTGTAGAGAATAAAACCACAAAAGGTGTTGTTATTTTTTTAGCATATAGCTGAAGGATTGGCGTCGCTGACTTCACCCCATCGACCAGCACGTGTTCTAAAATCAAATGGCGGCGTTCACCAAGACGCATCGCTTGAATCATTTTATCCAAAAGCTCTGCGCTTTCTGGCGCGAAAATGCTTTGATCCGAGGTTTGCCTAAGGTTCAGAAAAAGAAGATCACAGCTAGGCTTCTGATGAATGCGAGAGGAGTGAATAGTTTTCACTCCAAGCACCTTCTTCACATAAGAAAAGTAATTGGTTACGCTCTCTTCAGTTATTAGCATGGGGAGAATCTATTCTCTTCCTCGACCAAAGACCATGAAAACCCAACTTCCTGCATTGCGCTAATTAAGAACTGCAGCCTTTTTTAACCAAAAACTAGACAGTCAAAGTCTCAAGTTAAGACATGGAGGCACCGATATGTTCCATGAGTGGCCGTTCTTGTGAATGAACAGGATGTTCTGAAACAGAAACAAAGCCGAAATTTCAATTTTGCCAGGAGGGCTTTATGGAAATCTTCCGTTTTAATGTAGTCCCTGAACAAGAAGTTAAACGCCGCGAAAAACTCAAGTATGCACTCAATCACTGTGCTGTTTGCCACGGAAAACTTGAATTCAATTATTTCGACACTCTTGACGATGCAAAGCTAGAAGAGGTCGCTTACTGCAAAGACTGCGGTCGGAAGGCGACCAACCAGCTGCACTCAGTTCACTAAGCTGGTTTTTTACAGCTTTACAGTCTCGTCTAATTTAACTAGCCACGTTTTGCTTGGTTTGCTTGTGCTCACGAATATCTATGCGGCAGGCGGGAACTCCGCCCCAGGTTTCCCCTGGAGGAATCTTAGTTTTTGGCAAAACCACGGAGTTTGGCAGAATCTTAGCCTCGGCACCTATTTCAACTCCACCCATCAAAATTGCACGAAGACCGATAGTTGCTTTATCACCAATTTTTACTGGGGCAAGCACCAAGAAACCACCCTGCCCGTAATGCCCGACAATAGTTACTGATCCGCCGATTGTAACTTTTCTTCCCATTTCAATTAAAGAGGGATCGGAAATATGCGCGCTGTTGATGATCGTTCCATTTCCAATTTTCATTCCCATTAAGCGGTAAAATAAAAGATTAAATGGTGTTGGCGTAATGAATTCAAGAAAAGTAAAGCGTACGATATATGTCAGACCATTGTGAATATACCAACGAATCGCAGGAAGAGAATAATAAGGCCCCCGCCAACTGCTCAGACTTGTTCGCAATAAAAAATTAAGTGTTGGCACAATGAGTATCATTGAAAAGCCATATAAAAAATATGCTGCTCCCAAGCTCGTACCTAGAATAAGAAATCGGGGCAATGAAAGCCACTGCGCACTGAGTGCGTCTACGGCACTAAAAAGATAAAAACCTGGAAGAAATGCTAGACCCAAACAAAAACTGCCAAGAAGATACACTGGCGCAATGAGAACTAAGTGAACAAGGACTTGGAATTTGCGCATGGTATTTTCAAAAATACCACCAAGGCCCCTGCGATCACTTTTTTGTTGATCAACATCACGGCTTTTATTTGAAGAGTCGTGTTTTTGTTCCATCCCTGCTTTTCGGCAGAAGGGACATTGGACTCAAGGAGAAACTGTCTCCTTTTGAAACAGGTCTGGACGAAACAGCAGAAATTTACCTAAGAGCCCTGTAGTATTCCAGTGTTTTTGGATAGAATCTTTACAGGTTTTTTTGATGAGGTCATTAGTTGCCTCGAGCCATGCTAGAATCATGGTACTTTGTACGTCCGGACTGATGACATCGCTCAAGTAAGGATTCTTCATCCTGGTAATGGATCTCGTCTTCAATGGGAAGATTATCATTTTTGATCTCTTCAATCGCATTCACCAAGGACGAGGTCTGAAGTGTTAACTGTTTCTCAGTTTTGATGCGTTCACGATCTCGAAGCTTATTTGCCTCA
>JANMPT010000111.1:0-4388 GCA_031370005.1 Bdellovibrionales bacterium | reverse complement strand
CGGTCATTGCGCGCGCAAGCGCTGTTTTTCGAACAACCTCGAAAGGAACAGGATGAATACTCAGGACACCAGCCTCACGATCAAATCGCCGGGCTTCTGGATGGTCGCGCTTGGCGGCCTCCTCATGGCAGTGAACAGCGTCCGCGCGTTCAACGATTCATCGGCGTTTGCCACATACCTCGGCCTTCCGCTCGTCGCGCCGGGCGATGCTGCGCTGATTCACATCTATGCGTTGCGGGCGCTGTTTATCGCCTTGCTCGTCGCGGCGTTGCTCGTAACGAAGCAGCGTAGGGCGCTGGCATTGCTGAGCGCTTGTGCGGTCGTCATGCCGGTCGGTGATGCGTTGCTGACGTCGGCGGCAAGTGCACCGACGGGCACAGTTCTTCGTCACACAGCCATCGCGGTCTACCTGCTCGTCACCGCATTCGCGCTGTGGCCGCGTCGTGCGAAAGCCGATGCGGCGTGAGGTTGATTGAGCAGCTTCGCGCGGTGAACGCCGCGTCGGTCTATAATCGCGCGGCTGGCTTTGAATTGCTTTCGGCAGACGACGGCAAGTGCGAACTCGCCGTCGATGTAAAGCCCGACCTCCTAAATCACGCGGGCGTGCTCCATGCCGGTGTCATGGGCGCGATGATTGACACCGCCTGTGGCTTTGCCGCCGCCAGCATCGTCGGCGCAGTCGTTGCCTCGCACTACTCAGTGAACTGTTATTGGCCCGGCAAAGGCAGCCGCTTCGTTGCCCGAGCCGAGGTGGTAAAGCAGGGCAAACGCCAGTTGTTTGCGACAGCCCAGCTTTATTCGGTATGTGAAGGCGTGGACGACGTCCTGATCGCTGGCGGCGATGTCGTGCTACTCGTCGCATGACGAACTGGGCAGCGCGAACCGCGCTCGTGATCGGGGCATCGTCGGGCATCGGGCGCGGCGCCGCAATCGCGGGTAAGGGTGTGCGTGTCATCGCCGCTGCACGACGGATCGAAGCTCTTGACCGGCTAGCGTCCGAAAGCGGTGGGCGGATCGCAGCGTTGGAACTCGACGTGACCGATGACGCGCAGCTTGCCGCGCTGCCCAGACGGCTCAGCGAGCTTGACGCCAAGGTCAATCTCCTCGTCAACAATGCGGGCTACGCTGCCGCTGGGCCAATCGAGGATGTTGCGCTAGACGAGGTGCGGCGGCAGTTCGATGTTAATTTCGTCGGCCTGATCGGCGTCACTCAAGCCGTTTTGCATGCAATGCGCGCCAACCGCAGCGGGCGCATCGTCAACATTTCCAGCGTCACGGGCGTAGTGAGCTTGCCGTTCCTTGGCTTCTACTGTGCCTCGAAATTCGCTATGGAAGGCCTGTCAGATGCAATGCGTCTCGAACTTAAGCCGTTCGGGATTGATGTGTGCATTGCCCAACCCGCCGCGATTGCGAGCGAGTTCGCCCATGTCACCCATGATCAAGCGCGCGCTCCATCGGATGCTTATGCGCGCTGGTATCGACCCGATGCCTTGCGAGACGCCAGCGAAGCCAACGCCGCCCCTGTTGATGTTGCCATCGACGCGATTGTCAAGATGTGCCTTTCGCCGATATCCCAAGCAAGGGTCGCGTTCCCCGCACGAGGCCGTCGTTTGATTGCGATGCAACGCTGGCTGTCCACGCGCAGGTTCGATGCGATCCTCAGTGAGCGTTTCCGCTTTGTCCCTTTACGTTAGCTAGCGACGGTTCGCAGGAACAGTTGGTCGCCTAACGACAAGTTTCGCACGTTTCGACCTAAGCGACCAAACTTGAAAAGCGGACATTTACGAATCAGAAATTACTTGGTTAGACCAAACACACTTACTGCATTATAAAATCGCAAAAGCTGCGTCGTCATTTACAAGACGGTTCAACACCAAACCCTTGGCATGTTCGATGTGAAGTCGGGCTGCCTGTTCAGCGGCTTTGGCATCAAGATTCTCGAACGCAGCGATAAGAGCTTCATGCTGCGCATCGGCATTTCGTTGTTCGGCCTCGCTACCCCCCGGCCCGAACAGGCCAAGATGCACTAACCGTTGCATTTCGTCCGCGAGCGATTCGAGCAGATTAACTAGGCGACTGTTGCCGGTGGCTGCCGCGATTTCGCGGTGGAACGCGCGGTTGCTCTCGACAAAGGCGAGTTGCTCGGGATCGCTGCCCGCACTTTGCGGCGAGCGATTAAGTGCGCGGAGCTTAGTAGTGTCGATCTTGCCGACCGCCAAAGCCGCCGCCTGCGGTTCGGCAATCAGGCGCAGTTCAAACAGTTCGCGGATAGAAGCGATGGTGATCTGCGTCACCACGAAACCGTGACGGGGCACCGGCTGGACCAACCGGACTTCGGCGAGGCGCATCAAGGCGGCGCGCGTTGCTGCGCGGCCAAAGCTGTAACGATCCGATAGCTCGGCTTCGGAAAACCGCGCACCCGGCGCTAATCGGCACAGAATGATCTCGTTCTTGATAGCATCAAACGCCTGATCGCTTTGACGTCGGCTTGGCGCTTGCGCCGTTGAAAATGCTGTCGCCATCGGTCTATTTCCCAGATTACCACCGTTGCCACTTATAACATGTTATTGACATGTCACAAGTGGCAACGGTATTGCCGAGTCGAAAAGAGAGGTTCGGCGGATGAATTTGATAAGAAACTTGATCGTTGTATTTGCGTTGACGTTGGTTGCACCAACCCAGCTAGCGTATGCTCAAGCTGCGCCCCCACCCGAACTTGCGCAATCGGTGCAGCGTTATGCAGAAGCATGGGGCAGCCGGGATGCCGAGCGAGTGGTCGCACTGCACAGCGAAGATTCGGTGTTTCGTCTATTCGTAGATGGTATGGAGGCGGCAAACGGGCGCCCAGCAATTCTTGCGCAGTTTCGTCAAATTCTCACCGACAATCCGGGTTACCGCTCGACGGTGCGCTCAGTGATGTTCGGCAGCGACTTCGTTGTCATCGAGTATGACATACATATGGACCCGCCGCGACTATTCGCTTTTGGTAACATCCGCTTTGTGCCGACCGGTCGGGCTTATGCGATACCAGCCATTGACGTCATATATTTTAGAAACGGACTGGTCACCGTCAAGCACACATATCTCGATACTGCGGTCATCCGCGCCAACAGCCGAAGCGCCAGCCGAGTGAGCCGGTGATCCGTTTTGGTTGACCGGCCTCGGCGTCCTGTGGATTTTGACCGGCATCTCGATCTTTGCCGATCCGATGCGTTTCTACGAGATCGTGCCGGGCTTGAAGTTCATGGGGCCGTTCAACATACACTTCTTTCGCGACGTGGGTTTGGCTTTCGTTGCGAGCGGCGGTGCGCTGGCTTGGGGTGCATATATGTTTGCGCAGCGGCTGGTCTGTGCAGGATTAGCTTGGCCCTCGCTCCATGCGTTGTTTCATATCCAAATCTGGGGGCATCGCGGCTTTCCGTTGGATGGCATATTTGCTTTCGATCTCGTGGCTGTGATCGGACCGCCGCTTTTGGCTTTGCTGGCAGTTTGGAACTTTAGGCCATCCGGGGAAACCACTTCATGATCGAGAAAATCTGTTGGGCGCTGATCGCGCTGATCCACGCCACGCCAGCACTGGCATTGTTCCGCCCCGCGCTGATTTCGCAAATGTATGGCATCGAGCCGGGAACGGACACGTTCACCCTGATGCACCACCGAGCAGGCCTTTTCGTCGTAATCCTCGTCGTCTGCTTGTGGGCATTGGTTCGCCCCGAAGTGCGCCCGCTGGCATCAGTTGCGGTCGGGATAAGCATGGGATCGTTTGTGCTGATCTGGTGGCTTGCTGGCGCGTCACCCGGCCTGCGCGGTATCGCCATTGCAGACATGATCGGCCTGCTCATTCTCCTTTATGCAGGCTTCCAGGCTTTTCGGACGATAGGATAAAGCGATGCTTGGCACGGTCGGAGTTGTTGCGGCAGCGCTATTTTTCGGCGTTATTGGGGTGTCTGCAATGACCCGGCCTCGCAATCTGTTGCAAGGATTCAGCATTGAAGCGCACGAACCCGAAAGCCGCAACGAAATTAGGGCAGTATATGGTGGCTTTCCACTAGCAGTTGCGGCGCTGCTGATGTTCAGCCTGACGCGACCTGACCTGTCCAATGGCATCCTGATTGCCCTCGCAACATCCTCGGCGGGAATGGCAATAGGACGGATCGTTTTGGTGCTGATTGACCGCAAGCTCGGTCGTGATCCGGCGATCTACATTGCCCTTGAGCTGATCGTTGCACTGATGATTGCAAGCAACATTAAGGGGTTTTAAATATTTCGCTGACGGAGACTTTCGTTCTGTGATGACCTTCGACAAAGTGTCGGCCAACCGAAATCGCGGTTTCGGCAGCTTTCCCTATTAACCACCTAAAACCCGACAGTCCGCTCCCCCCAACAAA
>JANMPT010000104.1:0-1791 GCA_031370005.1 Bdellovibrionales bacterium | reverse complement strand
CGATCAGCACGCCGCGCTCGAAGAACGCATCGAGCGCCTCCGGTAACCGGGGATCGAAGTCAAATACCTTGTTTTTAGAACGCCGGAGGCGTTCCGGCGTCCCGCTATGTCGAGACGGGAGTTCGCGAGTCCCCACCTCGGTTGAGGTCTTCTGTCACTCGAAATTGCGGCCGGAACGCCTCCGGCGTTCACTAATCGGTGGCGGTTCAAATCCGGTGGTAGGCGCTTCGCGCCGACCACCGGCTGATATGGAGTGACCCTGGCAAGTTACGCTGATCCCAACGCCTTTGCTTTTGCTTTTGTTTTTTCCCTTGCTGCCGTCTCCTGTTTCTTTTTTATGTTTGCAGCAGTGAGGTCGACCGAGGCAAAGCGGCGACGATGATCACTCTGATATTCGCGGGTTGGTTACCGGCATGAAAATGATCCGTCGGGAGCTGCCTCTATCTACCTTCGTGAATCACGAATAGCTGCCTCGTGTCAGTAATAGCCGGTGTCGAGGATTCTCCTTTCATAACCGGAGCCTCGGCCGACCACACTGCTGCAGCGGATTGAACCTCCTTTACGGATGGACGATTTGCCCGATGGCCCAGATGAAGCCGACGAGCTCGCGTGCTACAGCCACTGCCGCCACAGTCGATCGCTTTCCTCGACTCGTCATTCGATGGAACTTTCGATTCAGCCGTAAGTCACATTTCTCGGCGATGTCGACCAGAGCCTTTGGCTGGTTCTTTCGCCGGAGTTTGATTCTGGCTCCTGTAGTCACCCGGCGTTGGTACTGCCAAGCTGCTTCGACGGCGATGTGCCGGACGTGAGCATTCCCGGTCTTGGTGATCGGCAAGCGCGTCGTCTTGTCACCGGTGCTGGCCTCACCGGGTATCAGTCCGACCGCGGCCATGAGTTGAGGTGCCGTTGGAAAGCGGCGGAGATCGCCGAGCTCGGACAGAATCGTCATCGCCGACAGCGTGTTGATCCCGCGAAGGACTGCCAAGGCGGCGACGTACGTAGCGTATTCAGGCTTCTTTGCCGCCTCTTCGATCATGGCGTCGTAACGAATGCGTTGGTCGAGCCGATGGTCGTGAGTGATGATCATCTCGTCGAGCACGCTCTGCGAGTACTCTCCATTCAGCTTGATCTTTCGCACCCACACCCAGAAGCGACCCGTCCAGGCGTTGCCGTCACGATATCGGTGGCCGTAGCGCAGAAGAAACTTGCCGATCTGGTTGCGGTTGCTCACCAGATCCTTTTGCACTGCACCACGCGCCCGCACGAGGTCGCGCAGCGATTCACGTGTCTCATCCGGTACCGAAATGAAGGTCAACTGGTTCGACCGAAGATACACGGCCAGCTTGGCTGCATCGCGCCGGTTGGTCTTGACTCGTTCCCCCGGTTTGACCGGTGTGAGTGACGGGGCGGCGACCTGACACTGCAGACCCGCCTTGGTCAACCGGCGGTATAGCTCATATCCACATGGTCCGGCCTCGTAGACGATCCGGACTTCACCTTTGAGGGACTTTGCGAAGGCGATGAGCTTTCGGTATCCCGCTTCGTGCGGGACAAGCTCGAACTCATCGGCCGGCCTCGCCTCGTCGTTCTGGAAATGCGCGATGGTCCACTTATCCGCGTGGTCGTCGATCCCAATCCAATGCATACTCTTCATGACCCGTTCCTCCTGTATGTGGCTCTGTACCCCTCGGGGTGTAACCCACGGTAAGGTACGAGAGCGAACGGGTCACTCCATGTTATCTACCCTACGAGCCGCCTCCCGCGGCAGTCCGCCGCCGCGGTTCGCCG
>JANMPT010000122.1:0-1906 GCA_031370005.1 Bdellovibrionales bacterium | reverse complement strand
CCATGCCGTTCGTTTGCGGGTGCTGCGGCGGGGCGAGGCGGTGTTCGATTCCAAGGTCTGCACAGAGCCGGTCGAACTCGTGCTTGCCGGTGGCAACGCGTTTGCGCAGGCCGAACAGGCGGTCGGTGAATTCCTTGCCGTAGCATGTTGGGAATGACGCGCCGTTGAAGGTTATGGCCGCCTGTGCAGCCTGCAAAATTGCGCAGCAGGCGGCCATGACCGGGTCTCGGGTCTCTATGGTGGTTTTGCGAACCACCCCACAGAGGAGACCGGCCATGGCCAAGGTTGAGCATACGCCAGATGCACGTGTTCTTGTAGGCATCGACATTTCCAAACACCGTCACGAGGTGCTGATTGCTGCCCCGGGCAAGACACGCCGACGGCGCATGACAATCACCAACAGCACCGATGACTTCATGCGCCTGATAGCGATCTTGCGTGAATACGGATTGCCGGTTCGGATCGGCTTTGAGGCCACCGGCAACTATCACCGTGTGCTGATGTATCATCTTGGCTTGGCCGGGTTCGACCTGAAGCTCGTGTCCTCGGTCGCTTTGGCCCGCACAAGAGAGGCGCTGCACAACAGCTGGGACAAGAACGACCCGAAGGATGCCCAGGTCATTTTGCACATGTTGCAGATCGGCGCGGTGCAAATCTTCCAGGACCCGATGGTGGCTGGCACAAACGACATTCAGGAATTGTCCAAGACACATGATGCCGTATCACGATCCAAGACCGAACTGTGGCACCGTATCCTGACCCACTACCTACCACTCTATTTTCCGGAGGCAGATCGCTTCCATCGCAGTTCGCGCACTGACTGGTTCCTTGCCTTCCTCGAGATGTTCCCATCCCCCCACATGATCTCGGCGATGACCAAGGAAGACTTCATCATTGCTGCGTGGGAGGTGGTCGGTCGGAAGGTGGAGAAGTCGCTCATGTTGTCAGATATTTATGAGACGGCCAAGGCATCAGCCGGGCTGCCTGTCGCGCGGGATTCAGACGCCATCCGGATGTTTCGCCTGATGCTGGCCGAGGGCCGAAGCCTGATCCGGCAGCGTAACGCCATCGAAGATCGGGCAGTTGAATTGCTGGCCGAGCGCCCTGACTATCAGCTGTTGCGCACCATTCCGGGCATCGGGCCAATAAATGCGCTGACCATTCTGGCGGAGACAGGCGACCTGCGCCGCTTCCACCATCACCGGCAGTTTCTGAAGTTCTGCGGCATGGACCTAGCCACCGTCCAATCCGGCATGTTCCGCGGCAGAAGCAAGATCTCCAAATATGGAAATGCCCGCCTCCGGCGCACTTTGTGGCTGGCAGGGCAGACGGCAGTCCTGAAGAAGGCCAACAGCTTCCGCGATAAGTTCGAACGTTACATCGCGCAAGATCGCCACAATCCGGATCTGCGCCGCAAAGCATACACCGCCGTCGCCGCAAAGATGGCACGCACCATTCACGCCGTGATCAAATCCGGCGAACCCTATCGTCCCTTCTTCGAGGGGACGAGCCCAGGCGGAAGGACCTCGCTCTCAAAGGGCCGTGGAGGCGCATAAAGCGACCTCGTAGATAATGTTCGGGCCTTCCGCTTGGGATTTAGGATCTCGTCTTAAGGACGGTGAGGGCGGCAACCAGGCCGACCCTGTATTTGCTATGGAAGAGACCACTTCTTGACGGCGGAGCCCGCTTGGGCAACTATACTTAAGGTATCCAGTCGCTCGGATGCCCTGTGATCTGATGCCCTAAACCGCGTTTCGTTCCCAAGCTAGGACGTTGTCCGTAAGTATGGTGCGGATGTGCATCGGGCAGGCGCGTTCCAGGTCGCGCAGGAACCGTCGCGCATTGGCGGCGGTCTTAGATTTGTAGATGCGGATGAACACCCAGCGGGTCGCGCGGTCGATGGCCA
>JANMPT010000045.1:0-1598 GCA_031370005.1 Bdellovibrionales bacterium | reverse complement strand
GTTTGATGATTCGGGGCGTGCCCCGGCCAAGCCTCAGATCCTGCCGAAATCGTCGTCTGACCGAACGCCAGCGCCGGCAGCCAGCCGGTCGAGCAGGCGCCCGACATCGTTTTCGCGGTGCAACATGGCCATCTGGTCGGCACCCATGAAGCCCTCGGTCACTGCATGCTGCAGAAAGGCGAGCATCGGCGCCCAGAAGCCTTCGGTGTCGAGCAGCCCCAGCGGCCGGGCGTGGTAACCCAGGTGGCGCCAGGTCCAGACCTCGAACAATTCCTCGAAGGTGCCGATGCCGCCGGGCATCGCGATGAAGGCGTCCGAGCGCTTGGCCATCAGCTGCTTGCGCTGGTGCATGGTCTGCACCACATGCAATTCGCTCAAACCGGCGTGGCCGACTTCCAGCCGCATCAAAGAATCGGGGATCACCCCCACCACCCGACCGCCGGCGGCCAGGGCGGCATCGGCGACGATGCCCATCAGGCCGGCGCGCCCGCCGCCGTAGACCAGTTGCCAGCCCCTTTGCCCGATGGCCGTGCCCAGCGCCTCGGCCAAGGCGCGATAGGCCGGCCTGACGCCCGGGCGGGAGCCGCAATAGACACATACCGATAAGGGCTGGGGGGTTGGCGGCATTGAGGCGGTGGGTTCGGGAGGGAAGCGGGAGTCGCTCAGACCTTGGGCCTTTGCGGCAAGGCGGGCCGCCAATCGATCAGCCGGGTGCCGCAAGCGGCGTCGTGCCAGAACTGGCGGTCCGGCCGCAGCCGGGTCAGTGCCGCAAAGGCCAACACGCCGGCCAGCATCAGGCCGGCCAGCGCGCCGCCGCTGTGCAGCCCAGCCAGATGGGCGGTGGCCCAGGCCGGCACGAACCACAGCCAGCTCGCCAGGTAGCGCATCAGGGCCTGCCCCTGGCCGACCGGCTGGCCGTCGGCCCGCACCAGCCGCAGATGCCAGGCCTTCATCGCCACGGTCTGGCCGCCGTGCGACCACAACCAGGTGAAGTAGATGGCCAGCACCATGAACAGGAAGGCCTGCAGGCCCGCCTTGCCCTGCAGGGCATGACGCTGCTGGGTGAGGCTGGAATAGAGGTAACCGGCCAGCATCAGCACCCCGAACAGCAAGACGCCTTCATAGACAAAGGCCGCCATGCGCCGGGTCAGGCCGGGGGTTGGCTGGTCTTCATGCATGACGGCCGCAGCGTTGGCAGCCGGCTCGCCATCTGACGGGCCGGCCGGCCGGGCAAATAAGCTCATGGCTGCCGAGCGCTTGCCGCAACCGCAGGCGCAGCCGCAGCCTGGGGCCCGCTCTGGGGCAGCAAGGTGGCCGGATTGACCTGACCCGGCTGCGCAGCGATCTTGGGCTCGCCCGGCCGATGGTGCGTGGGCGGCAGAACCGGCGCGGTCATCAATGTGGTCGTGGCGCCAGGCTTGGCCTGGACCAGCGTCGGTGCCACCGGCTTGGCCAAGGCTGCGGGCGTTGCTGCCTTGGGGCCGGCAGGTGCCCTGGCAGCGGCCGCCGCTGAGGCCGACGGCGTGGCCGACACTGGCGCTGCTGCGCCGCGTGCGCGCTCTTCAACCGGCTTGGCGCGGACGGCCAGCGCCTTGCGG
>JANMPT010000042.1:0-39035 GCA_031370005.1 Bdellovibrionales bacterium | reverse complement strand
TTCCGAGAAGTAATTCATGAGGGGGCATCATGAATACTCAGGAAGAGATCAAATCACTATCGCGAATCAGTGAAAGATTTAGGAAATCAAAAAAGCCAAAGTCTAAGTGGCCAGTTGAGTTTCAACTACGCGTTTTGAAGTTAATCGGGTCTGGCTATTCGCCCACAGCTAAATGCAAGCATTCGAAGTCCTAGAATCCGACAAGTTCAAAGCTGAGCTAGAAGAGGTTGCATTCTGGATTTACACTAAGACGCTCACTCTGTTGGAGTTTCTTGATTCAAAATACCCGCAAACACTTCGTGAATTTCAGTTTGATGAGTGACCCAAGCCCTCAATGTGGCCGCAGACAAATTGATCGAGTCGGAAGTTGCTTCAGTACGGAGCCCACGGGTGCAGAGTCTTGTTAGTCGAGATCAGGGGTTTGTAAAGCAAGAAATGGTTTCGACTAGGGCGAATACCCTCAATTGCCAAGAGCTGCTTTTTCATTTCTAGTCCGCCTGCAAACCCAGTAAGGCTGCCAGTAGAGCCAAGAACGCGATGACAGGGTATGACAATGCCAATTGGATTTTTCCCATTCGCAGCACCAACCGCGCGGGCTGATTTTGGCCGCCCAATTCTTCGTGCTTGTTCACCATAAGAAATAAAATTTCCGTACGGAATTTTTGAAAGCTCCCGCCAAACGCGCTTCTGAAAATCAGTGCCTTTTGGAGCAAGTGGAATTTCAAAGACGGTCCTCTGTCCTGCAAAATACTCCTTTAACTGAACCTCGGTTGCGGTAAGTATCTGATTGTATTTTCCACTGTCTTTTATATACGAATCTTTTGGTAATTTATGTCCCCACATTAAAGATACAAGCGCAGAATCATTGGCAATGATTGTAATAATCCCAACTGGCGAATCTATCGTTCTGTAGTGGTAGATTTCTTGGCCTTCTTTGACAGCGTTGAAGCATATTTTTTCCATAGTGCTATGGCGATGTAGGCATTCCATGGGCTCCAGTCTCCTTTTTCATTTTTATGGTGTTCAAGTGCACGCTTGATTATTAGATCAGTTTTTGGAAATGCATTTGCATCACCCAAACAGCGCATGGCGATCATTTCAGCAGTCCAAGGCCCGACTCCCTTAAAACTGAGCAGCTGCTCTTTAGTCGTTTCAATGTTTGCTGTGCGCGACAAATCAATTCGTTTCTCCAAAACCTGTTTAGAAAGTTCACGAAGTGCAAACTCGCGAACTTTTGTGACCCCAATTTCTTTGAAATTGGCTGTGGCCAAAACCTTAGCAGTAGGGAATAAGTGAGTGCAGTTTTGAAATACTGGGTTAGAAACCTGTTTGCCAAACTGCGCGACCAATCTTTTTACTTTTGACCTAGCCTGTTCGACGCTGACAAGTTGTCCAAGGATAATACAAATTGCAGTTTCAAAAGGCTCCCAAGATCCTGGAATACGAAGGCCTAATTCATCACGATAGCATGAGGCAATAGCGTCTTTAGCTTTAAGATCATTTAAATGAGCATGTGGATTTAAGCGTGTATCGAAAAGATCACGTATTTGTTCTATCACAGTCCTTAAATGGGCTGAATCTGAGATTGAAATCTTTGCGGTCAACTGTATCTTTTTATTATCGTATCCAACTTCAATTGCACCGACGGCCTTTTCGATTTGAAAGCTTCGTTGATACAATCCATTTCCAAAACTCTCTACACCTTGGACACCATGATTTTTAAGGAATCCAAAGATATGATCCCAATCAAATGGCGAAATGACAGGAAGTTCAATAATTATAAAATTTGAATTCTTATCGAAACTTTGATCGTTAAACCTGCGAACTGATGAGGGAGCCATTTGAAATTTCTCTTTGAATGCTTCATTAAAGCGTCGAATTGATTGATATCCCGATGCAAAGGCAACCTCTGTTACTGGCAAAGTTGAATAAGTTAGTAGTTGTTTTGCAAGGTGAAGTCTTTTGGAAGTAGCCACATCTATTGGTGAGGCACCAACATGCTCCTCGAAAAGTCTACGCAGATGGCGGTCAGATATACCAAGTTTATTGGCAAATTGGTCAAGAGAGCTATTATCTATCTCTCCTCGTGAAATCATAGCTAGCGCTCTTCCAACGACGGCTGCGGTTCCGTTCCACTGCGCAGAATTGGGCGCAAGATCTGGTCTGCACCGCAAACAAGGGCGAAACCCCGCCTTTTCTGCCTCTGCCGAGCTTCGGTAAAAAGTAACATTTTCTATTTTGGGCCTAGCTGGACATATCGGACGGCAATAGATTCCAGTTGTATGAACCCCGCAATAAAAACGTCCATCGTATCTTTTGTCGCGTGCGCACACTATTTTATAAAGAAGCTGTTTGTTGTTTAGGTCCATTGCCAGGCAGTATAATTGATTCAATACTAATTAACTAGCGGTTTTCGGACATTATCGTTTTTTTAATATTTACCTGTATGTGAGATCTTAGTTGGCCTAGATTTACATGAATGAGAACAGATAAAATCAACCCTGGGTAAGCCTTAGTGCATTGGGATTCGGATTTATCTGCAAATATAGTGTTTCAATTTGGGACTTCGATGTCAACAATCATAAGTTTTCATAGAAGACTTAAGAAATTATGGATTTTAGTCGAAAAGAAGACACGGGGAGGGGTGCCTATGTCTTCGCAGTGGGGTGATATTCCGAGTTGGGCTTATGATGCCACACAGGCCTTAATGCAGTCTTTGAAAATAGTGGATCCAGGAACTTATGCGCATTGTATGCGTGTGGGTGAAATGGCCCGTAAGCTGGCGCGTGACGCCGGGCTGAACGAGTATGAACAAAAGCTCGCAGAGTTCGCTGGGATCTTTCACGATATAGGTAAGATGGGTATTGATCCTGAAATTATTGGCAAACCAGGGAAGCTTGATCCCCGCGAGTTGGATATCATGAAAAACCATCCCTGCATGAGCGAGCAAATTGTTCGCCCTCTCGCAAAGCATAGTTTTTTTAAAGAACTCTTGAATCCTATCCGCAGTCATCATGAGCGGATGGATGGCGAGGGGTATCCAGATAAATTAGTCGGTGATAAAATCCCTCTCCTTTCGCGGGTGATTTTAGTTGTTGATACTTATGATGCCATGTCGAAGACTCGGGCATACCGCAAAGGTCTTTCTGATGAGATCGTCTATGGCGAACTTAAACGTTGTTCGGGTACGCAGTTTGATCCCCAGCTTGTGAGAATCTTTCTGCAAGCTCATAAAACTTGGAATGCTATTGAGGCAGATAAAGAGACTTTCCACCAACAGCTGACAAAAAAAATTGCTTGATTGTATTTGGTTAAATTTTATTTGTACTTTCAAAGATTTTATCTGCGGATTTCGCGACAAATCCCTGATAAAGTTTGCCATTATCCATGGGGTATCGTTTTGCAAATTCATAGTAGCAGCCAGGAATATTAAAAGTCCCATCACTGAATTTTAATGGAATTTCATTCGCCATTGTTGAACTCTGCTCTAAGTAATCTGCGGGTGTGCCCTTGACTTCGCCGCCAGATTTGTTCAGTGGAAATCCATTGGCTGTAATGTATTTATTTAGTGTTAAAATATCGTTGAATTTTTTGAGTGGATTGATGAAGACGGTGAAGTGATTTGGTCTAAAGCCATGGGCCGCAACCCAAGAAACGTATTCACTTTCCTTGGCAAGTTCATTGTAAAGTTTGTAAGACATTTCCCACGGGCGGCCAGAGAGGGAAAGGGTTTCTGACTGGATTAAGGAATCTGGCATTTGATCCGCTAAGTTATTCACTGTGCTGCGTACAAATGGTGATACCTTTTCAAGCTCTAGTTCACTAATAAAAATTTTTGGCAGAGTTGTATCCGGGTGCTCCCAGTGTCTTGCATACAACTTCTTTTCGGTAAAATGATATTCATTTTTTGCCATCACATATCCGAATTTTTCAAACTGGTGAGCCATGGATTTAATCCCCAAGCGAGGATGGTTGAAGGTGCGGAGAGCAATGTGATCGTTTATAAGGGTTTCGCCTTCCCCTGTAAGAAGGTCATAGATTTTCTTTGCGGCAGGGTTGATTTCACAATAGTCCTTCCACATCATGTCGAGAAGCTTTTGAATGTTCACTGGCAGTTCTCCTTGCAAGTTGTTTTACTTCAATGCTCCAGGAGTTTATAGGTTTCAATTTCATAGAGCAAAAAATAACCTTTAGCGTTAACAGTTGGTGATTCTGCAAAAGCACAATTTAATCAATAAATGTTGTTAGAAGTAAAACAAATTGAAAAAGTTATTCATGAGTTGGGTCCCCTAGTTCGTTCCGAAATTTTGGCTTACAGTCAAAAGGGCGAGCATAAGCTTCCGATTCATAAGCTGAGCTTTGGCAGCGAGGACCCCGAGGCTCCTGTCGTCGGCTTGGTTGGAGGGGTCCACGGCTTAGAACGGATCGGCTCTCAGGTTTGTATTTCACTGCTGCATTCCTTTAGTGAGCTTCTTTTATGGGATGAGATGATCAAAGAATCATTGAAACATATGCGCGTATTCTTTATTCCATTAGTGAATCCCATTGGGATCTTGAAAAAAACTCGCAGCAATCCTCAAGGAGTGGATCTGATGAGGAATGCACCTATTGAGGGGGAGCAGCCACCACGCTTTTTGGGTGGGCATAGATATTCACCAAAACTGCCTTGGTATCGGGGAGTCGAGGGAGCCCCGATGGAGGTCGAGTCTTTGGCCTTGGTAAAGGCTGTTCAGCAAGAGATTTTAAAATCCTCACTGGCAATTACCATTGATTTTCACTCAGGCTTCGGGATGCAAGATCAAATTTGGTTTCCCTATGCAAAGACAGCAAAAGCCTATCCTGGGATCGCCGCTGCCCATGCCTTTAAAAGCCTCTTTGATCGCACCTATCCCTATCATTTTTATCGGATTGAACCCCAAGCATTGAATTATACAACCCATGGAGACTTGTGGGATTATCTCTACGATGAGTACGCTAAAAAAGGTCTTGCTAAAGGTGTTTACTTGCCTTTGTGTTTAGAGATGGGATCATGGATGTGGGTGAAGAAAAATCCGTTGCAGCTTTTTAATCTTTTGGGCCATTATAATCCGATGAAGTCTCATCGAATGAAACGCACTTTGCGGCGCCATAATACATTTTTTGAGTTTACAATGAGAGCTGCACTTTCGCCCCAGTCATGGGCAAACCTAACAGAGGAACAGCGTTTGAAGCATGAAGCACTAGCCGCAGAGCTCTGGTATGCCTGAAAAATATGCAGTGATATGATGTTTTTTTTCACTATGCTTTAATAGGAACCAATGGAAACAGCAATAGACCTCCTAACAAGAAGAGACATTGACTGGATGTGTAAAAAGCGGTCTTCTTCGTCTCCAGTGCAAGTGCTTAAAATCACAGCTCGTTTGGCGAGTCTAAAACAGAGGTCTTTATTACTATCAGCTTATCTGTTGGTAGGGCTCTCTGTTGCTCAAAAATCTTCAGCCCAAAGTATAGCAGTGCTTCCGCAACTTCGGTCCGATATTCTTATCGATGAACAAGCCAAACACCGTGCATACGGCCAGCTTCGCCTTGAGGGTATGAAGTACTTTACAGTACTTCCAGACTCTCCCGAGTTGACCTATAGTCAATTTTTGTCTGGCCAATTGAGCTATGTTGGAGAAACAAGCTGGCTTGAAAATGCAGCGGACATTTCTGCCGGAACGTTTTTTTCCCAAAACCAGTCGCACATTGTCGTTCACGAGATTTATACATCACCGCGAACTCAAGGCTATCGCGCCTACGTTGGCCGTAAAAAAAATGTCTGGAGTGAAGCCGACCATGAGTGGAACCTTGGTGTCTGGCAACCCTACTTTGAGCTTGATGCTCTTCGACCAGAGGAGCAGGGCTTGACGGGGGTTTTCCTCGATGTAAATCGCCAGGACTGGCAAGTTTTGGGGATGGTGACTCCGATTTTTATCCCAAGTCTTGGTCCTGATATCCGTGAAGAAAATGGCGGTTTGGTGGCCGACAGTCGTTGGTACCACGCTCCGAGCCGTCAGGCTGATTTGATTAACAATAAGCCAACGCTCATTACGTATAAGCTCGGCATTCCAGAAGCGGCCCAGCTTGCAGCTCACGGAGGCTATGCCTTCATGGGAAGAGCTGGTGATAAAGATCAGGGGCTTTGGGCCGTCAGTAGCTATGGTTATACGCCAGTGAATCAGCTTTTACTAAAACGAAATGTAAAGTACCAAATTAACAGCGATGTTGGCGTTATTGTGTCGCCAGATATCACCTACCACTCTATTTTTTCTGCGGACTTGGGCTTTACACAGGGTAATGTGCGCGCCACAGTTTCTTATTTACAAGATAGCCCAGAAGAAAAAAGACCGGATACGGATTGGGTGATTCAGAAACTTTACGGAATTCGTGCCTATTCTGCAGGTATAGATTGGACGATTCCAAACTTTTTTTCCCGTTCAATATTGATGCAAGTTAATTATCTGCGTGTTGACGGCGGCAATATTCAAGACATTGGCAGCGACGGCACTGCGGATGATATCAATTTGTATGATCAGCGTTTAAAGTTTACTGACGTAGTGAAAATAAAAGTCCAAGGGGAATTGCTAAGAATCTATCGCCGTCCGTTAGTGACCAAGTTTGCTTACCTCTATGATAAGGATCAAAAAGGATCGATGATAAATACAGAGTTTCTGTTTTATCCAAGTCAAGAGTGGGCTTTGTTAATGGGGGCTGATCTTTTAGGAACTGAAGATGATTCGTACAAAGTTTCAGGTTTCTTAAACCAGTATCGCGCAAATGACCGCGTTTATGGGGGAATGACTTATGTTTTTTGAAAAAAATATTTGTTTTTTTCTTAGTGTTGTTTTGCTCATAACTTCTTGTACTCCCAAAGTGGGGGAGGTTCCGCCAGAGGCGGGGCAGCAAAAACTGGGTGGAACTCAGTGTTTATCGGGCCTTCGACCAGTGATTGAGGCCTTTGTTGCTGGGGATGCTTCTGATGCAGCCGTGGCTTCTGGTTGGGATTGCACTTCGACAGCGATAAAGACTTTTAAAAAGTATGTCTATGGTCGCGTCGATGATCGCTTTGAAGCCACGGAACTAGCAGATTTTTTGAAGAAAAATTTTCTCGAGGCTTCCAGTCCTGATATTACCCCAGCTCTTCGCACAGAAATTATGCGTATAAAACAGCTCTTCATAGGTGGCAGCCTTGATTATGTGACGCGTGCAGAACTTGATAAAATTATTAATATGCTTGGAGATTTTAAGGACATATCCTTGCGTTTAAATCCTTATATGAAATTGATTGCACAAAAGTGGACGATAGTCGGCTCTGCCAATGTTCAAGATGACGTTCGTTATTTTGAAAAAGCCAGCAGTGAGATTCAAAATGTCGCACGGATTTTAGCAAATATGATCCATGAGAACAATCAGTCCTATGAACTCGATCACTTTGTAAGCTTCTTACGTGAGTTTTCAAATTTTACTGGTCAAGATTGGCCAGTCGCAAATGAAATTGAAAAAGGCATGCCAGTTATTAAGAAGGTTAAAAAAGCTATTTCCGGCGGTGACCCGAATTCTATAGGCCCCTCTGAGTGGAAAAGTTTTGTTCTTCTAGGTGTTCGTGGTTATCTGCAATATCTTCGTTATTACTACTTTATTAAATCATCTGCTGATACTGGAGCTGGCATTCGTTTGGGTTATCTTGCACGTTCGTTGGAAGATCTTTTAGGTGGCTTCCAAGATTTGTTGGAACAAAAGCCAACAGATCCAATTTGTGGCAGTAAAAACACCTCATGTATTTCTAAGCAAGAAGTTAGTGGTATTTTAACGACTTTTTCTAGCATCTGGAATGCATTCCAAGTTTCTGACAAGTTGATCGATGAGGCCATGAAACTCAAAAAAGTCTATTTTGGTGGAAGTGAAGAGACAATAACCAGTCGTGATTTTGAACGCGGTAAAAATAAAGTCGCGACTCTAAAACTTGTGGTAGAGAAGTTGTTGCCCTACTTTCAGGTCTATAGTTTTGAATGGGATCGCGCTAGTTTCAGCTATGATACTGCACAACAGTTTTTCAATGATGCACAGAAGAATTTAGAAGCAAGTGCGGAAAGTTTTGGTGTACTTTTTGAAGACTCATACGACATTGAAAACTTAAGTGAACTTCTTGGTGAAATTGCTCGTCTTTATCCAAGCAACGAACTAGAAAAAAATTCGGTTTTAGATGTCCAGAAATACATTCCTTTAGTAAAAGACATCAAAAATGTCGTTTTTTCTGAGAATGATGCTCTCATTAAAAAAGACCAATGGAGTCCTTTTCTCAAGTATTCTGCGCGTTTCTATAATTCATATTTATTTGATTATTATTTTTTAAAGCAAGAGAACTATGGCACCTCGCAGTTTTTAGAATCCTTTAAAAAAATAACAGATCAAGTACTGAATATTTTGAACGATGTGATCCTTCTTAAACCCAATCAAATCATTCCGGAAGATCAAATTACTGTTTTAGTAAAGCGTATGGCTTCACTGGATATCATTCCAAAAGCATTGGCACCTGAGTCTCTTGAACAAATAGTGAAAATTGCGCTGAATCGTATTATATGGCCAGCGGAGCTTCGGTTGAAAGGCTCTCAACCAAATGGCTTAACTCCAGTTAGTCTTGGAAGCGTTCACCTTGAATTTCAGATCTGGTACGAGACTGAGAGATATTTGCAATCTTTAACGGCATCACCGTTAAAACCTGAAGACTTGCAATCTGAGATTTCTAATAAGTTAAAAGACACAAAAATCTCTGCGGAATTAAGAACAGGCTTGATTGAAACCTCATTGATGATAGCAGGAAAAGTTCCCCAGCCAATCGATTCTGAAGGCCGCCTGATTATCACAAATATTTTAAAGCTTACCTACGACTCTAACAGTGTGACACGTTTAAATTTAAATCGCTTTGCGGGCCGGGCACTCATACGTGCGGCTACTATGAGCTTAAGCCGCTTGCAACGCTATGAGGGAGTGAATTTAAAAGAGGCTCAAGATTTATTTGATATTGTTAAGCCTGTGGTTGTTGAAATTGGGCTTCTGGATCAATCAAATACAACCTTTATGGAGGCTCGCTTCCGCGAGGCCAATATTTTCACGGCCCATAGTAACGGGGATAATTATGTGAACTTTCCAGAAATGACTGATATGATTGGCATGATATTATCTGGTATAAAAGTGAACAAGATGTTTCGTAAAGACATCGTTGCTGTCTGTATTGATCCTGCAAAACCTGAAACTGAGCCTACTGTCCAAGAAAAATGCATTCGTAAAGTTTATCTTGAGCAGACCGGAAATTATATGACGGCAACTCCTGAGTATATCAAGTTCTTTAAACACATGGACTTGGATGCGTTCACGGGATTCTTAGCAAATATTTTAAAGGCTGCTGGCCATATTCCGAATAGCCAGAATACCGTGAAGTTGCAAGATGCGGATTTAGTACCTCATGTTCTTCAGTATGTGGAGATGACAATTTCAAAATTTGACGTCAACAAAGACGGTGTGATTAATTTAGCAGAGGCTAAAACTGCATTTCCATCTTTTAGGGGCGTTTTGGCTGAGCTAACAAAAGATCAAAAGCTAATTAGTCAAAAAGACCTTTTGGCCTTATTCACTTATATTTTACATTATGGAAAACCGCCAGGCGGAGTAAAAGACTTTCTTTTTAAGTGGCTTCCATGGAAGTTAGATCCTACAAGGTGGGAAGTGTCTGCAAATCGGAATGATTTATCTGGGATTCTTGGCTACATCGGTGACCAGGTCGCCGCTTCTAAGGCTAAAAAAATGGTACTTTTCTCTAAAGAAGATGAACAAATTATTAAGAGAAATCTGAATTACGTAGATGTAGATAATAAATAAAAAGATAGGAAGAATTTAGAAGCGGTTCTTCCACATCATCGATTCCACAGGGGTCGCCTGCTTATCGTTATATTTTGCAGAGGTCTTCGTATTGTAAGGATTGAGGATTTCGCCTTTTATTTCAAAATAGATCAATTGGCCAATCGGCATGCCTGCATATATACGAACTGGTTTTTTTACAGAAATTTCCAATGTCCAGAAGTTGCAGAAGCCAACATCACCTTTGCCAGCAGTGGCGTGGATATCAATTCCAAGGCGACCAACGCTGGATTTTCCCTCAAGAAAAGGAACGTGTCTAAGGGTTTCCGTGTATTCCTGAGTCACTCCAAGATAGAAATTTTCTGGAGTTAGGACAATGCCTTCCTCAGGGATTTCAAAGAGTTCAACTTTGTTATGTTTTTTTGCGTCCAGGACACTGTCGACATAGGTGCCTAGGGTTTTCCCCAAGTGGACATCGTAAGAGTTTGTTCCGAGGCAATCTTGGATATAGGGCTCTACTTTAATGAAGCCCTTCTTCATGTTCTCCAGGATCTCCTGGTCAGTTAGAATCATGGATTATTTAGTCTCTCTATGCACAGTGTGGCGCTGTAGATTTGGGTTGTACTTTTTCTTCTCCATACGACCGGGAGTCTTTTGCTTATTTTTGGTCGTCGTATAGCGCGAAACAGATTTGCCCTCAGCGCGAGCTTCAGTGCACTCAAGTGTAACGATAATTCTTCCAGATTTTTTTGCCATGATAATTCTCCGTATCTCAAATAAGGCACCGAATCAAATAGAGATTGCAATACCCTTTCAAAGGGGCTCAAGGTAACAAAAGACCTTGCAAGATTCAACAGCCAAAATGACTATTTACAGCTAATTTTGCAGTTAAGGAGAAACTATGAACGCCATCCTTGTCTTTGGAGCGCTTGTCATGAGCTTTCTGTCTGTCCGTGCCCAAGAAATTCCCATTCTCGATGGAGCTAGGCCTCAAAATCGACTTAGCTTGAGTGCCATTGCTCAACAGATTCGTCCAGGTACTATTATTGTTATGGGTGAAAACCATGGTTTAAAAAGCTCACAGCAAGCGCAAATGGAGCTGATGCGGGCACTTCGCGACCAGGGGCTTAAACTCTCTGTTGGGCTTGAGTTCTTCTATTATCCAGATCAAGCTTTGGTGGATCAATTCCGCGTTGGTGCTTTGCCAGAAGTTGATTTCCTTAAAAAGATCCAATGGGGGAGTCCCGCTTTTGATTTTTATCGAGATCAGGCTATTTTTCCTCGTTATGATCAGGGAGAATACACTTTGGCTTTGAATGCTCCGCGCTTTTTGACGAGCAAGATTTCTAAAGTAGGACTATCTGGATTGACGTCTGACGAACAGAAAAGCTTACCCCCGGGATTTCAATTGGGTCGAGCTTCATACAAAGAACGCTTTCTTGCCTTGATGCCTCATTTGCCGAATCCAGAAGCCGGTGAGCGTTACTTTGCAGCGCAAAGTACTTGGGATGATACGATGGCTTGGCGTGCAGCAGAGTTTATTCAAGCACATCCTGAGCAAGTCCTATTAATCGTAGTCGGAGAGTTTCACACCACCTATGGAGGGGGCCTTCCATATCGGATCGAAGTGCGCACTCAGCAAAAACCTCTCGTGTTTTCTTATTTAAATATTCAGGGTTTAAGTCAAAAGGAAGTCGAGAGTGAGCTTGATCCCTTCACTGCATATGGGCCAAGAGGTGATTATATTTGGCTCGCTCATGAATAGAGCAGTTTCAAGTCTAACTTAGGTCGAGGCGACAAAGAGGGGCTTGTACAGCGTGCATTTCTTTTCTTACACTAAAGAGGTACAAAGTTAGGAGCTTTCTATGTTTCCACTTGAAACAAGAATCTTGGTTATTGACGACATGACGTCTATCAGAGATTTAGTGAAAAATCATTTGAAGGCACTAGGTTATAAACATATTCAAGAAGCTAGTGATGGCGAAGAGGCCCTTCGCCTGTTGATTCAGCTGAATACTCCTGGAAATAGCATTCAACTTGTGATTTCAGATTGGAATATGCCACAGATGAAGGGCATTGATCTTTTGAAGCATGTGCGGACTCAAGCTGAGTGGACGAATTTACCATTCATTCTTTTGACTTCAGAGGCTGAGCGCGATCAAGTGACGGAGGCTGTTCTTGCGGGGGCATCGCAGTATATCGTGAAGCCATTCTCCGCAAAAATTCTTGAAGATAAATTAAAGACTGCCTTTCAGAAACACAACAAAGCCTAGATTAGGAAGTAGTTTTAATTACTTCGCTGCTTGCAAAGATTGATCGCGCAAAGCGCGTCGCAAGATTTTACCAACATTTGTTTTCGGCAGTTCGGTTCTAAATTCAACTTCACGTGGCAGCTTGTAATTCGTAAGACTTTTCTTTGCATAGTCGATCACATCCTGAGCAGTTAGGGACGGATCTTTTTTGACAACAAAAACTTTCACAACCTCACCAGAGTGCTCATTTGGAATGCCAATAGCAGCCACTTCGAGAACTCCAGGATGAGAGGCAATGGCTTCTTCCACTTCATTGGGATAAACATTAAAGCCAGAGACTAAGATCATGTCTTTTTTGCGATCCACAATTTTAAAATATCCATCATTGTCGACAGTGGCAATGTCGCCTGTATAAAGCCAGCCATTTTTTATAACCTGGGCAGTTTCGTCAGGACGATTCCAATATGCTTGCATCACCTGAGGACCAAAAACACAAATTTCTCCAGGCTGACCTGGAGCCACTTCGTTACCATCGTCATCAACGAGTTTTACATCCGTGCTTGGCAGTGGAAAGCCGATCGTGCCCACTTTGTCACGGCCATCAATTGGATTGCAGCAAGCAACTGGTGAGGCCTCAGTTAAGCCATAGCCCTCAACGATTAAGCTGTGGGTAACTTCTTTCCAGCGTAAAGAGACTGAAGTTTGTAAGGCCATGGCTCCTGCAACGCTCATTTTTACCTTAGAGAAATCTAGTTTTTTAAACTCATCATTATGTAGTAGCCCATTGAATAAAGTATTCACTCCAGACATGAGAGTGAAATGATGTTTTTTCATATCTTTGATCAGGGCTGGAAGATCTCGTGGGTTGGTAATTAAAATATTGTGGGTGCCGTATTTCATGAAAGCTAAGCAATTCACGGTGAGGGAAAAGATATGGTACATTGGAAGCGGAGTTATGCAAACTTCCTCACCTTCTTTTAAAACCGGAGTCATCCATGCGCAAATCTGCAGCATATTAGCGATGATATTGCGGTGAGTAAGAATGGCACCTTTAGAAACCCCAGTTGTTCCACCTGTATACTGTAGAAAGGCGATATCCTCGGGTGCGCATTGCACATGCTGAGCCTTTTTTTCATGGCCAAGCTCAAGGGCTTGTTTAAAACTGTAAGCATGGGGAAGAGAATAGGCCGGAACCATCTTTTTAACATATTTGAGGACAGAGTTGATGATTAAATTTTTAGGAAAGGGGAATAGCTCCGCGAGTTCCGTGACCACCACTGATTCAATTTTTGTGTCCTTAATGATTTCTTCCAGTAAGTGGGCAAAGTTTGCCATGATCACAATGGCTTTGGGCTCAGAGTCTTTGAATTGGTGAAGCATTTCCTTAGCAGTATAGAGTGGATTGGTGTTTACTATCATTAGGCCAGAACGGAGTGCTCCAAAAAGTGCAATAGGAAATTGAAGCATATTGGGCATTTGAAGAGCTATGCGATCTCCCTTTTTTAGCTTTAGTTCATTTTGCAGAAAGGCTGCAAAACTTTGGACCTTCTGATGAAGTTTGGAGTAGGTCATGCCTACTCCCATATTTGTGAAAGCCATTTTTTCAGGATATTTTTGGCAGGATTCATCGAATACTTGCATGATAGAAGAATATTCCTGAATATTTATTTCTGCTGGAACGCCTTTTGGATAGTTTTTGAGCCAAATTTTTTCCATATGTCCTTCAGTTTGTTTATATAAGCTTAAATAGGTTAAAGAATTTGTACTAGGTAAGTCAAAGGGAAGTCGAAATATGCATATTTTTAAATTTATACTGGCCATGCTTATTTTTTGTGCAAGCTGCACCCCTCATAAGGACGTAATCTCAGAAACTCCTAAGCCAGCGGCAGGAGTTGTTCTCAAGGGACCTGCGGGCACTGATGTTGCAAAAAACTCCGATAAGGAGCTTCAAAAGATCTTGCATTGGTTCGAGCAAATGGATGCAATCTTTCGAGAGTCCATATGGGTGATTCGAAAGGAAAAATCGCCAGTTGGCAGGTCTATATTTGGAAAAATGCAACGAGCACTTTTAATAGAAATGAAGCAGAAATTATCGAACAAGTCGCTTTTTAAATGTGATGTCTATTCGATGATAAGAAATATCCCAGGGGTAGAGGGAGTTCCACAGAGTGCGGAAGTTATGCATCAGTGCAATACCAAAGATAGTTTCATTAAAATCGGTGATTGGAGTCATTTAAAGCCTGAGGAATTAACAATGAATTTTCGTGGTGGAAATCTACCAGATGTTTTAGGTTTCGCGACGGGGATTTTGAATCCAAAAATTAGTTGCAAATTAAAGTCTAATAAATATGACATTATTGAAAGTTTTAGCTGTGATGGTTTGATGCTCGATTATAATCCCGACAAGAATCAAGTTTTACGTTTCAATCAATTTGAGTATCAACATTCTAAAAACAATATGCTGTATATCAAAGCTGAGATCTTGGAAAACTTAGATCCTATTCGCAAGATTGAAGTGAGTGTGCCACTGGAAGGCAAAATCACAATTACAGAGACTATTTTGCAAGGTCCGCCCCCTCTTGCTAGGCCAGTCCCGGTGCCGACAATAGTTCCAGAGATTATCAGCGAAGAGGACATCCATCACAATAGAAATGGTCAGGAAATCGACAGGAAAGAAAACCCAGCAACTCGTGGTATACGAGAGCCAAAGCCGATTGAGCCCACCGAAAAAAATTTCGAAGAGGGTGGCGACTACCAAGAGGAGTCTGATTTACCACAAGTACCAGAGCTGCCTCGTGAGCGAAACACTAGGTAGCTCAAAGCTGGTGATGCATCCTCGAAGTTTTCTGCTATTGCACCCCTAACATAAGTACGGCCAACTGTTTACTAAATCTTTTTGGATCAGGGATATTGGACCCCTCGTTGAGCAAAGCTTGGGAGTAGAGGACTTCGGTCCACAATTTCTGCTGGTCGGCTTGCAGGCTTAACATTTTTTCGATCACAGGATGTTTTGGATTAATTTCTAAAATGCGTTTTACACTCACACCTTGATCTTGACCCATTTGTGATAAGATTTTTTGCATGTGCGCTGAGGGGTCGTGATTTCCAGCAACTAAACACACCGGAGTTTCTGTCAATCGATCTGAGATATTTACGTCTTTAATTTGTTCCTTGAGAGTTTCCTTTATAGATTCCATTAAAGGTTTAAATCTTTCTAAGTAAGATTTTTTTTCTTCTTCTTTGGCTTTCTTTTCATCTTCACTATCGAGGTTTAAATCTTCTTTGGTTACGGATTGAAGCTTCGTGCCCTTATATTCGCGAACGGCTTCGACCACCCATTCATCGATTGGGTCAGCAAGTAAGATCACTTCATAATTTTTTTCTTTGAGTTTCTCGAGGTACGGGCTCTCGATCATTTTATTAAGATCATCACCAGTCATAAAATAGATTTCTTTTTGATCTGATTTCATACGACTTACATACTCTTCAAGTGTGGTCAAAGTTTCAACCCCAGTGCTTTTGAAAAGGGTAATTTCTTGTAGCTTTTCTTTATTAGCAGAGTCCCCTGGAAAGCCCTCTTTTAAGGTAGAACCGAACTCTTTCCAGAATGTTTCATACAGTCCACGTTCTTTGTTGATCATATCTTTGAGTGCACTCAAAATTTTATTGACTACATTTTTACGGATTTGGGTGACCTGGCGGTCTTGCTGAAGGATTTCCCGGGAAACATTTAATGATAAATCCGAACTATCCACAAGGCCTTTCACAAAGCGTAGATATTGTGGGATTAGGTCCTTGCAATCTGCCATGATAAAAACGCGTTTCACATAAAGACTGAGGCCAAATTCGGTATCACGGGTATTAAAATTCCATGGTTTTTTGGTTGGAAGATACAACAAAGCTGTAAACTCCATAGTCCCTTCGGCTTTGTAGTGAGTGGTCTTAATTGGATCATTCCAGTCATGACTTAAATGGTGATAGAACTCTTTGTATTCATCAGCAGTGATTTCTGAAGGGGATTTTAGCCACAAAGCTTTTTGACTATTCAAAACCTCTTCCTCTTTTTCGCCCTTCATGCGAATTGGATAAGCTATAAAGTCAGAGTATTTTTTAACCAAAGACTTCAAAGTCCAGGGATCAGTGAAGTCTTGAGTTTCTTCTTCCTCTTCGGTTTTTTTCAAATGAAGAGTGATCGTTGTGCCATGACCTTCAGCACGTGGGATTTCGTCAATACTGTAGGTGCCATCGCCTTTACTTTCCCAAAGAGTGCCACTATGGGTGCCAGCTTTTTGAGTATGAAGAGTCACTTTGTCTGCCACCATGAATGAGGAATAGAAGCCCACACCAAATTGTCCAATAAGCTCAGGTTTTTCTTTTAACTCCTGATTCAGTTGAGCAAAACGTTTTGTTCCAGACCGAGCGATTGTACCAATATATTCGACAACTTCTTCAGGACTCATGCCAATTCCATTATCGGTAATTTTTAGTGTTTGTAATTCTTTATTGGGCTCTAAATGAATCATCAATTCTGTGCCTGGCACTATCAAGTTATCCTGAGTTAGGGATTGGAACTTTATCTTATCCAAAGCATCTGATGCGTTGGATATCAACTCGCGGATAAAAATTTCCTTATGGGAATAGAGAGAGTGGATCATTAGATCCAGAAGTTGTTTGATTTCGGCATTAAAGGCCTGGGTTTGTTTAGCCATAAATAAAACTCCTGTGTTAGTAGTTAAAATTCATTTTTTGTTGAAGACTGGCCGGCAAAGGTGGGACCTTTGAACGGGGAATTAAGAACGTACTTAAATTGAAAAAATCACTAAATACTTTGTGTTTTTCAGTGGCTTGTTTCAAATAGACATGACCTGATGAACCACCGGTGCCAATCTTTTGTCCGAGCATGCGATGAGCCATTAAAGCATGACGATAACGCCACTGAGTTAGTAACTCATCGATATCCATTAGTGAACTTAAGATTTTAAATGGCAAGTGGAAGATGGATTGGTCTCGATAAAGATAAATCAACAAAGCTCCATGGAAAGCCTTAAATGACAAATGAAAGTGACCGTCCTCTTGTAGTTTTTTATAATCGACCTCACTGTAGGTTGAAAGAAAGGTCTTCTCTGAAGCGTCAATCATCTCTATATTTTTATTTTTAATATCATCTGTCAGTTGTGGATTTATGCGAACAGTTTCACGGTCGCCGTTAAACATTTGTGTGACAGCAGTCTTATAGGCCGACCAGAAATCGAACTCCTTGTTTTCAAGAAAAGGAGTTCTTGCCAACCACTTGTCTATAAGTTCAAAGAGTGAATCTTTTTGCATGGCTTCTTGAACTAACTTTTGCTGGCCTTCTGGAAGATATTTGTAAAATGGGGTTTGATTGAACAACAAACGCTCTTTTTCCTTAAGACCCAGTTTCGTTTCAATGAGACGGAACTGGGCGCTTTGAAATCCAGAGGCGGGGTAAAGATAGTCTCGAAACTCCAAGAAATCCAGTGGAGTCATGGTTTCTAGAACATCAATTTGACCCATGATTAGTTTTAATATGGCGATGACCCGATCAATCCGAGCTGAAGCCAGGGCCATTTTTTGTTCAGCAATCGGATGAGCTGAAAAGATATCTAATACAGAATCAATTTCAAAAAGAATCTGCTTAAACCACAATTCATAAGCTTGGTGTACTGTGATGAAAAGTAATTCATCATGAGCAGGGTTTCCCAGCTCTTCGCTGCGACGAGTTTGAGCAGATAGGAGCTGGTCAATTTTTAAGTAGTCATGATAGTTCACTGGTGGATATTTCACTTTGATAGCTCCTTAACGTCAATTCTCAGTATGAAAAAGGGCATGGTGTAAAATCAAAGCTGCAAGTTTACTTGTGCGATGGTCTTGATCTAGAGGTGGAGAAACTTCGTAAACCCCTAGACTTTTAACATTTAAATAGGACTGTAGCATCTTCAAAGTTGGTAAAAACTCCTGAATATGAAGTCCTGTGGTCCAAGACTGACTGCAACCCGGAGCTTCTGCCGAAGTAAAGGCATCAATATCCACACTGAGTAAGCAGGGGCGTCCCTTAAATCCGGTGATCATTGCATTTAAGGACTCTTTCAGACCCACTTCACGAATTGTTTGAAGTGGAAGTATTTGAGCTCCTTTGTTTTTGGCCCACTGAAGATGCTCTGAGCTATTACACTGGTTTTGTAAACCGACTTCAATGAAGTCAAACTGTCCTTCGTACTGAGTTAGCAGGCGGTTGAATGGTGTTCCACTATGGAATCCATTCTCAATAGAGCGAACATCTAAGTGAGCATCAAAGTTGATCACCACAGGTCTGTAGTTTTTTTTTTGCTTTTGAGTAAGGCAATGGTCAATAAAACCAGCTCCATCGGCATAACCATAATCATGTCCGCCGCCCAGACTCAGAGTCTTATGCCCCAGATTTAGAGCAGCCTCAATGATTTCTCGACCACGCTCATGGCGTTCTGGCAATGGGATATGGGTGGGTACATTGCCAAGATCGACTAAAGATAAAGGATGGGAGTTTAGTAATGAAGGAGTCATTTTATACAAATAGGATCGAATAAAGTGAGGTGCTTCTTTAGCTCCTGTGCGGCCCCCGTTCAATCCAATGCCTTCATCGTCGGGGTAGGCCAAGAGCACAGATGAAGGACTTTTTATTGAGGATAGATCTTGCAGTTTAATAAGTGGTAATCCTGAAACCCAGTTGCCAAGACGGGGATCTGAGGAGTCATTTCGTGAGAAAAAGAGCTTTGAATCGGTCGCTGTGGTCCAAGTCATATACCTAAGGTCTTTCAAGCTTGAAAGTGCGTAAAATCTTACCACTTTCAGACTCAAATATTTTTATAAGGACTCTTTTCTTAATAAATTCCACAGTAGCAAAGCTGGTGTTTTTGTCATCTGATATGAATAATGCCCACTCATTTCCATCATTTGGGGAGATGCTATAGCGAAATTCTTTTTGATGACCCGTGATTTTTTCTACTAGTTTAGTATCCCTGAGGTAAGGCGTAAAACTCATTGTTGAGTAGTCCTTGAAATTCATGGAACCGTGAGCTCCATTCCAAGGGCCCAAAAGCTTACGAAGTCCGACGTAGTCAATGCTTTCAATATTGATTTTTTTATTGGTAGTATCGAGTGTTCCATTACCAATAATGAAGTCACCATTTTCAAGGCGATTCAGGCTATCTAGTACAATATCAGAAGGTGAGTTTATCTTATAAAAAAGCTCAGAGCTTTTTGGGGTGAAATAGTAATTTTGCCCTTTTTTAGTTAGACTACCGCTGAAGCTTTGAACTCCAAGTACATATTGAATTGAAAATGTGGCTAGTAAAAACAGGATGCGCTTCATGGGGTCAACTTCTGGCATGCTCTAGACTCTCGGTCAAAAGTAAAAACTCTAGTTAGCCATCGTGTTATTTTGCTAGTTTTTGACTAATCGCATCCACGGCTAGCTTGAAGATTATTTCACCATGCTTTTGGCTTGCAAGGCTCGGGTCAGAGCCCATCCGGCCATCAGGAAAGACCTTTCTAAACTGTTGTGGACTCATTGGCCAAGGATACTCGCGAATAGTGGGCTCGAATTTGAAGTTATTAGGAACTTCTTTATAAGCCTCTTGGTGAGTATGCATGGTAACAGAAACTTCGCCACAGGTTGCATGGAAGCCGTTGGCATCACCAAAGTGCTCCTTTTCATATGCCTGTACTTCTGGCAAGTGCCACCAATTGATAAGTTTAAAAGTATAATCTTGATTGTTTCCTAATACCTGTGAAAAGGCGGAGTTAATAGATGGAATATTTCCGCCATGTCCATTGATAACAGTGAAATCATCAAAGCCATGGTGAGCAAGGCTTTGAAAGAGCTCCGTAAGAACTAAAATATAGGTTAAGGGGGTCAGACTCATAGTCCCTGGGAAGGCCATATGATGCTGAGCCATGCCAAAACAAAGGGGAGGGCTTACTAGGGTTTTGGTATTTTCACCCACCTTTTTTGCTATCTCCCAGGCGCTCAAAAAATCAATTCCTATTAATCCATTGGGACCATGTTGTTCAGTAGAGCCTACTGGAATGATGATGGTTTTTTTATTTTTAAGATATGTTTCAATCATAGGCCATGTTTTTTCAGCGAGATTGTAGATCATCGAACAAATCCTTGCTCTGGTAAGATTTCAAACAGTAGAATTTGAAAATCATGCCATATCTTCAGGAGCCTCGTCAGCTAAAAGATTATGATGTCCTTGGTGTGGCGGCATGCCGTCGTGAGTATTTATTGGCGGATAATAATACTAAAATCTTATTAACACATTCTTATCTTATTCCCGAGACTCATCGAATTGTTTATGAAGCGATTCTTGAGGAGACCCTTCTCTGGTTAAAACCACAAGAAGTCCGTCAGGGGAATTCGGATGATTTTCTACAAGTATTACTTGAAGATTTTCGAAGAGAGTTCCCGAAAACTTCAAGTTATCTAAAGCTGGATTTGACAGAAGTTATGAGATCTTATCTTTCGGAGTTTCCTTGGCAAGGGCCCCTACTCAGCGGTCATTTTCGTTATTTTCCGATATTTTTAAAACGTACAGTACATGATTCTGATCTTTATCTGATAGCACAAAAAGAGTGGTTTTGGTCCTACTTAAGTTTTGCTGATTTTGGTCTTCCTTCCCATGAGCAAGGTCGTATTTTGCTGAACCCCTCACTCCAGAGTCTTTACTGTACTTCAAAGGTCGAGGAAGTGGAGTTAACCCCTGGACTTACATTTTTTTATTATGATTACTCATTGCAGAGAGTGCGTGAATACAAGGGAGATCCCTGGGATGCTATTGTGGTGGACTTGCTACATGAAGATCGAAAGTACAGCCTCGACCAGCTTATTGAACAGGCCTTAATGATGAAGCTAGAGGTTTCCCTATCCAGACAGGAGTGGCTAAAAAAGTTTTTTTATTTGAAGAGTGAGGGTATACTTTTAGAGTCAGATTCAAGAAAGATCTCAAATTTGAAATAAACAAAGGAGTTTTTTGTGAAAAAGATGTGGTTAACAGCATTTGTTTTTGCTTCAACAATGATTATGGCAGCGACAGTACAAGCCCGCGGCGGCGGTGGCGGCGGTTCGGGAGTTCTTTTGGATCTGAATTTAAACTATGGGTCTTCAAAAACTGATGACATCAATAGTGGAGTAACCACCCATCAAACGGATACCACGAGTGCTATATACGATGTGAAATTGGGTTATCTATCGGGAAGCGGTCTATATTTGGGTGGTATCTATACGTCGCGCTCGGATAGTGTTTTAAATGCTGCAGGAACTTCAGCTTCAGCAATGGGTGCTTCTGTAGGATATATGGGTTCAGCGGGCTTTTTCATAACTGGTCACTATTTGTTGAGTGCAACAAATGGAGAGTATAAAGAGGGGACAGGAATGCAAGCTGATCTTGGCTACAAAGCAGGCCTGGGCAATGGTTGGATGTTAGGTGCAGAATTGACCTATCGAAGTATTACGTACAAGAAGAACAGTACTTTGGCGGCGACTTTTGAGTCTCGTCAGACGACTGAAGTTATGCCGATGGTTTCTGTCGGTTACATGTTCTGACGCTACTAAGGGGGTCTGTTTTTTAGACTCCCTTTAAAATTTCCGCAAGAAACTGGATATGATTGAGCGGATGGCGCCCCACATGGCCGATCATTAATTTTTTAACAGCATCAGCTTTAGGTGTTTTTTCAAAAGTAATCGTCCGATCAAGAGCATTGGCACTGGCTACGATGACGGAAAGTGGATCCAATTGACTTTCCCGCGCCCCTGTTGGGAAACCGCTGCCATCAATGCATTCTTCATGTTGGGCTATGATGTTAATCACTGTTTGGTCAAAATGTTTTTTATCTTGGACCTTCTGTGTTCCTAAGGTTGGATGGTTCTTATAGATCTTAGATTCTTCAGCGCTAAACTCAGTTGTTAGTCGATTTAATGCAATCCCTGATTCATAATGACCAAAATCATGGAGTAGTGCCCCGAGAGCCAAAAATTGATTTTTTTTCGGATCAGTTATATTTAGTTTTTGGCCTAGTGCTACGGATAAAGTGGAAACGGTGACTCCGTGATGGGCGATATTGCAATCATCATTGTTAATATTCATCATTGCGGTGACAGCTTTGCTGTTGCTGAGAAGAAACTGTACGTACTTTCCTGCAGCGTCCTTGGTATTGTTGTATGATTCAATGTTGCCTGGATCCTCAAATACCTCTTCGGTATTGCTTTGTTGCTGACCTTGAACAATTTCTGCGCGGGTATTGATGTCTTTTCCTGATTTTTCGTCATAGGCCATTTCAATGTTTTTTTGCAGGTAGTCGCGATACATAATTTCTTCATCATTAAGAATGAACATCTTTCTTAATTTTTTATCTTTGAGGCGCTTAAGTCGCTCGCCTTCAAAGGAGTCTCCACGACGAAGATAGAGAATCATTTTATCGTTGATTTTGATATAAGCGTTGAATTCAATTTTCTGATCCCCGCGTAAGGTGCTAACTCTGATAGAGACATAATCCATTGCAAATGTGCCCTTCAATTTGTTACTCTAAATTCTATGTCAAATATAGATAAGGATATAGTAAAAGATTTTACTCTTGAGTCCAAGGGAATCATTCAGGACCTCATAGATACTCTCGAGGGGATCGAGGGGGACTTTTCGAAGGTGTCACAGCTAGAGGAGTATGGTCAGAAGGTAGATCGCATCATGGGTGGAGCAAAGAGCCTCGCTCTTTTGGTTCCTATAGATCATCCCCTTCACATGGTAGCTGACTATGCGGCTCTGTGTAAGGCGGTTGGTTACAAGGCCTCTCAGATTCAGGGAAATCCACAATTTTTTGATATCTGCGTAGCTCTTTTGTTAGATGCAACTGAGACACTGAGTAGCTGGATTGAAGGTTTGGGGAGCGACACCTCAGAAGATTTAAAGAGTTCCATTACAAGTACTTTTCTTGAAAGACTGCGTTGGGTGTCTAATCAGTTTGGTGCAGATGTTCGTGGTTCGGTCGATGCTGGTAAGCCTAAGGCAATGGATCAAAATGAAATTGATGAGCTTCTTCGGAAGCTTGGTGTTGCTTAAAGAGTTGGCTCGCAAAGTTTTGCAAGTGCCCACTCGGCGAGCTCCCCTAATTTGGGGTGATTGAGAAGGCCTTCTACCTCATTCTTGAGAGAAGAAAGACGACGATTCGCTGTAACAACCAGAGCGTTGCGTTTTAAACCAAAGCCGCCAGCACGCGAGAGCGCCATACCTTGGAAGCTTCGCTCAATTTGTTTACCTGAGCTGGACAGGATCCAACGAAGCTCTTCTTCAAGGAGCTTTTCTTGTGCTAAAGTTTTGGTTTCAACTTTTTCAATGCTGAGTTGATTTTTGAAGGCCTTCTGATTCCATGGGCAAATAGTTTGACATAGATCACAGCCGAAAAACCAGTCGCCAATTTTCTCACGAAGTTCCAGTGGAGGTACTTCCCGTGACTCAATAGTTAAATAGGAAATGCATTTTCGAGCATCTAACTTGCGAGCTTCAGTAAGGGCTCCGGTCGGACAGATATCAATACATCGAGTGCAGGTTCCACAGAAGTCGTGGATAGGCTTAGCTTCAAGACTTAAAGAAATACTTGAATAGATTTCTCCAATGAAAAATAAGCTGCTGTTCTGAGGGTGAATTAAACAAGTATTTTTACCTATCCAGCCAATTCCGGCACGATAGGCAAGATCTCTTTCGAGTACGGGGCTACTATCTGTGAGTGGAATGAATTCCTCTTCTGGAAGCAAGGCTTTAAGCTCGTCACAGATAGTTTGAAGCATTGATTTAAACCAATGATGGTAGTCATAGCCTTGGGTGTAGAGGCTTACCCGAGCCTCCTTCAATGGAGAACTCGCGGCCGGAGCCGGGTGAGGATAATATGGAACGGCAAAAACCAAAGCAGAACGAGCTTTTGGCCACTTCATTTGAGGTTTTTCTTTGATTGGTGCATGAGTCACTAGATATTCCATATTTCCGTGAAGCCCCTCAGAGAGCCAGTTTTCATAGAGCTCAAAACTTAAAGGGCGACTGAGGGAGCTGATTCCATAGTGTGAGAATTTCAACACTTTGGATTTTTCATCGAGATAATTTTGTAAATCATTTAGTTTTATCGACAAAAGGGATTTCCATTCTCAAAAATCACAGGTTATTCTAATACAAATGAATATCCAATCTCATCCGCATTGGCCAGCCTTAGAAAAAATTTACTACAAATTGACCGAGAATGGCCATAAAGCCTATTTAGTCGGAGGCTGCGTGAGGGATGCTTTGCTTGGGATACAGGCAAATGATCTGGATTTGGCCACGGATGCAACTCCGGAGAGTATTGAGAGGATTTTTCCAAAGACAGTTGCTACAGGGAAATCTTTCGGGGTCATGCTAGTTATTGAAGATGGCATATCCTTTGAGGTGGCAACATTTCGCTCTGATGGAGCTTATAAAGACGGCCGTCGACCGGACTCTGTCGTTTATACAACAGCTGAAGAAGATGCGCTTCGTCGAGATTTTACAGTGAATGCTCTTTTCTATGATCTAAAACAAGGTCGAGTTCTGGATTATGTCGGTGGTCTTAAGGATTTAGCAGATAAAAAGATACAAACAGTTGGAAGTCCCGAGGAGAGATTTAAAGAAGATCATTTGCGCCTATTAAGAGCTATACGCTTTTCTGCACAATTGGGTTTTGAAATTGAAAGTGAAACTTTAAGTGCTATAAAGAGACTGGCAAATTCCGTGAAAAGTGTCAGTACCGAAAGAATTCATGATGAGGTTTTTAAGCTTCTAAAGTCTAAGCATTGCCTTGAGGGACTGCATCTTTTACAAGACAGTGGGTTAGGGAAAGTTCTTTTCCCTGGATGGCAAAATGTTTTTTTAAAATCTAAAAAAGAATTTCAACTATTGTTTGCAACTAGCTGGAATGAAGAATCTTTTTTATGGTTGGCCTTCCTTTCCCCTTGGGCTCTGCAAAAGAATCTAGAGTGGGATTGGATTTTGGAAAATTACAAGTTCTCGCGGCAGCTTCATAAAATTTTAAAAAAAGCTTTGGGATATATTGAAAATCCAAAGCACTTCTTTCTTTCGACTCCAGGAGAGCAGCTCTCTCTCTTGGGGGATGAGGCTGTTCGTTTGTTTATTCGAGTCTGTCACATACTAGACATTGAGAAAACGGGGGCAGACAGACTCATCCTTCAATGGCAGTCTTGGGGAGAAAAAATGCCCGAAGCTTGGATACGGGGGGATGACCTGAAGGACTATTTTGAAGGGCGAGACTTAGGCGTTTGGCTGCATAAGTTTTTTGTCTGGCAATTAGAAAAACGTTTCTCATCTCGAGAAGAAATGCTTAGTCAGGTGCAAAGTCTTTTAAAGACCTGAGTGGCAGTGATTAAATCAACCAAGGGTTTGTCGGAAATGGCCTCATTTTTGATATGTGCAATAGCTGCTTTGGGTGTCATCCCAAGCTGATCACCATCTAAGGAGGTTAGCTCTAAAAATCGCATAGCTAAGCGTAGAACTTTGCCTAAGGGTTCTAGTTTGCTGCCGTCTAAACCGTGGGGAAACCCGCTGCCATTAACATTTTCTTGGTGTTGAACAATGGCTGAAGAAGCCTCTTGTGGCAAGGGAACCTTTTTTGACTTAATCAGAATGACTGAGCGATCAGGATATATTTTATAGTCTGTAAGTTCTTCGGGACTGAGTTGGCTAAAGTTTTTACCAATAGAAGTTGCGGGCATTTGAGCAAGTCCAACATTATGAAGTAGGCCTGCTACGGCTGAGTTTTCGATTTTTAGGGCATCAAAGCCCATCATCGAGGCAAAACTTGAGGCGAAAACTGCCATGCTAATCGCATCTTGGTAGGTGCTCCGAGGATGCCCTGTGAATCGATAGACGTCTGCCACGTGTTCTTCTGGCTTTTTTTCTTTAATAAGATCGAGCTCAGTAATAATCTGGCGGCAACGTTCAAATATCTCTTTTCCGGATTGAAAATTGGAAGTTTCAGAATCCAAAAATTCTGAAATAATCTCGTGAATTAGTTTCTTTGCCTTATAGATTTTTTCGGTCTGCGGTACTGGGTTTGGAACATTTCTCATTGTCAAAACTGTGCGAGCATATTCAAAAAAAGCTTTGGCTTGAGTTTTCTTTATATAAAGACGTTGGTGATTTTCTGTTGATTTTTCCAAAAGACGGGGCTCAATTTTACCGCCTTCTTTGCGCACTCGAAAGCTTTTGTGATTTGAGGGTAAATGAATAAAAATATCGAAGTTAATTGGCACTTCAGTATCAATGTCCTTAATGTCAATCGGTAGGAGGGCGGAGACTGGGATATCTGTTCCTCCCAAATCCACCGGAGCAAGATTTAAAATCATATCAGAAACAAACTCACGATCATAATTTGCATGCATTATATAGTTGGCGCCATTTTTCTTAACCAAGGCGAAATCCAATTGATCCTGGGGGCCATAGAGTACAATAAGGGGACAATCCGGATAGGTCATTTTCACACTTTGCACCCATTCACATGTTTGCAAGGTGCCGCCATGACCGTCAACTAAGGCAAGAAGAGGAATCATGTTTTCCTGAGGATGTGTGAGACTATCAGTATCTCTAATAAAATGAAGTTTATAGGGATAGTAGCCCTTAAGGATGGCTTGAACATCCTGCCAGAAGTTTTCCCTCTGGCTTGCAATCAAGACATCCATAAGATTTTCAATTGATTGTGGCGGCATTTTATTATTGTTATTGCTGTCACATTTGCACAGTAATTTTGACGTGAAACTGAGCACTGTTTTTAAGCTCAAATGGAATCACAAGGGTAGCGCTTTTTGTGGATTTGGAAAGTGTAAACTCCCCACGAATCACAGTTGGGATAGCCATCTCAAAGCTATAGCCCATTTGATTCAGGGCTGTTTTTGCAGTGCCATAGATCATATTAGTCAGCTCGCCCACGGCGTCTGAGATCTCTCCATTGATTTCTGTGTGCTTTTCGCCGAGCATATTTTCCATGATTTGAAATATGGAATCTTTGGTGAAGCTAATAAGCAGGGTGCCTTTTAGAGGTGGAGCAACCATTCCCACCATACCGGCGATCTCACCTTTTTCTGTGAGCTCGGGTTCGATATAAGGCTTCCCGACTTTTGCGTCAGTTTGAGCGATTGTTGCAAGTGTTTTGATTACGCCATCAACAAAAGCTTGAAGTAATTTCTTGTCAAATAGGGGATTGTTCTCTGGGACAATTTTAGGTGCAGCAGACATAGTATATTCCTTAATTTAAGAGGCTTTAGCCGCAGGGGTTGCTGTGTGACGCTGGTAGACTCTTTCCATTTTTGCTTTTAAGGTCGCAGCATTGAAAGGTTTTACCACATAATCTGAAACACCAGCTTTGGCTGCCTCAAGGATGTGTTTTTGCTCACTTTCAGCAGTTACAAGCATAAATGGCAGACTCTTCAGGTTTGCATCGGCTTTGCAAGCCTTCAATAGATCAATTCCAGTCATTCCTGGCATATTCCAGTCAGAGATAACGAAGCCAAAAGGTTGTCCACTGGCTGCTGCCGCCTGAAGCATAGGCAGGGCATTTTTGCCATCGTCCGCTTCATTGATATTGGTATAGCCCAACTCATTGAGTACTTTTTTAATAATTTTTCGCATAGTCGCGAAATCATCGACCACTAAAAATTTGATGTCATTAGGAAACATAATATCCTCTCGCCGGTTAATTTTAAAAACCTATATTTCTTTTCGGTCTAGTTTTTAAAAACTAGAGTCCAAGAGTCTTGCTTAAAAGATAATTTGTTGTAAGACTTGAATCCAGGTATGTGACTTGTTTTGAGACAAACATAGAGGTTTGCTCCAAATAAAGTCTAGATACTTTAGACTAAGGTTTTAACAAAAAAAGAAGATTAACTATAACGGGAAGGGAGCAAGGATGCTCAGAGATGTCCTGATTCAAAAAGGTCTTTCTAATCGCGAGGCTGAAGTTGCTGAATTAGTAAGCAAAGGCTTGTCCAACAAGGAAGTTGCGAACCAGCTTTTTGTCACTGAAAAAACAGTGAAATTTCACCTCACAAATATCTACAAAAAAATGAACGTGAAGTCTCGCGCTCAGTTGATTGTATGGTGCTTGCCTCATCTTGGATTCGTTGAGAACGAAATTCGTGCTGAAACGAATATCAACCAAGGTGTTGCTGCAGCGGCTTATAATAATCAAGCCACTCAAACAATTCCGGCGGGTAATTCGACAGTAGCTGGAGTAATGACGACACTTCCTAGCTCTCAGAATGGTGTCGGCCGTAATGGTAATGGCGATATTGGCACGGGAATGTAATAAAAAGTTTTCTGTTAGTTGAGGGTCATTATCATGGGGAGTGCAAAAAAAGCTTCTGCATCCCAGGTGATAATGACCCAATTAGTTTTGCCAGTCCATATTAATGCTATGGGCTCTATTTTTGGCGGAACTATCATGTCTTGGATTGATATTGCCGCTGCTATCGCAGCTCAGAGGCATTCAAACAAAGAAGTTGTCACCGCAAGTATTGATTCTCTTAGTTTTATTGCACCTGTTTACAAAGGTTGGGTTGTAAATCTTAAGGCCTCAGTGAATTTTACTTCACGCACCTCTATGGAGGTCGGAGTAAGAGTGGATGCTGAAGATCCAAAATCTGGAGAAATTTTCCATACAGCATCAGCTTATACCACTTTTGTCGCACTTGATTCTAATGGGAAGCCGACGGAGGTTCCTGGCTTGATCCTCGAAGGTATAGATGAAAAGCGTCGGTTTGAAGCCGGTAAAAAACGCCGTGAGGATCGTTTGAAGAATCGCCTGTTAATTTCTACTTAATGATATAAGTTTTCCAACGTGAGATCAATGCTGGCGTAAGTTGTGTATAACAGACAGTTCCCTCTGTTGCAGTTTCCTTACGAAGAATTCTTGTTTCACGATTTAAATCGTAAATTTTAAACTCTTCTGAGCGCGGGAAGTAAAGTTGAACATTGGCTTGTGTTTCATTTACATTCTCCACCATGAGTTTTTTTAGTTGCTCCATGCCTTGTCCAGTCAGTGCGCTGACAAAAACCCGAGGATAAAGTTTAACTTGAAACTGCCTCTCGATAGGGGCTGCGTCGGATTTGTTAAAGACATGGATAATTTTTTTATCATGCCAATTAAACTCTTTAATAAGGGATTCCACCACTTCAATTTGGCGAAGCATATTCGGAGAAGAGAGATCAATTACATGTAAAAGCACATCGGCCTCGGCACTTTCTTCAAGTGTAGCTTTAAAGGCCTCAATTAATTGTGGAGGAAGTTTACGAATAAATCCTACTGTGTCAGTAACAACTGCTGGTGGCCCTTCTGGTAAGAAAATTTTTCGCGTTGTTGGATCTAAAGTTGCAAAGACCTGGTTCTTCGCTAAAACCTGAGAGCCTGTTAGACGATTTAAAATAGAGCTCTTTCCAGAGTTTGTGTAGCCAATCAAAGCAAAGCTTGGGATTTCATGACGACGGCGGGAGCTTCGATGTTGTGCTCGATTTTTGCTAACGGAATCTAGCTTCTTGCGAATGATTGCGACTTTTTCACGAATCCTTCGGCGATCACTTTCAAGTGCGGTTTCCCCAGGGCCACGAGTTCCAATGCCGCCACCTTGGCGAGATAAGGACTCCATCCAAGCTCCAACCATCCGGGGCATTTGGTCTAATAATTGTGCAAGTTCTACTTGAAGTTTTCCTTCAAAGGTCTGAGCCCGCTGAGCAAAAATGTCCAATATCAATTGATTGCGGTCAATGACTCTAGTGCCCATAGTTTGTGCTAAGTTTCTACTTTGAATACCTGTTAGTTGATGGTCAATAACCACAAGGTTTGCTTGAGACTCTCGAACCATATCACGGATTTCATCCACTTTTCCGGTTCCAATCAAAGTTGCTGGATTCCAAGTAGCAAGGGTTTGAATCACCGAGCCTACAATTTCACCACCAGCAGCGCTGACAAGTTCTTCGAGTTCTAAAAGGTTTTCTTTGATTTCAGAAAGCGGCTCGGTTTTTAAACCTACACCGACAACAATCACACGATCACTGGCCCTGATATGGACTTGGTTTTGAGTCAAATCTCTTTATCTCCTGGGATTATCTCCTGGGAGGCCCCAGGTTTGGAGCCTTCTATGTTCTTGTTTAATGTTAACACAGGACTTTAGGGTGGCAAGAGCAAAAATAGAGAATATTTTAAAACTGATCTAAAGTTAAACAAAAAACAAGGCTACTAAACTGATGATGGCCAAACTTATAAGTAACAGTGAGGCCTGCTTTCTGACATCATTAGCGCCCCAAATTGCCGCATAGATTCCTTTCATAATGTTGTTACTCGCCGCTGCTATAACGATGGCTTTTGCGGCCATTTGCACTCCAACACCTGAGTTGATCCTTTCGGTCAGACTCATGACGAAGGGATCAACATCGGTTAGTCCAGTTAAAAATGATAGCCCGTAAATTCCTCCTGATCCTAAATATTGAAATGTCACGGCGGTAAGCACACCCATGGCTGTAAATAAAAATGCGAAGATAAAGGCTGCCTGCAGCTCCAAGGGATTTCGGCCATCGATTTGGTCAGACTTCGCCAGAGTAAATTTCTGTTTTTCAAGTGTCATGTACCAAACTCCAACAGTAGTGAACAGAATGCCTAGACAGATAAATGGAAATACTAGTTGTTTACCTAGGTTCCAATTGAAAACACTGAGCAGGACTACAAGTCTGAAATACATAAACCCAGATGCAATAACAATTGCTCCAGAGTATATTTTGCTCGATTTTTCATCCTTGGAGCGTTTTGCTAAAACGATAGTGGTTGATGTAGACGAGTAGATGCCACCCAAAATGGCTGTGAGTACAATACTCTGGCCAGAACCAAGTAATTTTCCTAAAACATAGGCGATGTAAGAAAGACTGCTGATTGCAACTACAATCAGCCAAGTATGAAATGGATTAAGATGTAGAATCGTAAAATCACGATTTGGTACTATAGGAAGAATAACTGCAGAAATAAGAAGGAATCTTGTGAAAGTAAAAATCTCATTTGATGAAATTTTTCGAGCTAGAGATTCCAATCCAGATTTCAGTTCGAGCAAAAGAAGAACAATGACTGTTAAAGTTGTTGCCTCCCATAAGGCACCATGAAAAATCGATGCACCCAATAAAAATGTAAAAAAACCTGAAACTTCAGATGTCATTCCTGCAGAAGATGACAGCTCAAGTTTTTTTCGATAAGAAAGCCACAGGAGCGCACCTAAGACCAAAACACCTGCGCTAAGAATTTGAGAATGAGCTTCGGTTAGTTTTGCCAACATATAGCCGCAAAGACCGATGATAGGAAAGGTTCGAACTCCTCCAAAGTTATAATGGCCACCAGCCGAGTGTTCTTCACGTTCAAGACCGATTAGAAAGGATAGCGCCAGAGTGATTAAAATAGGAATTAAGGTATCCGGAATTAGCGTTATTATTTCAGAAAATCGAAAATATTTTAGAGATGTTTCCATATTGACCTTGGTGTTAATCTATTTTTGAGATAATGCAATGTTATCATAATCTAGACTAAGTTTTAAAAAACTGTAAAATATCTCGTTTCTGAGCAAAGGCGTCTTGGTACCCTAACTTGAGCAGTGACAAAATATATTCTTTTTCAAAGGCCAGGTAGCTCATTAGATCCCAACTCTCCAAATCTGAGGCACCCAATCCACGTAGTAAATATTTAATCGTTTGAGGAAAGCGGCTAAATAACTCAGAGGTCATTAGTCCAAGATCTTGTGAAGGTCTAATTGCCAAAGTTGGGATATGACGGAGTTGATCTGGCTCCTTTTTAAGTTGCTCATTAGATAGGATGGCAAGCGTTCGGTTGATTCGATTCAATCGTTCAAGGTCTGCATCTATGGAATGAGAAAATAAAGCATTGAGAAGTGTACCGATAATATCTCCTGTGGAAATGGATTTTGAAGAAATGTGATGCGACGTTCGTTTTGCATCTTGCTTGTGATGAATTCCGATTGCCAAAATTCGATCTGCGCCCATATGTATTGCGGGTGAAAGCGGAGAAGATAGCTTAATTCCACCATCACCATAAAATCCATCTTCTAATTTCACTGGTGGGAAAAAAATGGGGATTGCCGCTGAAGCAAGTAAATGTGCCGTCTGCAAAACGCATCGACGTGATTCTCTGCCTTCACGACTCCAAGGTGTGATTGAAGCGTGGCCATCAAAATAGGTCACCGATAATCCAGAATGATACTGAGTTGCAGTGATTGCTATTGCATGTATTTTTTTGTCGGCGATATTGAGTTGAATACTCTTTAAGTTCATCTTTGACTTGATGTAGGCCTTCAAAGGAGAAGTGTCTAAAAGATAGTTAATATTTGGCTGATGGAGCCAACCCCCTAAGCTGAGATTTCGAACCCACCGAGCTCCAATACTAAAGACCGTGGCTGGGTCTGTTTTGAATACCTGATTCATTTCAATTGTTGCCCAATTATCCCATAATGATTGGGTTGTAACTTCAAACTGACTGCTTTGTCCGGCAATCCAAATTCCATTGATTGATCCTGCGGAAATTCCAGATATAATCTTGAATGGATTTTCTTTGAATTCGCAGATTTCTGAAATTGCTTTGAGTGCACCTGCTTGATAGGCAGCACGGGCTCCTCCGCCTGTTAGAACCAATCCTATTTTTTCCATGATATCCTTATAATATAAATCTTTTTTGGAATAATATTAATGTTCCTAGCCTGTTGTAAGCATTCCACTTGAGATCCCTGTAACAGTTAGTCGTAGAAGGAGAAAATCATTTTCATGAATCGCAAGAATTTGTAACAAATTTAGAGGATGAATCATCGAAGAGCGTAGGCGTATACTTGCGCCTAGCCAATGATTAAACCACAAAGGATCTGACTTTTCGCTAACATATTGAAGCATTTCAAGCGCACCAGCATATTCCTCTTGAAATAATGAAAAAAACCGATCCGTGAGCTTGCGATCCAAACCGCTATGCTCCAGGTATATGCGCCACACGCTCAACTCAACCTTCGCTAGTGTAAATCCAAGCGCGCGTATATAAGAGCTAAAGGTCGGTTCACAGATAAAAGCTTTGCGTAATGCCTTTTTCATATTCTTGTCTGATTTTTTCCAGCTTGATCCTATTCCCCACCAAGTGGGGAATAGGACACGTGTCTGGGTCCAACATAAAACCCATGGGATTGCTCGCAGGCTATCCACTGAAACTCGATTTGCCCGTCGCGTGGGGCGTGATCCAATGCGTAGTTCACTGAGATCAGAGTAGGGCGTGGCTTTTTCGACCAGCTTTAAAAATTCAGGATTGTTAATAATATTCTTATATTCGCTAGCAACTAAATTTACAAATTCTTGAATCGATGAAAAATCTGGAGGCTTTGATGGTTGGGCTAAGCTTTTGCTTGCGCTTTCATGAATTCGCGAAATTTGGCCACGGGAAATTTCAGGACTCGCAAGGGAACGCTCTACCATTTCGCCTTGAATAGTTACTTTGTAAATTTTAAGGGCTGAGTGAGGCCACCAAATTGTCTGATCCTGTATGCTTCCACCTCCACGATCCACACTCCCTCCTGAACCTTGGAAAAATAATGGTTGTACTTTCTCGTGTTGGCAGAGATGATCAAGTCGATGCATTGCATCGGCAATTTCAAGGCGGCTTGCTAGGACACCGCTTTCCTTAGCGGAATCCGAGTAACCCAACATCATTTCACAGTGTTCCCATTTTTTTCGAATATCAGAACCCATTTGTGGATCTTTAAGCCATTGTCTAACAATTTCCGGTGCTCTTTTGAGGGCCTCGGCCTGTTCAAAAAGTGGGATGACTGGAATTTTTTTCTGCCCACGAAATGCAAAACGTATTTTTCGATCAGCCATTTGCAGGTGCTCGAAAGAGCTGGTCATGCTGACAATAAGACCTCTAACGTACCATCGAGGATCTCCACCTTTAGAAACCGTAGCTAGAATTTTTAGCATTTTATCAATCGTCAGTCGGTTTTCTTCATTTGGATCAGACATCAATACGTCCGATGACTCACGCAATTCAAGGGGAACTACGAGGCCTGGGAATACATGTAGCAAACGCTGCAATTGACATAAACTTGGATGCAACAATCCAAACTCTGTTTTGTATTTTCGAAAAGTGATCTTAAATTGCTGCCGCAATTTTTTTATTTTTAATCCGTCATGTTTCGTAACACGACGAAGCTTTTGTAAAGAAAAATTGAGACGAGCGATTTCGGATTGCATCTGTTTCAATTTTAATGTTTTGAGAGTTAAAAGAACTTCATTGAGATGGTTATGTACATATTGAATCAAATGTGTTCTAGATAAGGATATACTTTCCAACATCACTTTGCCATTCACGCCAGGATGTCCATCTTTGTCTCCTCCGACCCAAGTCCGAATGTAAACCGGGACAATTTCTACGCTAGCCTCAAGGATGCTATCCAAAATATTTCGGTCCAAAAGGGTTGAATAAATATGTTCAGCCTCATCACTAACTGTTGGGCTTTGTTCACGAACTATCGACGTTCGCCATGATAATTCAATCAAGTGCTGAAGCACAGGTTTGATGCTTATCAAAGATTGTTTTTTTTCAAGAATCGCAATTAGCTGTCGCTGAATCATATGAAAAACTGCAATATTTTCAGGAGAGCGAGCCTCGGTAGGGTGGGCGGTTAGGACATAAATAATTGCATTTGGACTGTCTGTTGATTTTTCTTGAACATGTTTAGATAGCCGATAACTACGATAGGCATTTTCACAAACGTTCATTAGTTCCAGCATCAAGGTGAAGGATCTTGCTAGTATATGTTTTTCTTGCTTACGCATTTTTTTCATCTGAGAAAAAATTAAACGAAGTGTTATTTGAGTAGTGGCGTCATCTTTATCCCTTAAATCAGCTAATCTCGAACGTATAGATTCAATCTGTTGATAAGGTTTGGCGCCAAGGGTTTGTTTAATAACCTGACCGAGAAGATCCACAGAAATTTTTACGAGTTCACGTAACTCAATTGGTGTTTGTTCTTTGGTGGGTAATGTGCGTAACAACATACAATGTAACCTAACCAATGATAATCCTCATTAGCCCGTTATCTTTGTTATTTTTTTTTCATAATCGCGCCCTTGATATACTGAGCCTCAAGGGTAGTGAGAACGACAGAGTTAATAATCGCATCAATAGTGGTTGTTCGTTGTAAAACATTGGCAGATCTGCGGACTCCCATTAAAAAAGGTCCAATCACTTCCACTTTTCCAATTTGTTGAAGTAGCTTGTAGCAGATATTGCTTGATTCGAGATTCGGGAAAATTAAAATATTGGCTCCGCCATCTTTCAAGTCACAGAACGGAAAAATACGTTTGATAATATCTGGATTTACGGCGGTATCAGCCTGCATGTCTCCGTCCACTGGGATATCTGGTCGGTAGATTCTGACGAGCTCAGCAGCTTTTTTCATTTTTTCAGGAGTTCCGCCTTCGCCGGAAAAGTTAGAATAGCTCAGCATAGCCACGCGAGGGGATACTCCGAAGTATTCAGCAATACGAGCTGCTTGGAGTGCTATGATCGCGCACTGTTCAGCATTTGGATTGATGTTGACAGTGGTATCTGCCAAAAGAAGGAAACGATCTTCAAGCAGAACTAAGTTTAAACCTGCGGGTACTCCCTTTTTCGAAACGCCAATAGTGTGGAGGATTGGGCGGACAGAATCTGCATAGTTTTGTGAGGCGCCAGTGACCATACCATCAGCATCCCCCATCTGAACCATCATAGAAGCAAAGTAATTAGGGTCTGCCATAAGACGTTCAGCCTCACGGTAGTTCACTCCCTTGCGACTGCGTCGGGCATAAAGCTCTTGAGCATAAGCTTTGTATTTTGGATGGTTGGATGGATGAATTATTTGAATATGCTTCAAGGCATCCACCAAATCCATAGTGTGCATTTTTTCCTGAATGCGCTCTGGGTAACCCAGGAGAATTGGTTCGCAAATGCGTTCTTCGACTAAAGTACGAAGGGCTTTAAGGATCTTAGTGCTATGCCCCTCAGGGAAAATTATTTTTGGTAGTTCACCGCCGTTGGCCGCGATATTCTGACGTACCCTGTGAATCGCGGAGCGGATAAAAACTTTAGATGGACCTTGAATAGCCTCAAGAGAATCGCGGTATTTCTCCCAATCAGTGATTTGTTTTGTTGCAATACCTGATTCCATCGCAGCTTTGGCAACAGCCGGAGCCACTTTCAAAAGTACTCGTGGATCGAATGGTTTTGGAATTAAGTATTCGCGACCAAATTTAAAGCTTTGTCCACCATAAGAATCAGAAACTCTGTCTGGAACATCTTCACGAGCTAACATCGCAAGAGCATGAACTGCTGCCAATTTCATTTCTTCGTTGATTTGGGTCGAGCGAGTATCTAAAGCGCCACGGAAAATGCTTGGGAATCCGAGCACATTATTTACTTGGTTCGGGAAGTCTGAACGACCGGTGGCGACGATTGCATCAGGGCGGATAGCTCGTGCTTTAGCAGGCTCGATTTCTGGATCAGGATTTGCCATGGCGAAAATAATGGGATTTTTAGCCATTTCTTTGAGCATTTCAGGGGTCAATGCGCCTGCTACGGAGAGACCAATAAACACATCTGCATTTCGAAGTGCTTCGTGAAGGTTGCGGGCTTCGGTTTCAACGGCAAAAGCCGCTTTATATTTATTCATACCGACGGTGCGCCCTTTATAGATAGCTCCTTGGGTGTCACACATAATTAGGTTTTCGCGGCGTACGCCCAAAGATATGAAGATGTTTGAGCAAGCAATCGAAGCCGCACCAGCGCCGTTAACGACAAGACGAATATCCTCGAGTTTTCTTTTTGTCAGGTAACACGCATTAAGAAGTGCCGCTCCTGATACAATCGCAGTTCCATGCTGATCGTCATGGAACACAGGAATATTCATAATTTTCTTGAGAGTTTCCTCGACCTCGAAGCACTCTGGGGCTTTAATATCTTCCAGGTTTATACCGCCGAATGTCGGTTCAAGAGCTTTGATTGCTGCGATTAGCTCCGCAGTGGTCTCTGTTTTCATCTCGATATCAAAAACATCAATACCAGCGAACTGTTTAAAAAGAATGCCTTTGCCTTCCATAACAGGCTTGGAAGCCAGAGGTCCGATATTGCCAAGCCCCAAAACTGCTGTGCCATTTGAAACTACGGCAACGAGATTGCCCTTACTTGTGTAATCGTAAACTTTTGAGGCGTCTTTCGCAATCTCCTTGCAAGGGACGGCAACCCCAGGGGAGTAAGCCAAAGAAAGAGACTTTTCCGTACTGCATGGTTTACTTGAGGTGATTTCAATTTTCCCAGGTTTTCCCTTTGAATGATAGTCTAGGGCTTCTTGTTCCAAAGGGGTCAGTTGTTGACCCTCAAGCTTTTCACTCATTACAAAACTCCTGCTGAATACATATGCAGATTGCTAGTCCAAAAACGATAAGACAATGTACAAAGGTCTGTATAAAGGGTCAATGAATGCACTCATTTAGATCCGCAATGCCGCAATGAGGAATATTCATATCTTTAGTTTTTAAAAGAACTTGGAGCAAGAGCTAAAAATCTGTAAGATTTTAACTACTTAATAAAATGTCGACACACGTGACACACAAGGAAGGTGAAAATGAGTACAGCTGCAAGCAGTGCCAAGGGTCCGCGTGACGTGGTCATTGTTGAAGGAGTTAGAACTCCTTTTGCAAAAGCCGGAACAAAACTTAAAACTATACATCCTGCGGAGCTCGGGAAAGTCGCTTTGAAAGAACTCATCGCAAGAGCCAGTTTGGATGTCAATATCATCGATGAGGTGATCATTGGAAATACTGGAAATCCAGTAGATGCGGTGAATATTTCTCGAGTGGTGGCCTTGAACGCTGGTATTCCGATGAAGACCTCAGCCTATACTGTTCACAGAAACTGCGCTTCAGCACTTGAGAGTATCTCAAATGGTTATGAGAAAATTAGATCTGGCACCATGGACGTGGTAGTTGCTGGTGGTGTTGAGAATATGTCACAAATGCCGACTCTTTTGCCGACCAAAATTCAAGGACTTTTTGATAAGCTTTTTGCCGCAAAGGGACCACAACAAGCCATTCCACTTTTATGGAAGCTTTTCAAGGCCGATATCAAGCAAATTAAAGCTCTTCTTCAGGGCAATATGCGTGATGAATATTTTCCGGTGATTTCAGTGATGCAAGGTCTGACAGATCCTTTTGTTGGCATCAACATGGGACAAACAGCTGAAATTCTTGCTAAGGAATGGGGACTTTCTCGTCAAACTCAAGATGAATTCGCCTTGCGCTCGCATAAGTTGGCCTCTGGTAATAAAGCCAAACTCAAAGAAGAGATTACTCCTGTCTATATTGCTCCAGATTATAAAGAAATTTTCAGCGAAGACAATGGCCCTCGTGATAGTCAGACAATAGAGGCGCTTGCAAAACTAAAACCGTTTTTTGATAAACAAACTGGAACAATCACTGCAGGAAACTCTTGTCCGATTACTGATGGAGCAGCGATGGTGCTTTTAATGTCTCGTGAAAAAGCAGAAAGCCTTGGCTATAAGCCAATCGCAAGAATTATTTCTTATGGTTTTGCCGGCTTAGAGCCTGAGCGCATGGGCTTAGGTCCAGCGTATTCAACGCCAGTGGCTTTAAAACGAGCAAAAATGTCTTTAAAAGATATAGGCCTTATTGAATTGAATGAAGCCTTTGCTGCTCAAGTTCTATCTTGTGTAAAAGCCATGGATTCTGACAAGTTTGAACAAGAAAAATTGGGATTGTAACAAAA
>JANMPT010000007.1:0-16928 GCA_031370005.1 Bdellovibrionales bacterium | reverse complement strand
GAAGAGCTCGTAAGCTGAGCCATTGCCCTTATTGAAATGAAAAAACTAAAAAAAGAAGCCAATATGAAAAAACGTGCCATTTGGTTTATCCTTTTGTTTTATGTTTTAAGGATCTTTGCGCTGACTATTCACTTTTCGGCTGTGAACAACGGAACTTTAGACCTTCGTCGAGATTTTAGTGATTCGGAACGAACCACCATGAGGCAGTTTCGAAAGCCTCTCGATTTCCCCAGACAATACAAGGCCTTCGGCTAACGCTGCTGGTTCTAACTTGAGAAATTTTATTTTTGGAGCCGGAATCTGTCTGGGCTAAGTGTTTCAAAGTTGGAATAAACTGGGGCCCATTTTCTCAGGAGGAGTTGAACGAGAACTTCAAATACAAAGAAGACTAAAAAAATTCAATTTTGGGTGGCCCGGCCCTTCACCAGGCTCGTAACCTGGGGGCCTGACTACAAGGGACTCAGCCAGTACACGAGAAAAAATCAGCCCCTCCGGCTGTCGGTTTTGATCTTCAGGTCTCATCTATAAGCACCGTTTAAGACGCTCTAGACTAACGACCTTGCGCACAGCGAGGTTGCGACAATCTATTTTTCCATCGCCGGTTTTGCAATTGCAGTCGAGATTTATTAATGTGTCCTTTTGAGATTACTTATAAAGTCCAGGTGTGTGACCACGACTTAAACAGTGCAATTCCTCCTTCGACAGCTGTCTAGGCGTCTGCCTCCTAGACTTGGCAATAGCCTTCTAGACACGGCCACTTTTTTGCACTCTATATTATGTTGGTGGACTTTGGGTCGAAAAAATCTTTGGAGGTCTCAATTTGAGACGTTTGCTTGCAGTGTTATTTTTTATATTTTTCACTGTGACAATCAGCTTGCGTTGTCTTGCGGACTCACGGGATTCCAAGCAGCTGGCGGACTCCTGGATAAACTCAATTCATGATTTCAATGCCTCCTCACATAAGAGCTGCCAAAGTCCTGCCCAATCAGAGACCTGTCCTAAAACTCTTTCAGATTTTGTTGCAGATGATTCCAAGAACTCACTTATGGGTTTGTTAAAGTCCGACGAAAAGTCATGCTCTATTGTAATTAATAAAAGTGTAGGGTATTCGCCGACAAAGCTTTTAAAGATTTACGAAGCAAATGAACCCGAATTGCAAGATCCAGCTGTTATTGCCAGCCTTGGCGCTTGCGGCAAGAGATTCCCAGAGCAGCAAGCAAATAAAATGATTTCAAAGTATTTTACGAATCAAAAACGGCTAGAGAAGGCATCTTTGTCATATGTTTCCGAACTTGCCGCCATTGATTCAATACTGAACACTCAGAAGCGTCCACAACCGGATCTTAAAAAAGTTTGCAGTCAATCCTCATTTGGTAATGTACTTAGAGAGTGTGATTTCTATATAAATAAGTGTTCGCCTAAAGTAAATATTCAGAATCTGGTCAATCAAACCAGTGTTGTGCTTGAGGGTATTACCGATTTAAAAAATGAGATAAAAAAACTTACACGAGCTGCTAAGCAGTCCACTTCGGCTCTTGAAAAGAAAAGTCTTGAAGAAAAAATGAATCTTCTGAATATCCAATTGAAAATGAAAGAGCAGATTGTGCCGTGGATCAATGGTCAGAAGTTTAAACGTCAGTTAAAGGCAAATCATTCCATCGCAGACGCGATTTTTGCGCAGCTTAAAGAAAATCGGACGGAACTCATAAAGATGTTTGAGAAAGCGCAAGCCGCTAGCCGTTGCTTCAGAGGATCAGGAGACCATGATTGCAGTCCTAAGTCTCTTAGAAAGACGCTAACGGCGACGCCAGCCCTTCCTGATGTTGTAGACTTTAAGAGGTTTAAATCTAAAGACGACGGGTATGCATATTATGAGTATGAGTCATATCAAAAATGCATTCTTGATAGAAAAACTGATCAAGATGAAACGGGTCATGTCATTTCTTCTGCGACCCGTGATGCGGCAATTTCCTTAGCAACGCTAGGCTTGGGGAGTTTGGCAACGGCGGCGCGTTCGGGACAAGTCATTAAAGATTTAGCTCAGTTGGGAATGGCGACATCTCAAGCTCATTTTTTTGTTTCTGACGCTGAAAAAATGGTCAACGAGTGTCTTCACACAGCCAGTGGCCTTGAAAGCGGTATCAATGCGGGTGGGGGCGGACTGCAATGCCCGCAGCCCACTCAAAATATTTCAAGAGCCTTAGAGTTTGATTCCTGTTTCAAACAAAGTGCCCTCACATTAGTTTCTGCGGGTTCTTTAGGGGTTATTAAATTTCAAGCATTAAAGGCCAGCAAGAACTCACAGCCATTGCAGAAATGGGCCCCAAAAAACGAAGGCGAGCTCAAAAAATATTTCTTCGTACATAATCGAGAGGTAAATAAAAATGCCTCAAAAATGTACAGGAATAATTCGGAATATTTTACCCATATAGCGCCAAAACATCTTAAATCAATAGGAAAACATGATCTTGAGAAATTTCTGAGTTTTGATAACTTATCTAAAAACTACAACTATAAAGGCGTACCAAAAGAAATTATTGACGGCCTTACTGACAAACAAAAGTATGCAAGCTTGCTCTCAAAGGATGGGAAGAATGTTGAAATGAGCGTATCAGATGTTCTTTATGTTTTATGGGGGCATAGTCCTGAAAATATTTCGGTTAAAATTAAATCGGCAAAAAATGCCACAGAGAGGCTTCACTGGGAGTCCATGCTAAAACTCAGAAACTTTATCGTGGCCTCCATGTCCGGGGTCGACGAACAAATTATGGGCTCCATTTATAAAAATACCACAAATGCTCAAGGACGGGTTGAGCTAAAATTCATTGAGATGCTGTCAGATCTTGCGGCAAGAAAAGCAAACCCTATCACCCAAGCGGAACTCGGGCGCCCAGTTATAAATACATATGGTTTTTTGCAGAAAATGGGCGCTTCTGGTATCATTAAAAAAATATCTGATTCTGGATCTGAGGAAGAAAAGCTAGCAGCAAAGCAATTGGTAGAGCGAATTGGCATGCCGGAAATTCAAAGAATGTCAGAGGAGCTCGAGCGTGGTTATCAAAGCTCGGGACTGCCAACTAAACTAAAATATTCAGTTATGAGTTTTCTTTTCTCTTACCGTGAAAAACTTTAGAAATCGAGTTGCTTCTACTTAAAGAAAAGAGGAATTACCTCGATGGCGATCAAAATAATAATGATGATCTCCAAGAGCTGGTTCTTTTTTTCATTACCTTCGGCGACGAAGATTTTCGAGATCTGAGCCAGGTTTTCAAGTTTTTGATTAACGCTATCCTGCCAGTCCTTGAAGCGTAGACGTTGCGAAGCGGCGCGGAATATTTTTGCAAGATAAAAGTCACCCACAACTTTCATGCTGTTTTCAACGCTTTCGACGGTATCTGATATATCGAGGTAAAACTTCGCCGCCTCTTTGGAAAGTTTATTGTAATAGCTCTGGAAGATACTATGGTTTTTTTTCTCAAGAGCTGAGTAAAGATAAGCCAGCTTTTCGTCCAAAAGGTCGTCATAGTGACGCATCTCAAGCAACTGACACAGGGAAAATTCAATCACATCAACAATATCTAGAGAACCAGATGGCTCAATAATCAATGCCGAATTCCAGTCAATCACTGCTAGGTCATCATTACTGTACTGAAAGGTGCTGTCGAGAATGGTTTTTTTAATTTGATCCGAGAGATTTTCATTGTTCTCTGATAAGATCAAACGGAAAATATCATAGCGATTGAAAATGTCCATGGCATTTTTTTCGCAGCCTTCAAGCTGCTTAAAAAAATAACAGATATAGTCTTCGTAAGTTTCCCAATTGGTGGTTTGAATGCGTTCTGGATTCAAGCTCTGCAAAATTTGACTAACTTTTTGCGTTGCAAGAATATGGAGATTGTTATCGTTCTCGAGAAAGTTCCCAAGTTCTATTAAGCGATTCCAAGATATATTTTTAGGAATTCCAAAGGACATTGTGATAGAAAGAGCTCCAAAGTGCCAAATTTTAGCGGAGATATCGAGATCCAAAGGATGCCCCAAGACATCGTATTTCGAAGTTTCAATATTCAATGACAAAGGTGCATTATTGATGATCATGGCTTTTGAGGAGCGATTTAGGCGAAATCGCTGAGCTGTGGTGGTGGTTTCAAAAACCTTCTGCGCCGCCTCCAAGTTCACGTCGCTGCCGATATCAAAAACTCTATAGATTAGAATGCGTCCGTTCGTCATAGTGGATTATGCTAAGAGATTTCCTCTTCCATGGCAATAGATGCTAAGGCATTCGACCCTTTATTTTATGGAAACGTCATGAATATTTCTTTGATTCCATACTCAACAGAGACTTTCTCTTCATAAACACGTTGTAAATTTAAGACAAATTCAACAAATCAATAAGGAGGTTTTATGCGTTCATTACAACCGTACCGTACTCGTCGAGAGGTTGCACCATTAACAGGGATGAAAAACTTAATGTCGCATTTTGATGATGTTTTTAATAATTTAGAGAGGGATTTTTTTGCAGATTCAGCCTGGCCTCAGAGTAGACTTGAAGGCCTGACTGAGTATGCTCCCGCAGTAGATATAGAGGAAAATGAGGAAATGTACATGATTTCCGCAGATCTGCCAGGGATCAAACGGGACGATGTTAAACTTGATATTACTGGTAATTCTCTGAAAATTTCCGGCGAACGTAGCAACGAAGTCAAAGAAGAGGGCTATCGCGAAAGATCATGTGGTCGTTTCACCCGTAGCTTTATTCTGCCAGAAAGCGTTGACACCAAGAAAGTTGAGGCAAACTTTGAAGACGGTGTTTTAAGAATTGTTTTACCAAAAACTGAAGTGAAAAAAGCTCAAGAGATCAAAATCCAAGCTGGTCAGCCTCAGGGCCTCATAGATCGTTTTTTACATCGTGAAAAAGCAGTAAAGCCAACTGAAGAAAAAAGTAAGCACTAACAACGCCCCTGATAGTTGTGCCAAAGGCCCCGTTCTAGGGGCCTTTATATTATGACAGGAGATGTGAAGCCAGGGCATAGAGACCGGAGCAAATGAGGACGCCGCCGGCTATTTTTTGCTTCCTTTCGTTTGATTTGAGGAGCGCAGGTCGGATCATCATTGACACAGCGCTGAGAGCGGGGAGGCCCCCTAGCCAAAAAAGAAATAGAGTAAAGCCGCCGGCCAAAGGGCTCTTGGTAGCTGAAGCCGCAAGAACGTAAGTATAGAGCCACATACAGGGCAACAGCCCAGCCATTAAGCCAATCACGAAGCTGCTATGCGAGAATCTGAAAACTTTAATTTTTTGATAGAGACGCTGATAGATTTTTCCTGCGCGGTGGTGCGAGCTTAGCCAAAGATTTGAAGACAAAAGATACTGGATTCCCATAAAAATCAAAGTGATTCCTAGAAACAAACCTCCGGTGGCACGAAGCCAGCGAAACTCAGAGGTCAGTACGAACTCACCAAAAAAACCTGAAGCCATGCCCAAAGAAAAATAAATAATGAGTCGCCCTAAATGATAGTGCCAAAGTTGGCCCCGTGATCCTGTGATAGCAGCGAAGGGACCACACATTCCAGCGCAGTGCCAACTTCCGAGGAAGCTGGAACCAAGGATGGCTAAGGGCAATAGAAGTTTTTCCATATTATTGCTTAGGTCCAATCAGAGTGAATTCTTTTTCCGATTTGTAGGGACGCTCAATCTCATTTTGATCCTTAATAAGAATCTTGGTGCTCAGCTGACCTGTTTTGGCAAGAAGCTCAGGCTTAAAGCGAACAAAGAAATGCCACTCGATCATTGCACCCGGAGCCACGTCCATTGGGTTTTGCCCAACCGTCAGCTCAATGCCCTGTTGGCTCCAGCTGGCGGGGGGGCTTAAAAGATATATCGCTTTTTTGAAGTTTTGATTTTGGATTTCCAGCCGGAAATGATTGAGAACGATCTTTTCACCTTTGTCGTTTTTCAGTAAAGTATAAGGGGCTTCTTTTGCCCGCAGAATAAAGACCTGGGCCTTTTCATGAGTAAGGATGCTATAAGTCAGGCCAAATAATGAGACAAGAATCAGTGCTACGTAAATCAGGGGACGTGGTTTTGTGAGTTTTATTTTACTGTGATTTAAAGTGTCGTATCGAATGAGTCCAGTCGGCTTTTTGACCTTCACCATGATTTCATCACAGGCATCTATGCAGGCTGTGCAGGCGATGCACTCCATTTGTAGACCTTTGCGGATATCAATGCCCGTGGGGCAGACCTGAACGCAGCGATTGCAACTAACGCAGTCTCCTTGTTTTTCACCTGGTATTTTCCCTTTGTTGCCTTTTCCTTTACGCGGTTCTCCTCGCTCTTCATCATAGACCACAGCAAGGGAATTTTGATCTAAAAGTACACTTTGAAAACGTCCATAGGGGCACATGATGATGCAAAATTGCTCTCGAAACCAGCCGAAATCAAAAAGAACTAAGAGCGTAATAAAGCTTACAATAAGAAAGGTATTCCAGTTTTGTCCGGGACTTTCTTGAATCATCTTAATCATGGCTTCGGAGCCTACGAAGTAGGCGGCAAAGCTATGGGAGATCAAAGTTGAAACAACAAAAAACAAAAACCAGGTGAGTGTGTTTTTAAATACTTTTGTAAAACTTAATGGAGCTTGTCTCAGTTGGCGGCGTTGAATGTAATTCCCCTGCACCCACTGCTCCACTCGCCGGAAAACTGCATCAATAAAAACTGTCTGCGGGCAAGCCCACCCACACCAGACACGACCCCAAACTGAAGTTACGAAGCTGAGGCCCAGAGTGAGGGTGGCTAGGACAAAAAAGATCAAAGGCGTATCATGGGCCCAAAATGTAAGACCGAAGATAGCAAACTTGCGCGCTGGAATATTAAGAAGAATGGTCTGAGTATTATTAATGTGGGTCCACGGCAGTCCAAGAAAGACCACGAGTAAAGCAAACTGAGTCCAAGTCCTGTATCTATGATAAAACCCACGAACTTCTGCGGGGATAATATAGGTACGGTCTCCGAACTCGTCAATACTGGTTAATCTTTCAGGATCGAGTGTCATTTTATTTTACTTCTTCCCCTTGCGGAGCTTTAGGATTTGCCGGATTGCTGCCTTTTTTTGAAATAATATAGGCGGTAAGTCCGTAAACTTCCTCCTTGGATAAAAGACTTTCCCATGGTGGCATGCCTTTTTCTGGAACGCCTTTGCGAATCACTTTGACGATATCTAGGCGTGTTCCTTTGCCGTGAAGCCAAAAGTTATCTGTTAGATTGGGGCCAATCAAGCCACCCAGTTGAGGTCCGTGACAGGAGGCACATTTTGCTGTGAAGACGGTAGCCCCAAGCTCCAAGGCTTTAGGATCTTTCATAGCAGTGGTCAGCATGTTCTCGGTTTCAGTTTCTGCGGGCGCATGTTGGGCTGCGGCTTTTTCAATACTCTTCATGGCGACATCGAGCTCTTGGGTTAGAGTTGGGCCACCCCCGAACTGATAGTGAATGAAGTAAAGAAAACCAAAAATAATTGTCAGTTGAAAAATCGCCAGCCACCATGTCGGCAGGGGATTGTCGTATTCTTTGATGCCATCGTAATCGTGGTCTGTCAGAGGATCACTGCTGGGATCTTTAATATCGTCGCTCATGGCTATTCTCCGTCTTTCAGAGGTAGTTGCTCGAGGTTTTTATAGATGGCTTTATTGTCTTTGAGCGAGGTCCAGACAAGGACCCCGATAAAGAAAATAAAAAATATTAAAAGACCCAAGGCTGTCAGCTGAGTGTCTGTGAAATAAGCAAGTCCTTCTTGTTTCATGGCTGCTTTCCTTTTTGCCCAAGACTTTGTAGGTACGCAATCAAGGCGACAATTTGTTTTTGCTCAAGTTTTGGAATATTCACGCCGTTGGCCCGTAAATCATCTGCCACGATCTTCGCTTGTTTTTGCGCCTCAATGTCGGCATTGGCCACGGTGTTGTCATCATAGGGAACTCCGAGGAGTTTCATGATCGAGAGCTTCTTGCGAAGGATCAGGAAGTCTGTGTCTTTTTCGGCCATCCACATATAAGAGGGCATAATGGATTTTGGCGTCACCGCACGGGGATCTAACATATGTTGAAAGTGCCAAAGATTTGGATACTTCTTACCAATTCGCGCAAGATCAGGGCCGATGCGTTTTGAACCCCATTGAAAAGGCCTGTCATACATGGACTCTTCAATGCTTGAGGCTTTTCCATAGCGTAAGACTTCTGAGACAATCGGACGAATTTGTTGAGAGTGGCAAACATAGCAACCCTCCTTAACATAAAGATCGCGCCCGGCAAGCTCCAACGGAGTGTAAGGTTCCACCATATTGTTAGGCGTGACGTACTTATGTATAGATAGTGTTGGATAAATCTCAATCACACTGCCAATTATAATGGCCAGAAATGCAAGAACCGAAAATACAGTGGCCATACCTTCTAATTTATTGTGGCCACTGGCTGTGTCGATTTTTGCAAAAACGGAAGCTCGGGTGGGAACCTGGACTTCTGTATCAGATTGCTCTTTTGGTGCAGTCTGAATTGTTTTGTAGAAATTGTAGACCATCATAAAGAAACCAATAATGTAGAGAGCCCCTCCAAGGGCGCGCACCCAATAGAGTGGCACCACGCGGACGACGGTTTCAATAAAGTCTGGGTAAACTAAGCGACCATCTGGAGTCATGGCTCTCCACATAAGCCCCTCGGTGATTCCCGCAGTCAGCATAGAAATATAGTAGAGAAGAGTTCCCAGCGTCGCGATCCAAAAGTGACTTGTGGCGAGCTTTTCCGAATGGAGTTTTGTTCTCCAGAGGCGGGGAACCATGTAATAGAGCATTCCAAAAGTTAGCATTCCGTTCCAACCAAGAGTACCCGAGTGGACATGGGCGATAATCCAATCTGTGTAGTGCCCGATGGCACTGACGGATTTTATGGAAAGCAAGGGGCCTTCAAAGGTCACCATTCCATAGAAGGTAATGGCAGTGATAAAAAATTTAATGATTGGATCGGTTCTGAGTAAATGCCAGGCTCCGCGCAAAGTCAAAAGACCATTGATCATACCTCCCCAGCTTGGAGCCCACAGCATTAAGCTAAAAATCATGCCCAGAGTCTGGGCCCACTCGGGCAGTGAAGTATAGAGCAGGTGATGGGGGCCTGCCCAAATATAGATAAATACCAAAGACCAAAAGTGGATAATTGAAAGTTGGTAAGAGTAAATTGGACGATTCGCCGCCTTTGGGACATAGTAATACATCAAACCCAAAAACGGAGTCGTGAGAAAAAAGGCAACAGCATTGTGACCATACCACCATTGAACAAGTGCATCTTGTATGCCCGCATAGACTGGATAGCTCTGCAGAAAGCTCACGGGAATCTCAAGGGAGTTTACAATATGAAGAACTGCGATAGTAATAATGGTTGCGATATAAAACCAGATGGCGACATACATATGTCGTTCACGACGACGCGAAAGGGTGCCAAAAAAATTCACGGCAAAAACAACCCAGATCACAGTGATGGCAATATCGATCGGCCACTCAAGCTCCGCGTACTCTTTGGACTGAGAGTACCCCAGGGGCAAAGTGATGGCTGCCGCTAAAATAATAAGTTGCCATCCCCAAAAGTGAATGCGTCCCAGGAGATCTGAAAACATTCGAGTTTTCAAAAGTCTCTGCGAGGAGTGATAGATTCCGGCAAAAATCGCATTGCCTGCAAAGGCAAAAATGGCGGCGTTGGTATGTAAGGGCCGAAGACGACCGAAGGTGATCCATTCCATGTTCAAATTCATAGGCCACCAGGCCAGTTGAATCGCAGCAATTAAGCCGAATATAAAGGCGGCTCCTGCCCAGATCAAGGTGGCGAGGATGAATTTTTTAACAATATCATCGTCATAGAATATTTTCTCCATCAGATTGTTATTTATTGTGTGTGGGCTTGTCATGGGAAGTCCTTTCTTGCGGATCATCTTGTAAAATTCTGTGGGCTGGAGTTTCAACGTCATCAAACTGACCTTGGGCGGTGGCCCATAAAAATGCTGCCATAAAACCGAAGCCCAGAAGCAGGGCCATGGGGATCATGAGTACTAGAATGTTCATTTAGTTCCCCTAGTTCCTCTTAGTGAAGAAATAATAATTAAAACAGAACTTGCCGGCATCAGGAGGGCCGCAATCATCGGATTTATATACCCGCCCAAAGCGAGGGCTCCGCCGAGGCCATTATAGGCAAGGGAAATGATGAGATTGCGATACACGGTTTTACGAGCAGCCTTGGCAATTTGCAGCAGATCTAAAAAGGGTTGAAGACCACCACGAGTAAAATACACGTCCGCAGACATCAAGCTTAAATCAACGCTGCCTTTCACTGCAATGCCAATGTCGGCGGCCTTGAGCGCTAAAGAATCATTCGCACCATCGCCGATCATGCAAGAGTGTTTTGAGCTCTGGATTTGTTTTAATTTTTCTTCAGGAGAAATCTCGGAGTGGGCGTGAGCTTTTGGAATATTACAAAGGCTTGCAACCTTTAGCACACGAGGGGTTTTGTCACCAGAGAGAATATGCAATTGGTAATTTGAAAGTTTTTTCAGAATTTCTTTGGATTCATGGCGAACTGGATCTTCAAAGAATAGATGGGCTGTCAGACGACCGTCAATGCGGTACTCTACAGTGATGTAGTCGAGAATGTTGAGCTCCTGACTGCGAGTCAGAGAGTGCCGAGTTCCATGAATCAGACCGCTGACGCCCTCCCCGAGGATTTCTCGGCGATCCAGGACCTCCGGAAGTTCTTGCAGCGAACTCCAGGCTCGGCGAAGGGCAAAGGCGATGGGATGAGAGCTCTGAGTTTCGAGGGCTAGCAGTGTTTTTTTGTCTTCTGAGGTGAGCTCGCCATCGACGAGAGCTAACTTTAAACGCCCCTCGGTTAAAGTTCCTGTTTTATCAAAGAAAATATTTTCCATGTGTTGGAGTTTTTCAAAGACATCGGAATTGCGAATCAGGATTCCACATTTTTGCGCTTTTCGCAGCGAAAGCCCATAGGCGAGGGGAGTCCCGAAAGCCAAGGCACAGGGGCAGGCGATAACAACCAAAGACAGCGCCCTTTCTAGAGCTGCGTTGGTATCTACTGCGGAGTAAAATAGAAAAAACAGCAAGGCGATCAATGAGACACTGACGATGAGTATTTGAGCAAGTTTGTCGGTGAGGCTTATAAATTGGCTTTTTTGAATCGAGTCTGAACGGAGCTGTTGGAGAAGCTTTCCAAGGCGGGTATCCAGAGATGTTTTTTCAACTTGTAAAATTATTTTTGGACTTAAAAGAATAGAGCCTGCATAAAGAGACATGCCTTGGCGAAAGCACTGAGGTAAGGATTCGCCATTAAAAAGTGACATATCAATTTCAGCTTGGGGACTTAGAAGAACTCCATCAGCTGGGATTTTTTCTCCTTGAAAAATTGTGACGTTATCGCCTGGGCTGAGATCGTGACGGTTTTGTATGCTTTCTAAAAGATAGTCACCGCTTAGGTATTTTTGTTGGATTCGCTTTAACAGATATCGACTTGAAAGAATCAGAAAAAGAAAGCCTGCGGTGGAGTCATAGTAAACCGGGCCCTCTCCACGAATGAGATTGTAAGTAGAGACGCTAAATCCAGTGAGCATGGCAACAGCAATGGGTAGATCGACATTGACGATGCGGTATTTTAAAAAGTTCCAGGCCCCCTGATAAAAAGGCAGAGCTGAAAATAAAAGAATCGGCAGAAAGAGAAAAAAACTCATCCAATTAAAAAAAACGGCCCAAGTGCCGGCAAGACCTGCGTAGACCGGAATCACAAAGAGCATCATGTTCCCGGTGCAGGCCCCTGCGACACCTATACGCATAAGGCTCTTACGATTTTCTTGTTTTTGTTTTTCAAGAAGTTTTTCGCTAGCGAGAATGGCCGTGGGATGATAGCCCAATTCATCTATAATAGCGGCCACGTTGGCCCAGGAGGCGCCAGGTATTACGCGCACATGGACAGTGGATTCTCCAAAGTGAACCCTAGATTCTAAAATCTGCGAATCAAACTCCGGCAGTCTTTCTAAAAGGTGCACACAGGATGAACAGTGTAGTCCTTCGGCATGGAAGCAAATTTCAAGAACACTAAGTTCATTCAGAAATTTATATTTTTCTAAATTTTTGGCAAAGGTATTTTTTTTAATACCTTTATCAGCCGAGTTCTCTAGTTGAAAAAGAGCTTCGCAGGCAGCGCAGCAAAAGCTCGCCTGAGGCTTGCTCAGTGGCGTTTTGCAGTAATGGCATTCTGAAAATGGAAGAACTATACCCATAGTGGAAGGATGACTCCTTTGGGTAGACTAATTCTTTTTTAAATTTCAAAACATGACGGTGGTCATATTTTGAAATTAAGATGTCTTAAAGATTACAAATTGGCTTTAGATTTCAATAAAGATTTATTTATGATGGTGATTTGACGTCCGCTTTGGTCGATCAGCGCTTCTTTTTCAAATTGGGCTAAAGTACGCATGACTGTTTCGGGAGTCGTTCCGGCCCATTCGGCAATCTCTCGTCGGGTCCAGGTTTGACTGTGAAAGTGGTCTTGTAAGAAGAGCAGAGCTTCGGCCACTCGTTCGCTGGCGTCCTTGTCCATTTGATGTATCCAACGCTCTTCAGCAAGTCGAAGATCTTTTGCAAGGTGATTGAGAAGTCGCAGAGCCACTTCGGGATGATTTTGAAAAATTAAAAGTATTTCAGACTTTGGAACAAAGCAGAGCTCCACCTGATCTACAGCGATAGCAGTTGCATGGTAGGGTTCATTGGCAAACAAAGAACGATAGCCCAAAATTGCGCCAGGGCCCATGAGGCGCAGAGTGTGGGCTGAACCATCTTCGGATGTTTTCTCGAGTTTAACTAGGCCACTTTGTATAAAAAAAAGCCCTAGGGGATCATTATCGGAATAGAAGATCACTTGATCTCTTTTGTAGCGACAAGAAATCTTAGATCGGTCCAGGGTTTCGGGAATATTTGGGTGACTTGCACAGATAATATTTTGAGAATTTGCTCCGCACATTTCGCAGCTTATCGGAGTGATTTCACAGCTGCCTTTTTTCTTAATACCCATTGTGTCATGGTATTTGAAAAAGAGTGCAACTGCAACAAAAGCTGAAACAATTTGAAACTAGACAACTTTTTTAGACAACTTCATCAGGCTTGAGTGCGCAATCAAAATCTGCAAGATCGCCAGCCTCAATTTGAATGGTCGGGTGCGCGATTTTAAATTTTTCTTTAAGTTCTTTACACATTTTTGCCAGCAGTTCGTCGGTTTGAAAACTTTTTGGAATTACTAAGTGCACAGTAAGAGCAGTCTCTGTGGTGCTCATGGACCAGACATGTAGATCATGAACTTCTTGGACTCCAGTAAGACTTGTAAAGTATTCCCGTACGTGCGCAAGGTGGATTTCCGCAGGGACTGCGTCCATCGCCATGTTTACGGACTCTTTTAGAAGCCCCCAGGTGCCCACAGTAATAATCAGAGCGATTACAATACTGATTGCCGGATCAACCCACATCCATTGAGTTTGTTGAATGATAAAGGCAGCGACAAGGACCCCGATAGAGACCAGAGCATCCGTTGCCATATGTATATAGGCTCCACGAATATTAAGGTCTTCCTTACGGCCCGACATAAAGAAATAGGCCGTCACTCCATTGATAAGAATACCAACAAAAGCCACAGTCATAACTGTATTGGTTTGTACGGAAATGGGTTGCCAAAAACGGCGCAGCGCCTCCCAGGAAATGCCTCCCACCGCGATTAAAAGTAAGACTGCATTCAACAATGCGGCAAGGATCGAGGATCTGCGAAGCCCATAGGTAAAACGGGCTGTTGGTTTTTTACGCGACAACCAAATTGCAACCCAAGCAAGGACAAGTCCCACCACATCGCTGAGATTGTGGCCGGCGTCAGCCACAAGGGCTAAGGACTTTGCGATAAGTCCATAGCTGGCTTCAGCGATAACAAAGCTAAGATTTAAGAAGATGCCAACAGCAAAGGCTTTATCAAAGTTTCGTGGTCCAGCATGCTTATGGGTATAAGCATGGCCGTGACTGTGACTGTGTGAGTGTGTGCCTGACATTGCATTTCCCTATTTGTGGACATATTGGGACATATTATAGGCTCTGGCAATTAATTTTTGAGACAAAATATCCTAATAAAACCGCCAAATCGTATTCCTTCAGGCTTCCTTTTTGCACATCAAAAGCTTAAGTTCATTAACATAAAGGCGGAAGTATGATCACACCCGTAAGACAAGCTATGACAAAAAAATTGCTGACTATTCCTGTTGGTACTTCTCTCTTTGCGGCTCACGAGCTGATGAAAGAAAAACGAATTCGCCACCTTCCGATTGTCGACGCAATGGATGACATCGTGGGTGTTCTTTCCCAAAGGGACCTTAATTCCGTACCTGAGTCAAAAAATATCCTGGCAGAGTGGATGATGAGCTCACCAGTGGAGTATGTTGATCAAAGCCTTTCACTTCGAAAAGCCATTTTACTTATGCTGCAAAAGAAAATATCGTGCCTTTTGATCGCGGATAAAGAGGGCAACGCCGTCGGCATCGTCACCACAGACGATCTTTTGTGGCATCTGGCTCATCTCCTCGCAGATGAAGTCGATGACGGAGGGTTTTTATCGGTCATGGATCAGCAAGCTATTGGAGAAGTGATCAACAAACTATCATTGGCAGGAATTTAATTTGTATTTTTTGAAATTTTTAGTAAGCTTTTCAAGTGGAAGCTGCGAAAAAAAAAGAAAAATACAAAATCGGCATTCAAGGGGTGAAGGCTTCTTTTCACGATTTAGCCGCTCAAAAATATTATCATCAAAAATCAATAACAAACCAGCAGGTTGTTTTAATTGAATCTCCTAGTTTTGGCGACCTTGGATTGAAACTGAATCAATCAGAAACTGATTTCAGTTTGATGGCTATTGAGAACTCCATTGCCGGAAGTATACTTCCTAATTATGCACTCCTTGCAAAGTATGGCTTTAAAATTGCCACCGAGGTTTATTTACGTATTGAAATGAGCCTAATGGCATTGCCCGGGCAAAAAATCGAAGACATTCAGTTTGTTCAATCTCACCCCATGGCTCTTTTGCAGTGTGAGCGGTTTTTATTATCTTATCCTAAAATGCAAGCTCTTGAGGCAGCGGACACAGCTGAAAGTGCAAAGGAAATTCGCGAAAAAAATAAACTCGGCTATGCCGCAATCGCTAATAAGTTGGCTGCCTCTGTTTATGATTTAGAAGTTTTAGCTGAAGGAATTGAAACAAATAAACAGAATTACACTCGATTCTTAGTCATTTTTCGAGCGGATGATTATCAGCAGAGCGAAAATACAAACAAGGCATCCATTTGTTTTGAAGTCACTCACCAGCCCAGGGCTCTAATGAATGTTCTTAAAATATTTGGCGAGCTTGAAGTTAATCTATCGAAAATCCAATCTGTGCCTATCATCGGTAGGCCATATGAATATTCATTCCATGTGGATATCGAGTGGCAAGACAGAGAAAAGTACAAACAAGCGATGGCACTTATTTTGCCTCAAGTTAAAAATCTAGTTCATTTTGGTGAGTACCTAAAGGGCGAAATGCCATCTGGCCAAGTATTACATGAAAACTAAAGCCCCGCCGGAAGCTGGCAATGCCGACGTGAGCGGCTCAGGCGGTGCTCATCAATGATACTTGAAGATCAAAACCAACAACAGGGGCAGTTGATTTTTCACTGAACCTAGCGCCAGAGCGGCCGGCCTGGGCTTGGTTTTTTTTCATGTATAGACTAAGGTTTTTGTAGTCAGCCCCCCAGGTGACAAATCTAGTGAAGGGCCTTGCCACCCAAAATTGGAATTTTTTAGTTTTCATAACTGGCTTCATATCCAGTGATGAGTCCTGAGCCTCCCGCTGTGACCCGCGTTCTTTTCCGAGCACCTGGCGAGCAATCAGCCCCGAGATTGCCCGAATAAACACATGATAAAGCCTTCGATCCTGCAGGCGAATAACCAAGTGCAGGTGGTTCCCGACATTGACAAAGTGATAGATTTTGACCCCACAACACCCTGCCTGCTTGCGAACCAAACGATCAATTCGACTGGCGTGAGCTTTAGCCAGCATCGAGTTTGCGCCAAAAGTATTCTTTGATTTCAACACTAAATGTAGGGGATTTTTCAGGGAAAGGGGTCTCTTTTCCTTGGGGTTGCCTTTAAGTAGGGCACCACCAAACTGTCTCGATACTGGCTTTATGTCAAAACTTAAGAACGAAAGCTGCTTTTTTTTACGCACAACTACCCTTTCCTTAAAAGTTAGGATAATTTTGAAGCGATGTCAATTATTTTTTATATGAGTAGGCAGTAAGCGTAGTATTTTGAAAGTCTTGCGCTCTTGCTGCGGCGACATTGAAAATTACAAGGTTTTCAAAAGCGTTTCAGAATGATTCACGCGTGGAGCTGTTGGCCCCGACGAAGGTCTAAAGTATTCCTTGTTAACAGCCGAAAAGAAGTTGTTCGCAGAAAAATCTAAGAAACAAAAGGATAAACTAAATGGCACGTCTTTTCATCTTAGGTTTTGTCTCGAGTTCTTTTTTAGGTCTTTTCTTTTCAACAATAGCGATGGCGCAGTTTGTGGGGGATCCTCCTCTTTTAGCCCCGGTCGCCGGAGACACAACTAAAATAATCTTTGATTTTAGCAATCCAGGGACTGTGGTTAAGGACGCCAACGGCAATGGACATGGGCAGGGAAGTTTAGCTAATTCCGGAAATCAAGCGGGTTCTTTTTCCTACTCAATACGCACCTGCAATCCTCTCTTACGGTCGCCACATGATGATATCGACTATCCAAGTCTTCTAATGATCAATCCTCCTTTTGCATGGTACTGGGCGTATCATCGAGAA
>JANMPT010000006.1:0-1988 GCA_031370005.1 Bdellovibrionales bacterium | reverse complement strand
TTGATCGCCGCGCCCGCCGACTCATCAATTCGAAACCAGAACTGCACGCGCGACGCCTCGGGCAATCCCGGAACGTTGTAGTCCACCGGTCCGGGAACGCGGGCCATGTTCAGACTGGCGAGCCCGCCGGCGGACGATTCCGCATCCAGCCATTTCGCGTCGATCGTGGGCCGCTCGATCACCGACGTCACCGCGCTTGCGGCGGCTGGCTCGAACGACTCGTAGAGAAGTTCCGTTTCGCCTCTCGGAACACTCACGCCGGCCACGACGGCGCGCGGAACGAGGACGGTCTGACCGCTCCGCAACCGCAGCTCGATCTCGTTGTCTTCCCAGCGAACGATCTCGGCCAGGAACCGGTCGCCACCCAGCAAAGTGAACTGCCGCAACGGCGCCGATGACCGGGACACACGGGGCCGCCGGGGGAGATTGAGGCGGGAATTCAGCAGTGATGGCGATCGTCCGAGCGGGCTCAGGATCTGATCGACAACGAACCGGCCGGGGGACTCGATCCTCAACGCGGGCCGGGACGAACTTGTCGGCCGCGCGACCTGCGGTGACGGCCGTTCCGCGCGGGCATCCACCGGGCTGGCGAGGCACACCACGCAGCCGACCCGCCAAACGACGATCAGGAACACCCGATTCAGCACCCCAGTCCCTTCCTGGAAATCCGTCTGACAAACCCGCATGCATCGCGCGGGGCAGTCTGCGAGATTCATGTTCGGTGGTCAACCGCGCCTCAACCGTCGCTCGCGGCTTCCGGCTGCACATACGCCCACGCTTGGAAGAGACCCTCCGCCGTTTCGACCGACACGAGTTTGCGCTGGTACTGGTGACCGACCAATCGACCGGGCGGGATCTCTTCCAACTCGTCGCATCCGGAGAGTGTGTCGTTGTAATCGGCGGCGTCGAGAAAGAACAATTCGCCATCGACAACACCGCCCGGTTGCGGGGCGATCATCAACTCGTGCAGCCGCTGATACCCGCGCAGGATCGCCGGGACGGCCCGCTCGTAGTAGCCGTCGAGGTAATGGTGGTTCCGATGTCCGCGCCGCAGGGTGCCGAAGGCAAACAACGGCAGCTTCGCGGCGGGTGGAAGATCGCTCATCGTGCGGTCCTGACTCGCGTCACGTCAGATCGTCATCGCGGTGAAGCCGCCGTCGATCAGCAGATTGTGTCCGGTGAGATAGCTGCCGGCGGTTGGTGATGCGAGCAGCAGGATGCCCCCCGCCAATTCTTCGGGCGAGCCGAACCGGGCCATCGGCGTGTGCCGCATGATGTTCTCGACGCGGTCGGGTGTCAGCACCGTCTTGTTCTGCTCGGCCGGGAAGAAGCCGGGGGAGAGGGCGTTGACTCTGATCCCCTTCGTCGCCCATTCGCGGGCGAGGCTCTGAGTCAGACTCAGGACTGCGGCCTTCGTCAGCGAGTACGTGAAGACGCGCGACAGCGGCGGTCCGGCGCTGACCGACGCGATGTTGATGATCGATCCCTTCGTTCCCCGCTCCAGCATGTCCTTGCCGACCACCTGGCAGGCCAGTCGCACGCCGCGCAGGTTCACGTTCAGAATCCGGTCCCATTCCTCTTCGCCCATCTCCAGAAACGGCGTCGGTGAATTCACCCCCGCGCCGTTGACCAAAACGTTGGCCTCGCGCCCGCTGCCGCGCAAGTGGGCCACCATCGATTCGAGTCCGTCGCGCGATGTGGCATCGCACGCGAAGTACTCGGCGGAACCCCCCGAGTCGCCGATGAGGCGGACCCGCTCGTTGCCATGTTCATCGTTGCGGCCGACGACCACCACGTGGGCTCCGGCTCCCGCCAGAGCGTCACAAAACGCCCCACCCAGTGTCCCCGTCCCACCAATCACCACGGCCGTCAGTCCGTCGAGGCCAAACATGTTCTTGAGATAATCAACGGACGACATCGAAGCGGCTTCCTTTGTTGTGAATCGGCGGGTTGTGAACCAGTGGGATTGTGAACTCGTGAGGTTGTGA
>JANMPT010000106.1:0-1680 GCA_031370005.1 Bdellovibrionales bacterium | reverse complement strand
AAGTTCAGTCCGTTGGAACAACTCGCGAATCAAATCACAGCGACCGACAACACGCAGTTCGCGAAGAGCATCGCCAACCGAATTTGGTTCATCGCGATGGGACGCGGCCTCGTGCATCCGCTCGACCTGCATCACAGCGAGAATCCGCCGTCGCATCCAGAACTGCTCGAACTGCTGGCTCGCGAATTGACCGAGCACAAGTTCGATCTCAAGTGGCTGCTGCGCGAGCTGGCGTTGACTCGGACGTACCAGCGGTCAGGAGTTCTTCCAGCGGGCGCGAAGGAGCCGCTGCCGGAACATTTCGCGGTCGCGCTGGAGAAGCCGCTTTCCGCCGAACAATTGTTCGCCAGCGTGACGCGAGCCGTCGGCTCAACTCCGAACGACGCCATCAAACAGAAGTTTCTGAAAGCTTTCGCAAACCCGCCGATGGAACCCGAAGGGGAATTTGCTCCGTCCTTGCGAGCGGCGTTGTTTCTGATGAACGACGCCGAACTGTTGAAGTTGCTCGACTCGCAGCCGGAAAACTTGCTGACTCGGCTCAAGGCTCTCGATTCGCCGGAGGCGGTGGCCGATGACGTCTATTTGAACGTGCTGTCGCGACGCCCATCAGCCGACGAGATTGCGGAGGTGGCGGAACAACTGAAAGTCGCCGGAGACCGCAAAGAGTCGGTGTTGAAGCAACTCGTCTGGGCACTGTTGGCGTCGTCGGAGTTTTGTTTGAACCACTGAGCGATGCGACCGAATGGATGGCTTCTCGAAGCGGATCGTTCAGCCCTGCTTCTTCGGCAGCGCGACCGAGTACAGCATCGTGACCGTGCCGACGGACATCAGGCAGAAGGCCAACCATTGTGGCGGGTTGAAGACTCGCTGCTTGCTTTCGTTGAGCGAGACGTAGAAGCCGCGGAACGACGGATCGCGTTCGATCGACGGTTCGACTTTCCAGGCGAAAGTCATCTGGTCGACCATCAGAAAGGTCACGCCCCACATGGCGATGAAGATGCCGACGGCGAAGCAAAACGTGCGAAGCATGGGTCGCTCTTTCGCGAGTCGAGACGGCGGCGCGACGCCGCAAGGACGTTGAGATTTCTGGGTGAATCGGCCGACGATTGCGGATGGCATCAGTTCGGATCGGTCGAAGTCGCCGATCCGCCGAGACAACCTGCGGCCGGCATCGGTCGCATCTGGAACAGCGAAATCGACCGTCGCGCGGGTCGTGTCGGTTCTGCGGAACGGCATCGTGGAGATGACTGCCGGAGACCGTTACATACCGCGGCCGATTTGAGCCCCATGAGTTTCTGTGAGAGGTCGAGCGAACGATGGATGCCAAAATTGTGTTGTTGCCTGGTGACGGCATCGGGCCGGAAGTGGTTGCCGAAGGACAGAAGGCGCTCAATGCGGTGGCTCGCAAATTCGGCCATCGATTCACGTTTGAAACGTGCCTGATCGGCGGCTGCGCGATCGACGCGACGGGCAGCGCGCTCCCGGATGAAACGATAGCGGCGTGCAAGAGTTCGCAAGCGATTTTGCTCGGCGCTGTCGGCGGGCCGAAGTGGGACGACCCCCGCGCGAAGACTCGGCCGGAGGCCGGACTGCTGAAGATTCGCAAGGAACTGCAACTGTTCGCGAACGTCCGGCCGGTGAAGGCGTATGACGTGCTGGTCGATGCGTCGCCGCTCAAGC
>JANMPT010000086.1:0-1533 GCA_031370005.1 Bdellovibrionales bacterium | reverse complement strand
CAGGGGTGACCACTTTCTACACGATTACCAACATTTTTATTAAGAAAAAGACTTTTCATGCCGCAAAGGTAACTTTTAACGTGTCAGGCTGTTCATTATATCAGAAATAGTCCATATAATTTGCCAATTTGGCTGTAAAGCAAGGCTTGGCAAAATGTTTGACTATCGTACATTTGCACACGCTTAGGGTGCCTTCGTACCTATATTTAACAAGCGAAGTTTTAAATACTAATTATATGGAACAAAAAATAAAAGTAACAGAAGACGATCAAACTTTATCAGAAGCCATGCAGGGGTTTGGAGATATTAATTCAGATGCAGATATTCCGGGAAATATCCATTTATCTAATCCTGAAGAAGATAACCTGGCGGAGAAAATTCAGGCTGAACTGGAAGAACAAAAGGATAAATACATTCGTTTGTTTGCTGAATTTGATAACTACAAACGCCGTAGTGCCAAAGAAAGAATTGAACTAATTCAAACTGCGGGTAAAGAAGTAATTACTTCTTTACTGGATGTGTTAGACGACAGTGAAAGAGCTGAAAAGCAATTGCAGACAAGTAATGATCTTGAGCAGATTAAAAAAGGCATTGAATTGGTATTTGGAAAACTTAGAAGTACATTACAAGCCAAGGGTTTAAAAGCCATGGAAAGTATCAATACTGATTTTGATGTAGAGAAGCATGAAGCCATAACAGAAATTCCGGCCCCTACCGAAAAATTAAAAGACAAAGTAGTTGACGAGGTTCAGAAAGGATATTACTTGAATGATAAGATAATACGGTTTGCCAAAGTGGTGGTGGGCAAATAGGAGACTTGTCGAAAAGATTGAATACCTGAGATTCTTTTTAAAAAAAATCTCACAAGTATTCTGTACAATTTCAGCCAATAGCTATCGGCTGAAACTACGGTGCCGACCATTGAAAAAATGCTGATAACAATTTAGTATAACAACATGTTTGTATCCTTTTACAAGGTCAGACGTAAAACAAAATCGCCCTTTAGGGAAACCGGGTTATGAAGAAAGATTTATATGAAATATTAGGCGTAGCAAAATCTGCATCGCAGGATGAAATAAAGAAGGCTTACCGCAAGGTGGCAATGCAATTTCACCCAGACCGTAACCCCGGAGACAAAGCTTCAGAAGAAAAATTTAAGGAAGCTGCGGAAGCTTATGAAATACTAAGTGATGCAGATAAAAGGGCACAATATGATCGTTTTGGTCACCAGGCATTTAATGGTGGTAACCGTGGTAGTAGCGGCTTCGGTGGTGGTGGCATGAACATGGACGATATCTTTAGTCAGTTCGGAGATATTTTTGGAGATGAAAGTCCGTTTGGTAGTTTCTTTGGCGGTGGTGGACGCCGTTCTTCCGGTGGTCAGAGTCATGGTGTTAGAGGTAGCAATCTTCGTATTAAAATAAAGCTGAATTACGAAGAGATGGCGAAAGGTGCCTCTAAAACTGTTAAGGTAAAAAAATATGTGCCTTGTGCTACATGTAGTGGTAGTGGTGCCAAAGATAAAAACAGTTT
>JANMPT010000058.1:0-1871 GCA_031370005.1 Bdellovibrionales bacterium | reverse complement strand
GCTTTTTCCTCGCCGCCGGATCGAGCGGTCTCGCGCAGACTTCGTCGCGGTTCACCAGCACCTCGCCACGCTCAGCGCGCTGAAGTATTGCGAACGGGAACACCTTCCGGCGTGGGTATGGACTGTCGACGACGAGCGATCGATTGCGCATTTCATCGCTGACCCGAGAGTTTCCGCACTCATCACCAACCGGCCCGACATAGCGCTTCGGCTGAGAGGCCTCAGTTCAGCTTGATGTTCGTCTCGCAGCAGAAAAGGCCGAGGTCCGGCGACCACCTGAGGATGAAGGGCCTCGTGGTGCTGAACACGCGAAAGCAGATGTTCACCGGCCCGAACGTTTCCCCGTTGGCGAACTCGTGACGAGTCCAGGTGGTACAGCCTGGCGAGTCCACGACCAGGCCAGCTACGTGCCGGCTCGTGTCGATCAGCTGCAGGTCCTCGGGAGACGCGTGCGTCGCTACGCTCGAGTTGCGGAACTTGACCTTCATGCTTACAAGGCCCCCGTCGACTTTGACCTCCGAGATCCATATGGTGAAGCCCTTTACGTCGACGCACGGGCCGGGTGAGCAGTTCTCGGGAGTGAGGCTGCCATTGCTCGAGACCTGCAGAGGAGTGCGGAGCGCCTGGTATGCGGTCGCGCCGAAGACTGCGGCCACGACGAGCCCAATCGCGATGGCGCCAATGGTGAGCACCCGGCGGATCATGCCTTGCGCACAGCGCTAAAACGATAGGCGACCAGCCCCAGGTTTAGAGAACCGCCTCCGCCAGCCGGTCGGCCTGCACGACGTAGTAGTCCATCAGGTTGGATTGCGCCTATTGGTGAGACTAGTCGCAAAGCGCGAAGTAGGCGAGAGCGCGAAACTCTGGCTTGCCGATTAAGGCGCGTAAACGATCAGCTGCGAAGCGGCTGCCTAAACAGCCTCAAAGCCAGCGGTTCTAGAATTCCGCCGATGAGAAAGCGCGGTGTCCAGCCTGCTGCTCCGCGGCTTCGCGCTCGGGTTCGCCGTTGCCGCGTCGCCCGGCCCGATCTTCTTTCTCTGCCTTAGGCGGACTCTTGTCAGGGGCCGCCTCTACGGCCTTGTCTCGGGACTGGGCGTGGCGACCGCCGACGCTTTCTACGCCGCGATTGCATCCTTTGGCCTGGCCGTCGTCACCACCGCTCTTGTCAGCGGAAGGCGACCACTGGCGTTGATCGGCGGAGCCGCTCTGATCGCCATTGGGGCTCGGATTCTCCTTCAGCGGCAGCAAGAGCCCAGCGCCGCCGCCGCGAGCAGCGGGGCGGGTCTCGCCTGGGCCTATGTCTCGACCCTCGGGCTCACGATCACCAACCCAGCCACCATCCTCTCGTTCGCGGCGTTGGCCGCGACATTGGGGTTGGGCGCTGGGGCCGAGGTCGTCAAACCGGCCGTGCTCGTCGCTGGCGTACTGATTGGATCCGCTGCGTGGTGGTGCGTGGTCGCCGTCGCCGCATCGTCGCTGCGAGGACGCTTGACACGGGCGGTCATCCGCGGGATCAGCTCGTTCAGCGGACTGGCGATTGCGATCCTTGGAATGCTGGCGATCTACTCTGCTTTTTCATGAGCGTGAACCAGCGGTCCCGCACATTCAGCTGGGAAGACCCAAAGGCCCTGAGGGACGCCGGCGCAGGAATGAGTGGGCTCGAGTTCTGGAAGGCGGTCTTCGATGGAACACTGCCGGCCCCTCCCATTGCGGTGACTCTCGACTTTACCGGCGAAGAGGTCGAGGAGGGCAGGATCGCCTTTGTCGGTGAGCCGGGCGAGTACGTATACAACCCGATCGGGGTTGTGCACGGCGGGTACGCGATGACCCTGCTCGATTCCGCGATGGGCTGTGCCGTCCACACGACCCTG
>JANMPT010000052.1:0-2276 GCA_031370005.1 Bdellovibrionales bacterium | reverse complement strand
GCATCCACATAGGTGTAAGTCAACTGTGCGCCAAGCCCGCTGAAGATCCCGGGCAGGAAGTCATAGGTTTGCTGATAGGATACTTCGACACCCTTCAGTGTTCCGCCGTCGCTATTGACCGGACCATTTACCAGCACGTCGGTCGTCGCGCCGCTGGGCGATGTGAACCGCCGGACATTGGCGCCGCCGTTCACGATGCCATTGATCTTCTTCATGAAGCCCGCGATGGAAATTGAACCGACCCGGTCAAAATACCATTCGAACGACAAATCATAGTTCCAGGATGTCACCGGTCGCAGCAGGCGATTGCCGGTAAATATCTGGAACAGCGGCCCGGTTGCGAGTGTGCCACCGGCCCGCAAGTTGGTGGTGTTGTCCGAGATTCCACCACCGGTTGCAAACGCAGACAGGTCTGGCCGCGAAATGGCCTTCGAAGCTGCCACACGCATCAGCATGCCATTGCCGAAGTCCAGTTTGGCATTGAAGCTGGGTAGCCAGTGCTCAAACTTGATGTTGGCGCTGTCGTCGACGACTTCGCCGGTAAACACTGCGGCGAATTCAGCCTGGCGAGCCGCCGTCAGACTGCAAAAGCCGGGGGCAGTCTGTCCGGGTTGGACGTTGCCGCAGGCCGTCTGCAATTCTGTCACGCTGACCCGGCCATCGCCGTTGCCGTTGGGCGCCTGATCAAAGAACTGGGCTGACGGGAACGCAATCGTACCGCCGCTGCGCACCTCTGTTTCGACATAGCGAACGCCAACATTGCCGCTCAGCGTCATACTGCTGCCGAACTTGGTTCCGAAATCGACCCGGGCATAAGCGCCGAACGTGCTTTCATCGACATTCGAGATTTCGCCCGCGGTCCACGGACCGCCCGGTAGGGCATTGCCGCGTGCAGAGATCGGATTCCAGGCAGCTGGAGTAATCGTATATGCCGTGATCGCCGCAGCTTGCCGGGTGATTGCGCCGCTCAAATAATCGGCCACCAGATTGTCGCCGCCAAAGAAAAAGGCCGAGCCATTGCCAAACGGCACCGGTGCATTGCCGCGCTGGAAGCCTTCGCCAAATGGGCTGCGCAGTTGGGCTGAGTTCGGAAAATCCCGAACATAAGCGCCGCCGCAACCAAACGCCTGGAAATCAGCACAGTTCCAGTTGCCTCCGCGCCCCGACCACGGAGCGCCAAGATTACCCCAGTTGGAAAAGTTGGCATTGCGCGTAACGCGATTGCGATCACCCCAGCGCGCACCAAACCTGGCTTTCTTGAAGAACCCGTCGTCGCTGACGTCGTATTCTCCATCAACCCGCATGCTGGTCAGATCACCTTCGTTTTTGACCTGATTGTCCAGCAGGAACCAGTAGAAGGTCCGCGTCGGATCGTTAAAATAGCCCGTGGGCGAAGTGCTCGACCCGGGCTGGAGAAACTGAACCAGCGGCGTATTCCCCGAATTGTCGATCGACACATCGGTATAAGTCTGCATCGCCGAAATGAGGCCGTCCTCGGAGCGGTCCGATTTGACGTGCTGAACTTCGAAGTTGAAGCGCAGTCGGTCGGACGGCTGGAGCTTTAGCTGGACCGAAATATCTTCGGTCTTGGCGGTATCTTCGCGCTGGAAGCGCAGCAGCTCGGTCGGGATCCCGCGTCCACCGGTGAACGGCTGCAACTGGGTTAGCGTACCCGAGATGAACTGGTTGCCAGCAAATACCGGCGTCGTTCCCGGCGCGATGACCGGAAACAGGCCGTCGTCGTTGACCAGCGCCAACACCCCAAATTCGTTCAGCGTTGCGTTGGTTTTGGCGCGCAGATATTCCACCGTCAGCTGCGCGCGGCCATCGGTGCTTTCCCATTGCCCCACCGCCGACCAGGCGTCGCGATTGCGGGTCAGGTCGGTGGTGCGGACACCGGCCCCTTTGGGTACGAATACGGCATTGGCGGGCGGGAAATTGGTTGCAGTGCCGCCGCTGAATCCGCCTGAACCAACCGACCGTACGCGTAAGCACGGACCGTCCAGGGAACGCGCACGATAGCAGGGATCGGTGATTTGCGAAGCATCGGTGCGCGTGACCAGTTCCGATTGCGCATAGCCGACCTGAAACCCGAAGGTGCCGACCTCGGTTTCGAACGTGGTCGATCCCAGCACCGAGAAGCCCGGCGACCATTCTTTCGCCAAGTCACCATAGTTGCCCTCGATTGTGCCGGCCAGGTGCAGGCCGCGACGATCAAGCGGCTTGCGGGTGACAAGGTTAACCGTGCCAGAAATTCCGCCATCGATCATATCAGC
>JANMPT010000036.1:0-1635 GCA_031370005.1 Bdellovibrionales bacterium | reverse complement strand
CCATCCAGCGCCCTGATTATTTTGCCCATGCGCAGCAGATTGTCCGCGTAATCGGTGATGATCAGCGTGTTATTGCCTGGGTTGGCATTGATTGTATTGTTGGGTGAAATCAGCGGACGTAATATCGTCACCAGATTGGCGGCGGACTCGAAATTTAAATGAAAGATTTGCGTCGCGATCTGGTCGCCGCGCACTGCGCCAGCCTGGATTGGGCCAGCCTGCAATTTGGCGTCCGCTTCCGGCACCACTTTGGTATAACCGTTGCCGGTCACTACCGTGTAACCATGCAAGCGCAATACCGAAGTCAATAGCTGAAATGCCTGAACCTTGGTGAGCGGTTTCTCGGATACTAAGTTGATCGTGCCTTTAACACGGGGATCAATGATGAACGTCGTATGGGTGTAATCGCCGATTGCCGCGATCACCGATTCGATGTCGGCATCGACGAAATTAAGTGTGCCTTTATTTGAGCCGGTATCTTTATTTACAATATTGACCTGGTTATTAGTGGTGCGTACGGGAGAGCTGGAGATTTCATTGGTGGTCGGGGTCGGTGTGGAGGCCGGATCCGCGCCGGAAATGCCAATTGTTCCATTGGCGGCATTTATGTTTGGATCTTGCGCCTGCGCCGGATGCATTGCCGTAATTGTCCACAACAACACCATTGTCGCAGAGCAGCATCTTTTTGTTTTGAGCAATATATTTTTTATCATTTGAACTCTAGTGCGATAACGTCTGTGTTGCCTTCTCTGCGGCGTTGTCCCAGCAAATTCAGAAAATTTGCCAGCCTCTGTTCTTGTCCTGCTTCGGCTCGCGCCGTGCCGGAAAACTGCAAGCGTCCGTTGGCAACCATCCCTGAGCCGCTCAACAGCATCGGCCCCTGGATTGTCTTGAGTGTCACGGATGCCTGTGTTCCGCGCCAGTCAAACGCCAAGTCATAGCTGCCCAGGGGTTTGATTGGCGAGAGCCGCGATGCCAGCTCATTTATTTCCAGGTTCATGGCTCCGAGCATTTCGAATTGTCCATTCTGTTGCGTCAATTGCAGCGGCTCCCATGATAAGCGCATTTGGCCGGAAGGTTGCACGGTATTCAGTGGCGTACCCAGCGCGGCTAATCGTTCCGCCGGTAATGAAATTGCCCCGGCGCTTACCTGCCATTGATGCCAGCTACCTGTCATGCTAACCGGTTGCGACAATGCGGCAGTATTTTCCAGTTCTGCGTCGATACTCCCCAACAATATCATAGGGGACAGCCGCCACGAAAAGCGTCCCGGCAAAAGCGGCGTTACAGGGTCATTGCCACTCGCTGCGCCTCCGATGAAAGCCGAACCTTGCCACAATGTGCCATGCGCATCCCCGAGCGTCAAGCGGCCTGCGGTCTGCTGCTCTACCATAGCCACCACCCAACTCACCGGAAAAAATATTATCAGGGTGAGCAAGACACTGGCAATTCCCGCCGACAACCATATCAGGAGACGGGGCAATGCATTCTCTTTTCATACTTATTCATGCGGGGGTTGGCGCAATGTAAATGTTGCATTAACCAGATCGGGTTGAGCCAGCGCAACGATATTGGCATCGACTACAGAAAACAACGCGGTTTTTTGCATGTCGTCCAGCCAAGTTAGCGTGCCGG
>JANMPT010000027.1:0-2926 GCA_031370005.1 Bdellovibrionales bacterium | reverse complement strand
CGCGCGGCAGCCGCCAGCCGCCCAAACTTATTACGATTGAATATAACGGTGGCAAGGACGGCGAGCCGCCGGTGGCGCTGGTCGGCAAGGGTGTAACCTTCGACGCCGGTGGCATCTCGATCAAGCCGGCCGCCGCCATGGACGAAATGAAATACGACATGTGCGGCGGCGCCACCGTGCTCGGCGTCATCAAGGCGTGCGAGAAGCTGGGCATGGGGTCTTTTCTGTCGGTCGCGCAGGCTTCGACCGAGCCACTGCGCTTCATCGTGGCGCGCTACGAAGGCGCGGCAAAGTCGCAGGCACCGGTGGTGCTGGTGGGCAAAGGCATCACCTTCGATACGGGTGGCATCTCCATCAAGCCGGCCGGCGATATGGACGAGATGAAGTTCGACATGGGCGGTGCGGCGAGTGTGCTGGGCACGCTGCGCGCGGTGGCCGAAATGAAGGCCAAGGTCAACCTGATCGGCATCATCCCGAGTTGCGAAAACATGCTCAGCGGCCGCGCCGTGAAGCCCGGCGACGTCGTCACCAGCATGTCCGGCCAGACCATCGAAATTCTCAACACCGACGCCGAAGGCCGCCTGATCCTGTGCGACGCGCTGACCTACGCCGAGCGCTTCAAGCCCGCCGTGGTGGTGGACATCGCAACGCTCACGGGGGCTTGCGTGGTGGCACTCGGCCACCACCGTTCGGGCCTCTTCAGCCCCGACGACGCGCTGGCCGCAGAACTGCTGGCTGCCGGCGAGCAGGCGCAGGACCCGGCCTGGCGCATGCCGCTGGACGAGGAGTACGACGAAGCGCTGAAGACGCACTACGCCGACATGGCCAATGTGGGCGCGCGTGCGGGCGGCGCCATCACGGCAGCCATGTTCCTGAAGCGCTTCACGAGCCGCCTGCGCTGGGCCCACCTTGACATTGCAGGCACGGCCTGGAAGTCAGGCGCAGCCAAGGGCGCCACCGGGCGGCCGGTGCCGCTGTTGACGCACTTCGTGCTGTCCAGGGCGCGGTGATTGGCACTGCGGCATCCGCAGGCCGCGCCACTCAGTGCAGACGTCGAGCAGACGGTCGGGCAGACGGCCGAACGGACCGCCGGGCAGGCCGTGACCCAGGTTGAGTTCCACAGTGGCGTGGCCGACCCCGTGGCCTTCGCCTGCCGCTTGTTGCGCAAGGCCGCGCGGCAGGGGGTTCGGGTGCAGGTGACAGCGCCGCCCGAGCGGTTGGCGCAACTGGACCACAACCTGTGGGCGCACGACGCGCAGGACTTCGTGCCGCATGTGCGCATGCCCGGTGCTTCTGCTGCAGTGGCAGGCCGCACTCCGATCTGGCTGGCGCGCGCCGCGTTGGGCGCTGACGCGCCGCGTGTGCTCATGAACCTGGGCGCAGGCGGGCCGGCAGACCTGGCAGCACTGGACCGGGTGATCGAGATTGTCGGCAGTGACGCCGACGCTGCGGATGGCGGCCGCGAACGCTGGCGCGCCTACAAGGCCATGGGCCTGAGCCCGAAACAACTGAGCGATGCAGGCACGCCCCTTGGCTGACGCGCGGCCGGTGGCGGTGGACCGCGTGCCCATGCTCACCGAAGTGGTGGAGCTTGCCGACGCCGCAGCGCGGCCGTTGCAACTGCTGGCCACGCCTGTGGGCGCTGCGGATGAGCTGTCGGCTGAAGTGCTGTTTGAACTGGAGCAGCGCATCGACAGCTTGTTTGAATCGCGTCTGCGTGAGGCCCTTGCGCCGGCCCTGGCGCGGGCCGCCGACGGACTGATCCGTGAGGCCCGGCTGGAGCTTTCAGGCGCGCTGCGCGGCCTGGTGGAGGACGCGGTGACGCGGGCTTTGGAGCGCAGAACGCATCTCTGACGGCCGACCCTGTAGTCGCACCCGGCGTCTGGCGCGTTGTGCCCGGAGGCGTAGGGACGAACACTGAAGAACTGAGCGAAACCACCCTTTTGGCGGGAGCAGCTTTTCGGTTATCGTTCCGCGCTTGGTCTTTTTCCACACCTTGTCGTTGGTCGACAAATTATTCCATCCGGAGGTTTTTGCATGCAAGTCAAGCTGAACGTGATCGTCGGTGCCGCCGCCATCCTGCTGGGTGGCTCGGCTTTTGCGCAAGACATGGTCGTCAAGATCGGCCACGTGGCCCCCACCAGCGGCGCCATCTCGCACCTGGGCAAGGACAATGAAAACGGCGCCCGCATGGCGATCGAGGAGCTCAACGCCAAGGGCGTGACGATTGGCGGCAAGAAGGTCAAGTTTGAACTGCTGGCCGAAGACGATGCGGGTGACCCCAAGCAGGGTACGGCTGCGGCGCAGAAGCTCGTGGACAGCAAGGTCATGGGCATCATCGGCCACCTGAACTCAGGCACCTCCATTCCCGCGTCCAAGATCTACAGCGACGCCGGTATTCCCCAGATCAGCCCCTCGGCCACCAACCCCAAGTTCACGCGTCAGGGCTACAAGACGACGTTCCGCGTTGTCGCTGACGACGTGCACCTGGGCGGCACGCTCGGCAAGTACGCCGTGAAGACCGTCAAGGGCAAGAGCATCGCCGTCATCGACGATCGCACGGCTTATGGCCAGGGTGTGGCCGATGAGTTCGAGAAGGGCGTCAAGGCCGCTGGCGGCAAGACCGTGGGCCGTGAGTTCACCAACGACAAGGCAACCGACTTCACCGCCATCTTGACCAGCCTGAAGGCCAAGAAGCCGGACATCGTCTTCTTCGGCGGCATGGACGCCGTGGCCGGCCCGATGATGCGCCAGATGAAGCAGCTCGGCATCGAAGCCAAGTTCATGGGCGGCGACGGCATCTGCTCGGGCGAACTGCCCAAGCTGGCTGCGGGCACCATGGCCGATGGCCAGGTGGTATGCGCTGAGGCCGGTGGTGTCGAAGGCACCGCCAAAAAGTCGCTCGACGACTTCAAGGTGGCCTTCA
>JANMPT010000119.1:0-1504 GCA_031370005.1 Bdellovibrionales bacterium | reverse complement strand
CACCGGCGGCACGACCTCCGTGATGCAAGCCTTGCCTATCGATTGGGTCGCATCTTCCTTGCCAGACGACAGCCCGTTGCTGCAAAATTTCCCGCGTCAGTCAGGCCAAGAGATGAAGGGCTCGCGGCGTTGCACCGATGGTGACCACTGGCAATGGGACGGCGTGCAATTCGACATCCTGCATCCCGGGCCGGATGCCGATACCTCGATCAAGCCGCACGACAACGATCTGAGTTGCGTGCTGCGCATCAGCCTGGGCTCGCAACACATTCTGATCGTGGGCGACATCGAGAAAAAAAGCGAGCAACGCCTGCTGGAAAATCACGCGGGACAACTAAACGCCAGCCTGCTCGTCGTGCCGCATCACGGTAGCAAAACGTCTTCCACGCCGGATTTTATCGCCGCCGTGTTGCCCGACTACGCGGTGTTCACCACTGGCTATCGCAACCGCTACGGCCACCCCAAAGCGGAAGTCGTGCAACGCTACGCCGACAGCGGCGCGGAACTGCTGCGCTCGGATGAAGACGGCGCGATATTGGTCGCGATGGACGCGCGAGGCTTGACCGTGGAGCGCTATCGCAAAACCCACCAACGCTATTGGACGCATCAAGCGCGTGAGTAACGTCTTTCCCGCCTGATGAAACAACTAGCCATTCGACTAAGCTGGCAAACAGCGCCAGCTTAGTCGCTGGTTATGCGCGGGAATGACGAATCGAATAAAATATCCGCATGTCCCCGCCCATCCTCTACTCCTTCCGCCGCTGCCCTTACGCGATGCGGGCACGCGCCGCACTGATCGCCAGCGGCATCGCCGTCGAGCTCCGCGAAGTGGTGTTGCGCGACAAACCCGCCGCCATGCTGGCCGCGTCGCCCAAAGGCAGTGTGCCGGTACTGGTGTTGCCGGACGGTCGGGTGATAGACGAGAGCTGGGACATCATGCTGTGGCGTTGCGGCAACACGACCCGCAAGATTGGTTGGGTGTGGGTGAGCGCCATATGCAGACCGCACTGCCGCTAGTGCTGGAGAACGACACGAGTTTCAAACGCGCGCTGGACCGTTACAAATATCCCGAACGCTTTCCCGAACACCCGCAAGATTTTTACCGCGCGCAAGGCGAAGAATTTTTACGGCGACTCGAATCACACTTGAGCGTCACGCCCTGTCTGCTCGGCGAAAAAATGTCCATCGCCGATGCGGCTCTGCTCCCCTTCGTGCGCCAGTTCGCGGCGGTGGATGCCGACTGGTTTGCCAGCGCGCCTTACCCCGCCCTGCGCGCGTCGCTAGAAAAATTCACTTCGTCTGAACTCTTCGCGAAAGTGATGCAAAAATTTCCGGTGTGGCAACCAGGCTGATGATACCGCCAGAGCGCGATTCACTTCCAACCTTCGCGGTCGGCAGCGGCCTCAAGCCAATCGGCGGATTCTCGCCCATGCGCATCGCCTAGCAATAACCGCGGCTGACGGTGACACTCCCCGGCAAACCCCGCGCGCCGCGTATCCGGCAC
>JANMPT010000117.1:0-88241 GCA_031370005.1 Bdellovibrionales bacterium | reverse complement strand
GAGCTGAGGGACTGGCCTATGTTTTAAATAAATTTATGAACGACCCAAAGTTCCGTCGAGAGCAGGGTTGGTCGCAGCGGGCGAACAGGTAAGATTTTTATAATGTGCTGAATTCACTGAAAAATAAGCCGGTCAGGCCTGGTGATTATTCTTAAAAAGACTATGTTATTAGATACTTAAGATTCATCGTGGCCTAGTCATTGCCCTCAGGGGATTTCCCTACTGGAATTTTTCAAAATGGATTTAAAAGATTTTTTCGAAGTCTGATACGCTAAACTTTGGGCTTGAGCCGCGTCATTTTCCATTTTGCCAAAAAATATTTTAAGCGCTGAAGAGGATTGCGGTTCCCAAACATCACATAGTGATGAAATAACTTATTGAAGTAAGCGTCGTACAAAATCGAATGCGGGGCTTCAAAGGTTTTTCCTCGCTTTAACAAAATTTTAAGAACTTCAGTTCCAAGAACGCCAGCGCAAAGTTCAATTCCCATGGGTAAGGAAGGGCCGCGCCTAGCTTCAAAATCTAAAGCTGAAGGGTCCACAATGTAAAAACGGTGACAGGCGCTTGGCGTCAACCCCAATAATAACTTAATGGATAAATCTAAATCAGAATCCGTGGGCTTCCACTGAAAATAATCATCAAAACTCATGCCTCCAGGGAGAAAATTCATGAGAGCGGCTCCCATACCAATGGGCCCAACCGTAGTCGCGGGAATCTTTTTTTGATAACAAAAACGAAAGACTGATTCGCGAACGCGAAAAGCAAAAAAATCTAAGCCGTCTACATAAGTATCAACGCCTAAAAAAAACTCGCTGATATTCTGATTATTAACACCTTCTGAAAAGACCTTTATTCGCAATTCAGGATTTATTGCAAGCGCCATTTCTTTAAGCACTTCCACTTTAGCCCGCCCGAGAGTATTCATATTTGCGCCGGCTTGCCGATTGAAGTTTTCAATGGAGAACGTGTCCATATCGGCAATATGAAATCCACCAACCCCAAGGCGTGCCAATGTTAATAAATAACTTCCACCAACTCCGCCTAAACCAGCAATTGCAACGGTTTTACCTTTCAGCAGATCCAACTCCTGCTTGGTAATAAGGCCAATACTTCTGGAAAATGCTGTGTTCCGATCAAAGCCTGCGATATTAAGTGGTGTCTTCATAAAAACTTTCCAATCATCAATCTTGTATTTTAATTAGTCTGGGCATTTTCGCCAGTCTTGTTTCTATCTGATTAATAGTTTAAAGAGAATTAGAAACACCCGTCGCCTTCCAAGGAATAAGTCCATATGCTATTCTAATGCACGGGAGCTTCATCAATGACGACAGAAAAAATAAAAAAATGGATCGAAAAAGCTAAAAGCGCTCCTTCAGGTGGAAATGCTCAACCCTGGTCAGTAGCTTTTGAAAGCACTCCGGGCCAAGTGGCTTTTCGTCTTAAAATAGATGAGTCTTATCGTAAAAAAAAATCTCCTATGGACGTAAAAGGTTCGGCGGCAGCTTTGGCATTGGGCAGTTTTGCTTTTAACTTAGAGGTTGCCGCAGCACATGACGGATTTAAACTCCAAAAGACCACTTATATTGAAGGGTCTGATTTGTGGTCTAGCTCCGCCATCTTGAGCTTTGTTGAATCCTCGGAGGTATTGCCCGAGGTGGATTTACAAGCACTAGAAAATCGATTTACCAATCGTTTAGCTTTCGAGTCTAAACCCATTCCTGAAAAGTTACGTAATAAGATCAAGCAGACTATTGAGAGTTCAGAAAACGTGAACATCTTTGAATTTCATGAAAATAAAATGGCCTTTGCGAAGGAGCTGATGCGACTTGAAAAAATTCGTTGGCAAAACCCGTTCTTGCTAGGCGGGTTCTTGAAGGAAATTAGCTTTGGCAGGAAAGATAAAAGCAGAGGTGACAAAATTCCTCTAAGCCAACTAGGAATTCCTTTACAAGACCAAGTCTTGTTGCGAGTTCTAGTGTATATCCCCCCAATTCGCTATATGTTTCGGATGGGGTTTCACAAAATTCCAGTTTATCAAGGAGTTGTAAAGCCAGTCAAATATTGTGATCGTGTTTTTTTTCTTCAAGCCAAGCATCATGATTTTAAAAATTGTTTTCAATTCGGAAAAGAATTTCAGAAAATATGGATTTATGTAAATCAGGAAAAGGTATCATTTCAGCCATTGGCTGCTTCGTTTATCGCATTAAATTACTGGCTCGACCCTGAAAATAATTTTTATACAAAAAAACAACGTCTCGAAATCAAATCCGTAACAGAGAGTATCCGCAGCAAGTTCTCCCTGGACCTCAGTCAGCTTGCTATTGGTTTTCGGGTTGGGCACACTGATGGCGAGTTCGGTAGAGCACCCCGGAAAGAAGTTAACTTGCAAGAAGAACCAGGCTTATTGGAACGATATATTCATAGTGAAGTATAGAATTACAGAAAAAATTCGGGTTTATCGTTCTGTGGGCAGAGTCCTCTGGAATTTGTTCTCCTTTTTGCCAATAACATTTCGTGGCCCCATTATACGAAGACTTTTCTCATTCGAGCTTCCACTTCCAACAAATCTAACCTTTAAAAAGGCAGAGACCAAAAAGGAAATTGAACAGGCCTTTCAAATAGCCTATGAGAGTTTTTATGAAAGAGGTCTGGAAAAAGATTCAGCCCATCATCGTGGATTCCGCATTGGGTTTACCCATCGAAAAGCTCTGGGATATTAAACATCTCCGTCAAAGCTCCATACGCCTAGCAGAAATTTCAACTTTAGCAATTAAAAAGGGCTACAGGGCGCAAAGAGGCAAGCTTCTTCTGCCGCTCTGTGATTTTATGCAACGCTACTGCAGGCAATATCTTGGTGTCGATAAAATTGTGGCAACTTTTCACCCTGAAATCCGAGATTTTTATCGTTGTGTTTTGCTCTTCCATGACATTGCAGATGGCGAGGTCAAAACCTACGAATTCGTTCAAGGAGCAGCGGCGGTGGCCGGTTGGCTCAGCCTGCGAGATTTAGGAGAAAATTATAAGCACGTCTACGGCGAAAAAAAATCGAATCGGAATCTGTATCATTTTTTCTTGTCTCCCGATTCGCCTCAATACTTATTTGATACAAAAAAATTCCCAAGCTGTTCGAGTTTTTGCTTCACCCCCTCTCTTTTGGAATATTTTTTTCTTCACAAGTCTGATGCTTTTGCGGGTCTAACGCCGGAAGAAAAAATAATAATTACAAATTCTTATTTTTACCCAGAATATTTTGAAATCATTTTTAGCTCACCGAAAGACAAGAGTGTTATTGATCGCAAGCAGGCTCGTTTTTCTGTTTATTATAAAGCCAGTTGGCATCTTAAAGAGCATTTAGAGAGTTCCGTGCAAATTTATGAGAGTCAAATTCTTGAAATATCCAAAGAAGGACTTAAAGTTTTCACTCCCCACCTGCCGCCGCTAAAAATTGGGCAAGCGTTATTGGTTTTTATTGAACTTCCCGACTGGCAGAAAATTTCTGTCGAATGCGAAGTAGTCTGGGCAGACTTGAATTTATCTCAGATCGGCCTAGCTATGAAAGGTTTCGCTCCGAAACTTTGGATTGAGATGATTGATGAACTTGAGGGTGAACTGGCTCAGTTAATCCACAAGGCCACCGAGATCACCCGCAAGAGACTTTCCTGAAGTAATATCTCAATGAGGGATTGACTCGGGGTCAGTTATTTTTTAACTCATTAAAATGAGTCAAACAGATTCTCTCCAACAAAAAATAGGTTTTTGGCATCAGGTTGCTTTGATTTTTTTTATTGTTTCAGGCGGAGCCTATGGCCTCGAGCCCTTGGTGGCAACTGTTGGCACTCAGTGGTCCATCTACTTAGTCCTACTATTGCCTGTATTTTGGGCTTTGCCTACTTCGCTCATGGTTGCTGAGCTTTCTGCCGCTATTCCGGAGGGCAAATTGGTCTTAGCCTAATGGCCGTGCCGCCATTGTTACTGGCTCTGGCCGTTGCTGTTTTTTCTACGATGGGAAGTTCCGGTAGCTATCTTCAAGTTGGTTTGGTTGTTGGCGGCGTTTTGTTAGGAATTGCTCTCTATTATGTCACGCCTATACGATCTTCCGTCCATCGAAAATAAGCTCGCAGAGTTTTTGATTTTCAAAAACCGTATATGTCTCCCCCAGAGTTTCTCCTGAATACCTATGAAACTCTGTGATATTACCTTTAAGAGCAGGAATCTTCGCCCTAGCACTTTCTGCGAGGGCTTGTTGATTGTCCAAAAACGAAGATCTTGCAATAGGAGAATCACTCCCAAAGTGCAGGGGAATACCTGACCTAGACAAGGCTCCCCACGGAAAAGCATATTTATAAAGATCTCCAAGCTTTTCTTTAAGCCACACTCGGTCACTCAGCCAGTGACATGGTTGCATATGGCAACGAACGTGAATGGCCTTCATTATTTGCACCGTCTCAGGCCTTAAAACCTCCACGTGCTCCAGGTTCAACCAGCCAGTGTACTCATTGGTCGCCATCACTTTACGGGCCGCGAGAACGACTTGGTGAGCTGCCTCATCACCAATGGTGTGGACAGCAACTTCAAAATTTTTCGACCACGACTTTTTAAAAAGATTCTCAAGATCTTCTGCAGTCCAAGAAAATTTATGACTTCTACACTGACATTTTGAAAGCCAAGCTGTATCGGAGCCCAAGGTTCCATCAAAGAAAATCTTAATGCCTTGAGCTTTCAAATGCGGAGTCTCTTGCAACTTTGCTTTTTCTAAAAAAGTCAGAATCCGGTCGATATCACTCGGATGCTCGCAAAGAAAATTTTCTTGGGCATACAGGGTGAGTTCACCAGCTTGTTCCAGAGCAAGCGCAACTCTCCATTGTTGTTCATCACAAGTCATATCGCGAATGTGGGTGAACCCCGCCTGGTTAAAAATATCGCAGCCCTTTTTTAGGGACTGACTGATTTGTAAATCCGAAAGCTTTGGTAATGAATAATAGGCCTTGAAATGCTCTTCCTCCTGTAGAACTCCGGAGTGGCTACATTCGTAACCAAGCTGATCTAAAGCAATGGAGTTCAACCAAGAGCAATGGCCATCTGCGCCTTGGAACAACACTGGATAGTCGGGAAACACATTGTCTAGAATCTCTTTGGCCGGAAGTTTCTTCACTGACCATTTGTTATGATCCCAACCAAATCCTACAAGCCATTTGCCACGAAAAAAGGAGGAGTCCACTTTGATATTTGATATCTCCTCGGCATTGGCTAACTCCTGAAGCTGTAACCCCACAGCGATTTGCCCTGTACCAAGCCAGTGAACATGAGAATCATAAAGACAAGGGATTTTTAAAAGCATAAGCCCCTTTGTTTTAGCAGAGGGGCTTGTGTTTATTAAGTTAATTTTAGTACTAACGACTGCCAGCAGGTATTACAACACCGTTCGGCACGGTGCTTGTTCCAGAGGTGCCTGGGGCAGGAAGGACTCCCGAACTGCCGCCGATGCTCAAGCCACCGCCAATACTAACTCCACCGCCGATGCCACCACTAATGTAACCCGTTGAAGTTCCGCCCATTTGTACCTGTTGAATTCTGTACATCAAATTCTGAAGTTCGGAGTTAAGTCCTACCAGAGTTTGCTGACGAGCCATCTGGTTTTGCATTTGCTGCTGGTACTGCTGCATATAGAGCTGCTGCTGTTTCTGCTGCATTTGCAACATAGCTTGTTGCATTTGCATAGAGCCTAAACCACCGTCCATGCCCATGCCGCCACCCATCGGGTAACCACCCATGCCGCCACCCATCGGGTAACCACCCATGCCGCCACCCATCGGGTAACCACCCATGCCGCCGCCTATGCCGCCGCCTATGCCGCCACCCATGCCGCCGCCCATCGGGTAACCACCCATGCCGCCGCCCATCGGGTAACCACCCATGCCGCCGCCCATCGGGTAACCACCCATGCCGCCACCCATCGGGTAACCACCCATGCCGCCACCCATCGGGTAACCACCCATGCCGCCGCCCATGCCGCCACCCATCGGGTAACCACCCATGCCGCCGCCCATCGGGTAACCACCCATGCCGCCGCCCATCGGGTAACCACCCATGCCGCCGCCCATCGGGTAACCACCCATGCCGCCGCCTATGCCGCCACCCATGCCGCCGTTAAGGCCCCATGGCCCCATGCCTCCACCGAACATACCGCCACCCATTGGGCTGCCAAGCATTCCATTTGGATATCCGAAAGGTCCATTCATTCCGACGTTGCCATATAGGCCGCCACCTTGGCCGAAAGGCCCCATGCCGCCCATAGAACCAGTCATATAACCACCACCGCCAACACCACCGGCACAACCGAATGCTCCGCTGCCAATGCCGCCACCGAGGGCTCCATAAATACCGTTAGCCAGGAATGGAAGCCCGTAGCCCCAAGCAGGATAAGCCTGAGTTGGCCAGCCAAGATCAGAGTTATACTTAGCCACCATTTTATTAGTTTGATAACCCATATAAGTTGCAACTAAACCCACGCCAACATTGGCAGCAACGCCCGCCCAATCAGGGCCTGCTCTTTCTGCTTGATAGCTATTACCGCCAGCCATACAAGTTAAGCAAATATCGCCTTCAGTTCCGGCTTGTCTGTCTTCTTTGTAGCGAGCTTTTGCATCACGCAAAGCTTCAGGTAACTCGTCTTTGTAGCGAGCAATACGATCCTCTGATTTCGCAATATCCTCTTGCGTTTTTTGATAATCAAGTGTGTCTTTGCGATAGGACACTAAAGCACGTTTACACTCATTCGGAGTGTTACGACCGCGATCTGCAGATGCATAAGGTGCTGTGCTGCAAACCATACCATCGATGCCACCTTTTTTTCCTTGGATACAAACTTGTGCCCATTGTCGCGGGCTAAATCCAGAAAGTGGCGTGAGTTTTGATTGGGCGTTATTTGCAGGCGGAAGATCTTCACCATCATCATCGCCGCGAACTTTTGAAGCTGTTTTTGGGATTCTATCAGTATCATAGTCGCCACATAGGCGAGCATTATCCATATGCGAAATAATGGCGTCTGAATATCTACCATCAACAACATTGGTGATTGCATCTCTTGCCTTATCGATACCTTTTTCCAATGTACGGAGCTTGCGCTTCATCTCCCGAAGCTTAGACTCTTCATCTGCTTTTGCTTTTTTAAGATCATTATAGTCTTCAAGATAACTAGAGGCGCCCTCGCCGGCCTGAGAATTATACGGGCAAGATTGTTGCGCCATCGCCTGGCCAGTTCCCCAGGCCATCTGAGCATTTGCGGACAGAGAAGACAGAGTCGATGTAAACACCGCAAGTACTGTCAATAGCATTCCGAATTTCATATTTGCTCTCCTGAATCGAAATAAAACACTTCTACGTTTTACTGATCGTCAGGTGTGGACCAAGACTTGACTACAACTTGGTCAAATCCGCAAAAGAAGTATGGAATCTGGACCATAATCCTTATGCAGTCGTCATCCGTGACAACCTATACCTCCCGATTCTACACTAAGTTTTATGGCGAAGCATATAATTCTTTGCGTAGACGATGAACTAGACAATGTAGAAGCATTAGAGCGACTCTTTCGCAAGCACTATACTGTCCTAAAGGCTACGTCTGGCACACAAGGCTTAGAGGTCCTAGCCGAAAATCCAGGTATAGCCTTGATCATCTCCGATCAGCGAATGCCAAGCATGACAGGAGTTGAGTTTCTAGAAAAAACTCAAAGATCACATCCTGAGGCACTTCGTATACTTTTGACTGGCTATACTGACATCGAATCTGTAATTCAAGCAGTAAACCAAGGGCAAATCTATCGTTACCTCACGAAGCCATGGGACTCCACAGACTTACTCAATACGGTTGATCAAGCGATTCAAAAATATGATATTTCTAAAGAGCTTAAAAAGAAAAACATTGAACTCGCCAAGGCACTGAATGAGCTGAAGAGTCTTGATAAGGCTAAGAGCAACTTCATGATTCTGATTAATCATGAATTGAAAACACCGTTGACATCTATTTTAAGCTTTGTTGGGCTGCTGAATGAAACTCAAATGGACGATGAGCAAAAGCTTTTTGTAAATCGCATTTCACGAGGAGCCAATAAACTCCACGGTATTATAGACGATGTTTTGTTAATTATTCGCGCCGAGGCCAAGCAATTAAAAGTCAATCTTACCCCAGTTTCTTTCTCAGGAATAGATAAGTTTCTCAATGCAGATGTCAGCAATGTACTTCAATATAAACATCAAATTTTATCGGAAAAAAACATGGGTCTGCTAGCCACCGCAGATCGGGAGTTGATTCGTCAAGTTCTCAACCGCCTCGTTCACAATGCCGCGAAGTTTGGCTATGACAATACAGAGATCTTCATTGAGGCCACTGAAAATAATGACCGGGTTATTTACTCTGTACTAAATAAGGGACCGCAAGTCGAAACACAGGTGATTGAGAAAATTCTGAGCCCATTTTTTATCGACGAAGATGTGATGAATCACTCAACAGGTATGGGGCTTGGGCTTAGCATCTGTCAGTCAATTCTGAGTCTTCATCAATCTAAATTGAAAATTGAAAACACGAGCGAAGGCGTCTGTGTCTCTTTCAGTTTACCAATGGCTTAGCTTTCTGCCATCGGACAAGCCCGTCCGACTTCTGTACCCAAATGGGACTTCAGCTTACCTAGAGGTTAGCCCGTTTCTTGCTTGAGCGCCCATCAGAGGTGTATCATGGGTCGAGAGGTCTTAGCTGTCTCAGTGTTTTTGTTATTAGTTTTTCGATCCTCGCTCGTGCATGCAGAATCTCTGGTTTTGAAAATTGGCGAGGACCACAAATTACCCATACCCTCAAATCATCAGGTCTGGGTTCAAAATCGCAAGATACTTTCCGTTCTTACACGCGGTGGCTTCCTGATCTTGAGTGGAAACACTGAAGGCGCCACGGCCTTGCAGGTAGGGGACAAAAATTATCAAGTGCAAGTCATACAGCCTCTGAAGAAGACTCTTCTTCTGAATTTTGAAAAAGAGCTCCATCAAATTTTAGGACTGCGACTTAAAATCAAAAAATATCAAGTCACAGTTTTTGGAAAAATCTATCGTTGGGAGGATTGGCAACAGCTAGCTAGAATCAGCGAAGAAACCGGCGTTTCTTTTGCTATGAGCGCAGAGATATCGTCCAGTATTCAAGCAAAAGCCAGAAGCTATTGGCAACAGGAATACTCCCTTGCTGGTCTTTCCTCTGTTCCCATTCACTTTACACACCCTTTACAGGCACGATTGTCTGTTAGCCCTCAACAGTTTACAAAATATGAAGAAATCTTAGGGCCTTATGGGGTGCAGCTTGAAAAAGATAGTCAAGCTTTGGATATTGAACCAGTAGTGAAAGTGCAAATCACTGTAGCTGAAGTCCGAAGAGATTTTGCAGTGAAGTATGGCATTCAATGGCCGTCAAGCTATTCAGCGACACTCCTTCAAAATGGTCAGAAAGAATTTGAGAATATGATGTTCAATGCTCAAGCCTTTGAGCAACAAGGACTCGGCAGGATTTTAGCAAGTCCCAATCTTCTCTGTCGCAGCGGCAAGGAGGCCGAGTTTCTCGCTGGGGGCGAGTTTCCAATCAAGCTAATTAATTTTAAAACTCAAGATGTGATCTGGAAGAAGTACGGGGTTCTTCTAAAGATAAAACCCAAAGCAGACTCCTCAGGGCGAATGAGTATCGCCATTGAAACCGAAGTTTCTACGATCGATAACAGCCGCACTGTGGAGGGCATTCCTGGACTTCTCACCAATCGCATTTCAAGCCACTTTGATCTGACCAAGCCTCAAACTATTGTTCTTTCAGGCCTGATCAAAAACGAAGAGGGCAATTCGACAGAAGGGCTGCCTTTACTCAGTCGTATTCCCATCCTAGGCGCCTTGTTTTCAAGTCGCGACTTCAAAGAAAATCGCACTGAACTGGTTATTCTTGTCCGCCCTGACATAATGAAGGAAGACTCCATGGTGCCTTTAGCGGAGCGCCCGCATCATCTTGGAGATCTAAGCCATGAATAATGCACTTCAAAGTGTATTTACAAAAACTCAAGAACGACTGCGCGAAATCTCTGAGCGAGGATATGGTCACGATGATTTCTGGCGCACGCAAAATGCCGAGAAATTCAAGCAAACAATCGAAGGAGCACTAGAGCTCTCATCAAGCGAGGTTCGCCAACGAATTCTAGCTGAATACTTTTCCTTTGGTCCCCTAGAGAGTCTTTTGGTGGATTCTGAAGTTACAGAGATCTTAGTTAATGGCCCCGAATCTATATGGTATGAAAAACAAGGGCGATTGCAAAAACATCCGGATCTTTTTTTATCAGAAGTAACTTACACAAACAGCCTGCACCGTCTTTGCGAGCAATCACGCTGTCAAAGTACCGTGGAGTATCCGGCGACAACCGGACAGTTTAAAGAATTTCGTCTAACTTTGGTTCGCCAAGAACTGACTCGCAATCATCACCACCTCTCCTTGCGCCGCCACCCCAAGAATCCTTGGACCTTGGCAAAACTCGAGGAACAAAAATGGGCTTCCGAGACTGAAATTGCTAAACTACGCAAAATGATTGCTATGAAAAAAAACTTTCTCATAGCAGGAGGAACCGGCACAGGGAAAACATCTTTAATTAATGCTCTTTTACAAGAAATTCCTGCCAATGAAAGAGCAATTGTCATCGAAGATATCCCCGAGATTGAACTGCCGAACTCCTCTTGTATGAAGATGATCACGCGTGAAGATCCTCAAGGCTTGCTAAAAACCATTGATCAAAGCGAGCTGCTTAGGCACTCACTACGACTGCGCCCAGACCGCATTGTGATGGGGGAAATTCGCGGAGCCGAAGCAAAAGATCTCTTAATGGCTTTAGCCACTGGCCATAGCGGCAGCTTTGGAACTCTACACGCATGCGATCCACGACAGGCTTTGATTCGATTAGAAATGTTGATTCAGATCGGGGCACCACAGTGGAGTCTTCAAGCCATTAGACGATTAATTCATTTAAGTTTGGACTATATCCTGGTGGTGGAAAAGATTACTAATGGAAACAGAAAACTCCAGGGGGCATATAGAATATGTTCCCTGGAAGAAAATGGTTTTTTGGTTGAAAAAATTTAGAGCGGAAGAATCTGCCGATCTTCTTCAGCAGGTTTTTGTGCTGTCTCCGGAGTAACTTGCGAGAAGGACTTGTTTTCTTCCATTCTTTTAAGTGTCTCCTCCGACCTTGTTCCTTCGCCCTCTTTAGCTATCGTTCGTGGGTTAAAGAACTTTTCTGCCATATCTTCAACAACACGGGCTCGGGCACCGTCTTTGGTGTTCTTATATGTCGTGGGTTCGGCACTGCGATTATTCACTAACGAACTGAGACTCACTCGATCCTGAATATCCAGGGGCTTTTGCGTCGGTCGACCAAAGTCGGGGGCTCCCGGACGAACCGGTTGTGAACTCTCGACGTCGGTTGCTACAACCCGTCTGCTTGGTGGTAATATGCGGCTGATCTTTTCCATCTCTCACCTCCATGTGAGTTCATATCTACGTATCGGCTTGAGACGTTTAAACTTGAGACACTTTTCAAAAAACCAGACTAAGGTTTTGCTCTGTCGTATTGCATAGGCCATTCCACTTCCACCCCAAGCTCTTTTGCGGCATGAAGGGGAAAGTAAGGATCGCGCAAAAACTCGCGCCCTAAAAAGAGCACATCTGCTTCGCCCTCTTGAAGAATTTGTTCAGCTTGCGCGCCCTTAGTTATGACTCCCACCGCTCCCGTGAAAATCTGAACTTGATCGCGAATAGCCGCAGCAAAAGGAACTTGATATCCAGGACCGACAGGAATTTGTGCTTGCGGGGAGTTTCCTCCAGAAGAGCAATCAATTAAATCAATGCCAATTTCCTTAAGCTGCTTTGCAAACACAATGCTTTGTGACAGGTCCCAGCCCTTATCCACCCAATCTGTTGCTGAAATTCGTACAAACACCGGCCATTTGGCAGGCCAAATTTTACGAATGCACGTTGCCACCGCTAAGGGAAAACGCATTCGATTTTCAATACTACCACCATATTCATCAGTCCGGTGATTTGAAAGAGGCGACAAAAATTCATTCATTAAATAGCCATGGGCCGCATGAATTTCAACGACTTCAAAACCCGCCTCAAGGCTACGTTTTGCGGCCATAGCAAAATCATCAATGATGGATTCAATATCTTTTTTTGTGAGTTCACGAGGCGTCACATGCTTATCACTAAAAGGCAATGGACTTGGCCCTTCAGGCTCCCAACCGCCCTGCTTGTCATCAATAGAGCGCCCCCCCTGCCATGGCGACGCCATAGAGGCTTTTCTTCCTGCATGCGCTAACTGAATTCCAGGAACAGCTCCATGTTCTTTTAAAAAAGCCACGATGGGGCGATACGCCTGCATCTGTTGATCATTCCAGATTCCCAAATCTGCCAAGGAAATTCTGCCGACTGCTCGAACGGCTGTGGCTTCCACCATAACAAGACCCGCCCCGCCCACGGCGCGACTGCCCAAATGGACAAGGTGCCAATTATTAGGAACACCTTCCACAGCCGAATACTGGCACATCGACGATACGAAAATTCGATTTTTAATATTCAAGTCGCGGATGCGAATCGGTGTAAAAAGTTTCGGCGTGTATTTTGAAAGTGGCTTTTGCGGCTGTAACATAGAGGTTGCCTTTGTATAAAAGAGAACTGTAAAAATCAGTCAGCAATGAATGCTTTGTGTGCTTCCTCCACTGCTTTTTCCGCTAATGGTGTAAGCTTGATGCCTACCTCTGTAAGCTGATCACGACTAACTTCGCTTGGGCAAGCTGACATTAAACAAGTGGCCCTTGCAGTTTTCGGAAAGGCAATCACCTCACGAATGGCATCCGTGTTACACAAAAGCATTACAAGACGATCTAGACCCCAGGCAATACCGCCGTGAGGTGGCGCCCCATACTTCAAAGCCTCCAGCAAGAACCCAAATTTTTCCTCTTGCTCTTCTTTGTCCATACCCAAAAGTCGAAACATCGCTTGTTGCAACTCTGTGCGGTATATACGAATACTTCCGCCACCCATCTCGTATCCGTTACAAACAAGGTCATAGGCTTTTGCAAGCATACTACCATAGGAAGATTCTTTGCCATCGATAAGATCCTGAGCGAACTCTTCTTTTGGCGAAGTAAACGGATGATGTCTTGAAACCCATCGCTTATCATCTGGGGAGTACTCAAAAGCTGGAAAGTCTACAACCCATAAAAAATTGTATTTAGAGCTGTCAATTAAGTTTAATTCTTTACCCAAATGCAAACGTATTGTGGAAAGTGCGGCACAGGCCGGATCAAAATCATCCGCGACAATCAACGCACAATCTCCGGACTGAGCACCCGTCGCCTTAAATATTTCGCCAAGTTTTTCTGAACTAAAAAACTTAGAAACTGGAGAGGCGTAAGCTCCATCAGCCTCCGCTTTAATCCACACAAGCCCTTTCGCGCCAGCGCGCTTTGCAATGTCCGTAAGCTTATCAAGTTGACCACGGGAAAAAGTACCGCCTTTGGGCACAGGAATCCCGCGAACAACTCCGTTGCGGGCAATCACATCATCAAAAACTTTAAAGCCAGAACCGCTTACAACGGCTTTAAGATCTTTGATCTCCATACCAAAACGAGTATCTGGCTTATCGTTCCCAAAACGATCCATTGCTTCTTGATAAGTTATACGAGGCAAGGCACCAACCTCCATGCCTTTTATTTCTTTCCAGATTGTACGAAGAAGTTTTTCGTTGAGCTGTATAATGTCCTCTTCATCGATAAAAGACATCTCAATGTCGATTTGAGAAAATTCTGGCTGACGATCTGCTCGTAAATCCTCGTCTCGAAAGCAGCGGGCTATCTGAAAATAACGGTCATAGCCAGAAACCATCAAAAGTTGCTTCAAGATTTGCGGAGATTGTGGCAAAGCATAAAAACTTCCCTGATTCACACGTGAGGGCACCAAATAATCACGTGCGCCTTCAGGTGTTGACTTAAAAAGTATCGGAGTCTCGACTTCGAGAAAACCATTATCGGACAAAAATCGCCGAACCAATTGGGCTACCTTGTGTCGAGTCACGAGATGATTGATCAAGCGCGGCGAACGAAGATCTAAATAACGATATTTTAAACGCAAAGTTTCGTTCACATTTTTATCATCGACTTGAAACGGAGGCACCGCTGCTTCATTTAAGATCTCGCAACGCAGGGCCTCTATTTCAATCTCACCAGTTTTTACTTTCATATTTTTCATGCCCTCAGGTCGAGCACGCACAATACCCTCCACTGCGACAACAAACTCACCACGAAGATTTTTTGAGGACGCTGTTTCGGGTTTGTTAGGATCCAACACGACTTGAACGATCCCCTCACGATCCCGGAGATCGATAAAAACCAAACTTCCGTGGTCGCGGCGGGAATCCACCCAACCCATAAGCACGACCTTTTGGCCAACCAGTTTTGAGCTCATCTTCCCGCAATACTCTGTTCTTTTGATATCTTTAACAAATTTCATAGTTTTTGATTCTGACACGATGTTTTATTGCAGTCAAAATCCAACTATTGTAAAGTCCGAGAATGCCAAAATTTACGATCGAGCATACCAGCTCACACAGTGCAAAAGCGGCCTTTGAGAAAATCAAGCTCTTCATGAGTGAAGATGAGGATATTCGACGCTTCGATTCAAAAATGACGTGCCAGTTCAGTGACAACGCTCTGGATGGCTCCATTAGAGGTAGCCAATTTAAAGCTGATATATCTGTCCAGGCACAAGGTACGGGTAGTAAAATTCAGATCCTTGTCGATCTCCCTATGCTTTTGACTCCATTTAAGAGTAAAGTTCAAGAAACTTTGCAAAAGAAACTCATAAAATATCTGGCTTAAGAACCTATGACATTAAATTCCAAAAAAAAAAAGCCATCTAAAAAATCTACTACGAAGCCCACCAAAGCTAAAAGTGTAGTTGCAGAACTCTTAGACGACGACTTCGTCGTACCAGAGGTTGAAAAAAAATTCGACCGCAAAGCACACCCCAACAAAAGCCTAGTTACTAGCAGTTCTGGCAGGGCCATTACAACCACTGACCCTCTTGCAATTTATCTCAGCGATGTACGCAAATACCCGGTGCTGAGTAAAGAGAAGGAGCAAGAGATTGCAAAAAAATATTTTGAAACCAAAGACCATGAAGCTGCACAAATTCTTGTTAAATCAAACCTGCGTTTTGTCGTAAAAATTGCAGCGGAGTACTCCAAGTTCGGCGCAAAGATGATTGATCTTGTTCAAGAAGGCAATATTGGTTTGATGCATGCAGTTCGCGAATTCAACCCTTACAAAGGTGCAAGACTTATTACCTATGCTGTTTGGTGGATTCGCGGTTACATTCAGGAATATCTTATGCGTCAATACTCCATGGTCCGTATTGGCACTACTCAGAATCAAAGAAAACTTTTCTATCAGCTACAAAAGGAAAAAGATAATCTTGATGCCTTCGGCCATGAGCCCAATCTTGCACTCATCAGCTCTCGTCTTGGCATTCCTCAAGACGAAGTTGAGCAAATGGCTCAAAGAATGGCAACTCACGACATCAGTCTTGATCGCCCTCTTGATGGGGAGTCCGGCGGGACACTGATGGATATGCAAAAATCAACTTCCGACATGGGCCTGGATGATAAAATGGCCCACGAGGAAGAACTTGAAATACTCAGAGAAAAACTAAAAGAAATCCGCACTGAGCTCTCAAGTCGTGAACAAATTATTCTAGATGAAAGACTCCTAAACGACGAGCCTCTGACTTTACAAGAAATAGGTGAAAAACACGGCATTACTCGCGAGGCCGTTCGCCAAATGGAAGCACGTGTTCTTAAGAAAATAAAAATAAAAATGGAAGAAAAATAAGAAGGCCCCGGTAATACCAGGGCCTTCTTTAGTAACCTAAAAGCCTATCTTAATTTTATCTTTCTTTACATGTGCCAACATACCCAACAACATTGCTATAGTTGAGAATTCTTGCTCCATCATGTAAGCAGACCTTGCCTGCACTATTCTTAAGAAGCTTTACTGCGGCCCCATAGATGTGAACTACGCCGGCTGAAGTAGACAATTGATCTATTTCCCGCGCGACAATCACTTTCTTACCTGCCGTTGATTCAATCTTACCAATGATTCTTGCTCTGATACACGCGTCTCCAGCCATCCTATTCAGGCTACCCAAGCTACGCGCATTAAGCTGCAGAATGCCAGAGATTCCACTAATCGTACCGATATCTGTGGCATGGTCTATACGTACACTTCCGCTTATATTACTGATAGAACCAATGTTGCCAGAAACAATTACATAACTATTACCAGCAACACCAGTGATAGAGGTGATATTCATTGCGGAATTTGTAGTAAAGCCGCCAGAGATATTTTGAACCTCTAAGTTTCTAGCCGCGAGAACCTTTTGTCGACCCGCTTTATTTGCTAAAAGAACATCCAGGCTCGAAGGAGTCACGGTCAAAGAATCAAGCTCCTCGGCGTCCTTAAAGACATCACACACACCGGCACTCGCCTCTGATTCATCATGATCTCCGTACTTGTCATCGTTGTCATCATGGTCATCGTTGTCATCATGGTCATCGCGGTCATCATGATCTCCGTGACCACAACGACAACCACTGCAAGGTGTTGGAGCCGGTGTAGGAGTTGGCGTAGGTGTTGGATCAATTACCGGAGCCGGCGTTGGAGTTGGCGTAGGTGTTGGCTGACCTGGAATCCAACCATCGGCGCCACTTGTCGCCATACTGAATCCGGCGGCACTTGACTGATCTAAAGCATTTATTCCACGGGGGCTACTATTACAGGCCATGAGCCCTAAAGAAAGGACACAACCTATCAAGAATCTATTGGGGTTCAGAAATGCTTTCATGCAGTTTTCCTCCACAACAGGGGAATACGCAAGACCTGGGCCAAGGGCTGGATACTTTTTAGAAAACTAAATCCTCGGACTTATTGGCTTTCTCATTATGGTAAGTTTTTAAAAACGCCAACGCGACGGCCTTGTAAATATTTTGGCCACAAAAATCGAACTTTCTCCGTGGGAAAAAAGAAGCGAATTAATCAGAAAGCATGCCTATTGCCTATTACAAATAAATTATTTGATGATTTTGAACAAACTTTTTACAAAAAAATGCTTACAAATATGTTCTCGAATTGAAGACTCTTTTAAAATTGTCTACGAAAAGAGTCTCCAAAACAAAAGAGCATGTCTCCATGCCCTTGAGTTTCAAATTGAGATAATTCTTCTAAAGAAAAATACTTTACTTACAGTCCCCTACGAAACCAGCAACATTGCTATAGTTTAAAACCTTCGCGCCATCATGCAAACAAATCCCGCCTGCATTATTACTAACCAACTTCACCACACCACCATAAACGTGGATAAGGCCGGCAGTATTTGAAATCTCATCGATCTCTGACGCGATAACCTTTGTGCCACCCGCAGTATTTGAAATTCTACCGACTTTTATAGCTCGAATGCAAACTGCGCCCGCCAGATTAGAAATCGATTCTATCTGGTTGGCATTAGCCTGAACGCCGCCGGCTGCGCCATTGATCTGTGTGATTCGTTCTGCAGCTTTAATAAGGATGTGTCCTGCGATTTTTTGAATATTTACAAATCTCGCAAGACTAATATCTAAATTCCCCGCGCTGCCGTTGATATTGATGTCTTGGGCAGAATCAGGAATTACCAATGGCATTGCAATATTTTTGAAAATCTGACAAGCCCCGGAGTAAGCATCTGCTTCTGCTCCCTCCGGAGTATGTACAGTTAACCCTATGGCCGCTGGTGGCGCTAGCGCTAAAGGATCATGGGCCACGGGCGTTTGGCCGCCCCCCACTGCCGTACCACCTGTATCCTGAGTCGGAACAAGACCAGGGTCTCCAGAGTCTCCAGATTTTAAATTCAAAGCGTTTTCATCTACGGTAAATTGAGTCTTTCCGCAATTTTGAAAACCAATAACCGTTAGGGTCATCAGAAATACAATGGACGCCTTGTGTAGCCATTTACTAAACATATATTATCCCCCGCAGTAGACACTTCAGCAAAATCGCGGCCACACTGTTTTAGCTCCTAAACGAACTTGGTAGCCCTGAAAACTAAAAGCTGATGACCTTCCATAATATCGGCTAAAAGTTATTTATCCAAAATGGGATCGACATTTGCATTTTTAAAAGTATATGTCTCAAATTGCGAGATTTTTTCTGATTATAACGACTTTAGGATACCTCGGAGCCCCTCAGGCACTTGGAGCCGATGCTCTTTTTGGGAATTTGTATAAGTATTCGACAATTACTTTTGGTAAGATAGTGCCGAAAATACCCCTACGGCCTGATGGTCTGCGAATCTTTGTTTGGAATATTCATAAAGCAGTAGATCCAAGACTTTCTGCCGATTTCGCCGATTTAGCTTTTGGTGCTGATATTTCCCTTTTTCAAGAATCAGTAAGCAATAATGTGTTTCTTCGTTCATTAACTACTGCCAATCCCAAGTTGGGCTGGAGCATGACCAAGTCATTTCAACAATCAGATTCTTCTTACACCGGCGTTGCAACAGGTGCCAGTGTAAAACCTTTACAAGAAAAAGTGATTGTTTCTAACATCACTGAACCTATTACTAAAACGCCAAAAACAATTCTGCTCTCTGAATTTGCTATCAGTAACTCAACGGAGACTCTTTTAGTCGCCAACATCCACGGCATCAATTTTGTGAGCTTAGAGAGTTATAAAATTCAAATTCACCAGCTGTTTGATGCCATTCGCTCGCACCACGGGCCACTGATCGTCGCCGGTGATTTCAACACCTGGGATCCAAACAGATTAATATACCTTCATAAAACCTTTGCACCACTTGGGTTAGTACAAGTGACAACACCCATCGCGGGTCTTCTTGATTTAGATCATATTTTTTTAAGAGGCCTGAAGCCGCGATTTATATTTGATTTTTCTTATATTCACTCTTCAGACCACGCGCCACTTATGGCTGATTTAATTTATGAAACTACAAGGTAATGACTTATGATGAAGCAAAATAAGAATATCTTTTTCCTTTTTTTATTATGTTCAACTACGCTTTTGAATGCCTGCGATGTTAAAAAGAACATTGATGAAATGCACGACTCAACAGTCGAAATGAACCGCACGACAAAAGAGATGAATGACACGACATCACAAATGAATAACCGCACCACTGATCTTCAATCCGCGACGAACGAGCTCTACGATGCCCTTCGCCAAGGCGACTCCTTAGCCGCGCGTCGCAGTGCTCTTGATAACCTACTAAAGGCTACCGACCCAGCTCGTAAACTTTCTGAAGCTGGAAAATACTTTATGTCTTTTGAATTCCAATTTTGGTCAGATCAAGGCCAAGATAAAGGCTTGGGAAAACGTGAAGAACTTGCAACTTTGGCTGCTCGCGAATTCTTCAAAGACGTTCAGCAGTTTATTCCTAATGGAGAAATGGACCCAAAGCCATTCAAGGGGCAAATCTTCGCAACGGAAAAAAGTAATCTGATCAACTCCCTGAATGCCCTTTCGGTAACAACTCAATGCTTAAATCCAAAGCAAGAGGTCTATTTGAGAGAGAAAAAGGGAATGGCTCCTCTTTCAATGAATTTAATGATCGAAGAGTCTCTCTTAGCAAAATCAAAAATTGAATCCGGTGAAAAACGTTTGAATGAGTATCCAGGCTATGTCGCCGAGATTCTCGCCAATGAGTCCACGGCTGTTTACCTTTTGGAAGCTCGCTATAACTATCTTTCAGCCCTATTTCTTGGGCGCAGCACGAATATTGCCCACGACAAACTTGCAGGAGCAAAATACATTGCTATGAAATGGACTTTGGATCTTTCAAAGTTCAACTTTGCTCAAGTGGAAGAGTTAAATAAATTTTTAACTGCGGCTTTGAAGACAAAAAGTCTTTTAAAACAAGTCGGCATTACACCACGTATGGATATATTATTAGTACATATGTATAAGAATATGAGTCTGGCACGCAATCTTAAAGCTACAACTGCAAGTAAGGCCGCAATCGAACGCGAGCTCTCACAAAATTTATCAGAGCTAAAGAAATTCTAAGCGACTTCCAACTCGCCCGCGCTAATACTTAACTGCAACTTCACCCGAAGCCTGGCAACAGCTTGGGCATGAAGCTGAGACACGCGGCTCTCGGTCACACGTAAGACCTGTCCTATCTCCTTTAAATTCAAGTCCTCATAATAATATAAGGAAAGAACCATGCGCTGACGCTCTGGCAACTCTTCAATCGCCTGAGCCACCACCTCTTTAATGGATTTGACATTCAACTGATTGAACGGATTATTGAGTTTAGAACTTTCAAGCAGATTCAAGATCGATTTATGATCATCATTACTGAATGACTGACTATTATCAATCGAGAGCAAGCTCACCGGACGGACTTGGTTCACAAGATCATGGAACTCACTGACCTTGATGTTCAAAGCGCTAGAGATTTCTTCATCAGTTGGTGCGCGCCCTAAATCACTTTCCAGGCTTGCCATGGTCCTATCAAGTAATTTTGCCTTATCACGAATCGAGCGAGGAACCCAATCCTGAGCACGGAGCTCATCGAGGATCGCTCCACGAATGCGAAACTCTGCATAGGTTTTAAATTTATTGTCACGGGTCGAATCATATTTATCAATAGCATCCATCAAACCAATAACGCCTGCTGAGATTAAGTCATCAAGTTCGATATTGGATGGCAGGCGCACTGAAATTTTTTGCGCAACAAATTTAATTAGAGGGGCGTATTCTTTGATTAAATCATCTTTTTGGTTCTGGGTTAGCTTTTTTGGCTCTTCTTTGTATTTCTTCAATAAAGTCACATTTTTCGCCATACGTTCCCTCTGTTATATTCTATCTTAGCAAACCGATGTCAGATATCAAAAGTCCAATTCAATTCTATGTTGTTAAGCTAAACCGACGACTTGCTCCCAAAACATTTGAAGCCCGCCTTTGGTGACGTATTTCTGATTAGAATTCACAATTTGCGTGCAAATATTTTTAATCGCCTTGGCGGATTCTGCCGTTGGATCATGTCTCATAATCAGACGATTCATTTGAGTGGCTTTACGGAGAGTTGGATCCATGGGAACAGACCCTAAATAATCAAGACCAATGTACAGAAACTTATTCACGACATCATTAAAGCGCTGATAAAGCCCCGCGCCTTCAATGTCATCACGAACATTATTGCAAATTATAGAAAATTTATTCTCTTTGTATTTTTGGTGAAGCACTTTGATCAATGCGTAGGAGTCTGCGAGACTTGCGGGATCCGGAGTAATAATCACGCTGATTGTCTGTGCCGCGGCATTAAGATATAAAACATTATCAGTAATTCCAGGAGCAGTATCAATTAACATGTAATCAAAATCTTGAGGTAACGTTGCTACTGCTTCGATCATTGCTCTTCGCTGAAAGCCATTGAGATTGTTGAACTCAAGTACTCCGCTGCCGCCAGGAATTAAAAAAACATCCTTAGCTACTTCTATGCACACTTCGCGGATGCTTTTGCTTCCCGTAAGGACATCATAGATATTTGCCTCCGCCTTTACGCCATAGAGAATATCCACGTTCGCCATTCCCAAATCGCCATCGAAAATTAAAACCTTATTTCCCAGCTGAGATAGACGCAAAGCCAAATTGGCGGTCAGCATAGTCTTTCCAACGCCGCCTTTTCCAGAGGTAATGCTGATCGTGCGAGTTCCCATGTTTTGAAACAGTCCATTGTATTTCATATTGTTTGTTGTTCCTGTTTTTTTGCCTGAGTAATTTTAAATAATAAATCAAGAACTCGCTCTTTTGTTGCGAACTCAAAGTCCTCAGGGACTCGAGGACCAATGCCGAAAGAGTGAAGTGGAATATCAAAACGCCTTGTAAAGTTATAAATTGTCCCGTGCTGAACGGATTCGTCAAGCCCCGTGAAAATTACATCTTGGTAATCCAACACTCCGTAACGGCGACCCAACTCGGTCACATCTTGATCTTTTGCTAAAGTTGAAAGCACCAAGTGGACGCGACTTTTCAAGGTCGCTGGGGGCATCAAGCGTTTAAGATTCATACCCTCTTCCGCATTGCGAAGACTCAATCCAGGATAGTCCACTAGTATATAGTCGACGCTATTTATATAATTCATGATATTATACCAATCACTGGCATTGCGAATCACGCTAAATGGCACGTTCAAAATCTGAGCGTAGATTTTCATTTGGTCAGAAGCACCGACCTTAAAAGTATCTGCCGAGAGAATTGCTACTTTTTTGTTTTCGCGAATCACAAGATGACTTGCCATTTTTACAAGGGATGTCGTCTTTCCAGAGCCTGCCGCTCCAACAAAAATATGCACTTTTGCCTTACTTGCCTCATCCAGATTGACGGTTTTAGTTGTTTCAAGAATTTGCCTTGCAACCCAGCCTTCAACTAAAGAGTGGTTTTTTTGTTTTAAAGGTGGAAGTTCTTTTTGTGCGCGCCCGCATATATCGGCCGCAAATTCCTGTGCTACTCCCGCCTGAATAAGTTTCTCGAATATAAAGCTCAAGTCATAGGGAATTCCAAAGTCTGCCCCCGGGTGCCCCTGAACAAAATTCTGTGGAACACTTTTAAACTGAGCTAACACCTGCTTTAAATTTACAATTTCAGCTTTTAGTGTCTGCATTTCCACAGACTCAGTAGCTTTGCTCTTCTGGCTTTGATTTCTCATCGAAGCTAGGGCTTGTTTCGCCGCTGCGTGAACACCAATATTTAAATTTTCTTCGTCAATCTCAATATAACGTTGAGACGTAATGGCTCGAGGGGCTTTGCTTTTCTCCAAATGCTTACTCACAACTTTTTCAATCAAATCTTTCTGTGAACGCGCAGAGCTCTGATTAAATTTCGTACGATCTTGGTCGCGCATGCGAGCTTCTGTGAATTTCTTTCTTTGCAATGTTTCATCTGATACAGCAGCCGTTATTTCCACACTGCCGTCGCCAACTAAGCCGTAACTTTTGTTATTATCTCGTGCCGAAAGGATAATTGCCTCAGGACCAAGCTCGGCCTTCACCATCTCGAGTGCTTCTTTCATTGTACGCGCTTCAAATTTCTTAACTTGCATGGTTTAACTCCACCAAAGCAACGGACTTCACGTTAGCGTCGGATGTTAATTCGTTATGAGACAAAATAACCAATTGAGGAATGAATCTATGGGTCAGTTTAAACAAATGTCGGCGCGAGGTCGGACTTGTTAATAAAATTGGCTGCCCGGCAATCTCAGGATGAGTTTCCACTGTGCGAGCAATTTCACCAATCAAACGATGGGCCATATTTGGATCCATCACCAACTGGACTCCCTGTTCTGTCTGCAGGAGCGAATTTGCAACCAACTCTTCTAGTACTGGATGCAAGGTCATCACTGGAATGTTTCCAATATCTGTGGTGTATTTCGCCGTAATTGCTCGAGCCAGAGCCTTACGCACGTTCTCAGTCAACACTTCTATATCTTTATTTCGAGGAGCCTCGTCAGCAAGAGTCTCAAAAATTGTTAATAAATCACGGATAGAAATTTGTTCTTTCAAAAGACCTTGAAGAACACGAACCACAGATCCCAAGGACAACTGATCTGGGATAAGCTCTTCCACAACTTTTGGATGAGTTTTCTTAAAGTTCTCTACCAGTATCGAGGCCTCTTGGCGGCCAAGAAGCTCATGGGCGTGCGTACGAATTATCTCCGTCAAATGAGTCGCCATTACTGTTGGCAAATCCACTACCGTATAGCCGGCCATTTCAGCTTCCTCTTTACGATTCGGCGAAACCCAAAGGGCATCGAGTCCAAAGGCTGGTTCCTTTGTCGCTATGCCTTCAATACGCTCTATTACATTTCCTGGATCCATCGCGAGCAAGAACTCAGAACGAAGCGAACCGCCGCCGACGCGATTTCCTTTAATTAGGACGCGGTACTCTCCCGGCGCTAATTGTAAGTTGTCACGAATATGGATACTCGGAACCACAATACCTAGATCCAAAGCAAACTGCTTACGGATGCTTACAATACGTTCAAGCAAATCACCGCTTTTATCGGATTCAACTATATTAATAAGCCCATAACCCACTTCGAGTTCGACCAAATCCAAAGGTAACATCGTTTCGATGTTTTCTTTTTTTGGTGCCGCCGCTGCAGTTTCGCTTTTTTTCTTTTCATTATCTTCTTTTTCAACTTGATAACGACGAACCACCCAAGATAGTCCTCCCAAAATCCCTGCCATTGTCAAAAAAGGAACCGTTGGAAGACCCGGAACTAATGCAAGTACACCAATTACAGACGCGGCAATCGCTACAGAGCGTGGATTTGCAAGAAGTTGATTGGAAACCTCCGTTCCCATATCCTGATCTGTGCTTGAACTCCGAGTCACAATAATACCTGCTGCAGTAGAAATTATCAAAGCAGGGATCTGTGCTAAAAGACCATCACCGATCGTCAACATTGTGTAGTACTTAGCGGCTACGCTGACATCAAGGCCCTTTTGAATTACACCGATCATAAGGCCGCCAACAATATTAATTACAGTAATAATGATTCCGGCAATCGCGTCTCCACGGACGAATTTACTGGCACCATCCATCGCTCCATAAAAGTCAGCTTCTTGTTCGATCTCCTTACGACGCTTGCGAGCATCCGCCTCACTAATAAGACCTGCGTTCAAGTCCGCATCAATGGCCATTTGCTTACCAGGCATAGCATCCAAGGTGAAACGTGCAGCAACCTCTGCTACGCGGCCAGAACCCTTAGTGATAACAATAAAGTTAATAACGATCAGGATCATAAAAACGATAATACCGATTACATAGTTATTACCGACAACGAAATTACCGAAGGCTTCAATCACGTCGCCAGCGGCATGAGTGCCCTCATGTCCATGGGTCAAAATCAAACGCGTCGTCGCCACGTTCATTGATAGACGAAACAGGGTCGTCATTAAAAGCAGTGACGGAAAAGATGTAAAATCAAGTGCGCGTTTGACATAAATCGAAACGACCAAAATCAAAAGACTTAAAGACAAAGAGAAACTCAACGCAACGTCAAGTATCACTGGTGGAAGTGGGATGATCATAACTCCCAATATGCCTAATAGACCAAAAGCAATGAACAGATCAGTGTTCTTCGTGAATTTTTCAAACTTCTTGATAAACTGAAACAGCTGTTCCATTATCTTCTCACCTTCTTACGTAACTTATAAACATAGGAAAGAACTTCTGCTACTGCGACAAAAAGCTCTCGCGGAACCACTTGACCAATTTTTAATGTTTTATAAATAGTTCTGGCCAAAGGCTTATTCTCGATCACAGGTATATTGTGCTGGCGCGCGATCTCTTTAATCTTTTCAGCTATCAAATCTGCGCCCTTCGCAACGATTTGTGGTGCCGGAAGGTTTGCATCGTATTTCAAAACCACAGCAATATGGGTCGGATTGGTGATAACAACATCCGCTTTAGGAATAGCTGCCATCATTCTCTTGCTTGCGCGCTCCCTTTGCAATCGACGAATACGAGATTTAATCATCGGATCTCCCTCGCGGGATTTCGATTCTTCTTTGACTTCTTGTTTTGTCATCATCATTTCTTTTTCAAGATTCCAACGCTGAAAAAAATAGTCTGCGCCAGAAAGGATCAGCATCATTACCCCAATGCCGCCGAACAAGCGAACAACAATGCCACCAATATATTGAAAAATTCCTATCAGCGAATAACTCACCAAATAAGGAATTTTTGAAATTTCTGATTTTAAAAGAAAATACAAAACAATGCTAATAAAGAGTAATTTTAAGAACGATTTTAGACCCTCAACCAAAGCACGCAAACTAAAGACGCGCTTAAACCCTTCAAGAGGATTAAGTTTATTAATGTCCGGGCTCATTGCATCTTCAACTTGTAAGAAGCCCACCTGAAGTACTGATGACGCCAAGCTAATAACAACAGCCACCGCCATAACGGGCGCAATTAAAATAAACATTTTTTGACCACTAAAACTCAATGCCTCCAAAATATTACCCGAACGGATAGTGGTCACTAGTTGAGGACCAAAAGAATAATTGAAAACATCGCTCAGGTTTTGAAAGAAAAAACGGCTCAGCGCAAAGACACCGCCCGCAGATGCAAGCAACAGCAGACAGGACCCCAACTCTTTCGTTTGCGCCACCTGTCCACGACGGCGAAAATCCTCTCTTCGGGAGTCCGTCGCCTGTTCTGTTTTTTCTTCTTGGTTCACTGCCACCTAATTGTTCCTTCCTAGAACGCTAAGGCCTTCATTACCAACATCATCTTTGTGTGCGTAAGATCCAAAATCCCATTCATTTCCATTACAAGAAGTGGGATACATAAAAACATTAAGACAAAACCTAACATCAACGTGACGGGCATACTTGTCACAAGCACATTTATCTGGGGAACTGCACGGCCTAGAACACCCATGGCAATATTGGTGATCATCACCGCGCCAATGATCGGCGCGCACATTTTAATGGCCATCATCATCATGTCCTGGGCAAACATTGCGATCTCTGCGTAAGGGCCAAGGTTCAGTTTCATCTGCGCTAAAGGAATAAGCTCGTAACTTTGAGCTATTCCACTAATTAAAAGGTGATGGCCGTTCAATGCAAAAAAAATTAAAGTCGCAATTGTATTATAAAATTGCTCAACCGAGTTGCTATTCGTCCCCATCATTGGATTGAAGATCTGCGCCTGTCCCAAACCAATGGAAACTGAAACCAACTCCCCTGTCATACCGACAGTAAAGAAGAACAAACGAGTTAAAAAACCTAGACTCACGCCAATTAATACTTCACGGGCCGAAAGCAAAACCACATCATCTGCCAAATGTGCGGATTCTTCAGGTGCTAAGTGAATACTTGGCAGCACCACCATTGACAAAATCACCGCTAAGAGAATCTTTACAGGGGTGCTGATATTGCCTGAACCAAAGACAACTGAAGAGACGACAAAAGCAATCATTCTCAAGAAAATGAGCCCGAACATGATGACTTGTGCTTCAGACATTGTATAGAACAACGAGCTCTCCTTATTCGCGCACGATAGTTGCAATATTTTCAAACAAAGTAATCGTGTAGCTACTCATAACATCCATCATCCAAGGTCCTGCCAACACAAACACCAAGGCAACCACGACCATCTTTGGAATAAAAGTCAATGTTGACTCATTGATCTGTGTCAGTGCTTGAAAAATGCTCACTGCCAAGCCAATCACCAAAGTGCTTAGCAACATGGGAGCTGCCAACATTGCAGTGGTTCGAAGTGCATCTTGTCCTAGTTTTATAATAATTTCTTCGGTCACGGCTTACCCCTATCCAAAACTTTTAACCATCGAACCAATTAAAAGACCCCACCCATCAACCAAAACAAAGAGCATAATTTTAAATGGCAATGAGATCACCACAGGCGGCAGCATCATCATACCCATCGCCATCAAAACACTAGACGCAACGATGTCGATCACTAGGAATGGTAGAAAAATAATAAAACCAATCTGGAAAGCAGTTTTCAGCTCAGAAACTACAAAAGCTGGAACCAAAACAATGGTCGGCACATCTGCTCGCGTTTTTGGAGTCTCAATTTTTGCAAGTTTTAGAAATAGACTCAAATCTGTATCTCGTGTTTGATGGAACATGAATTTTCTCAAAGGCGCGAGCGAGTTCTCCAATGCTATATCTTGAGATATTTTCCCGGCAAGGTAAGGCTGGACCCCAGTTTCGTTGGCCTCCTTAAATGCCGGACCCATAACAAAAAAAGTCAAAAATAAAGACAACCCGACTAATAACTGATTGGGCGGCATTTGCTGAATGCCCATTGCTTGTCTAAGAAAACTTAACACAATAATTATTCGTGTAAATCCCGTCATCATGATTAAGATGGCAGGCGCCAAGGTCAGCACAGTCATAATCAAAACCAGTTTGATTGCGTTAACAACTTCATTTGGGTTGTCCGTCGTCTTAAAACCAAGATTAACCGACGGCAAGGTCACTTGCTGAGCAAAAGCCCATGAACCAAAGAGTACTACGCCCGCCATCAATAATAATTTCTTCATTGAAAAGACCTCATGCCTTTCAATTTTTTTGAAACCACTTCCTTCACGCCACGAATCGAGAACTCATCCTCTTCGTTTTCTTCGGGGGCTTCCACTGATCTTTTTGACGCTACTTTTGCATCAGAAATCCCACCGAAGAGATCTGCAAAGTTGCTGCTGTGAACTTCCTCAGGGACTTCATCATCCAATAGGGCTAAGGACTTGATCATACTAATGTTGTTTTCTGTTATGCCAATTAGAATGCTCTCCCCAGCCACACGAATGATCGCCAGGGATTTTTTAGGACCCAAATAATGCTGAGTAAGAACTTTAATTTGGTTGTTTTTACCGGCCGCAAAATTATTTTTTGAATACTTGCGCAGATAAACATAAGCGCCCGTGCCTACAAGGCCCATCATTGAGAAAATTAAAATGATTTTAAAAATCGGATGACTGTCCTCTGAGGCTTTCTTGGGGGTGTCCAGGCTCAAAGGTATCTCTGATTCTTTTTTATTAGCTATGTTATCAACAACAGGAGCAGCAGATTCAGCTGCAATGGCTATTTCTGTCATTGAAAACAAGGCAACAATCAATAATGCAGTTGTAACAATCCGTCGCATTTTTACCTCTACTTCAGCTGTTCAATACGTTCAGTCGGGCTGATAATATCTGTTAAGCGCACACCAAATTTTTCATTGACTACCACTGCCTCACCGCGAGCGATCAACTTTTCATTTACGTAAACTTCCATTGGCTCACCGGCTAATTTACTGAGTTCGATAACGCTTCCTTGGGTCAGGTTTAACAATTCACTCACAGGCATTTTTGTACGACCCAGCTCAACTGTTACACGCAGTGGGATGTCTAAGATCAATTGCAAATTTTTTTCTTTTGGACCACTGCCGGATCCACCTTCATTGCCAGCACCTGAACCGCCGCCGGATCCACCGCCGCTTTTATCTGCGACTGCGTGGTTCATCGCGGCCGCTTCTTCTGCAAGTTGATCGGCTAGATTCTCTAAATTATCATCCATGATTCTCCCCCTATTTCTTAATCTGACGAGTCACTTGTACAGCCACCGTCCCATGATGTATTCCGTAGTAACCTTTAAATTTTTTAATATTTTCAATCTGAATATCAATTTCACCCGTGGCATCCTGATCCAGGGGAATGACGTCGCCCAATTTCATCGTCATAAGATCTTGAAGAAGAATCTCTGTTTGACCAAGATTGACCTTTACTTCGACATTTGTTTCTAAAAGCTGTTCTCTAATGATAGCTGTCCAAAGTTTTTTATCCGTTTGATCGGACTCCACCTGAAATCCAGATTGCAGTTTCTGCTTAATCGGCTCAATTGTTGCGTACGGAACAACCACAGAAATAGTTCCGGTGGCGTTTTCAAGCTCAACGTCAAAAGTCGAAGCAATTACGACGTCTGTCGGCGGGACAATACCCACGAACTGGGGATTGACCTCTGTACGAACAAAACTGCAATCAATTTTTTCTACAGAGGCCCAGGCGTTTTCCAAGTCATGAATCGCAAGCTCAACAACTTTCTTAACAATTGATAGCTCAATTTGAGTGAATTCTTTACCATCAATCTTAGTATAAGGACGATCCGCTCCACCGAAAAAACTGTCTACCAAAGCGTAGGCCAGCTTGCTTTCAATGACTACCAAAGCAGATCCACGTAAAGTACCAAAGCGCAAAACACTCATGCAAGTCGGCATTGGCAGCGTGTTTATGAATTCGCCAAACTTCAAAAACTCAGTACTGGTTAATGTAATAGAGGCAATCTTGCGCAAAGTAGATGATAAAGAAACACGAAAGGCGCGCATGAATTTTTCATAAATGACTTCCAGCTGTGGCAAGCGACCACGAATAATACGATCCTGACTTGTCAAATCGTAGTTAACGATGTTCTTACCTTCAGCTTTTACGGAGCCAGGACTATCGGACTTCGAATTTTCGGCGGTCGTCACCTCACCGTCGGAGACAGCGGCTAAGAGCGCATCAACTTCACTTTGCGACAGGACCTGATTCATGCTCGACCTCTAGTTATAAATAAATTCAGTAAAGAACACATTCGAAATCTTTCCTTTAACAAGGAAAGAGTTGATGGTGTCCTTCACTTCATTTCGCAGATTGTCTTTGCCTTCTCTTGAAGAAACATCTTCATAGGTCTTGCTAGAAAGAATGATAATAATAATGTCGCGAATTTGAGCTTTGCGTTTGTCGATCTCCTCTTGAACGGCAGGCCCCTTCACTTCAAGCTCGATGCTTACACTCGCAAGTTTACGGCCTTTAGATCCTGCAAGATTGATGATGAACTTCTCAAGCGGGATTATCTGCCCTACGAATTTCTTTTCGTCAGAGTTTTCTTTTTCGTGATCCTGAGCTTCTTTTTCTCCCTTGATCACTTGCTCAATCTTTGGCTCCGCCGCTTCTTTTTTCTTGCCTTGATAAAGCATGAAGCCTACGCCGGCCACCACCAACATATTGATGACTGCAAGAGCAATCAGAATAATATTATTTTTTCCGCCACCGGAAGGGGGCGCTGCTGCTGCTGCCGCCACCGCTTTTTCCTCTGCCACTTCCACCCTCCTTGATGAAAAGACACACCAATCTCATGAAGTTATGCAGCAACAGGAGTGCCAACACGACGTCAGTCAAGTCTCGTCACGAATTTGGCAGCCCAAACGAGTTATAAAAGAAATGGACCTTCTTTATTGGGTTCTCTAGACCTCGGCGCAACCAAAATACCGATAGGCAGAGTCATCCTTTTGACGGCATTTTTTGCCGCATAGACTTTCGTCACGGCCACTGAATCAATGATTTAATCCGTACTCTCACTCAAGTGTGGAGCTAGGATTTTCATGAGTTCCTGGACAACAATTGCATTGCCCGCGATGATCGAATTTTTATAGGGATTGTACTTGTTTCCTCTGTATGTAACTACTTTTCCGCCGGCTTCCTCGATAAGGAGCAGACCCGCAGCGCTATCCCAGGGCTGTAGATTTCTTTCCCAAAATCCATCAAAAACCCCCCGTGCAACCAATGCCAAATCATAAGCAGCTGCGCCAGGCCTGCGAATTCCACGGCATTTATAGACAACGTCGGAAAATATTTTTAATTGCTCCTCGATGATGTTTTTCTTTTCAGCAACAAATCCGGTCGCTAACAATGCATCTTTCAAATATTGGGCTTGGCCGACTCTCAATGGCTTTCCATTCATAAAGGCACCTTGTCCTCGAATGGCCGTATAGGTTTCCCCCATCTTCGGGCAATCAATTACCGCGGCCTGAATCTCGCCATTAATTTCAAGGCCAAGGCTAATGCAAAAAATAGGGAATTGATGAACATAGTTGGTCGTTCCATCCAAAGGGTCCAAGATCCAACGCCCCTCGGGTCCCGCTGAGGTCCAGGGGACTTTAGTCCCCTCATAGCTCGACTCTTCGCCCAAAAAATCAATACTAGGAAAATTTTTCCCAAGATAATCAGAAATAACTTTCTCAGATTCCTTGTCGGCCTCACTCACTAAGCCTGCCTCAAATTTTTCCGAAATATGCTGTAGATTGCCAATATATTTGAGTAGGACCTCTCTTCCAAGGCGGCAGGCCTTAAGTCCGACCTGAAGCGCCTGGCCTAAATCAATTGAACTGTCGTGGTTTTCTTGCGAGCTGTGCACTGTTTTCGCCTTTCCTAGACTGGTCCTTTATTGACCGACTTTTCGCCTGACGCTAACATAAAAGAAGAGTCTATGGAATGACTCTTAATCAACTTCTATGTCACCCCGAGGGAATTCATACATGGGCGCTAAAACTGATGTGATCGTAAAAATGGTTCTGGTGTTTTTTATTTCTCTTTTGTCATTTTCAATTGGCACTTTTGTCGGCAAGAAATACAGTGACAATCAACACAAGCTTGCGGCCCTAGAGCCAAACAAGCTTGATCACAGCTCCCCTGAAGTTGCACCTGAAGCTGCAAAAGAACACACTGCTGCCAAAGTCGGCGAAACAATGAGTGATGAAGAGATCGCGAAACTTGCAGAAGAGTTCGTCACCGACGACTCCACGGCAACGGGCGTTGCTACAGGTGGTCACGAGGAGACTAAGCAAGAAGAGCCCCTGTCTGCTGCAAAAAATATCACTCATGGAAAAGCAATCACGGCCGTAGCAGTTGAAGAAAATAAAATTGAAAAAGACAATCGTGCTCCGTCAAGTATCCCCAAAGATGTTGACCAGTACTCTGCTGGCAAATTCACAGTTCAAGTTGGGGCTTACGCAAAAGAGGATGAGGCACAAAAAATCGCAGGTAATTTAAAATCAAAGGGCTTCAGTGCCTTTTACATTCCGGCAAAAGTTAAAGGTCAAACCTGGTTTCGCGTCAGCGTCGGCCTTTTTGCAACCCCAAAAGAAGCTCAAGACTATAGAACAGAGCTTATGACAAAAGCGAAGTTAAGCTCTGCTCTCGTTCAAAAAATCATTCAGTAATTTATTGGATTAAAAAGCGTATCCGAAAGCCTCGGCAATAAGCCGGGGTTTTTTTTTAAAACTCTACTCCTAAACGCGCTAGGAGACTCACCTGTGGGTTTGGGTCAAAGCTCTTTCCCGCGATCAAGCGACCCTCGAAACTAAGAAGAACATAACGAAACACCAGCGTCCGAACTCCGGCACAAGTACCGCCCATAATTTGTAGCCCACTTGTATCCGTCGCGCTGCCGCTGCCCGCCAATGTCGTCGTAACTTTTTCCTCGTAAGCGCCAAGACCGCCGCCAATAAAGAAATCTACTGACTCAAAGCTCATAAAATTTTCCTTCAACCAAAAACTATACTCTTGGTGGCTGCGATCAATTGAAAGAGTTGAATTACCTGTTTTTTCTGTGAAAGCAGAATACTCAAATAAAATTGTCGATGTCCCTTTTCGCGCGCCAGCAGCTAGACTTATCGGGCTGCGATCCACCGTCTGTTGAGATGAATCGCGTTCATAGCGGTATTCTCCGTTCAAGGGCAAAAGATTTACATGCCATGGTGAAGTTTTCTGTTCGGCCGCCTTTGAGACAAAGCCGAAAAATAAAACTGTCATAATGCCAAATAGAAATTTCACTTGCCCACTTCCTGACCAGGGAACAATGGTGCAGGAATAATCTTCGCAGATGGTGGGATCACTTCTGCGGAAGAACGAAGAGATCCCACGCTTTGTGTGGCCTCTTTTTTTGTCGCGTTAGTTACCAATACTTCGAGAAACTCTTTTTCTTCCTTAGTAATGCCATCAACTGATTTTTCAAGCATATTAAAGAACCTTGTCGGCTCAAAATACTCAGTCCTTTTAAGGGCTAAGAGGCCCTCTCTCAGTAGCGGCAGGGCCTTCACGATGGCAGCACCCACGACTTTTCGAGCGTCTTGGGAGCTCAACCCGCGAGAGGACTGCACTCTATTGGTAAAGCGTTTCAATGTCCGTGCGTAATCAGTCCCTAAACAATAAGCAACGCGGTCATAGCGACACTTGTCTTCGGGGTTTTCATTAAAGCGATTGATCAATCGCATTTTCCATACTTCTGAATTGGGGAACTTATACGCCTGCACCTCGGCTTCGCTCATATTAAGGCTGCGTCCAACTTTTTCAGTGGGTAAGGAGGCTTGTAAAAAATCGGGATCACCCGTATAAATCCATGCCCAAAAATCAGCCAAACCTTCGTTAATTCCGCGAGAGAAAAGCGCGTGGTAGTCCTCAATAAAGCTGTCGTTATTTTCCGGAAGTGGTTTAGTAATTTGGTGATTTTCTTCAACGATTTTCTGTCCCAAAACTTCCGCACGAATATCTTGACCATGCAGAGGCATTGGCTTTTTAAAAACATTCTTCTCGACTATTTTGTAATACAAAGAGTGAAAATGTTCATGGGCTAAAATACCCGCATTTACCGCAATGGGAAGATGATCCTGAGTATAAGGCACCACCAACATAGAATCGGTTGTGCCATCATAAAATGCATTATTTGTTTGATACTTTTTGCCTGTGTTATAACGAACTGCAATCCCCACGTCCCGAGGCCACCTATTCACATCCCCTGCGCCCAACTCAATATCCAAGGCGGCTAATCTTTGAAAATGGGCATAAATCACAGCGACTTGTTGGGACAACTCATCTTCAGGAATATACAGGTCACCAGATTTAAGAAAACGAGTTTTTGGCTGATGACCATAGATTTTGGTTTCTGAAACTGAGGGATAAATATAGAAGTTCGCATAGCGGCCAGAGAACTCATAAAGCGAGCTAATTCCTGATAAAACCACCTCTTGAAGACTGTAAGATCCTCCCTCTGCCGCAAAGGGAATGCGCGTTTTAACATCTCCGGAGACCTGTTGAGTGTCTGGCTCTCGGCTACAGCCTAAAACAAGGGCTATTACGGAAACTCCAAGAAGAGATTGAAGGATACTCATTCCAAAATGCTTCACAAAGTGATCTCCGGCGACTATAAAGTTTCAGGTACAAAGTTTCAGATACAAAAATAATCTCGCAAATTGATCTATTGACTATATGCGTTATTTATACAGCAAAAGGGCGGATTTCTCAGAACTATGGATGTTTTTGCAAAAATTACCAAGAACCTGAATCCCCCTCAATCTGAGGCCGTTGAGCTCTTGAACGGGCCTATATTGATTCTGGCCGGTGCTGGCTCAGGCAAAACCAGAGTTTTAACCCATAGAATGGCAAATATCATTGCCCGCGGAGCCGCTGCTCCAGATGAAATCCTCTGTGTCACCTTCACGAATAAGGCGGCCAAAGAGATGGAAGCCCGCATTTATAAAACCCTTTTGGATATTGGAGTGTCGGTTCGAGGCCAGCTTTGGATTAGCACATTCCATAGCTTTTGCGTTCGTGTTCTAAGAACCCACATCACCCTTTTGGATTACAAAGCCTTTTTTGGAATCTATGACTCCTCTGATCAGTTGAGCCAAATCAAAAAAGTCATGAAAGCTCTGAACATCAATGACAAAATGTATCCGCCTAAAAACTTTCAGGGCCGCATCAGCGATGCCAAGATTTTAGCCCTTAGCCCTGAGGAGCTCCGCAAAAACAACCGCCCTCTCATGGATGCAAAAACTCTCGAGGTCTATTCACTCTATGAAACTGAAATGAAAAAAGCGAACAGTCTCGACTTCGACGACTTACTTCTAAAAACCTATGAGATCTTCCGTATGTATCCTGATATCTTGGAGGCCTACCAAGATAAGTTCCGTTACATCATGGTGGATGAATACCAAGATACCAATCATATCCAGTATCTGCTAGTACAACTCCTCGCAAAGAAACATCGTAATCTTTGTGTTGTTGGCGACGAGGATCAATCGATCTATAGTTGGCGAGGCGCAGATATCTCGAATATCCTCGATTTTGAGAAAGACTTCCCAGAGGCCAAAGTCGTCAAGCTTGAAGAAAACTATCGTTCATCTTCAAACATTGTTACGGCTGCCACACACGTCATTAAAAACAATACCCAGCGTAAAGATAAGACATTATTCACCTCCAATGCGGAAGGGGATTTGATTCAAGTTCACGAAGAGAAAAATGAATACGATGAGGCTCGTTTTGTCGCGAAGACCGTTCACTCGATGATGGCGTCAGGTGACGGCACTTACAACAGCTACGCCGTTTTTTATCGTACCAACGCGCAGTCTCGCGTCCTTGAGGAGCAAATGCGGACTCACGGCATTCCTTACCGACTGATCGGCGGCGTGCGTTTCTATGAACGCATGGAAATCAAAGATATGATTTCATATATGAAGCTTTCCATGAATCCCTCCGATGACGTGGCCTTTAAAAGGATCATCAATGTTCCCGCTCGGGGCATTGGCAAGACCACCGTGGATAAGCTTGAAGAGTATTCCATTGAGCATAAGATCAGTCTTTATGTCGCAGCTCAAAAAAGCATGGATACCAGGCTGTTTAACGCTGGCACCACTGGAAAGATTCGCAGATTTTTAACCATCCTTGAAGAACTGCAAACCTCTGCAAGGCAGTTTAATTTGCCAGAGTTTTACCATATTCTTTTGGATCGCACTGAGTACGTAACCGCACTGAAAACCGATGATTCGCCAGAAGCCAAGGCGCGGATTGAAAACTTAGATGAATTAGACAATGCCATTACTCAGTTTGCCAAAGAGCGGGGCGAAGAGGGCCACCTGCAATCCTTTCTTGAGGAGATGGCCTTGGTCTCTGATGTAGACTCACTCAATCAAGAACAAAACTCTGTCACTTTGATGACTCTGCATGTATCAAAAGGTTTAGAGTTCCCGTTTGTCTTCATTGTTGGCCTTGAGGAAAACCTTTTCCCGAGCAATCGCGGAGTTGACGACTCCGGCAATGAGGATGTGGAGGAAGAGCGTCGTTTAGCCTACGTCGGCATGACCCGTGCTCGCGAAAAATTATGGCTAACCTATACCCGCGTCCGCCGCGTCTGGGGACAAGAACAATTTAATCCTCCGTCACGTTTTCTCAAAGAAATCCCTCAGAATTTAGTTGAGTTTAAATCAGCAATTGAAAGCCCTCGCTTTTTGTCTCGTTATGGCTCCTCGAGCGATCAGGATGAAGACAGAAATGATCATAGCGCTCAGAGTTTCCCGGATTATCATTCTGACGATGTTACCGGCGGAATGTCTTTCCACAAAGGGATGCGCGTGCGTCATCCCACCTTCGGAGTGGGCTCGGTGTTTGCAACTGAGGGATCGGGCGAGGACCTTAAGGTTAGCGTGATGTTTGCAGATAGCACGGTCAAAAAATTTATCGTTAAATATGCCCGATTGGAAAAAATTTAATCTTGACTGTGCGCCTGGCTGTGACAAAGCTTTTGTTATTTTAGTTCACAACTTAAGGAGTCCAACGTGAAAAAATTCATCCAAAATATACTTGCAGCAACTATCATCGTCTTTACGGCATCGACTGTTTTTGCCCAGCACGGCACTCGCAGTGGGGCTTACTCAAACACTTCGGCCTATGGCTCTTCGGTGAACTTCAGTAACGAAAATGAGATCATCACAAATTTCACCTATGGCAAACTTTTAACTGGCAAAGATTGTGGCAATTGCGACAGCCAAACCAATATTGATATCTCAGGGACCTACCTACGAACCCTCGACTCTAATATCCAAGCTGGCGGCATGGCCCGCATTAACTCCACCAGCGGCGGCGGCAGCAACGAAACCCTTCTGACTTTGGTGGCTTTGGGAGTTTACAACTTCGATACAAACTTCAAACAAGCTTTCTTCGTGCAGGGTGGTTTCGGGATCTATCCAGTTTGGAAAAACTATAAAACTGGTCACGAAAGCAAATTTGGGTTCACAATTGGCGGCGGCAAACGTTTCCCTATCTGGGGCAACGTCAACTACATTCCAACGGCTTCCTTAACGAAGCAAGGTGATCTGGACATCGGTTTTGATATTGAGTTCTTGAACTTCTCTATTATGTTCTAGCTTGCTGCTCTTACAGACCTAGATCAAAATCCAAATTTAAAAAGGGACCTCATGGGTCCCTTTTTTATTGCCCTGAATCAGTGATAAATTGGATAAATGCAGTATGGAGAACGTTTCAATACCATCAGTCACCTTATCGCCACTGGCTTTGCTCTCCTGGGAGCTGTTATTGCTCTTTCACTTGCGGTTTCCAAAAACAACCTCGTCGAAGTCATAGCCGTCGCCATATATGCTGTAACCACAGTCGGTCTTTATTCTGCATCCACTTTGTATCATGGCTCGCAGGGAACAATTAAAAATTTGCTCCGGCGCTTGGACTATATTGGCATCTATCTTAAAATTGCAGGAAACCAAACGCCTTTTCTGATCATTCTACTGCGTGGGACTATCGGTTGGGCCACGCTAACCGTTATCTGGTGTCTTGCAATCATTGGTATTTTACATGAGTTCAGTCTCGGCAAAAAAACTCGTCGCTATTCCTTAATCATCTACTGCATCATGACGCTATCAATTTTGCCGGTGCTTAAAAATTTAATTGATACGCTTCCCCCTCAGGGCTTCGCTTTGATCATGGCGGGATACGTTTCCTATGCCATTGGCTTCTATTTCTATCTCAACGATACACGCATCAAACATGGCCATGGCATATGGCATATCGGCGTTATTGGCGGCACACTTTTTCAGTATTTGTGTTTAGTTATGTACGTTGTGTGAAACTACTTTAGAATTTTTCAACCTGTTCGTTGTTGATGAACTCTTTTTGCATTCTGCGACCTAAAATATCGCTTTAATATTGCAAGCTAAAAGCCGCAAAGCAAGTCGCTCAGTAACGTGTCATTTCGCCAGGCCCTTGTGATTTTTCTTAAGCCAGATTTCAACTTCATTTTTCAATTCCTGGCAGAAGGCTAAGAGCTCTTGTGCTTCGTCCTCACTCACATTACCGGCAAAATCATATTCAGTTTCATTGCGCTTTTTGCGGCAAGTGTCGAGATAATCTGCGTTCGATTTATGCTTGTCGCCTAAAATAAGAGGCAATGATTGCAGGGTTCGATAGTGAGCTAAATTTTTCTCGGGACGGTAGCCAGAGCTATGGAGTAAAATGGTACAAAGCTTAAGTGCTGCGTTGTATGCGATGCCAAACTTCCAATCGTCAGAAAGCCCTTTTGCGGAAGTGTCTTTCAAATCGCGCTCAACAATTTCTAAAAGATTGGCAACTTCCTCTTTCGTTGGCTTATGCGGACGTAGCCAGCCATTTTTAGCCCAATCAGCTAATGACATTTTCATCTCCGACTAGAAAGACTTTTTTTTCTCCGAGTACGCTTTTGATAAAGTGGTCTTTCTTCTTCACTTTTTCTTTCCACGATTTCCTCGAGTAGACGTGCGGATTTATTTCGCGTTGGATTTGATTTGTTAGATTTTTAAAAATTGTTGAAAGGGCGCGGAGTCCTACATTCCCGATAATAATCAGATCGACATCACTATGGGATTTTTCTTCACCCTTCGCATAAGATCCAAAGATAAACGCACATTCGATTTCTTTTACCGATCTCAATGTTTCCTTTAATCGCTCTGCAATGCCGGAAGTTTTTTCGACGAGGCCGCAGATTTCTTTATAAAGCGGATGATCGGTATTTGCGGTGTAGTAAAGACGATTGCCATCGCGTTCGGGCGTCACGAGATCCAATTCTTTAAGATGAGCAATTTCTTTTTGAATCGTTCCAATAGACAAACCTGATTGTCTTTGAAGATCACGAAGATGAATTGAAACTTTGTCGCCGTTAAAAAGCAGACGAAAAATTTCAGCGCGAACTTGGCTTGATAGGATCTGAGTGAGTAAATTCATGTGTATGTTAATAGCATACAATTGTATGCCTGTGGCGTACATATTGGAATGTACTATTGCAAATGATACTGGCCAAAAGTCTAGTGTTTTCAGGCAGATGCAGTGTGACCTAAGTTGTAGGCCCAAACCATGTTTTCCATTGTCCGAACGACTCTACCCTGCTGATTTTGCTTTCTTTTTCGCAAAAGGAAAATTTGATTTAACTCCCAATTTCATTGAAAAATACCAAAAAGGGTATTCTCTCGCGGAAATCGCCAAGGAATATGGCCGCTCAGAAAATGGAGTGCGCTCATCCCTAGTTCGTGCCGGAATCACTTGTCGAAGAATAATTATTTTCATTGCGATCATAGATATCGAAAAAGGGTTGATGGATATGGACGTTGAGTTTGACGGCAAAAAAACATCTTTCTAAGAAGTTCTTGGCTGGGAGACTTGAAGAAGTCATGACAATTTTAAGCTTAATGTCAATTTCACTAACAGCCATTGCAACACCACAAATTGTGACATCTTACTCAAATGGCTCTACAAGCCACACGTCAACTCGGTGTTAATCTTGAGGCAATCGCCACATCCAGATCAAAATAAACAAGAAATCGCGCTTGGAATAGTTGTTGCATTAGTTGTTGCATTAAGTGCTGGGATAAAGGGAAGTCCAACCAACTTTGCAAGGGTATCAACTGATCTTTCGAGGTTTTTTATGAAAAATTACAGTTTTTTTCTATTGTCCTGTGCCTTATTTTGTTCTTCGTTGGTTTATGCCCAATCTGATTGTCAGACTTCTTACAGCAAAAACAATAAAGGTGCCGTGGAAATTCGCGTAGACCACCTTCCATCTCGACAATGGGCACGAATTCTTATCCCAAGCGAACTTCTTCCTTTGTCTAAGGGGCTTAATCAGACCTTTCAATCATCCTTCTCGTCGTCGGATGAAGCCACGATTTCCTACGATGGGAGAACTATGACTTATATCAATATAGCTAGAACAAATTTCACTAAAGATTCGGTCAAGATGATCATCTCGCCAAATTTACAACAAATCGAGGCTATCCAATATAGAAGATCGGGCATTTATGGCACTCAGCTTTTCATTGATAGTAAGACCTTCACTTGTAAATTTAATTAACAAAAAGGAGATTTCGTGAAAAATTCTAAGATATTTTCACTCTGCGCATTTTGTATTGCTATTATGGTTTCTGTAACGGGGAACGCCGCACAGAAAACAGTTACTCTGCTGGGTGATGACAGTGCAAAACTCATTATGATTCTTCAGTCAGGATCAGGAAAAATTCCTGTCATTAATGGTACTATAACTATAACGGGTCTGCGTTGCCAAGCAGCTTTTGATTTGTCTCCAGCTGGTTGTCTGGCAAAGGGGCCAGCGTCTGACGGGGGAACATTTAGAACTCAGATTACTGGTGCTCCTGGCAAGCAATTAAGTGATTTGGTGAACAACTTAAAAGCCAAACTATTCCCCGGTTATTCCTCTGTCGAAGTAGATGTAAACTCAGTAGTCTGCAATAAATCTGGAGAATGTATTATCGACATACGCACAGTAGGTGGCGCTGCTGGCTGATTTAAGGTTTTAAAATACTGCAATGGTGTGGCTAGCTTGCATTTTAAAATTTCTGGGGATTCACTGAATCAAAGAGCCAGACATTCGCAAACTGATACCAGATAGCCACCTTGGTGTGAATTTCAAACTGAAGCTCAACTTTGCGGCATCTTGCTGGGCATAGCCAGGTGTGGGTCGGAGACATCACGTATGTAGCGACAGTAAGTGGAAGAGAAACAGCTTAGGCTTTTTTAACAAATTCGGATTTTAAGCTCATTGCCCCAAAGCCCTCAATACGACAGGAAATATTGTGTCCATCGGAAGCATCCACTAGATGGATGTTTTTAACTTTTGTGCCAACTTTTACTACCGATGAGGAGCCCTTTACCTTGAGATCTTTTACAACAACAACCGTATCGCCTTCATTTAAGATATTCCGATTGGCATCGCGGACTAGATTGTCCTCAACGATAGCGGTTTCTTCTGGTGGCGCAGAGGCTAATGCACTCCATTCGTTTGAGCATTCTGGGCAGATCCACATATTGCCATCCTGATAGATGTTTTCAGAGCTGCACTTTGGACATTTTGAATCTGTTGCCATAATGGGAACCCTTTCTACTTACACAAGCAATCGAAGCGATACAACGGAAATGAAAAGCTTCCCGATCCAGTCATTGGAAACCTATTTGCCGGATCCACATTTAAAACCATTTCTTATGTTCGATAATTAAACACCGATTTGAAACCACTTTAATTCCAGCTTGTTCAGCCCTTTTTTCTGCCTCGGGATGGGAAATTCCTAATTGAAGCCAAAGGACCTCAACTCCACCAAGGGCAATGACCTCATCAACGACCTGGGGAATTTTTTCAGGACTTCGAAACACATCAATAAATTTACGATATTCTGCTGGGACTTGACTCAGTTGCGGATAGATTTGAAATTCATCAGTACAATGGGGTTTAGGGTAAGTACCAACCAATTCCCAACCGTGATTTCGCATATACAAAGGAACATAATGACTGGCTTTGTCGATCTCGGGACTTAGTCCATAGACAGTCATTTGCTTATATTTGGTCAGCAGATCTTTAATTTCATTATCAGCGACATTCATAAATCTCCCAACCAATTGATGGAAAAACTACTCGCGCGGGTAGTTAGGGGCGCCGGACGACCCGTGCACCTAGTAGATAGAGCAACTGGCCCAATAGGTCAACAACCCCTAGCGTAAGGCAGATTCCGAAGCCTTGAACCTACACTCCATGGCCAGAGGGACTATACCCGTCGACCAGTTTTAACAGCATCGACTCGACGTAAATTGAACAAGTTTATGAAGATCTAGACCTGTTTATAGGCAACCATTCGATATTAGGCTATTTCTTCTCGAAGTAGACATGCAATCTAACGAATATTGACTTTGCCAGCAATGTATGGCATTATCTAATCATGGGTACAGTTTTCATTTTCAAAAATTTAATATTTACAATTCACACAAACGACCATGGTTTTCCTCACGTGACCGTATACCTCGGGAACCCAAAGTCCTACGAGGCAAAAGCTAAGGTCCGTTTAGACAAAGTAGAAATGATAGCGTCAGAGGGCTTTTCTTATAAAGCCTTAAAGCAGATTTTAGAGATAACAAATATGTACAGCGAATAATGGCTGGAGGAATGGGATGAAATCCAAAGTAATCAAAGAAAATAAAAAGATAAAATTCGGAAAGGCCGAATTGCCAAAAGGCATTGAGGACCCTAAAAATCACAAGGTGAAAATCACAACATGGGTTGATGGCGACCTGCTTTTAAAGCTTCGAGAGGAGGCGGCGCAGGTTCCCGGTGGCAAATACCAGGCGCTGATTAATGATATCCTTAGGAAGCACGTCGAAGGCCCTGGAAGCCTCGAGGCGAGACTTGCTCGTTTGGAAACTATCCTTAAGGGTAAGACAGCATAATCCCAACCTGACACGCTATTTAAAAAGCGCTTTAGTTTATAAACTAATTGGCCGATGATTTGGGTGCGAAAAAACTTATTATTATTTTACTACTATCCAGTATTTTGATGGTTGATTCTGCGAATATTCTCGGGAAACATTGGCAGGTTTCGCCACGGATTTTGGGCATACTGGTTTCAGCGACGCAACCGGGATTCCCAATGTGCTTGTTGGAATGGCCCTTTCTATTTTAATTTTTGGCGAGGGGGAAATTGCGTCATTCACAAGAGTGACGGCGTGGTGGTTTCTCGTGATGACCGTCGCAGCTGTTGCTTTTTTATTTGTTCGCGGCCAATTGAGGAGGAGGGAAGGACTTGTGCTCATTGGCGCCTATGGAATATTTGTTTGCTTCGTTTTATTTTGGCAATGATCACGTCGACGCATGGATGACATAACGAAATAAATAATATGATAATTGTTCTGATTACAGATCAGGTGGCATATATGTAAACAGTTACATGTCGCAATATGAATTCAGAATAGGAGACTATGATACAGTTACGATTTTTATCTCCACGTCATCCCTTGTGGTCTGCTGGTTTTCGACCTTTCTTCACGCTTGCTATTTTTATGGGCTTTCTCATGCCAGCAATCTGGGGTTTGGTTTTTTCAGGAAGACTGGCCTTACCCATCGGGATCAATCCCATTCAGTGGCACGCGCACGAAATGTTCTTTGGATTTGCCGGATCCGTGCTTATTGGTTTTTTGTTAACTGCAAGTAAGAACTGGGTCAAGGTCCGAGGGATTAATGGGGGGAACCTTATGTTTCTCGTAGGTCTTTGGGTTTTTGAACGAGTATTTATTTATTATGCATCAGGCTGCGGTCTGATTCTTAAACACTTGGGGATGAGCCTCTTTTTTGCAGCCAGTGGATTATATATTATTAGCACTTTGCTCAAGCATCGGCGCAATGACAGTTTCAGTGATAACTATTTTTTTGTTGTTCTGTTGAGCCTTATTCTTGTGGCCAAGAATCTCTTAATTTCAGAGTCTTACTATCCGTACGGGATATCCATGACAGTCGGCCTTTTTCGGCTCGCTTTTGTTGTCATGTTTGAGCGCACTATACCACAATTTATGAAAAATACGGAGGGGCAGGTACTGTATAGGAATAAAATTTTAGATTTCTCAATCAAGGCGTCAGTTCTACTTTCTGTTTTTCAAAACTTTTTTCCTCCGCTGATTGCCGCTGGCATTCTGATGTTTGCAGGCTCTTTGCTGCTTTTGAGGTGGATTCTGTGGCGACCGGATATAGGTTTTAAAAAATTTGGGAACGCTATGATGTATGCTGGTTATCTTGGACTTGTTATACATTTTGTTTTTTCTGTTTTACAGATCGCTGAAATTTGGAGTGTTGGTACAATTGCGCTTCATATATTTACGCTGCTGTGCTTGGGGATTGTTATTCCCAGTATGCTGGTTCGAATTTCCCAAGGACATACAGGTCGTCCGCCGCAGTTTTTTGTTTCGGATAAAATTGCCATTTCCTTTATTTTTAGCGCGGCGTTTATTCGGCTATTGCTTCCATTAATTTTACCGGCAGAATATTCGACGTGGGTAATGACGGCTGGGCTATTCTGGTCAGGAGCCTATTTGATACTTGGGATTAGACTTGTGCCCTTTCTATTTCAGGCACGAATCGATGGAAAAGAGCACTGAAGTCAAAAACTGAGATTGGGAAAAATAAAAGTAAAATCATAAAGATTATGATTTTTAACAGAAACGGCCGTGTTGGTATGAATGAAGTTGGAGGTTCACATTCCATCAGAACTTTGGTAAATGCAGATCTATGGCATCATCGGCGCAAAAGCCCCGCATTTTCACAATCGGTCACTCGACTCGTCCCATAAGCGAGTTCATTGCGATGCTCGACTCCAAGAAATTAAAACAAGTCGTCGATGTACGAACAATTCCAAAATCCCGTCACAATCCTCAATATGGTGGAGTGCGTTTGGCCAAGACTCTCGCTCGTCACGGAATTCGTTATTTACATGCTCCTGGGTTAGGAGGTTTAAGACACAAGCGAAAGGATTCGCCAAATCAGGCTTGGCGCAACTCTTCGTTTCGCGGTTACGCCGACTATATGCAGACAGCCGAGTTCGAAAAATATTTGCGTCAGTTGATCGCGCTATCCAAACGTCGGCGGCTGGTCATTATGTGCGCTGAGGCGCTTCCCTGGCGGTGCCACCGTTCGCTGATAGCCGACGCTCTGCTTGCCCACGGACTAAGCGTTTCCGACTTGATTGGCATGGGTTTGCCTCGGCCCCATAAAATGACATCTTTTGCAAAAGTGAAGGGCACACGAGTGTCTTACCCGAGCGATGAAAATAAGTCGCACGTTCATGTAAAGTAAAACTCTACAAGCCGTCCGAAAGAACTTTGAGATCACCTCGAGAACCTCGAAGATGTCTGAAGTTCCCCCTGTCTACTTGCAAACACTCCGCAGGGGCGGGAATGAGTTCCATTACGTTTCTTGCGGGCGCTTTGTCTCTGAGATGATGGACTGGGCATCCAAAAGCTTGCTTAGATTTTAGTTTTGAATTTAAAACAAGACAATAGTCCAAAAAAACAGAACTTACCTAATTTTTTCAGTTAGTTAAGCCGAAGAAGAAGCCATGAAACTCATTGTTTGTTTTTTTATTGCATTTATTATTTCTATTTCAGTTTGTGCAAAAGAAACCAACGAAATTGAAATATCCAGAACATTTAAAATTGCTATTCCATTTCGTATTTCTACAAAAGTTGAAATACCATCTTTTCAGTCAAAACTAATTCGCATCAAAGAGAGCACTGTCCACAATGAACCACAGATTCTTATTGTGCACAATAAACCTCAAACATATGCAAATAAATTCAGTGTCGAAAGATACTGGAAAAATAGCCGTAAGCAAACTAGACCATATGATAAAAAAGAAAACGACATGGGTTGTATACAAAAATCCGCCAGGAGTTTCCGTTGCACAAGAGATGTTGCTCAAGATGGAAAATTTATTTCCGAATCCATCTTTTGGAATACCAAAAATGATCTTGTTTTAATTCGAATCACTTCTTTAAAATCTTTTTCAGAAACTAGAAATATTTTAAATAAAATCAAAATCATTCAAAACTCTAGAATACCGGCCTCGCTCGGAAGTGCAAAATGAAAATGCGGGTTATTCTGTGCATGACACTCGTTTCACTCTTTTCGCAATTTTCACTTGCAGAAGGTTATGACCCAACAAATGATTTATTTTTTGCATTCGGGAGTAGGTGCAAAGGCAAAGGGCCGATAAATAATACTGCGCTAAATGATGGTGCCGGATTGAAATACATTATTGAAAATATTCGTGATGACAATGCCTGCAAAGGCATAACAGGAGCTCTTTCGGATATAGAGTCATTAAATATCCCACAGTTATTAAAGGCGCGAGTTGCTGAAAATGATCTCGAGTATATGTCAATGCAAGCTAATGATCTTGAGCTAGCAATACAAGCAGAATCTAAATCTGCAAGTCCAGATACATCATATATTACTACTTTAAAAACAGAGTTAGTTACAACCAAGGTGAACATTGTAAAATCCAAAAAGCTCTCAAATCAAGAAAAAACTAGGCAGCGGCTCGAGGCGATCGATAATTTTCAAAAATATTCTAATGTTCTTTTTTCGAGATTAAAGCAAAGTGATCAATGCCTTACGAAAAATCCAAATCTATCTGCTCAAATCGGCGCTCAGGTTTTAGGTTTGGGTTCATCATTAGCCTCCGGATTGGTTGGATCACTTATGTTGGCTACCGGAAATATGATTGATAATTTTGTCTCATTCTTTCGAGAAAGAAGCTTGGGAAATAAAATTAAAGGAATTAACAATAATCGGATTGGAGAAGCTATTGGCTGTTCGTTTGAAGGACTTGGCTACACATACTGCCAGGCTCGTGATGTTGAAACAGTGATTAATTTTAATAAAAACAAATCCGAAGCTAACGGCAACAACCCTAGTTGGCTAGATGGAATAGGAATAATAGGTCAGGATGTGCAATCTTATATGGATTGGATAACGCAAGTTGACTCTGGAGCCCCTGCTGGAACCACGGGAAGAGCTTCAGATAAAAAAACTGCACTTTCACTTCAAAATGACTTACGTTCTGCCAAGATTGATTTGGACGGCATTTTAAATACAGCAAAAAGAACCGTTGCCCAAAGTCCAAACAAAGGCGATGCAACGCGAAAAGCACTCAACGATATGGCAGCAAAAATGCAACCAAAAAATACTTGCGACACAACAGGAACATGTACGCAAGGAGGTCCATTTATAAGTTCATTTACTTCTGATACTAGCTGTGGACCTTACATCTACTTATATTCAAAGGGAGCGGATCGAGTACGGAAAGATGTTGGTACTGTTCCCTGTACAACATATGTTACCACTCAATATCCCAATCCCCCTGATATAAATACAGAAGTTGGTCCTATAGTAGATGGACTGGTCGCTGAAGCAACTCAAAACGTAAATATTGGACTATCTCAGGTGAATGAAAGTAATCCAAACTTGGTTCTGTCAAAGGTAGACACACGTGCAACCAATCGTCGTTCAGCGCGAGAGTTTTTGAATTCATCTGTTGCTTATCTTGAAAACCTCTTAAAAGATCCAAACAGCATTGCAAAAAGGAAAAATCAAAAAGATCTTATTGAAAAAACAAAAACTCAAATATTAAGCTCTTTAGCTATAATTGAAAAAATCGAAGAGCCCGTCGATCCAAAAGTGCCCAATGGCCCTAAACAACCAGCAGATCCAGCTAAGAAAATAACTGATCTATCAAAGGAGCTTATTCCTCAAGGTGATACATTTGCAATACCCAAATCTTTAAGTGAAATCATAAACCAAGATATTGATCAAAAAATAAGTCTAGGACAAATTGACGATAATTTAGCGGCTCTAATGCAATTATCATCAAATGACAGTCTTGGTGAGTTAATAAAATACTACATCGGGCTTGAGGCCGCCAAGACGCAATCAAGATCCTCTAAGGAGTTGTCAAAAGCAAATCTGACGGCGCTTGGTTCTATTTTTTCAGAAAACCTTGAAGGAAGAATGGAAAAGCTAAGCAAGGATGCCAAGGATGATCCCGATGCAAACGAGTCACTTGCTCTTCTTTGTATGCAATCACTTGCTGTGCCAGATTCTCCAAAAATTGGTGACATTGATGTTAGTAAATACTGTTCAGGAAAGATATACTCAAGCATTTATGACAGGTCAGGAATAAAGATGGACTATAATATGCTTTCTAAAAAGAGTTACCCAGACAAGGCGTGTGCAGTTTATGATTTTTACAGAAAATCCTACTTATATGGATTAAAATCGAACAGAGGATCGCTACCATTGCAAAATAATACACGGGGAGCTAAGTAGCGAGTTCGCTGATAACAGACTTTGTGGGGACCCCCAAGGAGTCGTGTTGGAAGGACCCGTGGCCTGCTAAAGGCCATGCCCCTCTATAAAGCCCTCAAGGTCTGATCTCCAATAATTAGGTGGACCCATTACCGAAAGAAATCAGGTCTTCGTCAGACATTTGGGATTCGCATTCTGATTGAGCACAGCCCTAGGAGACCGGGTCCACTTAGGGATCCCATTGAACAGGAATCTCCAAAAAGACCTAGCCACCCGCAAAAACCCCTTGCTCGACTCCAGAAAAACTCATCAAATAATCAAAGTAGTGGTCGGAACGGTTGGATAAGAACGAGTATCTACAGTATCTACTTTTGAACAGGATCAAATATGGTGTTTAAATAAATCACCTGGAGCCGCTCTTAGCGCTCTTCAAAGACTCCCACTCTTCCAAATAAACTTCAGCATCTAAGGGCTTTTCAATACGTTTGCTTGGTGGATTCATATATTCAGCCTCCACGCCATCCCAGCCACGATAGCTACGTTTTTCTGCGGAGACCTGTATTTCATAATTTGGTACATAGTAAGTCTTGCCGCCGCCTTCCGGGATATCCAAGGAAAGTGTCGGCATCGCTAGACCCGACAAGTTCCCCCATAATTCTTTTTGAATCTCAAGAGAGTCCTCTATGCTTGTTCGCAGATGATCGGTCCCACGAGAGGGATCGCATTGAAACATATAGTAAGGCTTCACTCGCAAATACAATAAGCGTCGCGATAGGGCTTGCACAATCGCCGGATGATTGTTCACTCCATTGAGCAACACCATCTGATTCATCACCGGAATACCCCTATCAACAAAAAGCTCCAAGGCGATTGCAGCCTCTTCTGTGATTTCCCGCGGATGATTAAAGTGGGACATCAAAAAGACCGGCTTATGTTTACGCAAAATTTTCACCAGATCTTCGCTGACTCGCATTGGACAAACCACCGGCATGCGACTGCCTACACGAATGATTTCCACATGCTCAATCTGACGAAGATCAAAAAGTGTGCGATCCAACTGAGCGTCACCCACCGTAAGCGGATCGCCACCAGAAAGAATCACCTCGCGAATGCCTGGGTGTGACTTAATATAACTGAGCGCCTCTGTGTATTCATCTGGCTTAATGAAAGCCTGCTCTTGCCCGGTGAAATGCTTACGAGTGCAATAGCGACAATAAACACTGCAAATATCGGTGATCAAAAAAAGCACGCGATCAGGATAGCGATGAATGATTCTAGGCGCAGGGTTATTCTTGCCCTCGCCTAAAGGATCGAGCATCGCCTGTGTCGGAGTCGCGAGCTCCAAAGCATTCGGCATCAAGATTTTCCGTATCGGATCTGCGGGATGAGTCCCGGCAAGACTGGCATAATAAGGAGTGCTGCGAATATTAAAAACTTCGGGCCCCTGCTGGAAGGCCTGGCGCTCTTCAGCGCTTAATTCAAAGAAATTTTCAAAGTCTAATCGCGACTTAAGGCTCTTCTGAAGTTGCCATGTCCAGCGATTCCAATCGGAGGCCGAAATAAAATCTGATCTGTGGGCTCGCTTAAACTGCAATTTCATGGGCGCATTCAGTCCTTCTTACATAGGGTCTTATAACATTCCTAAGACCTCCAAACTACATGGAGTTTTTCTGGTTCTCAGAGTGATACACTAGAAGTTTGACAACTGTCATTGCTTGTTTCAATTCAAAACGATCAAGTGATCCCAACAAAATCAAATACTTAACCAGGATGTGGGTTTTTGGCACATTGGCTTGGGTCTCGCTTTACTAAACTTATAGAAACAAGAGCCAGGCAGGCTCAAATCTAGGAGGATGACATGAAAAAACTAACAGATATACAAAGGAAATGGGTGCTTACGGCCAGTTTAGCATCAGTACTTAGCTTCAATCTTGTAATGGGATTGACGGGTACAAATTATGGATCAACAAACCTTGCCTCAAAGGCAGCAGAAAAAAGCCAAGATCCAAATATGAAACTTGAACCCTTTATTTCTGATAAGGGTGAAGAACTTAAAGTAAAGTACATTCAAGAAAACAGCGAGCAAACTGCCGCTATCGTGCCTGAAATGTTAGAAGGTGGTGCCTGCTATACTTGCGGCAAGAAATACTTATTACCAAAAAACTTCGACAGCAGTGCGACCTCTTTAGAGGCGGCTCTTCGCAAAGCTATGAGCAAAAAATCAGAAGTTTCTTCCGATGGAGAAGACTTAGATCAAAAACTCGCTTCGCGTAAAAAACAAAAAATAACAACCGAGGCTGATGATCAATCTGAGGACAAAGATATTGCTGCGCTTAAACTGAAATGTGAAAATAAAGAAAATGACTCACGAACCGAGTGTTTTTCAAATGGCCTGACTCGCTTACTTAAAAGCAGCTCAGCAAATAGAAAGAAAAAGAAAGAGTACAAAAAAGAAGAGATTATGGCTCTTTTTAAAGAAGAAATCCAACCTGGCCTTATCTCAGGACTCAAAGATATCAGCGATCTGTTACCCGCTAGAAGAATGCGCAACGACCCATTTGCTGACATTGATACCGAAAAAGACAATCGCCGTGAAAAAACTCAAAACCTAGTAGAAGATATGATTTCAAGCATTGACAAGAAATACAATTACCTACGTCAACAATTGACAGCTATTGCAGCAAAGGCCGTTCTAGCCAATCAAGAAGATGCGCAAAGAAAATTAAAACAAGCAGATCAAATTAAACAATCCAATCCGGGCCAAGCCTTAAGATTGCAAGGCGAAGGTTATGCACGAAGAGAGGCCGCTACGCAAGTTGCGAATCAAATTGGCGGCAGTCTCTATGATGGTCTTTCAAGCGCGCAGTGGAGCAATTTGATCAATCAAGACCAATTCGACAACTTGTATCAAGATAATTATGCAAACGTGGTCAATGCGGCAATCCAAGGTATGGCTACAAGCCCACTAACATATGTCATTCCGTCAGTGGCCCTCTCAGATGGCAGCGTGATTGTTGATGGGAATGGTCAGACATTCACACTTACTCCGCGCAACAGTCCTTTGATTCAACAGCGTACTGCAGGCCGTGGAATCACAGTCATGAGCAATGGCTTGACGGCCGCGAATACGGCAAACCAAAGTACTCCACGGATTGCCACTTTGAATGCAATTGAAAATCCAGGAACAGCAACGATCCAAGTGTTCCACGCAACACAAGCGCCGACAGTATCTGCGCCAAACCCGAGTATTCTTCGCCCGGGACGCTAATACGACTCATACACATGCACATGTTTACGTCATCCTCGGCGGGTTCAAGATGAACTCGCCGCTCTCTTTTTTATTGAAAAAAACCCGGAGGCTTTCACCCCCGGGCTCCTCGCCAACAGCAATTAAGCCAAGTTGCGATCATAGATGTCGTACAAGTTGCAGCATCGGTGATTAAAAGCTGATGGCGGCTTTAGTTGCAAAGCCATAGGTGCTTGCGTTTTCTAAGTTTCCAGTTGCATCGCCTGGGCCAGCACCCGTACCATTTTTAAAGGCCGCTCCGGGGAATAGTAAACCCAATTGATTTACCCATTGAATTCTATCGGTTGGCTTATAAACCAATTCGATATCCCACTCCAAAGCAAGGTCTTTACTAAAACCCGTGTTACCTGCAATGGGATTGGTCATCAACTGCGCGTAGGTCAATGTGTTATTCAAATCCAAACGGTCATTCCAAGCATAGGAAGCCCGAGGCGAGATATAAATGGCGTTGCTGATTGCCTCATCATCTAAAGAGTTAGATACATCATGGCTTACGGTGTCCCTGATGTACCTTGTGCCAAGAAAGTCTCTTTGCCCTAAGCGGTGATTGAACATCAGCATTGCAATGTCATAATTGCGATCAAACTGAAAGCCCTCATATGTATCACCAGAGTTCGGATCATCACCTGTCGCCATACCAAAACGCAGATTCCAATCAATTTTTGATTCCTTACGTGGGAAATATAATTCTGCCGCGATTCCATAACCATTGGCTTTGATATCTTCGCCAAGAGCAGTCCGCGCGCCGACGTTCCCGCTATTGAATCCCGCCTCAAGCTTGAAGCCGAACTTTTCCCATTCACGACCTAAAATGAAACTCACTGTTTGAACACTGTACTCCCCTGTTTTTGTGACTCCAAAGGGTACATCATTCGCACCAAAGCTGGCTTTCCGCGACTGTTGCATAACACCAATCAAAGAACCGGTTTCTTTGCTCTCGTATTGCAAATGTAGGATCATATCTTGAACCGTATTGCCCTGAGATGCATCTTGATCATAAACACGGCCAATTATCGGCATGAAGAAAAAATTATCAACAATGAATTTATATCCGACCATGTCCTCGGTGTCTGCCCAGTGATCAAAAGCGCCGTTACCCGCGTTATGAGTCATCCCCAAACCAAACTCAAGAGGAGCGCGACCTAATACAAGTGCGCCATATTCCTGATTCAAATTCAAATAGAGCTGAGAAACCAAAAGTTGGGTCGAACGTTGATTTTGTGCCATCACACTGCTTTGAGAGGTCGGAGCGCCAGGACTAGGCCACGCTTGACCCCAAAGTTGGCCGAACTGCGCATTTTGATAGGCAGTGTCTTGATTTGCTAAGACATCAAACCTTGAAACGACAGTTACTCCATCTGTGGCAATAATCTTTGGGCTCAAAGACAAATAGTTCAACCCGTAAGATTTCATTCCATAGGGAGTCCCCAAAGACGGACGATCCACTTGAGTCCATTCAAATCGGTAAGTCCCTTTCCAATCAACGCTGATTGCGTTTGCATTGGAGGTTACAACTGAAATTAAAAGTGCTGCTAAAGAAAGTAGTATTTTATTTTTCAACGTCATTATTCCCTTATCGTTTTATGCAATCACACCAAGCACATCACCCTCACGAAGGATGACAAGGTCATGATCTTGAATCTTAATTTTTGAGCCAGAGTACTCTGAAAAAAGAATTTTGTCGCCGACCTTCAAGTCCATCGGCCGAACATCGCCTTTTTTATTTCGACGGCCGCGCCCCACTGCCACCACGGAACCCTCTAGGTTCCCAGAAGAATTTACCGCTGTGTCTGGGATATAAAGACCGCCTGCCGTCATTTTTTCTGCAGCAATTAACTGAACCATTACGCGGTCATCTAAAGGAGTAACAAAATTTTTGAGATCAATCTTTTTCACTGCCTTAGCCACAAGCTTAGTCTTAGTCACAGTAGCTTTTACGGGTGCTTTTTTAAGCTTTTTTATTGTTTTAACTTTTTTCTTGCCGGTTTTTTTCTTACTTTTTGCCACGTTTAGCTCTTTCCTCTTCGTAATATTTTTTGTACATGACATCCCACTCAGGGGTTCCTTCCATCACGTTGCGCTTTAAGGATGCCACTTTATCACGCGCTCTCTGATTGAGATCCTCATCTTCTTTCACAAACTCAGCAATAGCGATTTTCGCTGCGCGCAGGGCTTGATCATCATCCGTGAAGTCCGCAATATCATCAGCCCAAACACCATCAGTCACGATATGCGCCAGATGATTTTGACGATCACCTGAAATAATCATAGAATCACTTTTCTTTCTTTCGCGAGCTTTTGTTTTAAAATTGGAAACATCTTAAAACGCTGAAACTCGCCAGGATTACTCTTCTCCAATTGATCCAACATCGCATTGACATCCCTATCGAGAGCCATTTCGCGATCGTAATCACCTTTAATAAGCTCAATCACTCGATTAAGCACAAGCTTTTCATCTTCTTTGAAGACGATAACATTTTGCTTCTTCCACTGATTCAGAATTTTTTCAGCTAAGACTTGAATTTGTTGGGAGGATAATTTCATAATGGTGCATGCCTCGATCAGGATTAAAGAACATTTTCCATTTATTTACAATCGTTGTGACGCTCGCAATCATCACTCTGGGAGCTGCTATCTCCTACGCCTTTTTCAGCTTGTCAGAAGAAATGGATCAAAAGCTTGAGGCAAAGCGAATACTCCTGCCGACAGAATACTATGCCGCCCCATATCGTTTCCATACTCCCTCACTCCAAAATGTGGATAAGTCCGTGGCAGTGCTCCAGAGCCAAAATTATCGCTCTAGAGATTTTCAGCAACGGCTTCTCCCAGGTGATTACTTAAAAACTAACAGCTCTGAGTGCCATGCCCTGTTTCGAATCCCAGATGACGTGATTTTTACTATCTGCATTGCTTTTGTGAAAAAGGACGTAGACCCCGGCCAAGCGCAAAATGACATCCGGATCATGCTCTTCAACACAGAAAACCAAATTCAGCAAATTTATAAGGCATTTCCCCTTGAGGTTGTTAATGAAGTTCACCTGGAAGCCCCTTTGGTGGCCCAATACGTCGGAATAGAGCCTATTATGCAAGAGGAAGAATCCCTAGGGATGGTTCCTCCTTTTTGTTCCAATGCTGTAATGGCCATCGAAGATCCAAGATTTTTAGAGCACCAAGGGGTCAACTATCGAAGCATTCTCAGGGCTCTAATTAAGAATCTCACCTCCGGTCGCGCCGCCCAAGGTGGCAGCACAATTACCCAGCAGCTAGTTAAAAACTATTTTCTAACTAGCGAGAAGACCCTCAAGCGCAAGTTTCAAGAATTTATCATGGCCTATATGCTGGAGTCTAAATTCAGTAAAGACCAGATTCTAGAAACCTATCTCAACATCATCTACATGGGGCAAAATGGCCCCTTCCAGGTTCGTGGCTTTGGGGCCGCCGCAAAGTATTACTTCAACAAACAAATCTCCGCACTCAATTTAAGCGAATGCTCTTTACTTGCTGCTATTGTAAACGGTCCCGGCGTCTACAGCCCATTTAGGCAGCCGGTAAAAGCTTTTGGCCGCCGCAACTTAGTCTTAGACAAAATGATTGAGCACAACTTTATCACTGCCGCCGATGCTGAGTCCGCAAAAAAAGAGCCCTTACCTGCAGCTCAGCCACGTCTTGCAACAGAAACAGCGCCTTATTATCTAGATGCAGTTCGCAAACAATTACAGGCGCAGAATATTGAAATTGTTGGCGCAAAAATCTATACTGCAATGGATCTTGAATCCCAGCAATTTGCCCAAGAGGCCTTAAAAAACCATCTAGAGAAACTCGAAAAAGAAAATAAAATCATCAAATCGCAAAAAGAAAAAGGCCAAACTCTTGAAGGAGTCATTCTTTCTGCAGACGCGGCCACTGGGCTTATTCAAGTCGCTGTGGGCGGCCGTAACTATCGCCAGACTCAGTTCAATCGCGCCATCGATGGCCACCGCCAAGTGGGCTCAACAATGAAGCCTTTTGTCTACTTGGCAGCACTGGAGTCCAAAGATAAAAATGGCAAAGACTTCACTCCTATCTCACCTCTGAAAGACGAGAAATTTACAATTAGATATGAGGGACAAACCTGGTCTCCAAGTAATTACGGCAACGAGTCCTTTGGTGTCGTGCCCATGTTCTTTGCCTTGGAAAACTCTTTGAATATTCCAACGGCAGCCCTTGGACTCGAGGTCGGACTCGAAAAAATTATCAATATCACTCGGTCTTTGGGCGTGACCTCGCCCTTAAAACCCGTGCCTTCCATGGTCCTGGGAGCCTTTGAGCTTTACCCCAAAGAGGTTTTGCAGGCTTACTTAAGCCTCTCGAAAATGGGTCAAAAAACGGATCTCAGCTTTGTTCACAAAGTTGAAAATGCAAAGGGTGAACAGATCTTTCTTTTCACTCCACATGCTGAGCAAGTGCAGGACCCCATAGCAGTGGCTAGCCTCGTCGGCATGATGAAGCAGACCCTTCTTTTCGGCACAGGCAAATACGTCAGCGCAAGCGGTTTTACTCGCCCTGCTGCTGGAAAAACGGGGACTACTTCCGATAGTCGCGATGTGTGGTTCTCAGGTTTTACACCTTATCGTACAACTATCGTATGGGTTGGATATGACACAAGCACCGCCAACAAACTCACAGGCGCCAGTGGTGCCGCCCCAATTTGGACGGCCTTCATGAAGCGCGCCACCGCAGAGGATCCTATCGAAGACTTCCCTTGGCCAGCGGACACTGTAAAAGTCACCTTCGGCGAAAACAAACTACGTGAAATGAATGCCGTTCAGCCCGCAGATCTGAAACAACCAATGAGCGTTGAGTTAATTTTCAAAAAGGGTACAGAGCCCGGAGCCTTCGGGTTCTAAATCAATTCATTAATCTAGTACTTCGAAGACCATGCAATAACTAATTCGGCGGCCAAGTAAGCCCCTTGAATTTCTTCGTTATCTAAAGGAATTTCCCCAGTCTCATAACGACGAATTGTTGAGTATGGATTTAATGCGGTTAAATCAAATCCCCCTGGGGGGTAGTCTGCCGTCGACAACAAAGCAATCAGAATTCCCAAATCATGCACAAGAGGAAATGGAATTTGTTTTGAAATAAGGACCACTTTCACGGCCTTCTCTACTGATTGTTGAATCATATAGAGGATATTTTCTGGCCTTCCAGGATCTGGGGATTCAATAAGGGCCTTGGCCGTTTTCAAATCGCCGACAGCAATCTTTAAAAGTTCTTTCGCGTATTCTTTTTTAAATAAAACGCTCTTATTTTGAGCCATTTAAATTAATTTCCTTACCTTGGTGAAACGCAACAAAACAAACCCCACCGATATCTTTCATTTTCGAAAACTCAGCTTTTGATTTGACTATCCAATCAACCGCTACTGAAGAAAAAAATGGGCGCTGTACAATTTTATACACTTTTTTAATATCAGAAGTGTCATCAACAATAACAAGAAGATCTAAATCCGAATCCAGCGTGTGCTCGTTAGTTGCCGCTGATCCAAAAAGGTAAACCTGATACAAAGCTATTTCAGACTCAAGCTTCTGAACGAGCTCAGAGGCCATTTTAATCCCATCATAGGGTGGGGTTCTCTTTCGATTTAACTTCAATAAACTAGACATCGGTTGATCCTATCAAAAAGTGTCTAGATTTACAGCATTTTTGAGCCTGACCCAAAACTTCGCCAACCAAGTTGGTTGATTCTACGCAACATGCCGTAAATAAATGCCAAAAATGAAGCTGTTTCTAAAGTTTTACAGTGAGGCCTTCGTAGGCAAAGTCCCATTGAACAGAGCTAAGTGACTCGGCATTTTCTTTAGCCACGCTTAAGCGCCAGTCATAATACTCAAGGGTTTGACGTTTTAGCTCTTGGAGCTGTTGAATCGTCGCTCCAGGATCGTGATGGGCAAAAAGAACATGCTTGATACCTTCGCGAAAGGCGACGTCGAGCCCCACTTGCGCAGCACTATGACCCCAGTTCGCTTTTTCTGCGAGCTCTGGAAAGGTGTATTGAGCATCATAGTACATCAAATCAATCCCTTGATAGAGTGGTAGATCATTCCCCAACTCTTCACGGGAAACCCGAGTTCCTTCTGTATCCACGCAGTGTGCATAGGCTTTACCACCACAATCCACACGGAAGCCCCAGCAAGGGTCTGGATGATCAAGCTGATAGGGTGTAATCTTCATATCATCGAGTTCGATCGTTTTTCTTGGCTCCAAAATATGGAAATGAACTTTTGAGGCAAGGGACTCAAAAGGTACTGGAAAATATGGTTTTGCAAAAACCCCACGAATCAATTTCTCAAGCTCTGGTTGGACTGCGTAGTAATGAATTTGAACGCCTGGGACAAAGTGAGGAGTAAAAAATGGCAAGCCGATCACATGATCCCAGTGAAAGTGAGTCATGAAAATATGAAAAGGTCCTTTGCTCGTCCCTGCTTTTCCACTCATGATCTGTTCACTCAAGGAGCGAATACCACTGCCACCATCGATGATAATACGATTTTTTGCACTCTTAACTTCTACACATGTTGTTGCCGCGCCATAACCGCCAAGATGTGCAGCGCCTAAGGAGTCAATATACTTGGAAACCTGAGTAGCATCACGCAATCCAGCATTGAAAAACCCGCGAAGCAGTCCTTCAATATGGTTGGTCCAATCGGATGGCGATGGCGAGGATGGAAGCGAGCCTCTTACTCCCCAGTACTTCATGGTTAAAGACATATTTATCTAGAATGACGGGCTAATATGATGGGTGCAAACAAAATATGTTGGAAATATCCTGACTGTACTCACGTACCCAACTTATCATCATTGAATCAAAAAAAATTAGACCTAGGTTGAGCCATACCTGTCTTACTTTACATAAGTCTGCTAGAAAGTTCTGATGGGCTCGCAAAAGCTGAAAAGCACCAAGAAATGGCATTCGATCCGAATAGTTCTAAAAGAGCTTGTGCTTCCATATTGGACCCGCTCCGAAAATCGTTGGAGGGCGCGGGGTCTGCTGTTGCTAACCTTGTTATTAATTCTCGGAATGGTTTACAGCCTAGTTTTACTCAATCGTTGGAATCAAGCATTTTACGACGCCCTTCAAAATCTCAATAAAGAAGAGTTCTTCCACCAGCTCCGCCGGTTTTTCATTATTGCGCTCTCTTATTCGGTCATTATGGCTTACAAGTACTATGTTCTACAAAGCCTGGGAATCAATTGGAGGAAATGGGTCACCGAAAAAAATCTCACCCACTGGCTTTCAGAAAAAAACTTCTACTACTGGCATATCACCACCAATAATAATGACAATCCCGATCAACGGCTCTCAGATGATATTCACGAGCTGACGGACTTGAGCCTAGAAATTTCAGAAAAAATCTTGCGAGAGTTCATCACCTTTGTTTCTTTCATTGGTATTCTGTGGGGACTTTCAAGCTCAATCAAGTTCACAAATATGATGGGTTATGACATTGAGATTCATCGCTACTTGGTGTGGATCTGTCTGTTGTATGCCGTCATTGGCACCTGGGTCGTTCATAAAATTGGCAGCCCCCTCTCAAAAATCAATTTTATGCAACAAAAGCTCGAAGCTGACTTCCGTTATCTCCTGGTGCGACTTCGTGAGAACAGCGAAAGCATTGCTCTCCTTAACGGTGAACGCGTCGAGAAACAAAAACTCTCGACCAAGTTCTTTCAGGTCGTGGGAAATTTCAAGAAATTGATCTCTCGTCAGAAGAAGCTTATCGTGACAACCAATATCTATGGTCAGCTAGCATATATTTTTCCATTCATTGTGGCCTCACCGAAGGTTTTTACTCGTGAAATCACATTGGGGCAGCTCTTTCAGATCAGTAGTGCCTTTGGCCAAGTTCAAGGATCCGTCTCCGTTTTTGTCGATATGTATGCTAAGATCGCGCGCCTTCACTCCGTCATCGTTCGTCTTGGAGGCTTCCTTCTTTCGCTTGAGGAAAACAGTAAACTTCGCCACAAAACTGTCACACAAAGTGTTCAGATAACTACGGGTTCATATGAAATAGAAAACTTAAGTGTGATGACGCCCGAACATCAAAGCCTGCTTACGGCACTGAGCTTGCAACTCACGCCAGGAAAACGGATTCTGATCACGGCCGCCTCCGGCAAAGGAAAAACTTCTCTGCTTCGGAGTATGAATGGCATTTGGCCTTATATTTCAGGCCATGTGCGAATTCCCAAAGAAAGCCATCGCCTTGCCCTCACCCAAAAAGCTTATCTACCCATCGGCAGTCTACGTGCGACCTTGGCTTATCCGATGGATGGCAGCCTCTTTAGTGATCTCGAGTATCAAAAAGTTTTGACTCTGACCCGACTTAACCACTTGGCTCAAGCCCTTGATCAAGAAGAAAACTGGTCTATGCGCCTGTCTTCGGGCGAACAACAACGAGTCGCCATTGCCCGCATTTTCTTGCAAAAACCCGAACTAGTTTTCTTGGATGAAGCCACTTCTGCACTTGGAAAAGAAACTGAAAAAGAACTCTATCTTGACCTTATCGCAAGCTTCCCGCAGATGATTCTAGTGAGCTTCAGCCATGACGAGGCCGCTCTAAAAGACTTCCACCATGAGTGCTTGAAACTCTAGACAATAACGAAATAGTTACATTGTGGCTCTACCGAGGCCTGGTTTACTTCTTCAGATGAATATGTAACTATATGTTTTTATTAAGTTTTTATTTGTGGTGACAAAATTAAAACTGGCCCCCTAATTGCACATTTAAGCCCATGGAATTATTAGTGTCAAAAAGACACTGGGGAAAGCTCAATGGAATTGCGACGCTATAATGACATTTTAGCGCTAAAATCGGAAGCGGGAGCGCTTTTGGCTTTCCACGCGCGCAATATGGAAGTGGCGCAAATTTCTGAGTCTACTTGGCTAAACATGTCTCCTACGACTTTACTCAACTCTGCTGCCCCAGAAGTCATTCAATCGCAAAAAATAAATGAAGCACTTACAGAGCTTAAATCCTGGGATGTTGAAAATAACCCCGATGTAAAAATTAGCAAAATCAATTCCGTGATTCGCTTTCTCACTTTGAACGTCACTCAGATCTGCAACCTGCATTGCAATTACTGCGCTGCCGGCGGAGATGGAACTTTTGGCGATACGATTGCCAAGATCTCCATTGAGAAAACTTTGCCTCAACTTAAATTTTTTCTCGATCGTTTGCCACCAAACGTCAGCTTTAACATCAGCTTCTTAGGCGGAGAGCCCTTGCTTTATGCCGAAGGCCTTGCCTTGATAGCAAAATATGTTGCTGAAGTCGCCCCTGAGCGCACTGTGAATTACACCATCATCACCAATGGCACATTACTGACAGATAAAAACCTCGATATCTTAGCAAGCATGAAAGCCTCCGTAACCATCAGTCTTGATGGTCCTCCTGAGATCAACGATATTATGCGCCCAACTAAAAATGGCACTTCCCCCACAGCAATGATCGTTGCTGGTCTTGAAAGGCTCCTCGCTCGCAAAATGGAGTTTAGCCATATCTTGATCCATGGCGTATTTGACAGCAATAACATGGAGCTTGAAAAGGCTTACGAGTTTTACTCCAAATTCGATGTCGATAGTTATGATTTTTCTTTTTCGGTCTCTGAGAACAATCCCCGCGCAACTGTCGAGTACATGAGCCAAATGACGAAGCTAGCGGCTTCTGCTTTCACTAAAGGTGGCGAGAGCGCTTTAAGGAAAATTCGAATTTTTGAACAGCACTTTCAATCTTTGGATCAACAGCGACGGACAGAAAACTACTGTGGTGCGGGAAAATCTTTTTTAATGATCGATGCCCGCAATCAGATCTATACGTGCCCTTGGGATGTAAACGACAAAAAAGAGCAAGTCGGTCAAGGCACTGAACTCAACGAAAAAACTTTAGAGGCTTATCAAAAGCCAATTCTTGAGGCAAATAAGTGTGAAAACTGCTGGGCTAGATTTTTGTGCGGTGGCGGTTGTATGTTTGTTCACAAGCATGGTTCAGGTAATAAAAATATTAAAAACTCGCAATTTTGTGAGCGAACAAGATTTATGGTGGCTTTAACGCTGGTCTATTATGAGCAGTGTCGCGGGAGAGAAGATGATGGAAAAACTCAAGAAAAAACACATTAAAAAACTAAAACCGCTAACAACACAAACTGCGAGTTTTGGTCACGGCAACGGTGGCAACCCATGTCCTCCTGTCGGTGGCGATATCTTGGCAACTGACAACTAGCATGACACCGATTCCGTCGCACACTCATACAACAGGCTTTTTTAAAGGTGGGGTTTTATACTCTGCCCTGCGCCTTGTTTTAGCCTGTGCGATGGGCGTATTTATCAGCCAACTCAAGCTAGATTCCTGGGAGTCCGGGCTCTATGATATGCGAATTCGATTGTTGCCCAAGCCGTCCCCATCTGGACATATTGAAACAATCGTGACCACCTCGAAAACTGTTGAGAGCCTAAAAGGTCTTCCAACAGCTAAAGACCAATTGGAGCTTCTTAAGCAGATTGAAAGGGAAGAACCTCTTGCCTTGCTTTACACGCAAAACCTTGACGAGCTTCAAGGGACTCTTGAGGAAAAAAAGGCTTTCGCGGAGGAAGCAAAAAAAATTAATAATCTCTACATGATCAGCCAAGATCTCGAGATGAAGGGCGAAGAGGGCAAGCTCAAACTCGCTGAGCCCTTAAGCTCCATTGAAATCTTTCCGGGGCCACGTACAAACGATGGCGACGTACTCGCACAGGATAAAGTAACTCGCCGTATGATGATCACTTATCAGGATCGCCAGATGGCCCAACCCTATATTGCGGGACTTGTGAACCCTGATATTAAAATAAAAAAAAATATTCACGGACTTTTTGGGTTCTTTGACTCGGAACAAGTCTATATCAGTTATCGAAAAACGAACTCCTATCCGCGGACCTCTTTTGAAGATGTAATGGATGGTCGGTTTTTACCTGGCCAATTTAAAAATAAAATAATTCTTCTCGGGAATGACCATGGCGGAGCTATCCGCGACTACGCAAAGACGCCCTTTTCATCGAATGCCAAGGCGATGACCCTGGTTGAATTAAATGCCAACATGATTGATACTTTGATTCAGAATAATGCTCCGATCCAAGCCCCTCCGTGGCTGAATATCCTAGTGACTATTTTAACGTCGATTTTAACAGTTCACGTTCTTTTCACCATGAAACCGATCCGCAGTCTGACTATTCTTGCGATGACTGGCGTGACTTTAATCGCAATGAGCGCCCTTGGCTTTTGGCCATTTGAATATTGGATCAAGATGGCTCACCCCCTCTTAGCTATCTTCTTGTGTTATTACTTCTTTATTCCCTATCGACTTATCATTGAGAATCGGCGCAGTTGGGAATACTACCAAAAAAATAAGCTCCTCTCTCAGGTCGAAGAGCTTAAAGGCAATTTTATTTCAATGATGTCCCATGATTTGAAAACACCAATTGCGCGTATTCAAGGCATGACGGATGTTATTTTAAAAGACCCTCAAGCCTTGAGCTCGCAACAACGAGAGGCTCTAGATACTATTCGCCACTCGGGCGATGACCTTTTAAAGTTTATAAATACAATTTTAAATTATGGAAAAATCGAAAGCCAAGGCGTTGAACTTCATATGCAAAGTCGCGATGTGAACTCGCTCTTAAAAGATGTGATTCGTAAGCACGAGTTCTTAGCTAAAGTAAAACGCATCCCAATTGAGTTTGAATCCGAGCCTCTGTTTCCGATTCAAGTCGACCCAGAGCTGATGAAGCAGGTCTTTTCGAACCTGATTGAGAACGCAATCAAATACAGCCCTGAAGAGTCTCAAGTACGAGTCCATAGCAAAGAAAAAGACGGCAAAGTCATCGTACGCGTTGAGGACTGCGGCCCTGGAATTCCTCAAGATGAAGTGAATAATATTTTTATGAAATTTTTTCGGAGTAAGAATGCGAAAAGCTCTCCTATAAAAGGATCTGGGCTCGGGCTCTATCTTGCTAAATACTTTACAGAATTACATCAAGGCAGAATTTTTGTAGAAAGTACCTATGGAAAAGGCAGCACTTTTACTGTAGAACTGCCTCTGGAACAGGGGAGGTCACATGCTTAGGGTTTTAGTGGTCGATGACGATCAGGGGTTGAGACTCTCAGTTAAGACGGCGCTCGTCTCATCGGCACGTTTTGAAGTCGAAGAGGCTTTCGATGGCCTGAATGCAATCGAAAAGGTGAAGTCCAGTGACGAGAAAAAATTTGATGTCGTTATTCTCGATGTTGATATGCCACGTATTAATGGCCTTGAAGCACTCCGACTTATTAAAGAACATGATCCAGGTATTATCGTATTGATGATCACAGCCCATGCAACTTTGGATCACGCTGTTCAAGCTGTGAAAGATGGTGCCTACAATTATTTATCAAAGCCAGTTTCTGGCGACGAGCTCCTCGCGTTGGTTGACAAGGCCGTTTCGGCTCATACGATGATCTATAATATCGCGGCTTCTGCTCCGGTTTTAGTCGAGGCCGGTCGCAAGATCATTGGCAATACCCAACAAATGCAAAAGGTATTCAATATTATTCACCGCCTTGCCAAAGTAGACACTCCAGTATTGATTCGCGGGGCTTCGGGCTCCGGCAAAGAGCTTGTGGCTAAAGCAATACACTACAACTCGGCCCGTAAAGATGAGAAGTTCGTAGCTATCAACTGTTCTGCGATTCCGGAAAATCTTTTTGAATCCGAACTTTTCGGACATGAAAAAGGCTCTTTTACCGGGGCTGATCAACGCAAAATTGGCAAATTCCAATTCACCGAAGGTGGGACTCTGTTCTTAGATGAAATCGGCGATATGCCGGTAATGATGCAAGTTAAAATCTTGCGCGTTCTTCAGGAAAAAATGTTCACTCCTGTAGGCTCGAATCGCGAAATCTCAACCAATGTAAGAATCGTAGCGGCGACCAATCGCCCCTTGGAAGAAATGATCAAAGCTGGCAGCTTCCGGGAAGATCTATTCTATCGTTTGAATGTCGTTCCCATATTCTTACCCGCTCTTGCGGACCGCAAAGAAGACATTGAAAATCTCATTAATATTTTCATCAAAAAATTTAATGCCAGTCATAGCAAGCGTATTTCTGGGGTGGCCGCTGATGCCTTGTCAGCACTTAAGAAATATCAATGGCCAGGCAATATTCGCGAGCTTGAAAATGTCATTGAACATGCTTTCGTACTTGAAACCAACAATGTCATTACTCTCGCGTCTCTTCCTGAGGTTGTTTTGGCAGCCGCAGGTGCTAATTTGATCGATATTCTTTCACAATTACATTCTCTTGAGGCAAGAGCTGCAGCTACCACAGAAGTAGATCTTGGTGATAAGGACGACTTGGATATGCTTGATGGCGAGGACTTAAATCTTGAGGGCAATATGGGTGAAGCTCCTGCCCCTGCTACTTTAGATAGCAATCTTGACTTTAACGCACAGAAAGAAACTTTTGAAAAAGAGTTCATAATTAAAGCATTGAAGGTCTTCAAAGGCCGCATAAACCAAACGGCTTTGCATGCAAACATCCCGAAGAAAACTTTGCTTCGCAAAATTGAAAAATATGGGATCGTTGCCAAAGACTATTCAATCTAAGCTCACTTTCATATATAAAAAATACTTGACTTAAAACCCGATCAATAAACATGATCGGGTTTTAAGTTTTTAATATAACAACAAGGATGGCTTATCTATGAAAACTCTTTTGACTCTTTTAGTTGTGCTCATCGCTTCCGCGAGCGCCCATGCCAATACGCTTAACTATGATTTCCGCGGTGACTGGCAAAGCGTGCACTATAATGACGCAGCAAATTTGTCTGATTATACTCGTTTCTATATCAAAACAGGGCGACTGGACTTTAAGGGAAATCTTAATGACCGCATTAACTACCAACTTCGTTGGGGCTTTTATAAACCTGCGGTAGACAGCGTCAGCACAACTTCTGGAGTTCCATCAAATTCCAAACGTGACTCCGTCAACAGCTCTGTAGAATATGCCTACGTTACAGATAAAATGAGCGATATGTTTGCTCTCTCCTTGGGAAAAGTAAATACAGAAATTGGCGGCTTCGAGGGCGCAACCTCGGGCGCTGATCTTTATATGGTTTCTCCTATTTACCAGCACGTAGCTGTAAAATCTTTGAGCGGCAGCAATATCGGCATCAATCAATCTGGAGCGTCAAATATTCTTTATATGACAGGTGCCAAGGGCGACTTAAGTATGTTTGACCAGCATATCTATTTCTTGGCTATGAATAATATTTCTGACTCCAATGACTCCGGCGGCAACTTCAATCAAAACCGTGGATTGATGGGCTTAACTTGGAAGGGCACTTTCCTCGATAAAACCCTTACGGGCCTTTTGAGTTATCATGAGGCCTCTCCTCAAGGTGCCACGGCGGCTTCTGGTAATAAACATACTTTCGCGTCAGCTGGCATCAAGCATGAGTCCGATTGGATTGGCAGTCTTGAATACAATACGACTGAGTATAAAGACGGCACAAGCGGAAACAAAGACCAAGTCTATGCTGCAATTTTAAAGCTTGGCTATAAAATGGACCAATGGACTCCACGTCTTGAGGCCTATACTTCCGAAGAAAACAGAGAAATTGGACTAACGACGTCTCAAAATAATAAATTCGTTGGATATGGCGCTATACTTGAGTACAAACCAACAGCTGAAAACTTTCGTTACCATCTTGCGTACAATAGCATCACAACAAAACCTGCAACTGGCGATGATCAAATTAAGACCGAAGTCGTTCTGGGCGCGCGGATGCTGGGCGATTTCCTAAAATAAAACCATAACTGGAATTTCCAAAATCAAGGTTTTTATTGAAGCCGAATTGAATAAATTCGGCTTTTTTATTAGATCATCTTTATCAAGTGAAATCCCTGCCATTTTCGCAATGTGTATAGAAATATATTTCTTAAAAATCCCGGCTAGTGGGGACTCGAGAATTGACTGCCCGGCTCAAGAACAATATCTTTCTGTCCCTCATGAACATGAATCCACTACCACCTCAGGCATATACAAAAGACACATTGACGAAGGCCTATATGTGGCTTGTACATCAGAATGAGTCTATTAGAGAGCTCGCGACGACTCCTGACATTCTGTGCACATTATTTCTGAAGGCTCAGCGCAATGGCGATGAGGCTCTGGATACACCGAGCATCCAGAATTTTAAAAAAGAGCTTAAAAGTTTAGCTGGTATGATGGGGCAACTCGAAAGTACGGCACCAGTATTTCAGGCTTCTGCTCCTCAGACGACAGCTCCGGCAAAGCAAGTAAGTATCCAAAACAACCATATTTCTATGGATTTACTAAGTCCGCTTGATGACAAAAGCAAAGCCATGGTTTCTGAGATTCGGGAGCAGCTCAACCTAAGCGCTGACATCGAAGCTCTACGTCTCTTGATCTCCTTGGGCTATAAAAAGGCAAAAAACCTTTACTCTTAAGCTTTGACCGTCTGCTTCTAAAAATATTTCCGACTAAATGGCTTAAATATTTGGCGTTTTCTGAATATACTAGAAACTTGAATTTTTCGAGGAGGACCTGGTGTCTAGCACACTTCCTGATTACAAATCAACAGTGCGATTGCCACTCACTGAGTTCCCTATGAAGGGCAATCTTCCCGTTAAAGAACCTGAGATTCTTAAACAATGGGACGAGAGAAAAATCTATCACAAGATGCTTGCGAAAAACTCAGGGAAAAAGCCTTTTATTTTCCCTGATGGTCCGCCCTACGCAAATGGCTCCATCCATTTAGGTCATGCTTTAAATAAAAATTTAAAGGACATCGTCATCAAGTATAAAAATATGAAGGGCTCACCAACCGCATTCATACCTGGTTGGGATTGTCATGGCTTACCTATTGAACATAAAGTCTTGAAAGACCTTGCCGCAAAAAAACTTGTGAAATCGGATCAAGAGATTTTGGCCCTGTGTCGCGCCGAAGCCCAAACCTGGGTGGATCACCAGCGTATACAATTCCGTCGACTTGGGATCTTAGCGGATTGGGAAAATCCATACTTAACAATGTCTGCTGACTATGAGGCCGAAGAGGTGCGCGAGTTCGCGCGAATCTACGCCAAAGGCAATATCTATCGCGGTGAAAAACCGGTTTATTGGAATTGGACTTTGAAAACTGCTCTAGCGGAAGCTGAGGTGGAGTACCATAATCACAGAAGCCCTTCAATTTATGTGAAGTTCAATATCACAGACAAAACTACTTTAGAAAAACTTGGTAATCCAAGCAATCCAACCAGCCTTGTCATCTGGACAACGACTCCTTGGACCTTACCCGCGAACTTAGGAATCTCTTTACACCCTGATTTTGAATACTCTGTCTATAGTGCTGGCTCTGAGAACTTCATCATCGCTAAGGCCTTGAAGGAGTTTTTCGAAAAGGACACGGGTCAGACTCTAATTGAGGGTAAAGTTTTTAAGGGAAAAGATCTCGAGTTTGGAAAAGCCCATCATCCATTTATTAATCGCGACTCTTTGATCCTTAATGGCGATCACGTCACAGCCGATGCCGGAACTGGCGCTGTGCATACGGCCCCAGGCCATGGGGTAGACGACTACAAGGTGGGCCTTAAGTATAACTTAGGTTTACTCAGTCCCGTGGATGAGTCAGGAAAATTCACCGAAGAAGTTCCCGAATATCTTGGAATCAATATTTTCAAAGCAAATCCTCTCATTGTCGAGCGCCTGAGGGAGTCCAGCCACCTCGTCATGTTGAAAGAGATAGAGCATAGTTATCCTCACTGCTGGAGAACAAAAACACCTTTGATTTATCGCACGACTCCACAGTGGTTTATGGGAATTGATCTTGAGCACTCCCAAATCCGTCAGAAAACTTTAAAAGAAATCGAAAAAATCCAATTCATCCCCGAATGGGGACGAGCTCGCTTCCAAGCTATGATGGAAAACCGCCCAGATTGGTGCTTAAGCCGCCAACGTATATGGGGAGTTCCAATCCCTATTCTCACCTGCAATGCCACCGGCGAGCCCCTTGCAGACTTTGATGTCATGATGAAAATTGCTGATATCATTGAAAAGCAAGGCGGCATCGAGGCCTATTACAGCGCTTCTGCTGACGAAATCGTTGGCAATACTTGGAAAAAATCAGAGTCTGCAAAAAAAGAGCCTAAATTTGGCACAGAAGGCTTTCGTCACGGACGCGATATCTTGGATGTTTGGTTTGACTCTGGAATCTGTCATGCCGCTGTTCAAAAGCGCCGTCAAGGCATGGGCTTTCCTGCTGATATCTATCTTGAGGGCAGCGATCAGCATCGCGGTTGGTTCAATACCTCTATGCTTACATCCATGGCGACGAATGAAGAGGCTCCGTTTAAAGCATTGCTCACTCACGGTTTTGTGGTGGACTCTCAAGGCCGTAAGCAAAGTAAGTCCCTAGGAAATGTCGTTGATCCGAACGATGTTACTGCAAAATCAGGGGCTGAGATCATCCGTCTTTGGACCGCCTACGAGGATTACGGCAAGGACGTTAGTTGCGGTAAAGAAGAGCTTGATCGGGTGACAGAGACCTATCGTCGTATACGTAACACCATGCGCTTCCTTTTAGGAGCGACGAATGATTTTGATCCGGCCAAAGACCAAGTGGTTTACGAAAAGCTCACCGAAATTGATAAGTGGGCTCTGCATGAGCTCTATGAGCTGACTGTAAAGGTGACCCAGGCTTATGACACCTATGAGTTCTACAAAGTCTATCACTTGCTAAATAATTTCTTTACGGTGGATTTGTCTGCAACCTACTTAGACGTTTTAAAAGACAGATTATATACTTGGAAGGCTGACGGCATCCCTCGTCGTGCGGCCCAAACTGTGATCTATGCCATTACGGATTATCTTATACGTATGATGGCACCAATTTTATCCTTCTTAGCTGAAGAAGTTTATGGCTATATGAAAGGCCCTAAGCTTGAAAGCGTTTTCTTGCTAGATTTCCCGCAAAGCCCCACGGAGTGGAACAATCCCACTTTGAGTCAAAAATTCCTAGGCCTTTTGAAGGTACGCAGCGATGTACAGAAGGTCTTAGAAAATCTTCGCGCGCAAAAAGTTATTGGTTCAAGCCTAGAAGCTGCCGTCACACTTAAAGCTGAGGCCAACTTGTTAAATGACTTGAAGAACTTTAAGGATTTGTGTGAGCTCTTGATTGTTTCTAAGGTGGATGTAATTATGGGTTCTTACGAAGTGCTTGCCGAAAAAGCTCCAGGTGAGAAATGTGTGCGTTGTTGGGTTTACTCGACTGAAATCAGTCAAGAACCTAAAACTTTGGGTGTTTGCCCTAAATGTGTCGAGGCTCTGTCATGAAGAAAAAGTATTTATATTTAGCTGTTATTACAGGGCTCTTGGTGGCTGCAGACCAATTGACGAAAATGTATATTCACACTCAATTTCATCTTGGCGAATCCACTGTAATGATTCCTAACTTCTTCAATCTAACCTACGTTAGAAACTTTGGTGCGGCTTTTGGTTTTTTGGCAGAATCCCATCCAGCTTTTCGCGAAGTGTTCTTTTTAGCAATGCCACCCGTTGCTTTGGTAATCATCCTCGTCATCCTGCGCGGAGTAAAAGACGAAGATACCATGCAAATTGTAGCCCTTTCTTCGATTTTTGGTGGAGCCATCGGCAACTATGTTGACCGGCTGCGATTTCGCTATGTCATCGATTTTTTAGACTTCCACTTAAAAAACAAATATAGCTGGCCTGCATTTAATATCGCAGACAGTGCTATTGTCGGTGGCGTATGCTTGCTTCTTCTGATGATGGTACTAGAAGCAAAACAAAAAAGAACTTAACAACGCCCGGGGGTTTCCATGGAAAAGATTAATTTCAAACGAGAGATCAAGTCACCTTTAGATGAAGCTATCACACGCACAACAGAGGCCTTAAAGGCTGAAGGCTTTGGTATTCTGACGCGTATTGATTTTCACTCAAAAATTAAAGAGAAGTTGGGCAAAGATATTCTCCCTGTAGTCATACTTGGTGCCTGCAATCCCTCCTTGGCCTACGAAGCTTTCCAGCACAACAAAGACGTAACCAGTCTTCTTCCATGTAATGTAGTGGTTCGAGATATTGGCCAAGGTCATGTCTCTATCGAAGTTGCCAAGCCAACAGCAATGATGGCTGCACTCGGAGATCCTGAGCTAGTAACAATGACCCAAGATGCTGATCGACGTCTATTGAAGATCCTAGAGACCCTTTAACCCCCATAAACTGTGTCTTTCGACCAAATATATGTCGCAAACACTGTTTTTTAAAATTTAATTTATATATTTGTTTACAATGTATCCTAGCATTGCAATTCTGGGTCCTGTTGAAAAGTTTAATTATGAATTCAAAACAAAACATGGAGATCTTATGAAAAAATTAATCTTAGCATCTGTCGTAACAATGATTTTTAGCGGCGTGGCGTTTACAGTTGCACAAGCAAAGCCAGGAACCTCTGCTAAAAAAACTATGACAGAGCCCAGCGCTGAACAACGAGAAAAAATGGCGGCAAATCACGAGAAGATGGCGACCTGTTTGCGATCAACATCACCACTCAGTGATTGTAAAAAGGAAATGATGCATTCCTGTCATGAAACCATGGGCAAAGAAGGTTGTTCGATGATGGAACACAAAGATCATGATAAAATGAAACACGAGGAGAACTAGAATAACTTATGAATTGGGCTCATGTACATTTGTTGTTAAATCACATTCCCGTCCTTGGCGGGATTGCGTCAATGGGCCTTGTTTTACTGGCCGTCAGAAAAAATGATAAATCAATCACTCTTCTCTGTTTTCGGTTTATGATTTTGGTTGGAGTGCTTTCTCTGCCAGTTTACTTTACAGGAGAGCCTGCCGAAAAAGTCATTGAGCATCTCCCGGGGTTTAGCGAGTCTCTTGTCGAAAACCATGAGGACTTGGCGCTTTATAGTCTTTTCACAACGGAGTTTTTGGCTTTGATCGGAATTTATGGACTTTTTAAATTCAAAAAAAATTCTCAAGTAACTCGAAATTTCTGGATGATTACAATCCTTGTGGCCCTGGTTAACATGGGATTAATGTTAGTTACGGCAAATTACGGAGGAAAGATTCGTCACACCGAAATCCGCAGTGATGCTGAGAAACTCTGATCGCTAAAACCCTGATTCCAGCTTTCCGTCCTTCAAGCGAATCTGCCTTTCTGCCTGATTGGCAAAGTCCGGATCATGAGTGACCATTAACACTGTTGTTTTATTTTTTTTATTCACATCTCGAATAATACCCATCACAACTTCACTATTCACAGTGTCCAAACTACCCGTGGGCTCATCTGCAAAAAGATACTGGGGATCCATAATCAGAGCCCTGGCAATTGCGACGCGCTGCTGTTCTCCGCCTGAAAGCTGCCGAGGATAACGATGAAATTTTTCCTTAAGACCAAATTGCTCCAGAAGGAATTTAGCATAAGGACGTTTTTCCTCCTCTCTCTTAGATTTGAGTGTGGGCAAGAGAACATTCTGCAAGCTTGTCAGCTCACTAATAAGGTAGTGAAACTGAAATACGAAACCCATTTTTAAATTGCGGAATTGATGCAGCTCCTCTGATTCCATAGATTGAATGTCGCGATCTGAGATTTCAATTTTTCCTTCGGTGGGCATATCAAGACTGCTCAAAATATACAGTAGAGTACTTTTTCCAGAACCCGAACGTCCAGTCAAAGCAACAAACTCTCCATCTTCAATCTTCAAATTGATTTCAGTCAACACCCTTGTCGATGGATGTCCAATCGCTTTTCCAATATGACTTGCAAAAATTCCCACCTTAGCCTCCTGTGCGAATAATTTCGATGGGTGTTAGTTTTCCGGCTGACCGTGCCGGTAAAACACTGGCGATAGAAACCGAAAAATTTCCTAAAAGAGCCGCTTGAATATAAATCGAAAGTGATAATGAAATATGTAAATGCCCGCCGGGGTTTGATTGTGTTAGCGACGTAAAAGGAATGGTTTGAAGATAAAGACAGAAGAAGTAGCCCGCAATCAACCCAAAAAATGAACCGCAAATTCCAATAATCAATCCCTGCGAAAAAAACAGCATTACAATGTCAAAAGTGTCGTAACCCATCGAGTGCAGAATTGCGATATCCTGGCGTTTCTGATTCACCGTCATACTAAGCACGTTGTACATTCCAAAACCTGCCACAATAAGCACGGTCATGATCATGGCAAAGCGCAAGGTGGTTTGAATACGGAACACTGAAAAAATATTGGCGTTTAGTTGGTCCCAGCTTTCAGTGCGTTCCGGAGCAATTTTCGACCAATTACTGGCGATAGCCGCTGCCTGCGTGTAATCTTTTAGGCGCACACCGATTTCATTTACAACATTTGGTGTTCGATTGACGAGTTGGACGTCATTAATAGCCCCATAGGCCTGAAGATCTGCCCCCCGATTACCAGTAAGAAAGCGACCAATAACTTTAAAAGGAACAGCCACGTTGGTGCCGACAGAGACCAAGACTGTCTGATTAATTCCGGCTCCAAGCCGCTTCATCAACTCATCTCCTAAAATTAGTCGATTTCCACCTGTTGCAATATCACTAAATTTTCCTTCAACCATATAGTCTGTGATACTAGTAACCTTAGCCTGCTGCACAGGATTGCAACCAATGAGATTGGCTGAAACCGAAATTTTTGAAAGGGTAAATAGCGCCGGAGCCATCATCAAGGGCGAAAACGCCTCGACCCGAGGATCCGCCCGCAATCGTTCGTACCAGCTCTGAGGATTCTGAATTTCAATATATCCTAGAACTCCCGACGGCGGCGTCACCCAAAATACATGTTTAAAAAGATGAGGGAAAAAAGATTCGTCTAGCTGATGGGTTTCCAAATAGTCCTGGCGCGCTTGAATATGAATTTGGGCCGCATTATTAACAAGCTGTTCAACCATAAATTTTTGAAATCCTAAAAAAAATCCGGAAACGGAGACATAGGCCATGGTCCCAAAGAAAACCCCTAAAAGGGTCAATAGGGTTTGCCGTTTTCGTTCCAAAAGATAACGAATCGCTAAAAAAATCATTTCTCTAAGTTCTTTCTGATCAGCAACCGATCTCCGGCTTGAAGATCACCTGAAACAACCTCGGCCATGGCACTGTCAATTAGCCCCAACTTTATAGGAACTTTTTGTAAAAAACTGCTGCTCTTGCGTTTCACCCAAACATGGTCTTTCTCGATCGCCGCGACGGGAATGATCAGAACATTATCATGCTTTTGTATTTCGATAGCGACATCCGCTGTCATTCCCGGAAGAATTTGAGGGGGCAATTTCGAAACATCAATGCGGGCAAGGAAACTGTTGTTGTAGGAATATATGGACTCCACCACACCAACATAACTGTTTTCACGGATAGTATCGAAGCTGATTTTAACATTCTGCCCCCGCTGAACGCGCAGAGCGCCCTGCTGCTCAAGCGAGACAACCAAATATCGATCCAATAAATCAACCAGGATCAAAGAGGGAAGCTGAGCAAATACGTTCTCCCCCGCTTTAAATGGAAGATATGTGATAGTTCCAGCAAAGGGGGCGCGATAAAGGGTTTCATCAATATGAATAAGCCGCTGTTCTTTTTTAACAACATCCCCTTCTTTTACAAAAATCTCATTGATATGGCTTGTGACGCCAGTTTTAAGTTGAAAACTATGGCTTGCGGTTACAGTTCCAATTCCATATACAGACTGAACTATGCTTCCACTCCCGAGCGGTTCGGAATATACCCCCTCGTTTCGAACAGACATTCTATGGTAAAAGAATGCGCCGGCAAGAACCGATAATATACCAAGAATGCTTATAACTTTATGCGCACTGATCCATTTAACGACCGCTCTGATTTTATCCATAGGCTAATCATTCGAACTCAACTTCGGGCCACACACCCAAAGGTTGAATTTTTGCGACGACATGAGATCTTGTGTAACACTACCCAGGGCCAATCTTGCCACTGGTCCGACATGGGAAACCAATCCGATCAACCCCACCTTCTCTCCCTCCGCGATCCTTTCAATTGCCGCCGCCGCAGAGGCTAACGACTCCTCAACAAGGGTCTGAAAATGAATTTTCACATCACTTTTATGTGCCTCACTAAGCCAGCGGTCAATTTCACGATCAGCCCACGCTTTCTGATCTTCAATAATAAAATTCGGCAAAGGAGTAACGAGACCGCCCCCCTGTGCTGCGCTCATAGAAATAATTTGAAAATTGACAACGTGAAGTAAAATCAAACATGAAGTCTTGCCTTGTGCCACCTCTACCCCAGCTATCGGGCCTAGTTTCAGCGGTTCCAAATATTCTCGCACACGCACTTCGACATTTTGCATATCAGCGTGCTCTTTTGAACAAACGTATACAGGATGAAGTTGTGAAAATTCCCCACCCAAAAAGTGTCGAATCACCACTATCGCCTCAGCATCAGGGAGTAAATTATGCTCAAACGGATCCACAGCCCACAACGCTGAAACCAACTGTGAATCATGAGGTGCCGGTGATGTGATATGTTCCACTTGCATTCCATTCCTTTTCGATTAATTTTCATTTTAGCAGAAAGGAACTGCAAAGCCTAAGCCAGTCTCCTGACGAGTTTTAGAAATCTTGATGAGTTTTTCGAGACAATTCACCTCGCTTCACGCGCGCTTATGTCCCATGCCGTAACTTGAAACTGGCAATTTTAGATGAAAAAGTAATGGAAGGATGGCTTGTGTTCTTTTCGTCCGGCCTCTAGACTAAAAAGGCTAATGACTTCTGTTTTTACACCTTTTTTTACATTGAAAATCGTTAGGTCTGAATTTTCAATAATCTGATGTAAACCCCGGCCGGCTCCGCCTTTATTAACATTTAACGAGCCCGCTTTGCCTTGATAGCAGCTTTCCAAATACTGAATAATAAGTTCTTTTGTCAACGTTCCAAAAGGATCTTCAACAGACAGGGCGATCATAGTGCCATCAAAGGCATAGCGCAGAGTTGATTCTTGATTCTTTTCTAGATTTATTTCAGTACGACGAGGAAGGTGATTGAAAAGAGCTTGGCCTTTCCCGTCTGTAGGGGCATCAAAGATTGCATTCATCAACATCTCTTCCGCCACTAAATACACTCGATCTAAAATCGAAGCGCGAATTCCACTTTGCTTAAAGTGCGCAACCATTTCATCCTTCAGCTGGTCCCTTACTTTACTGTTCTTTACAAATTTAGCCTGTATGTCAGCACCCCAAGAAAGATATTTTTCAATACCAAAGATGTTTTTATTAAGTACCTTTGTCAGAGTCGTTAAAAGACTTCTCACAGTAAAACTGCGGTCCTCAGGATCACGAGACATGATATTATCAACAAAAGGAAGACCTTTAACGGTTTGGATATTGTCTGTCACATTGGGGTTTGTTAATAACACTAGATGCGTGCTAATTTTATTCTTATGAGCCTGAACCAAGATATCTAAGAAGGCCTCTTCACATAGAATCGCATCGTATTTTTTCTCGCCTATAAATTTTTCGGCTTCTTCTTTATTATTGGCAATATCCAAACGAACGCCTGTACCACCTACGGCCATTCGCGCAATAACCTGTTGTTTTTTGTCGGACTCTACAAGAAGTACAGTTTTGTCGCCCACTTCCTGAAGGGCCACCTGTACCCGCTGGAGCTCCCGATTTGCTATTTCGAATAGGCGAGCCTTCTCATTGGTTTTCCTTAATCGCTCCACCAAAATTGACGAATACAATCGATATAGTAGGACCTCAAAATGGTCTTTCTCCTTGGGATGAACATGGTCAAAATCCGAAGCTTGCACCGTAAAGCACTCGACATCCCCGACGGCACGCACGGAGGTCGTCGTTGGATTTTCACTAATAACGCTCATTTCGCCGAGAACCTCACCAACGTCACTTAGCTCAGCGACGACCTCGCCGGATAAAATGATTTCAACCTTCCCTGCTCGAAGAAAAAAAAGTGATTGATTGATCTGACCCTGACGCAATATGAATTCACCTTTTTTAAACGACATCCCTGTCATCATAGTAGATACTTGCAAAAGCAAATCTTCACTAAAGGATTTAAAGAAAGTGAAATTCTTAATTTCTCGCGCCACTTCTGCAGGATGTAATCTCATAGAAATCATTATGGATTTTGATTTCTTTATTGACTAGTTTGCGCTTGAATAATTTAAGAATTGTTTGAAAATTAAGTCTAAGGTCCATCAAGGAGCAAGCGTGTATCCCATTATCCACTTAGCCGGTGGTCTAGAAATTCCAAGTTTCTTTCTAGTCATAAGCCTGGTGCTATCAATTAGCCTGCTATGGGTAGTTCACCGTGCAGACATTTATCAATTACCGAAAAAAAATATTTTAGATTTAGGCCTTTTGCTAATGCTTTCTTCTCTCGTCGGCGCCCGTATTATGCATATTCTCTATGAAAACTTATCCTATTATCGTGAAAATCCACTAAAGGTTTTTTATCTTTGGGAGGGCGGTTTTGTTTTCTATGGTGGAATGGTCTTGGCCGTGATCGCAAGCTTTGCATATTTACGCATCATCCGTACCCCTAAAAAATCGCTCTACTTTGATACTTTCGCTCCTGTTTTATCCTTCGCTTATGGTTTTGGCCGTATAGGATGTTTTTTCGCGGGCTGTTGTTATGGTAAGATCTGCGTATACCCCTGGTCCGTGAATGGACGCCATCCCACTCAGCTCTATGCGCTTTTCTGGGAAATAGGCACTATCATGCTTCTACTTGGTCTTGAGAAAGTAAAGTTCCCTGAACGGCCAAGATTCCTTAATCGTCCTGGCGATGTTTTTATTTTGTGGCTAGCACTGCACTCCGTGGGACGCCTAATGATGGAGAGTTTTCGTGATGACTTCCGTGGAGACCAGGTTTTTGGCTATTCAGTCTCAACAATTTTAAGTCTTTCTTTGTTTTTAATAGCCATAGGTCTCTTAGCCCACCCTTTTCGCAATTCGAGCCTTCGCTTTTTTAGGAGAAATCAATGAAAAAACCCGCAGCTTCAGAATATCCGCAAATATTTAATCACCATGGTGATCCCAGGGTCGATCCCTATTTTTGGCTGAAGGATGTTCAACATCCAGAGACTAAACCCTATTTAGAAGCAGAAAATCTTCATACAGAGGCTTACTTTTCTAGTTACAAAGGCATTGAGCAAACTCTGTTTGATGAGATGAAGGGCCGAATTGTCAAAGACGACTCAAGCCCACCAGCAAAAAAAGATGACTACTATTATTACACGCGTATGGAGGGCGACAAAGAGCAGGCCCTTCACTGTCGCCGCAAAAACTTTGACGATGCCCCAGAAGAGCTAATTTTGGACTGCAATGAACTCGCGAAGGGACACAAAAGCTTTTCTTTAGGAATTTTCAACGTCAGCCCAGAACATGACATTTTGGCTTATGCCTCTGACACCCACGGCGCAGAAATCTATACTCTTTACTTTAAAGATTTGAAAACCGAGAAGCTATTTCCAGAAACTATTGAAAAAGCATATTACAGCAGCGCTTGGGCAAGCGATAATAAAACTTTCTACTATGTCACCCAAGATGAAAATCAAAGACCAAATAAATTATGGCGCCACACATTGGGTACTCCGGTCAGCCAAGATGAAAAACTTTTTGAAGAGAAAAATAATCAGTATTTTATTTCTTGTGATATTTCCGAAAGCAAGGCTTACATTTTTCTCAATCGCCATAGTCATGCAAGCACTGAGTTCTATTATCTTGATGCCAAAGATCCAAAAGCGAAGCTTCAATTGTTTTCAGCCTTGGAGGAGGGTGTTGAGTATGATGTCACTCATCGTGGAGATCACTTTTATATTCTCACTAATAAAAATGCACAGACCTTTAAGCTGTGCCGCACTCCTGTCGGAAAAACATCCATAGAAAACTGGGAAACCCTGATTGCAGCATCACCAGAAAGAACTTTAAAATCAGTATCTGCATTTAAAGATTTTATGGTGGTATGTGCAACCGAGCTGGCTTTACAGACTATATATAAATTTAACTATGACACTTTCAAGATGGAACAAATTCAGTTTCCAGACCCGATCTATCAAGTCAGTTTAGGCTCAAACTATGAGTACGCCACCGACTGGGTGAGATTGAATTACAACTCTTTAGTTCAACCAAATCAAACCTATGATCTCAATATGAAAACCCAAGAAAAGATCGTTCGTAAAATTCAGAAAATTCCTTCTGGCTATAATCCGGAAGAATATACCTCGGAAAGAGTCTGGGCGACCTCACATGATGGCATTAAGGTGCCCGTTTCTTTGGTTTATAAAAAAAATCTTCGTAAAAAATCTTCTCAACCAACCTTGCTTTACGCATATGGCTCATATGGCATGGCAATGCCACCGGCCTTTGGTTTGCAACGTATTAGTTTGCTCGACCGAGGTTATATTTATGCCATCGCTCACATCCGCGGTGGCAGTGATATGGGACGCCAATGGTATGAGGAGGGCAAGTTCCTAAAGAAAAAAAATACTTTCCATGATTTCATAGCATGCGCTGAGCATCTGATCGAACATCATTATGCAGAGCCTGAAACTCTTTCTATTATGGGCGGCAGTGCTGGGGGAATGCTCATGGGAGCCGTTATAAATATGCGGCCAGAGCTATTTAATACAGTTTTGGCCATCGTTCCTTTTGTCGATGTTCTAAATACGATGTTGGATTCAAAGCTTCCACTCACTCAAATGGAATATCAAGAGTGGGGAAATCCAGAAATTTCCAAAGAGTACTATGAATATATTAAGAGCTATTCTCCATATGACAATGTGGCCGCGCAAAGTTATCCAAATATTTATATTAAAGCCGGATTAAATGATCCTAGAGTGACCTACTGGGAACCTGCAAAGTGGTGTGCAAAATTACGAACGTTAAAAACAGATGCGCATGTTTTATTACTCGAAACAGATATGGAATCAGGGCATGCCGGCGCCTCTGGACGCTTTGCCTATCTAAAAGAAATCGCACGCCAATATACATTCATTTTAGCCACAAATACACCTGAGTTGTGCACATAGGCTGATTGCTTGACGAAAACTTCTTATGATCTGAAGCCTTTCTTCTCAGCAATTAAATAGAATCTGAAGTGGACCTTGTGTCCATGGAGGGCCTTGTGAAATCACTCATTCTTCTTACTATTGGCTCTTTGTTGTTCGGCTCTTTATCTGTGAATGCCGCTAGCGGCAAGAAAAAAGACAGCATTGAAGAAATCAGCCGCGATGCCTATATATGGGGTTATCCGGCGGTCCTCATGGCCCACGCCCGAGAATCCATGCTTGAGAAAACCAAAGAATCAAAAAACTCTGTGAACCATTTTATCAATTCAAAAAAAACTTCCGCTCGTTTTTTGGAACAACTTACCCCAGTCAATCCAGAGAATCTATATAGTTGGGCATGGATTGATCTTAGCAAAGAGCCGCTTGTAATGGCCCATCCACAAATGGACGATCGTTTTTATTCTGTACAGTTTGTAGATGCGTACTCGAATGTCTTTTACACTATCAGTAATGTTACTCAAGGCGAGAAAGCAAACATTTTTGTAATCACTGCCCCTGGATGGAAAGGGGATTTGCCAGCAAATACAATTCAGATCCGCGCTCCAACGCCAGAAGCCTTAATCCTTGCTCAGACTTTCTTGGGATCTGCCCAACTTACCCCTACATCCGCCAAACTGGCGACACAACATGAACTAATTCCCCTTTCAAGCTGGAACTCAGCCGTTCAAGCAGATTCTGTTCAAAGAATATATCCAGACGTGCCCTTAAATATTAATAAAAACCTTGCCGCCGGCGGTCTGAAATTTTATCAGGAACTAAGTCGAATCGTAATAAAAAACCCACCTCCAACAAGGGCAGAAGCCATAGAGGCCAAGCGATTTAATGCCATCGGCCTCAATGACAAAGCTGAGTTTATTAAGTTGAATTCCAATCCGGAAAACAGAAAAAGGCTGGAGCGCGGAATGTTTGACGGCGAAAGAGAAATTCAAGGTCGTCTTGCCTTAGGATTTGGAGCAAAAATTAATAACTGGAGCTATGAGCCAAAATTTTCTCCATTTAATGAGGATTATCTTTTAAGAGCATCAACCTCGCAGCGGTCTTTGTTCTCTTCTCCTCCTGAAGAGAGCTTGCAATTGTCCTTGGATGTCGACAGTGAGGCCCGTCAACTGACCAGCCTTTATCCTTATGTTCTTCACTTTAGCAAAAATGATTTCCCTCCAGCTCGTAAAATGTGGTCAGTCCGAGCGCACGAGATGAAGGCTTCGAGTTTTGATCAACTCCCTCGTGCTGTATCGCTTATCAATGAAAAAACAGCCAAGTTGAAATACAATAAAGATGGGTCTATGGACATCTATGTTCAGAGTAAAAAACCCAGTCCGGCGAATCGTTCAAACTGGCTACCGCTGCCAAGAAATGCGAACTTCTACGTAGTGCTCACTCTCTTTAATCCAAGCAACTCCGTGCTAAATCGTAAATATGTTGCGCCTTCCATGATCCGTACGGATGAAAGTGAACGCCCCAAGCAGCACATCACGCATACCATGATTGCTGCTGAGTGAAGCATCAAGCTTTAATCCCCCATATAACACCATGATCGACAGGGAGTTCCCCGCTTTCAATGTTTGAGAATCCTGCGGCCTTAAACATGTCTTTGTATTCGTTCCAAGTGTAAAGCATCCCTGTGCCCGTTGCGATAGTTAAAAAATAAGGCGATCCCATTGCTGCAGACAGTGGCCCATCCTCATTATTGTTTTGCATCATATTAAAGATCATCGCGCGCCCACCAGAGGGGAGACTTCGAAATGCTTTTTTTAATATCAACTGATCTTGCTCTTTCGACCAAATGGTAAAAAAATGGCAAAACAGCAAACAATCCGCCTGGGCCGGGAACTCATCAGTCAAGCAATTGCCTGGGATTGTCGAAAGGCGCTCAGACAGTCCATGCTTTGCAATATTGGCTTCGGCAATTTTGCACACAGATGGCGAATCAAATACAGCCGCCTTTAAATGCGGGAATTTTTTCGCCAGCGCAATAATATTGGAGCCATTTCCACCCCCAACGTCTACAAGAAATTTTGTCTTACTTAAGTCAATGTTTTCGCTTAAATCTTTTTGTGCCTGAACCGAAATATCTTGCATGGCCTTTTGAAAAATCATTTCAAGATGAGGCGCGTGAGCTTGATAAACTGCTTTTATTTCACTTGGGTTTGGTGTCGATGTCATTTTACCCCCTGAATTGATTAAATTTGTTAATTTATTTGAATAGAGATGAATTAGCTTATGCCACCGCCCTGTTTAGGTGGGAGTCTTTAAGCATCGAGGTTAAACTATCTGAACTTTGCAAGAGCTTGAGGCCAATGCCGGCGGGATAATTTCCCTGGGATGATGATCTCACCCGAACTACTTGAGCTGGTATGGAATGAGGTTTGTCGTTAATAATAAGTTGCAGGTTAACAAAAGTCCCTGACTTTATGATCTCATCAACTTGTAGAAATACGCCGGTTGTTGAAAGATCAAACATTTTTCCTAAAATACTTCGGCCATCTACGCTTATTGCGCAGCGCTGATTGGACTGATAGCGAAAACCAAAGCGTTGACCTTTGACGAAACGAAATAGCTCAATAAAGTTTATAGAAAAATGCAGTTCATAGGCGCTTTTGATAAGCTCAAGTTCGTATCGGCTAAGTGTATTTAATAAATTTGTTTTTTCTAAAAAGAAATACTTTAACATTTCTGCAGTCATGACCGGGTGAAGCGACAGGCTACTGCATCGTTTTGGTAAGATCATAACTTGTTGCAACTGTGTTTCAATAAATAGATGGTGAATGTTTTTTGCATGCGACTTTGTCCATTCGTAAACGTCTTCTTTAAGTCGAGTGGTTAGATGCATGGCTAACGCCTCTTTAACAAATTTGTATTTAATAATTTCTCCGTTTTGCTTAAAATTGAATAGGGCGCGATAAAAGTCTTGAGCTCGCGGGTGAACCACCGCCGCTAGCATATCGGCTCCCATGTACTTATCTGTATACTCAAAAAGGTAGCGCATTAATAACAGGCTGACTAAACCACCACGTTTATTTTTTCGAAAGGAATTATGTACAGCAAGTGCCGAGACCTCAACTAAACGCTGATTTTTTTGTCGATAAAGATTATTTTCAGTTTGATAATCTTTATCTGATGGCAATCCGATGGGTGAATCTTTAATCAGCGAAACCGTTCCCACTACTTGGCCAGCGATTTTGGCAACCACCACTGAGGTGTACGGCAGTGCTGAATAGATATTAATTCTTAAGCCAGATGGGACGGAGTCCATCAACCCCTGCCCGACATACGTGTCATGTAGTAGCCGGTATGCGCTTTCCAGCTCGGATTGGGTGGTGGCAAGCTTTACTTCGATTCCTTGAGCGCGCTCCTCTATATTCTGAGATGAAACTTGCTTGCGATAAATATGATCTCGTATCTGCATTGGCAGAAGACGTAAAATATTTTTCATAAACTGGCCTTTCCGAATCGCAACATCCACACCGGAACTTCTTGCCCAGGCAAAGAAAATTCTTTCGCTAAAATGCTCGGTCCTGTTTTTGTAAATAACTCAATAAAGTTTTCATTTGTATCCTCTGGCAGGCAGTTGTTTTTTGCATCCAAAACTGGGATTGTTGACGAGCTCAAGGGTTGCGCCTTATAGTTATTTTTTTCTATTATCAGCCACGCGTTCATTATTGCGTCCCCTGCCTCAATCAATGTGCGCCAATCTGTTTGGTTCACAGATACGATTACAAAATGGGCATTTTTCAATGCAGCTTTGGCCTTAGCTTTCACGATTATTTGAAACAACAAACTCGGGAACAAAACACGTCCAACTAGCGAAATATTTTTAGCGGTAATCATCATTAGTTTTTCCATAAAATTTATCGGCAGTTGTGATGATGGAATGCCACTCATTTGCTCTGTATTCTCTTTTGAAAAAAATCGCACGCTCGATAAAAATGCTTTTGCTGCGTGCAGTTGCCTCCACATATAGGTTTCACAAGTTACGACATAAGCAAGAAAGCTAGTGCCGACCTCTTTTGACTCAAGGACCGAAATCCGGGCTGAGCTATTTGATATTTTCATAAGCTCTTGTTTTGTTATATCGGGCAAGGCACACGACGCAAAGACTCCTCGATAGGTGTTTCTCAACAAAATTTCTTGGAATAAATTCGGCTTGGATGAGAGCTCATAATTAAAACTAAATCTAATGTCGACGGCCAGGCCATCTTGCTCAAGATAAGTGCGGGTGGTGATTATCTGGCTCTGCAGATGTGCAGCTTGACGGACGCTGGCGATCAGACAGCCCATGGCTAATGCGGAACCATGACGATTGCGATTGAGGTAGTGCTGATCAATGCTATCTTGCGCCTTAACCTTTAATAGGTCGTTATCCCACGACCAAATAAATGGTTTGCTGTTGCTGCCTGATGGAGTCCTTTTTATTGCTAGCTCGATCATGTCTCGATGAATGACTGTTGGTAGCTGCGACTTAAGCTCTTGCTGGATATGCGAGATTTCATGTGTTTTATAAATCATCTTGCCCCCTTGATAATAGAATATCTAGACGGCGGCTAATGATATATAGACATTATTTGTCGTTTTTTTGTGAAATAATTAGTAATTGCGTATAATTATAGATTTTTACGATTTTTCAAAAATAAGTATTTTCCATTAGCGGGCGATCTTAGCACCCCACGAGTACATAGTGTTTTCAGGTGCCGCTGCGCTGTGCGCTCAGAGGTGCCGGTTTCTTTAGCCCACTGGCTGGCGGTAAAATACGACACGCGCTGAAGCGTCAAGGGGATTTCAATTGACCTCTCAATGCTCAACTTCCGATACAGAGTGAGCTCCATGGGCTGATTGAGGTGAAGCGAGATTCTGTTTTTGCTGTGTGAAATTATCTCAACTCCGTAGCCAGAAGTCTGTAGCCACTTGCGTGCGCGCCCCAGAAGCCGATGAAATTTCTGCGGGCTGGATATGGGATGAAAGTACTCCGTTGAGTATACAAAATCGATAATTTCATTCTGTCTTAAGGGAGAATAAAACTCCCGTGTCAAAATAAACATAAGTCTTGCTAGCTTGGGAGTTGGCGCGAGGCCAACGAGATCAATTCTTGGCACGCTTGGCGACGACGATTTAGTCAAAGCGTCGAAGCTGGTTAAGCTCGGCCAAATGAACTTCGGCGCTGATCCTAAGTTTATCTTTGCCGCTTTTTCGATACGCTCCTTATATGCGGAAAAACGGGAACCCCAATACACCTGCCGAATTAAGTTTTCATCATTAGAGATAATCGACATTTGAAAATCACAGTCTCTTATGCTTTCCCAATCCTGATTGCCTGCCGCTTCGGTACGCAGCTCTCGAAGCGCTTGAGGCGGCAACTCACCTTTTTTTATTTTGCGAATAAAATTCCATTTTTTAACGAAGAATAGACTTTTATTGTCGGCTCCTTTGAGTAAAGATTTGGCTTCTGTTAAAATTTCACCAGCTTTATCAAACTCATTATTCTGCAATAAGAGTTGAGCATAAATTTCTAAAAGATTTCCCTCAAGCAAATACAATTTTCGTTTTCGTAATTTTTTTAACAAATCAACAATCTGTTTTTTAGCTTTCTCATGCATATTAACGCTGACCAGGCAGGCACAGAGGTTCACCTTGGCCACCACCCGCAGGTACTGATCTTGACTCTTATGAATGCATTTTCTTAATGGGGCCATGGCTTGCTTATATTGCCATTGATCGATATGCCACGCGGCTTTGAAAAAGAATATTTGTGGGTTATTGGGATGGGTGAGGTTCTTGAATATTTCACCAGCCTCGCGAAAGGCACCCATCATAGTTAAACCCCGAGCGTAGATGGCAAGTTCCATTTCAGTAGCGGGCTGTTCAAGAGGTTTTGAACTTCGCACGACGGGCTGTAGCCAGCGGATAATCAGACTGCCAAGCCACAATCGGCGGGCAATCTGCGCGTATTCAATCAGGTGTACTCGTGGAACTTGTTTAATATTTACGAGAGATAAACTCTTCCGCACTTGGGTGGCATGACCAGTGCGAATCATTTGATCCCATTGTGAAAGAAGTTGCAGGCAGGATTCAGAAGACATCATAAATCTATTGAACCTCAACAGCTCCGATATCGCAAATTGCTCCGCCGCCTAGTTTATTTACTGGGCGAGAGAAGCCTCGCTGGTCAGGCCCTTGCGCACATGTGAGATTGTCACCAGCGTCTATAGCTGGGCTACCAACCAACGGCATCATGGTTTGGGTAGGTCCGCCGTTATTAGCCAGCGGCGATAAATTTGAGCTGGCAAAGATATTGCTCGGTCCAGCAAAACATGAGGAGTCATCCAATATAGAGTTTGAAATGAATGTGTTTGAAGAGGCAATGCCGCCAAAACTGCAGTTTGATCTGCCACTACCGGCGGAATCAATAATTGAGTTCGAGATGTTAAGAGTCGCAAGAGCAGTTGCTCCAGATAATGTGAAGTAAATATTCTGACCATTTGCTGCCGACATCCCATTATGCACAATAGTTGAGTTTTTAACAAAAACAGTAACTGGTGAAGTAGTTGAGTAGTTAACACCCATGCCAAAAGCGCCATTATGAGCAATGGTGTTGTTTTCAAATTCACATTTCACATGACATTCAAAGATATAAATTCCACCGCTAGCATTATACGCGAATGTAGAATTTTTGACCACCACGTTGTTGGCGCCATTTTGTATGAAAAGACCTGCATTGCCGATATTGTTGGTAAATTCACTTCCCGAAACTGTAGTGCTATGTGCTCCAAAGACTGTGAGGCCTTCGCCCTTGTTGTTGTCAAAGCGTGAATTGCTTACGACGAGATCCCCTCGAAAAGCGTACAACCCGGAGTAAACCGCGCCATTACTGGATTGATTATTCGTAAAAATACTATTTTTCAATGACAGTGATCCGTAATTGCTAATGGCGGCTCCGGAGAATGCGTTTGCAGTTTTGCCATTTACTAAACTGAGCCCATTTATCACGGTTGTGCCAAATCCATTCCCAGTGGAGGTAAGTAAAATTAAAGCCATGTTCTGGCCGTCGAGAGTCGTCGTCGCCGCACTAGACCCATGTAAGACAACAATAGAGTTCGCCTTAGTCTCAAGAGTTTGGGTCAATTTGTAAACTCCTGGCGAAAGCTCAATGACAATCGGGCGATTAAGCGTCGCATTGGCTTCGTCGAGCGCAGATTTTAGTGAGCATTGGCCTAAAGAATTCGCGCAAATTCCATCGCCTGGCGTGACATCTGAGCTATTGACATCCGCAAGAGCCGAAACATTAAAGCTTTGCAGGTAATTTGGCAGGCCAAGAGAAATGCTTGGCGCTTTCAAGTCAAGATTGTACTCATCTGAGTGATAGAAAAACGTTGTATATCCATTTGTATAGTTGACATCATTAACTGGCTGACTCGATACCGAAGCACATTTTTGTTTTTCGTTAACAGTGAGAAACCATTTTTTTTCTTCGTTGCGAAAGAGCATAGATTTAGGAGCAATTTGGCCCTCACACTTAAATCCGGGTTGTATATTTAAAAAGCTAAGTTTGCCTTCATAAGTGCTGCCATTGCCAGCTTCTGAAGCAGTAAGATTGTTTATTGGGTTGCCGTTTTCTGTTTTAAATAAAGTATTGGAGCCCGTGCACCCTTGTCCCAACGAGATAACAACTAAAAATATCAACGATAAATTGGCAGCAAGCCGCAAATTTTTTAACCATAACCCCATGCTCAAAATTTTAACATGGTTAGAGCTATTTTAATGTTAAATCAGGGCACAGAATTAAAATTCTCACTCTGAGACGTGCACATGCGGGATCGGCCATGGTGGCTTTTAACCGCCTCTCCGTTTTTTTAAAAAAAGGAAGACCTGCCTAGCTCTTCCGCTAGGCCTCAGGAGTAATCCTGTACCCGCAGTCTATAAACCCAGCGATTGAATCTAGCCAAATAGTCTTGCCGAGCCGAATAACCCTTCTCAGCTTGCTCGCGATTGGCCTGAAAATAGCCTTTGAGCTGCATCTCTTCAAAAGAGCTTTTTAATACCCTTGTAAAGGCTAAGCCCTGCCAAAAGGGAGTGGAGAGCTTGCTCCCGCGATAGGCTTTAGTGATTTTACGGGCAATGAGGCAAGTCACGGCTCGCAAGAAATTCTGAAAGCCTTTGCGGTACTTAAACCTGCACTTGATATGAAGGTGGTTTCCAACATTGACGATCTCAGCAATGAAAACTCCAAACTTCGCGGCTTTTTTTCTTAGGATTTGATCTAGGTAAATTGAATTTGTAGGAGTCAAAAAACTCCAAGCCCCTTTTGCATGCTCTGATTTTAGTACCAGGTGGATCCACTTTCCTGCGGATAGCGGTCGCTGTTCTTTACGATGTCCACGGGATGT
>JANMPT010000115.1:0-6476 GCA_031370005.1 Bdellovibrionales bacterium | reverse complement strand
TGATTTTAGTACCAGGTGGATCCACTTTCCTGCGGATAGCGGTCGCTGTTCTTTACGATGTCCACGGGATGTGGCCCCGCCATGGCAGGTCCTGCCGTATTTGGCTTTGGTTTCTTTCATCTTGTGGTAGTCAAAAAAGCTGGCTTGTTTGGTCATAAATTTGGGGCAGTATAGTTTAGAAGCTAAAACATGGCAATTAATTTCTGTTGTAAATAATGAGTTTTGTTGAATGTTAACACGGGCTTCGGAGCTCAAGTGGGGCTCTAAATCTAAACAGACCAGGTCAAAAATGATTCCCGCCTCAACACAGTTTGACACCTTCCAGGGGGTTCTTCGATTGGCCTGAAACTGGAAATAAGAATATCCAAAGATTTATTCTCGAATCAGTAAAGCAAAAACTTTTTACGAGTCTTAGTCCACTCTTTTTCATCCTGCTTTAAAGCCTTTTCTAAATCCTTAGGCTTTGCTTGGGGATTTTCAATCCACTCGCGCAACTCGGGCCCCCCATTAATGACATCAAATGGCGGCTTACCCACTGTGTATTCATATGCAAAATCACGATAAATCGGATAGCTCGGATGCAGTTCGCGGATGCATTTCAACATCAGTGCGATCAAGCGATAGGGCTTAAATAACTCAGGCTTGTAGTCAGCAATGTCGGTGTGAATTTGAAAACCATGACAAAGTTTTTTCTCGTGCTTGTGAAAAGTGGGTTCAAAAAAACACTCACGAAGAAGAATTCCCCTGAGCCACTGTGGAGCTTTTTTTTGCATCAGCTTTAAAACCTCCGCAAAGTCGATGTCACTGGCCCCCACCTGCTCCAAGGCTCGCGTAGTGCCACGGCCTTCGCTCAAGGTCGTTCCTTCAATCAACACCGTGCCACAATAAGCCCGCGCCATATTCAAAGTCTGCGCATTTGGAGAAGGATTCACCCATGTGCGAGTTGCAGGCCAACCAAAGCCTGGCCCTTTTTCAGGAAAGTAGCCTTTCATTTTAATCACTCTTAAATCAAGATCTAACCTAAAATTATCCTTATAGTATAAGGCCATCTCGCCACAGGTCAGTCCGTGGCGCATTGGAAATTCTGCGGCGCCGACAAATGATTCCCAACCTGGTCGCAAAGAAAAACCCTCGATCTCACGGCCCGCCGGATTTGGACGGTCTAAGATAATCACTTGTTTACTGTGCTTCGCGCATTCCTGCATCACATACAACAAGGTGGTGATAAAGGTGTATATACGACACCCCAGATCTTGCAGATCAAAAATTACCACATCGAAAGTCTCCATCATCTTTGGCGACGGCCTTCTCACTTTGCCATAAAGAGAAAATATTGGGATCTTGTAGTCAGGATGAATGAAGTTATCACTCTCGATCATATTGTCTTGTTTTTCACCCTTTACGCCGTGTTGAGGGCCAAACGCCGCCGACAAACCAATTTTCTCATGAAGAAGATCAAAGCTATGATGAAGTTTTTCATCCACACTTGCAGGATGGCAAATTAGCGCGACTTTTTTCTTTTTCAAAGATTGTATTAGCTTCTTGTCCCCTAAAAGAACTTCCAAACCCATTTTCATTATTTGGTTCCCCGTTGCAAAATAAAACTTTCAATCAAGTGAAAATCAGCTTTGTCGCCTTTATGTACCAGTGCACAGTAATGTTTAACTCCGCCCTTTTCTAAAAGAACCGCGGTGAGGCCTACTTGAAAAGTTTTATATGTAGTTTTATTCTTTAACTCCACCTTTAAACAGCCCGCCTGCTGTGGATCCCAACTCATACTTTTTAAAACGAGATCACTCGTGGTCCTTGCGGGTTGTGGAGTGCGATAAGTTTCAAACTCATAGGCATTCCAAGCAGGGTTTAAAGAAAAGTTAAGTTCAAAATACTTTGTACTGCCCGTGGGATTCAAAAAAACCTCAAAGCAAGTCGCCATCCAAAGTCCATCTTGCCGTTGCACCTGAGCCTCGCTCCAAAAGTTTGCATCCTTTGGCAATTCAAAAAGCCCCAGTTTGTCCAAAAGCTTAAACTCCAAATAAATATCTGAGCCTTTGATTTGAAGATCGGCCTCAAGTTGAAAGGAATCCTTGGTTTGGCTATTTGTGAATGAAATAAGGCTTTGCACAAGAAAAAGTCTAACAACAGAGTTTTGACTTGGGAACTAGGAACTAGCTAAGAGGCTGGGTCAGGTCCGTAATGCAAAGCTTCCCGCGTGCCAATACAACCCAACTAGCGTATACCAAAGAGATAAAAGGAAGTGTGCATGTCTGAATCAACTCAATTTGATCTTGTAATTATTGGCTCTGGTCCTGGCGGTTATGTGGGTGCTATTCGGGCCTCTCAATTGGGATTAAAAACGGCCGTAGTTGAAAAGGAAAGCAGCTTTGGCGGCACTTGCGTCAGAGTAGGTTGCATTCCCTCAAAAGCACTTCTTGAGAGCACTGAGCACTTCGAAGCCGCTCAGCATGATTTTGCAAGCCATGGTATCAAAGTTTCAAAAGTGGAGTTGGATTTACCAACAATGATGTCCCGTAAGGATAAAGTCGTGAAGGCTAATACCGATGGCATTGCCTTCTTGTTTAAAAAAAATAAAATCACCTCATTCCAAGGGACAGGTAAAATATTAAAGGCCGGTTCGGTGGAGGTAACTACGGCGGAGGGTTCAAAGCAAGTCATCATGACCAAAAACATCGTGATCGCCACGGGGTCAACTCCCGTAGAACTTCCCTTCTTGAAATACGATGAGAAAAAAATCCTTTCAAATACAGGAGCCTTGGCCTTGTCAGAGGTTCCAAAAACTATGATCGTAGTTGGCGGCGGGGTGATTGGTCTAGAGCTTGGCTCAGTGTGGGAGCGTTTGGGCTCTCAGGTGACGGTAATTGAATATGCAGATCGCTTGGGCGGTCCTATGGATCAAGACTGCATGAACGTTCTTAAAAAGAATATGGAAAAAGCTGGCGTTAAATTCCTTCTCTCGACAAAAGTCACCGGCTCTAAAGTCACTGACAAGGGTGTTGAGATCACCTATGAAGCCCTTGCAGATGGCAAATCTCAAACAATGAGTACTGATGTCGTTCTAGTTTGCACTGGCCGCAAAGCCTTTACTGCTGGGCTTGGCTGTGAGGACGTGGGCATTCAAAAAGACCCTCAGGGTCGTATCACCATTGATAAACACTATCAAACAACAGTCCCAGGCATTTATGCTATCGGTGACGTTGTCGCGGGCCCCATGCTGGCCCATAAAGCTGAAGAGGAGGGCGTTGCCTTAGCTGAGTTGCTTTCAGGACATGCCGGCCATGTAAATTATGACACGGTTCCGGGAGTGATTTATACTCACCCAGAAATCTCTTCCGTTGGAATAACTGAGGAGTCTGCCAAAGCTCAAGGCCTTGAAGTCAATGTTGGCAAATTCCCATTCATGGCCAATGGGCGGGCCCGGGCAAAAGGTTTCACCGAAGGTTTTGTAAAAATCATTGCCGATAAAACCACAGACCGCATCTTGGGTTGTCATATGGTAGGTCCTGGTGTTTCAGAGCTTATTCATGAGGTGATTGTCTGCATGGAGTTCGGTGGTAGCAGTGAGGATCTTGCAAGATCCTTCCATGCCCATCCAACCCTTAGCGAAGTTGTTCGCGAAGCCGCCCTGGCGGTGGAAAAACGCCAACGTCAGATGTAGTTTTAGCTCCAGTATATAAACTGAAGCACAACACAGATAATGAACATTAAAACAAAGCTGGCTTTGGTCAACATACGTCTTTATCGTAAAAAACAAATGCAGACTTAATGATTTTTTAACAACTAAGGCCAAAGACCACTCGACATTTGATATCGAGCACTAATGAGGCAATAAGCAACCTGGCACGCTTAGATCAAATTCATTGGATTGATTCAAGCAAGTGTAAATCCAATAGGTCTGTTGGCCATAAGAAAACCCCTTTTGAGCTGAAACATTTCCTTGTGGATCAATTTCGCAGGGATTGTTCATGGTGCATTTTTCCCCGCTCTCGTTACCGGTATTATTTACGCCAATCACGGTTCTAGTTCCTGCACGAACCACTGGCGAACCCGAAGTCCCACCGATTACCTCACAGCCTGGACGCGAGTAACGGATAGAATCCTCGCTCGTCCAACCCGCCTCCGTGAGCTTATTCACAAATGTTTCAATATTGCAGCGATAGCCTCTTCTCCAATATCCAGAGATCACCTCGATGCGATCATTTGCCGAAGGATGCTGGGAGGAAAGAGCCATGGGATTAATTCCAAATTTAGATTTAATCTCAGCATAGGTTTCGCTCAACTTATAAAGTGTCATATCCGTCTTCGTCATTGTCGAATATACCACCTGCGTTGCCGTCACTTTGCCAACGATATTGGTGTTAGCATCAAACAGACGGAAAGAGCGAGAGCTGGCTCGGCCATAGACAAATTCACCAGGTTGTGGCATCCCGAACTCAAGACAGTGGCCATTGGTTAAAATCAAAGCCTTATCAGTGTCTCGGCCATTTTCAAGCTGAACCAAGGCGCCGGAGCAATTCGATAATGCAATGATCCCTTCAAAATTATAATCCGCAGTGAACGTCCCTGGCAGAGTCTGATAACTCATACCGTGATTAGGCAAAGGCAAAGCATGGGCCGCAGGTGGTGCTACAAATAACGTAAAACAAATGGTTACAAATACATAAAGTAAAAAATTTCGCATGACTCACCCCTCTTTTGACTAGAGTATTCGATCTTTAAGACTCTGCAACTAGTTCTTAAATCCAAAGACTTTTTATGCCGCGCTCACGGGCCACATCAACAGCCTCTTCATAGCCCGCATCCACATGACGAAAAACTCCCATTGCCGGATCCGCAGTAAGCACTCTTTGAAGTCTTGCCGCCGCCTCTGGCGTGCCATCGGCAACGATCACTTGCCCCGCGTGCTGACTGTAGCCCATTCCGACACCACCACCGTGATGTAAGCTGACCCAAGTTGCGCCACAAGCCGTATTTACAAGTGCGTTCAACAAAGGCCAATCACTGACCGCATCAGAGCCATCCTTCATCGCCTCCGTCTCGCGATTTGGACTTGCCACAGAACCACAATCCAAATGATCGCGGCCAATCACAATGGGTGCCTTTACTTTGCCTTCGGCCACAAGCTGGTTAAACATCAAACCCGCTTTAGCGCGCTCACCGTACTCAAGCCAGCAAATACGCGCGGGCAGTCCCTGAAAAGCAATGCGCTCTTCAGCCATATCCAACCACCTGAGCAAATCTTTTTTATGAGGAAAAAGCTCTCTCATTGCCTTATCAGTGACTTTGATATCGTGAGGGTCTCCAGAAAGCGCTACCCAGCGGAAAGGACCGCTGCCTCTACAGAAAAGTGGGCGAATATAGGCTGGAACAAATCCCGGATAATCAAAAGCATTGGTCACTCCTGCTTCTTGAGCCCGGGCGCGAAGATTATTACCATAGTCAAAAGTGATGGCTCCTTTGTCTTTCATCGCCAGCATGCCGCGGACGTGCTTTGCCATTGCCGCATAAGCCGCCTCGAGGTAGGCCTTTTGATCTCGGGTACGGAAGTCAGCAGCCGTCTCCACGGTATAACCCTCTGGAATATATCCTATAAGCGGATCGTGGGCGGAAGTTTGATCCGTTAGCAAATCAGGAGTGTAATTCTTGTCTAATAATTGCCAAATCACGGTGGCCATATTGCCTTGAACTGCGATAGACTTTGCCTCGCCTGCTTGAGTGTATTTACGTATCCGCGCCAATGCATCATCCAGATCTAAAGCCACTTCATCCACGTATTTAGTTTCAAGACGTTTTTGAATCCGTGTAGGATCAATTTCAACAGCTAAAACGCAGGCACCTGCAAATACACCCGCAAGCGGCTGCGCTCCGCCCATGCCTCCAAGACCTGCAGTTAGAATTGTTCGCCCCTTGAGATTGCCACCAAAATGTTGGCGGCCGGCTTCGACGAATGTCTCATATGTCCCTTGGATGATGCCTTGAGTGCCGATATAGATCCAGGATCCCGCGGTCATTTGGCCGTACATCATTAAACCCTTTTTATCGAGCTCATTGAATACTTCCCAAGTCGCCCACTTCGGGACAAGATTAGAATTTGCCAGCAGAATGCGGGGGGCATCTTCGGTAGTTTTTAAAATGCCAATGGGTTTTCCGGATTGGATAAGCAGAGTTTCATTATTTTCTAAATTTTTAAGGGCTGTAAGAATCTTATCGAAACTCTCCCAGTTGCGTGCGGCTTTTCCAATACCACCGTAAACCACGAGGTCTTCGGGGCGTTCCGCCACCATGGGGTCCAAATTATTCTGAATCATTCTGTATGCCGCTTCCTGAAGCCAGCCTTTGCAAGTAAGTTTACTACCAGTCGGTGCACGAACCACACGAGATTGAGCCATAAAATTCCTCCACTATGAAATATGGAGGAAGAGAAAGAGGAAAGGTACGGCCTTCTTTTTAGTAGCGCAATG
>JANMPT010000108.1:0-1657 GCA_031370005.1 Bdellovibrionales bacterium | reverse complement strand
GGTGAAGATGCGCACCGCCGTGCCCGGCTGCAGCACCGCACCCACCACACCGGCCGGCAGCCGCTGGCTGACCGGCAGCACGGTGCCGGCGGCGGGCACATCGGCCGCGCGCAGCGCGTAGCCGTCCATCGAGGTGTTGTCGGCCGGCGGCACGTCCAGCCCCGAGACCACCGGCCGCGCCAGCACCCGGCCCAGCGCGTCGAAGGTGTCGAGTTTTTCGGTCTCGGCGATCACCCGGTCGCGCGCCACCGCCAGCAGGCGGGCCAGCGCATCGTCCAGGCTCAGCAGGTTCGGGCGGGCGGGCGGTGTGGCATCAGCCATGGTGTTCGGACCGGGGTTCGCGGTCGTAGTCGTAGCGGTGGTAGTCGTAGCGGTCGGCAGTGTCCATCAGGTGTGATGCCAGCAGCGCCACCGCCGTCATGTCGAACACCGGCAGGCCCGTGGCCACGGGCAAAGACGCCGGCGCATCGGTGGCCACGGCCACCACAAACGGGTCGTCGCCGTAGCCCGGCGGCTGGCCCAGTGCGGCCCGCCAGACTTCGATCTTGGGGATGTCGGCATGCTTGAAGCCCTCCACCAGCAGCCAGTCGCACTCGACCATCTCGGCAATCAACTGGTGCACGGTGGGCTGGCCTTCAATCTCGTACTCACGCAGCTTGGCCAGGCGCTGGCCCGAGGCGATCATCACCTCGAAGGCGCCCGCCTGGCGGTGCCGGAACGAGTCTTTGCCCGGGTGGTCGATGTCAAAGCGCTTGTGGGCATGCTTGATCACCGAGACCCGTTGCCCGCGCGACTTCAACTCGGTGATCAGTTGCTCGATCAGCGTGGTCTTGCCAACACCGGACGGGCCGCAAAAGCCGATGACTTTCATGCCGCGCAGTGCCGCGCCACAAAGGCCTTGACCTGCGCCGCATCCACCGGCATCACGGTAAAACGTTTGGGCAGCGCCTCGATGCCGACCAGCGCGGCAGGGCGCAGCGGCTGGCGGCCCAGTGCTTCTTCGATCGTGGCGGCAAACTTGGCGGGCAAGGCGGTCTCCAGAACGATCATCGGCAGGCCGGGCTGCAGGTGCTCACGCGCCACTTTCAGGCCGTCGGCGGTGTGGGTGTCGATCATGTCCTGGTGCGCATGCCAGGTGCTGCGGATCGTGGCCAGCCGGTCGGCATGGCTGCTCTTGCCCGAGACAAAGCCAAAGCCGGCGATGCGCTCGAACTCGGCCGGCGTCAGCTGAAAGCCGCCCTCTCGCGCCAGGCCCGGACCGAACAGATCGGCCACCCGGGCGCCGTCGCGCCCCAACAGGTCGAACACAAAGCGCTCGAAATTGCTGGCCTTGCTGATGTCCATCGACGGGCTGCTGGTCTCGTGGGTCTCGTCGGCGCCGCGAACCCGGTAGCGGCCGCTGCGGAAGAACTCGTCGAGCACGTCGTTCTCGTTGGTGGCCACCACCAGCTGGGCGATCGGCAGGCCCATGCAACGCGCCACATGGCCAGCGCAGACATTGCCGAAGTTGCCCGAGGGCACGGCAAAACTCACCTGTTGATCATTGCGCTCGGTGACCTGGAAGTAGCCAGCAAAGTAGTACACCACCTGCGCCAGCAATCGCGCCCAGTTGATCGAGTTGACGGTGCCGATCTTGTAGCGGCGCTTGAAGTCCAGG
>JANMPT010000105.1:0-1679 GCA_031370005.1 Bdellovibrionales bacterium | reverse complement strand
AGCGCGGCGAGGGCCTGCGCATCGGGCGTTGTCGAAAGCTGGCGGACGGTAAACGTCGCCCCGGCCTCCATCTTCACATAGCTTTCAAGAAACGGCTCGAGGGGATCATAGACCACGCCATGCTGCGGTTCGAACGACTGCCACAGATAGAGGTTTTCGTTGCCCGGTCGTCCGTTCTCGCGGACGACCATTCCCACGTGCGAAAACGGGCTCTTGAAGAGAATGTCGATGATCGAACTGATCGAACTTGTCCCGTGGAACAGGACGATGTCGCCGGTCTTAAGCTGCGGTGCGATCTGATCGAAGTTCATGGCATTCGTTCCCCCCGAGACAGCGGAGGTGAGCTTAACATGGCGTTGGCTGGTAGCAAATCACTTCAAATTGCTTCGCGCGATCGCCTTGAGACGTCCCCGGGTTGCGGGATCAGGCTCGGCCTCGCCGAGTAAGTCTTCGAGCGGCACTACCAACTAAACCGCCAGTGACTTCGCGACCTGCGCCAGCGGCCTCGACCATCGGCGCGGGATCGTCCGGTGCTGGTCGCCGCTTGCCGTTACCGTTGGTCGACCACAGCAGGCCGCGGTCCCAATCGCGGATCTCCTCCGGTTTCGTCCGGTCGATAGCGGCGGGCGGACGGCCCAACTGGTCCACCCAGTCGAGATCGACCCGGACCACTACCCCGCGACCGTGGGCTTATCGTAGCTTCCGGTCATCGCCAGACAGCTCGCCGGATGATCGCGCGCGCCGATGCGGGGGCGGATCAAGGCGGTTTAGACCCCGACGAATGCCACCGCGATCTCGGCAAAGTCGGCGCGCACCCGGCCCAGTGCGAGCGCGTCGAAATCGACCACGCTATCGAGCACCGCGCGTCGGGCACCATCGTAGAGCCCGGTCAACGCCCGAGCGAGCGGGTTGGTGGCGTCGATCCCGAACTGGAGCGAAGTGAGTATCGCCAGCGCGCGGGTCAGCGCCGCGCTCAGCCGGGCGTTGTCACCGGTCTCACGGGCAAACAGCGCGGCATCGAGCGCGGCGACGAAGTATTCGTAACTGACGATGACCAAATCCTGCGGCGACGATCCGGCGAGCCGCGCATCGCAGTCGATTGCCCGATAAGTCTCTGCGGGCGAGCGTATGCACAGCATCAGTTGCCTTTCGAATTCCACGCATCGATCTGGTTCTGCAAGAAGCTTAGCGTCGAGCGAGACGCGCCAACCCGGCTGTCGGTCACCGCAAAGCGCGAGGCGAGACTGGCGCGCAGTGTTTCCTGCTTCTCGGCGATGCTTGCGAGGTCTTCCTTGGTCTGGGTTGCCTGCGCGGTGAAGCGGATGATCGAGCCGCCCAGCGAGCCGGGATTCGCGAGCGCAGTGGCCTTGCGGGTCAGCCCATCGAGGCTGGCGAGCACGCCGTAGATGCCGGTGGTGAACATCGCCGCGACGCCTGCGGGATCGCGCGCCATCGTTGCGCCAAGGCGAGCAGTGTCGAGCCGAAAGGTGCCGTTGCGCTCGGTCGCGAGGCCAAGGTCGGCCAGCGTGCGCGGCGCAGTCGCCGCTGCGTTGGGCATGATCGCGCCGCCCGCCAGACCGGCCAGCGCCTGACGCAAGGCGCGCGCACCGGGATCGCGGGCGAGATCGCCGGTCTTGGGATTTGCGACGGTGTTGAGCAAACCACCGACTTCATTGAGC
>JANMPT010000103.1:0-27387 GCA_031370005.1 Bdellovibrionales bacterium | reverse complement strand
ACAGATGATTACTGCGCAAGTAGTAGTCTTTGTCATGTCAGATTACCAGCAGGGCAAACAGCAGCGACTATGAAGAACCTACCCGTAACTGTAAATACGGTAATTGGTACAATGGTTAATCCCGTTGGAAGCTCAGTATATTAAATGACTGAAAATACAGTGTTGGATTTTTGGTTTACAGAACTAGCCGTATATGCATAGCGAATCCCTAAAGGTTCACGAGAAGCTGTTACGCTGTTCTCGGAGCCTGGACTTGAAAATAATTTGGCTTTTGAGTTAAGGCACAAAAGAATTATCGAGCAATTTGGCCGCTACCCTCATCGCAATGAAATTCTAGGACGAAAATCCACACCGGATGAGCTTGCATTCCTAAAGACCCCAGGCTCTTCATTTTAGAAATCTGACGACACTAAGAAAATAAACGAGACGGCTTTGAAGTCTCTTATTCGCAAAACTGCGACCCTAAACAAGCCCAAGGCCAAAATATTGTTTCTTTGCATTACTTCCGTTTTGATTCCAACTTTGGACAACGAAAAATTTGCTTAACTATATCGCTGTATGGCTTTGCAAAAAAAGCCAAATAAACCTCTAGAAGGCCTAGGATAATGGCAAGTATCAACCCCTCAGTGGAAATAAAAACATGCACTAAAAAAATATTTAATATTACCGGCGCTAGAACTACCAACGCTAAGGGCACGAAGGCTCCAGCTAACAAAAGAGCGCCACAAACCACCTGAGTACCACTTAAGAGTGGCAGAAAGTAATTCGTTGCTATCAGACCATTCATAAAAGTCATCATTCTCTCAGGCATTGTTTCTGGCATGGGAATAAAATGTAAAAAGCCATTCAGCCCGAAAACAAAAAATATTAATCCTAATATAATTCGTGCGATCAAAGGTAGATTCTTCATTTTTTTAATGTATCTTTTTTCCAAAAAAAGTCAAACTTATAGACTGGCGCTTAGGTCACGCTGCAGCTTAAGCCTTCTTAGCTCATATTTATTCTTGGGTCTGGTCTAATATCTTCTTTCTTTTTGGATCAGAAATGAGGTCGTATAGAAGCAAATAAATAATCTCGAAAATAAATCCCGATGAAATTAGTAAAACAATTAACACTATTAGATATCCAGAAATTGAGGACCTTATGTCGGAATATAAATTAATATATTTTAAGGGCTGCCCCAACTATCAACAAGCTGAAGAGCTGTTGAAGGAGGTTGGCCTTGAGTTTAAAACTATTTGCCAAGATGAACTAAATGCCTCCGATCCACTAAAAAATTACTCTTCCTCTTCCCCATCCCCTAGCGAGATTGCAGTCGCGACATGATCTGCGGCGTCGTCATATCAAACTGAGCTCAAACTCATCGACAATATCTAAATTTATTGAAACAATTTGAAAAACGAAAGGTGGAAACTTTGATGGCTAAAATCTTATCTATTATCGGCATATTAATTTTAATTGCTCTTGTGGTGCCAGCATTCTTACCCGCTAAATTCGCAATTTCACGCTCGATAGAAATCAATGCGCCACTTACCGATGTCTTCGCAAAGCTGTCAGACCTAAATGAGTATGTAAAATGGAATCCGTTTCCTGAGGGTGATCCAACCAATCGGACAATGGTATCAGGTATTGGAGTTGGCTCATTCTTGAGTTGGAAAGGAAAAAAAACTGGCGAAGGAAAAATGACGATAACCAACATCGAGCCAAAACAAAAAATCTCCATCAAGATGGATTTTTTCAAGCCCATGACCGGCGAGGGCATGGTTTATTGGATTACGAATGCAAAGTCAGAGACAAAATCTGAAATGACTTGGGCCTTTGAACAAGATCTTTCTTATTTCAATCGCTACTTCGGTTTGATGATGACCTCTCTGATGGGAGGACACTTCGAAAGGGGCCTTTTGAACTACAAATCCCTAATCGAGGCTTCGAAATAATAAATTTAGGCTCCCGCACATCTACTAAAATCTGAACCTTATTAATTAAGAAATATTTTTGCAATTAGACAATGGGTAACCAACACATGGCAAAGCTTGAAGCCTCAGATTTTTCATTGAAAAACGGTCGGCAAATTATCTTTAGAAGTCTTGTCCCCGAAGATGCCACGTTTTTTTTAAAGTTCCGCGAGCAAGTTCCTCATGACTCCACAAATACTATGCATTATGTTGGGATGCCGTTTCCATCCTTTGAAGAAACCGCCAAGCGACTATCTGCACAGCAAGATGACAGAATTGTTTTAAATATAGGCGCATTCGATTCTGAAAAAGTTGTCGGCTATTTAAACTTTAGGCAGCAAAATCCCGAGCACCCATGGCTTCAACATATGGCTCAGTTTGGAATGATGATTTTGAAGGAGTATTGGGGCCAGGGGATTGGAAAAAAACTTTTGCAACTTCAAGAACCCCATGCGCAAGCTCACGGCATTACTCGCATCGAAGCAATGGTGCGAGCACAGAACGACCGCGGGATTAAACTATATGAGCGCAACGGATATAAAATTGAAGGAACTCGAAAGCAGGCGGTGAAAATAGACGGCGAATTGCACGACGAGTACTTCATCGCCAAAATTCTAGACAGTCCCAAGCTGAATTGGAAACCACCAACTCTTAAAACAAATAAATTGATTTTGCGAGCGATTGAGCTGAGTGATGCTGAGTCTGTTTTCTCCTACGCGAAAAATCCGAATGTTTGCAAATATACTCTCTGGGAAGCTCATCAATCAGTTCAAGATAGCTTAGTGTATATTAAGGATTATATTTTTGATTATTACTCTAAGGGTGTTCCCGAAGCCTTTGGCATCGCTTTAAGAGACAATCCACAGGCAATTATTGGCACAGTAGGATGTTTTTGGACTTCTAAGAATGCTAGAGCGATGGAGCTTGCCTATGCCCTTGGTGAAGAGCACTGGGGCAAAGGACTAATGGCAGAGGCCTCCCTGGCGGTGATGGATTATTGCTTTAAAGAATTTTCACTTAAGCGAATACAAGCACGATGCAAAGTTGAAAACCAGGGAAGCCGTAGAGTCATGGAAAAAGTTGGAATGAAATACGAGGGAACACTCAAGGCAGCCATTTTTCATCGAGAGCAGTACTGGGACATGCATTATTTTGCTAAAGTGCTTGAATGATACCAATAAAAACATCCAAATTTGATAGGCCCTATCATCGCCGTCTCCATTTCGATGATAGGTTTTTCGTATATTCTTATCGACTCCACTCGGTTGTGATTTCGACCTGGCTCATGCCCAATGCCTTTGCTATTTTCAACAGCGTTGCACGATGTGGAATCGACGCTGAGTTGAAAAATCGGGGTCTACATCAATAACGGGGGCAGTACCCTCCGGAGGGTTTGTCAGCAAGATTACAAGTGATTGAAAAAATTGAGATTACCCCGAGTGGGGAAGTTCGGAAATTTTCTGAAGTGTTCACCGGTACAGAGGAAGTGGTTGCGCCCACTAAAAATTGGCTCAGGACCATTCCTAAACGCAGGAACCGTTTCCTCCAGCCCTACATTCGTTTATATTACCTTTTGCTAGCATAAAGTCATTTAGAAACGAAGATCTCCTCCGTCAAAAATACGTAGTTGAAGGCCACTCCGTAGCTAGAATTGCAGCAGAAACTTCTTCCTCCAACAAGACAGTGAAAAAGTACCTTTTGGGCTATGGTGTGCCGCTACGTTCTAGAGATCTAAAGGTGGCCCAACGCTTTGGCGAATCCGATGCCCACCCAGGTGAAGCTAAGGTTATTCAAAAGTTGAAACAACTTCGAGATCAAGGTTTGTCATATCGTAAAATAGTAAATGCGATGAATGAACTTGAAATTTCTTGTAGAAATTCAGGCGCAAGATGGCAACTGAAAACCGTTTTCAACTACCTCAACCGCGCCTAGTTTTACCAGGCTTGGCTTTAGGTTTTCGATTATCAATTAGATCACACGGTGAAATAGGTTCTCCACGAAGTTTTGATAATCCCATGGCTATTTGCTCAAGAACTAAAAGCGTCGGATTTGCACCAGCTTTAGTATAGCGGTGAAGCTGAGGATATAAGATTCCCGTCTCTCTGCTCACGTCAGAAAGCTTGAATTCTCCAAGAAATTTTTCAACTAAAATTTTCGTTTTCGGTTTTCCCAACTTCACCTATTGACTTCGTATTTATCAGTATATAACTTATATGTTATAACTTTAAAGTTATATTACAAGGCGAGTTTAACGAAGAATGAAAAATAAATGCTTGGTCTACGTAAGATACAGCGATTATGGAACCACTAAGAGTGAACAACTTTTAGGTCTTAACGATTTCATTAAAAGAAATGACTTAGAGCTAGTAATGACACTTGAAGATCAAAACTCTATGGAAGATTTGAACAAGGTCGAAAACTTCAAAAAGATTTTTGCCAGCGGCTCTTGCAACGTGTTTTTAATTTGGCGATTGGATCGTCTTGGGTCCGCTTCGGCATCGATTTCAGAAAGTGTTGATTTTATAAATCAACTCACTGAGATGGGCGTGAGATTTATTTCAGCGTCAGATCATATCGACTCTGAAAATAACGGCGGTCTGTTTTTAAAAGCGATTGATCATGCAGTAAAGTCTTCAAAGTTCGTTATTAAAGGTGAACGAGTTCATATCGCTCTTTCAACTGCGAAACTTCTTGGTGAGGCTGTTGGTCGCCCCAAAGAACGCGATGATTTGCAGATTTTAGAATTAAGAAAAGACGGACTGACTGCTCGACAGATTGCCGAAAAACTTAGTACGTCGATCCGATCTGTTTCGCGTGCTCTTTCTTCAAATGCTCAGGGTTTAGACGCGCCACAATAACGCGGGCTTGCACAATTTTGGCGTGTAGTATCTACTTACTGTGTCAGGACAAAGGATGTCCTGGTGGTTTTAAACACAAGGAGGAGATGCATCATGCATATCAACGTAGATAAAGAAACGCAGCCTGAACAAATATTAACCAAACGGCCCATACGCCCAGAACTCACTGACGAAGTCGCATTGGTCGAAAGATTTTTAGATTTCAACCTCGATTTAGTTCGACCTTTTTTGAAGGATCACGGGCTTCCGTATACTGGAATCAAAGAAGACCTCCGCCACTTAGTTCAAAGCTCCCTCAATGAAAAGATTTTCAATTTATCCGAAGTTCAGGAGTTTGTTAATACACATGAACCTTGCAGTCGCCGACACATGTACTTTTTAAAAGGAGCTCCCGAGCAAACGCGAGCCCTCTTGGAACAAAAAGATCTTCTTGAGGCTTTAAAACTTAAAGGTTCATCGGATCTTATCAAAAGTAGCCCACCGTTTCGATTACCTAGTATCTTGAAAGCGAATAACATCGAAATCGAAGGCGCTCTATTGCGTATAAAATTTATTGCGCCATCAAACACGCTAGTGCGACGGTCAGAACTCGACTCTAAGAATCCAACAACAAAACTCATTTCACGCATTTTTGAAGAAAAGCGCTCTAGAAAGCTTTATGTCTTTGAACTAAATCTGAAGACGGGAAAAGGATTTGTTTCTGTTCCAGCAATACAGCGGGGGCAAACTTTCGCGAAAGAACTTCGAACAATTCTGAATGAGGTTCACCAACTCATAGGCCAAAAAGGATTCGAAATCATCTCCATCGGATCCGCAATAAAAAATCTGATGGAGGAGGAAAAATCAGTCAGCAGATCACTTGGTGTTCGTTACTCGACTGGAGACACGATAAAAATCAAAAGTCCAAAAAAAGGGGTTCCAGTTTTTGCAAACAGAATCATGAAGCCTATCGAAAATCATTCGCGCAAGGGCGACTACTTTGAATGCGATTTTTACTACGACTCAGAGGGCGCAAAACAGTTTCGTTTTATGGTTTATGAGGACGAACGCTTGGGCATTATGAGCGATCTTGACGAGGGGGTGTTTCGTGATGTCATCAAACTTGTTCTCGGAAATATCTAAGGACGATCCTTCCGAGGTTGAAGCACTTTCAAAAGCTGGTGACTTTCTAAGTACAAAGGCTATCGGAGAAAAAATTAATCTAAATGTTTTTCGCGGATTGAGATCTTCTTGGTCGGGAATCACCGAAGCCTTGTCAAATTTTCAAGACGCTGGATTTTTAAAACCACTTTCACTGGCAACATGCGCCAACAGAGAGTGCAAAGAAATTTTGGACGAAGATTTATTTTGTGAATTTTGTGAAGAAATCTTTACCTTGGAAGAAGTCGAAGAAGAATTATATTATGAGCTCGTTAAAAACGTGCCGAGATCGCAAGATGATTTTTGGCGAAGACGTACTGGCATGACGCAAGAACTTAAAACTGAAAATGGCGAAACCAGCTTAGGTGATAAAGATAATGATTTCATCTACGTCGAAGCAATGTTTTCAGATTCAAACGAAAAAGTTGTTCTGAATAATAATCTTTATCTTCTTTCAGACCCAACCTTTTTGCCCGAATATGGAAATCAGCCGCGCGCTTACGCATATAAATACACGAAAATAAAAATGGAGATAATAATGCAAAATACCAACAACTTTCAAAACAACAGTGGCCACATCAACATTGGTTCGATTAATCAGTCGAATCAACAAACGACTGATGCAGATGCAGTTGCATTACTAAAGGAAATTAAAGCAATCGCTGCGCTCGACACCGTTTCGAACGAAAAGTTGATCAGTTTGTTAGATAAAAGTATCATCGAAAATTCAAGTGAATCGTACGTAACGACTTTAAACAAATTAGTTGGTCTTGCTGCAGACTATTCGGCTGTCCTATCGCCATTTTTACCGCAAATTTTGCTCTTGCTAAGTTGCTATCCTATTGGCTCGTGAATAGTGATCTTTTTTATTTAGGTTTGCACTCTTTATTCAAGACATCGGATTTTCTGATCTTCAAGTAGGTATCTTTGGCTTTTTGACTTAACTCGTTAAGACGTTTATTTTTTTTGGGCCCGTCATCAAACTCCCTTAATGTTTGTTCGACATCATTGGTTAACAGCAGACCCTCATTTAAAATAGAAACAGTATTTTCGTCTTTTAATAAACGACCGAACGAGCTCAATTCATCTCTAACCAGCCAAATCTTTTTTCTAAGCTTTACGCATGCCTTTTTCCCAGAAAGCTCGCATTTCGTTAGCTGCTTTGCAAACTCAAGAAACTCGATTACTTAAATAAACAAAGTCAACACTGGGGCTGTTAAGCCGCTTACGATGCAACTCAAGAGCTAGAGAAGATTAAAAAATGCAAAACAGATTTAGAGCCTTATAAAAATCAACTTATTGATGTGCTGAAGAAAATTCGAGAAGGAGACCCAGTTAGAGCAAGAAACTTTTTACGACAAATCCTCGAACGAGTTATTGTTTTCGACGACAACAGAGTCGAAATAAAATGGAGAGTCTCTAAAGTTTTAGACACCGAAAGCCACTGTCTGTTCACCGCAGAGGAAAATCCTGCGGGAAAAGATAATTGGCTCAGAAGGAGGGACTCGAACCCCCGACCCAGCGGTTAACAGCCGCTTGCTCTACCGACTGAGCTACTTCTGAACATGTTGGAATGGCCAAATTATGGCTGGTGACCATTAAAGTCAAATTTTTTCTATCTGTTGTCTTTGCTAAAAAGTATTGAAATTGGGCTGTTATTTGCCCTCAGGGTGCCCGTAGGATGCTGCAATTCGCGCATCGCATAAACGACAAAAAGTAGGCTAAGGACCATCACCATAATTTTAAGTACAAAGTATTTTCCCATGGCTAAAAAATAGCAAACTCCCTGGCTAAAGTCCATCCAGACCTGCTTTTTATCTAGGCTCGGATTTGCACTAAACTTGCCGACACGTAGATCATGAAAACAGAAAAAATAAGCCTACTAATTGGGCTTACCATCACTCTCAGTTTTTTTGCCTTTTCGCTTAAGTATTACGAATACAAGGAGACTCCGCCAATTCAACGGAGCGATAGCCCATTATTAGAGGCCATGGAAATTCTTGATTTTCGTTTCAATGATTTCAAGTACAAGCTGCGCAAACCTGAAATATCTGAGGCTCCCGTAGCTTTGATCGCCTTAGACGACGCCTCGCTGCGGGAAATTGGGCGCTGGCCCTGGAGCCGGCAGCTCGTTAATGAGATGACGCAAAGCTTGATTGACGATGGCGCAAGTTCCGTCGCCTTTGACGTGATTTTTTCTGAGCCAGAACGAGGCTCTCTAGATACCGATAGTAAATTCGGGGAAATGATCGATAAAAACAAAGACAAGGTAATACTTGGCACCTTCAGTGAAAATCTTTATCCCTATAAACCCTACCAGGACCTTTGTGTTGCCGAAGCTTTTATTAAAAACGGCGGAGACCAGTTAACGAAGATTAATCCCAGATTCGCAATCGACGAGGCCGGCAATGCTTTTGATGATTTGAACTGGCCCCCCCTGTTCGGAGTATTTTTTGATAATGTTCAACAACAGGTTCAGGAAGACACTCTTGCGTCTGTAGGTAAAAAATCTGTCAATGAGCTTTCAATTTTTCAAAAAAACAATTTGTTATCAAGAAAATCTCAAGCGCTTTTTGAATACTGCAAAACCTGGTTGACTGAAAAAGATATTTTTCTAGATGCTGGAATTGCTGAAAAAGTACAACCTATGTATTTAAATTTACTCGCTAGCAATAAGCAACTCAGCAGTCTTTCATTCAAGGATTTCAATCAAAATATTAAAGGTGCCTATAAAAGCCATCCAGTTCCTCAATATGGCGAATGGACTCCAAATATTCCTGTCATACAAAAGCCAGCTGCTTTTACCGCTAGCTTCATTGCATTGCTTGACTCTGACGGCTATGTCCGTCGCTATCCAATGTATTATCGCTCCGGAAATAAGCTCGGCTCCAGCTTTATTCCATCTCTGGCTTTGCAAAGCTATTTACTTTCGGGTCCCTATCGCGCGGAAGTTAAAATGGGAGCGGACTCCCAAGGTCAGAAAAAAATTGACGAGTTTAATATCTATAATATGGAAACCCGCCCTGAAACGAAAATAGCGACACTTCCTGTGGACAAGTCAGGAGAGCTTCTGATTAATTTCTATGGACAGCAAATGTCTCTGCCCTATGTTTCGGCCAAAGAACTTTTTAACGAAAAATCAACTATCCTGGTGCAAAAAAGAATTAAAACACTCGAGGGAAAACAAATTCATATCCAAGAAAAAGAATTCGACAGAAAGAAGTTCTTCAAAAACCGCAGTGTGATCATCGGAGCCACGGCAGTAGGCCTATATGATCTTCGCAACACCCCTGTCGATGCAAATTACCCTGGGCCGGAACTGCACCTGACTATGCTCGCAAATTTACTAGATAAAAACTTTCTAACTTCGTGGGGCAGTGAAACCAGTGCTATGCCCTGGATTCTTTTAATTCTAGGGATTGCCTTGACTGCGGCATGGGCATATGTGGATTCACTGATTTCATTTGGAATTTTTGCTAGCATCTTGACAGTTGGTCTTGGATTCGATTTATGGCTTTTTTTAATTCGAAAAGTAATGGTTCATACTTCCCTGCCATATATGTTAATTCTATTTTGCTTTTTTTCTATCCAAGTTTATCGCTACTTCACCGAAGAAAAGAAAAAACGCCAACTCAAATTGACATTTTCTAAGTATGTTTCTCCAGCAATTGTGGATGAACTTCTCAAAGACGTTGAGAATCTAAAACTAGGCGGACGAAAAGAAAATATGACGGTTTTCTTTTCTGACGTACGCGGCTTTACCACCATTTCTGAAAAACTTGCACCCGAAGAACTTTCGCGGGTTTTAAATCTGTATCTCACGCCAATGACAGAACTGATTTTCAAAAACAATGGCACTTTAGATAAATATATTGGCGATGCAATAATGGCTTTTTTTGGGGCGCCAATAAAAAGCCCTGCCCATGCAAAAGAGGCCTGCCGTTGCGCACTAGAAAATCTAGACAAGCTCAAAGAGCTACAAAAAGAATTCGCTGACCAGGGACTTCCCCACATTGATATTGGAATTGGAATTAATACTGGGGCCATGAGTGTTGGCAACATGGGGTCTAATATTGTGCAAAATTATACTGTCATGGGGGACTCAGTTAATTTGGCGGCTCGACTTGAGGGGATTAATAAGGAATATGGGACACGCATCATTATCAGTCAATTCACCTACGAAGAAGTCAAAGAGATATTTACAGCTCGCGAAATTGATCGTGTTCGTGTTAAAGGTAAATTCGAACCCGTTAGAATATACGAGCTTATTTGCGAGGGAGAGCCCAAGGATAAAAGCGCTGGAAATTTAAAATACTTCGCCCAAGCCTACGAGCTTTATCATAAAAGATGCTTTAAAGAAGCTCTAGATATTTTCAAGAAATCATTTTCTGCGTCTCAAAACGATCCTGTTTCGAAACTTTATATTGAGCGCTGCAAAGATTATCTTGATACAGCCCCGCCAAATGACTGGGATGGCGTCTTCATAATGAAAACAAAATAAATACTATATAGATATTCGATTTAATCCGAAAAGATAAGCATGATAAAAATATTAATTTTTACAGTTAGCATTGTTCTTTTTGCGGCTTGTGATCGTCCCAAAATTAACGAGAGCACTAAAATTCAAATTCAGCTACCGGAAGTTCCAAAAATTAGCAGCTCAGTTGCGGCGTTAGGCGCGAATGCGCCAGATCCAAGTGGCTTTACGGGCGCCACTCCGATCAATTGTTATTTAATCGCAGCCGGCGGGCCGGAACAAAACATGAGCAAGAACTCCTGCTTCAGTAAAGGCGGAATTAATACAAGCCTTGTGGGGAAAAGGGTTGGCTTCTTTGTTGGAGCCGCTCCTGCAGGCGGCACGATGAGTATTGATGTCCCCTCTGGAAAAGAGCGCTCCATTTATGTTGTTGGATTCTATGCTCCCGACATTGCAAGTTGCCGAGATTTTAAAACCTATGGTTTTCCAAATGGAAGCCTTTCTGACCCATTTCTTTTGGGTGAACAAAACAATCTCGAACTGAAACCAGGAGAAACGCTTTCACTTAATATCCCAGTGACTTATAACTCGCAAAATAGAATTGACTGCACGGGTCCTGACTTCCCAGGCTCAAGTGGAAACGTTATACCCACAAAACTTTCACTCAATAAGGACTGGTTTCCATACGATGCGACTGTGGAAAATAGTTGCCAATCAGTTGGAGTCCGCCTTGTGAATGATCAAAATCGTGAAGGCACAATGGCCGTATCAGTCACTATTCAGGCGACTGTAAACGCAAATCCACTTCTAATGTATCCTGATTACCAAACCTGTATAGCAAGCGGGGCAACGATATCTTCCATCGTCATGCCACCGAATACCTATGGCCTACAGATTGTCTTTAAGTCACCACTTGCTACGACTCCTTTATTGTCTTTAATTGCCACATCGAGCTCCTTAGCGCCAAGTGCGCAAATGAACCTGGCGAATGCCGTCGCTACAACCAAAGGTATAAACCTTGATGGCCCTCGCTCGATTCTCCCTGGTCTGTGTTATCCATATAATGTTCTACTGATGTCATATTCCGGAGCAGCCATCAGTGAAACAACATTAACAAGCATGAATTATAATGCAGGTAGTGGTTTTAATTTCTACTCAAATGGATCATGCTCTACAGTTCTTTCAACGCTCAATATCCCTGCATTTACCTCTAGCTATCCTGTTTTTGGGAAAATCAATGTGGGCTCTGGAATTTCTGGTTTGAATTTAACTATGACAGGTTATGCAGCAAGCGCTCTCAATATTTACGAGGGCTCTGGCGGCTCAACACCGACATTTCTGGAGGTGCGCGGCGATAATATGGGCCCAGCAAACGGGATTTGTTATGCAAAACCATATCGCGCATCGCTTTTCAATGAGTCACGTGCGGCCGTCACGGCAGCCGCGGCCCTGCCGTTTAATTTCGTGAATGCAAGTGTAAATTTTGATTTCCACTCGGACTCTTCATGTACGAGTCTTATTTCAGGATCAAGCTTTGCAGTAGGTATGCATTCAGCAGATTTTTATATAAAGCCTAAATCCGTGGGCGCCTTCCCGATCTCGATCACAGGGCCAGGGCTTCAAACGAATCCTTATATAATCAATGTAAGCCCGTAGTTACATTTTTTTTACTTTTGCAGAATGCTCGTGGTATAGGTAAAAAGTCCCATGATCAGATATTTATTATACCTATAAACATCCACTTCAGAATTCGCGCTCGTCAACTGCAGACTTAAAAGCATATTCCACTTCTTGCTTAAATCCTTATTGTAAGCGCCTGTAAAGATCATGTTCGTGTCTTTCCGCGGCGTCGTCGCATCTTTATAGTCTTGAAGGCTGAAATCCGCCCTTAAACTTCCTGTCCCTTTATAAAAGGTCGGAAATCCATACACTCCTGCAATGCCAACCCTTTGATAGCGATTGTTAATGCCTTTGGCATTATTAAAAAGATATCCGATTTCTCCTGAGAGTGTTTTTTCTCCTTTGAGGTCTAAAAGTTTTGTTGGAATGAATGTCACCCCATATCTTGTGCCAGACAAGTCATCATCTCCGATGCTAGAGGCCAATACAGATTCATCTAAGCCGAAATTTAAACGCCCTGATAGATATAAATCCTGTTTTATAGCTGTCGATAATGTAGATATCAGATCCGTCGAACGTACAGCGATCTCACGGGTTCCCCCTGCGGGGGCAAGATAAATATTTTTATAACTCGGGGTTAATTCCAAATTCATTTGCCTTTTTGAAACTTTAATTTCTTGATGGTAGGGAAGGCTAATTCCAAACTCCATAGCATCTGCTATTTGCAAATTCGGATCGCTCTTCAGACTTGAGTTCATGCTGTAATAATCAGAAAAGGAAAGTTGCGCGCCAAGATCCGACGTAGGTGTGCGATGTAAAATCGCAAGAGCGCTGGCGCCATAATATAGTCTCAAGGACTTAACGTCCGTCGAAATATTATTTTCTGCAATATTCAATACATTAGAGTCATAGGAAGGCCCGCCGAATAGAACAAGGCGGTACCTTTCTTTTTTACTTTCGTAATACGTTTCCATGCGATCAATTTGCTCAAGCATTTCATCAGCAGATCGATCAAGTTGTGGATTTTTAGAGTTATCAAGCACAAACTCCATACTCTTCCGCGCGGCTGGAAATTTTTGCTGCTGAAACTCAATATTACCAGCAAAGAAAGAGGCCATTGGACTGAGCTCAGGAGATTTCTCATCACGAAGTTCTATGAGTTCTTTCAGTGCCTTGTCATAGTCTTTGAGTTTTAAATGATTCAGGGCTACATAGTAGTTTTTCTCTAGAGCCACATCAGAATCAACTTCGACCAATGAGAGAATGGCCAATGATTTATTGTAATTTCCAATCTTATAAAGACTCACTCCATAACGGTAATAATAACTTTCTGACTCAGGATCGAGCTCGATCGCCTGCACATATTGACCTTCGGCCTCTTTATACTTTCGGACTGCATAGAGAGCGTCAGCCTTCTTAACAATTTCCGCAGCCTGTTCCCTCTTGAGTTTCTTTTGCGCCATCGTCATTTTTTCATGTTGAACCAATAGAGCCATGCGCTTTTTGGTTTGCATTTCTTCCTGAGCCATCTGCGAGGCTTCTTGTTGTTGCCCTTGTTGACGGACAAGTTGCTCAAGCTTTTCCTTGTTTAAAGGAGCCGTGCCTGTCCCGCGAGGGCGAGCCACTTGTATTTGCATAGCAATTCGTTTCTCTGCAGCTTTTTGTGTTTCCTCCGAAATACTGGCTTCATATATAGCCAACTCTTCGGGAGTCTTAAATAAAATCACCCTTTGAACAGCTTTACTTTGTGAAACATCCGCGAAGAAGGCGGCCCCCGTCGAAGCTTGAAAATCGAGAGTTCGAGCGGAGCTGTCTCCTTTAAAAAACTGAATTATAAAGTACCCACTCCATACCTGAGAACTTGAGGGATCTTTTTCAAGGCTTAGTTGAGTAACTTTTCCCGACTCAAGCTCTTTTACCCGAATCATTACTTTTTCAGCCTCTTCCGTGGGATCACGAAGCTCCACCATGATTGCTTGAGATTGAGAGATTTTATTTTCTTTTGCAAAACTTGTAATAGCAAACATGGACGGGAGCAGAAGCCAAAAAATTCGTTTCATTGTGGGTATAGCTTTCTATTATTGTGGAACTGGTCGAACTATCACTTTTGTTTTTCCAAAAACATCACGGACGGCATCTCTGACGATTGAATCCGTCATACTTTTTGGCGGAGGTGTAGGCCCCGCTTGCGGCACCATGGAGGGGGCTCGAATATCTTTAATATCCTTTGCTATTCCCATATCCATGTCCTTACTGTCTAACATTTGTGGTGCCCCTGGCGCGGAGGGGGTTTTCTCTTTAGGAGTACCGCCCTCGGAAGCCGCTTCCCGTTTTTGCTCGCTCTCTGCAGGCTTGTCATCTTTGCGCTGCATGCTGGCAGTGGATTCATTATCCATTTTTTTTATATCTTCTTTGGGAAGAGCTTTTGGAGTCTCTGGCATTACATTTGGCGCTGCTTGAGTCATTTCACCTTTTCGAACTATAACGGCCGAGCCGATCAAAATCCCATTAATACCGATGGAGGCTAGGCTAACCGAACCCTTGAAAGTTACAATTGAAGTCATCTTGGTTTGCGGATTAAAGCCTACCAAAAACTGGGTTCCGCGAACTCCTGCAACGGCCGTAGGTGTTTTAATAAGAAATTTATTTTTCTCTCCATCATAGTTTTGCTCGACGTTATTCCGAACTTTGCCTTTGAGCAGGTTCAGCTCTACATTTTTTTTTCCAGTACCTGCGTCGTTTTCATATTTAGCAATGACAATTTCAGTATCTGGATTCACATTAATGACGTTGCGATCAGACATCACAATTTTCGCCCGGGAGTCTGCTCCGGTAATTACCGCGTCCCCTTGTTGAACCCTGCTACCCACTTTAGCTTCGCTTATTTGCTGATTCGCAGCCCTCACCCTTACCGCGCCTTTGACCACCATCAAAACCCCATACATAGGCTCTGCCAAGGCGACTATGGACATAAAAAATAAAGGACAAACCAATAGAATTTTTAAAATATGCTTCTTCATACAACCCTCACTCCCCGTATTATAGACGAGCGCGACAAGAGAGTGAACGAGTGCCTCTTAAACAATTCATTTTTAGACTCTAGTCAGAGAGTCTAGCGGCACATCCTGGGGCATTAGATAAGTGTTTGTAATTACTAATTAATTTATAGACTGCAAAAGCTGAAAAATGGTGCAGACGGCAGGATTCGAACCTGCGACCACCTGATTCGTAGTCAGGTACTCTATCCAGCTGAGCTACGACTGCACGTAAGAATAATACTCAAGAAAGAGACGCTTGTTTTAGTGCTCTGGCTAAAAAAAATCAAGGTTCTTTACACGTTTTGCAAAAAGAGTTGGGGTCTAGGCTTGATTATAAAGGGGGCCTATGGCAGTTTCTTTGAGTCTGCCGTAAAAAGCTGACCCAATTTCGTGCGGAAAGGTGGGTGAGTGGCTGAAACCAAGCGTTTGCTAAACGCTCGTAGACTCAAAAGGTCTACCGCGGGTTCAAATCCCGCCCTTTCCGCCATTCCACCATCAACCGAGAACAGCCCTAATTCCTCAGCGGCTCAGTCCCCTTACTCAAAATATCAAGATACTCCGTATATACAAAAACTTTATGTCGCTCTTTATTCACCGGGCTGTTTATTTCCGCCACGGCTATTAGCCATTAGTTTTTCGTGAATTTCTTTGATAAGCCGAAGCGATATCGGAAAGTCTTTAAGCCGCTTAAGATCGTAATTCATTGCAGATACATAGCAAGAAACTTCGGTCACATCATCTAGTGGCGCTCCAGGCGCGTCTTCGGTTTCAAATAATAATAAATCAGACAGTGAAGATTGGGTTCCCTCAATCTGTGAAGATAAGACAGCCTCTTTACGAACATACATATAAAGAAAAAGTGATGAGTCTGGTAAAACCATACTCATACCATCAAGTCGTCCAACAGCGGCTGTCGCCTTGTCTAATAGCGGAAGTAATTCGTTAATATCTAATGCTGGGTTTGGCGGTAATTTCTGAGGTACATAAGCCGTGTAGTGCTCACCAGCAACAGAGCGTTTTAAAAATTGACCAACTCATTTAATTTTATCCATTTTTTTTCCAAGTAACAAAAGCAGCGCGTTTCGTTACTTAATTAAAAATAACTAACAACAGTGATACTTACAATATAATAAGTAACAAAATATGCACAAATAGTTACTTAAAATAAAATATATGCTTTGGTAAGCAATATAGCGGGTTTAATCTAGACTATGGTCAAAAGTCCTAGCTTCGATATTATCACCAAATACCCCCGCTCTTTGAGCTTAATTACAGCTTATTTTCTAAGTGTTTTAACAAAAACAGCTTAAAATTAAAACCTGAAATCGCTTCAGAAAAATTAATATTTGTGCACGAAACCCATTCAATTTTATTTGAAAAAATATTTGAATACTAATTACAGGCGGAAAAGATTTTAACAATCTCTGTCCGCCATTCCTTCCTGACCAGTAATAAACTTTAAAAAAGCAAACTTCTTTTATATGTCCTTTTTAGAATTAATCTCGAAATTGTCATGCTTCCTTCACGGTTCTCGCAATTGATAAACATAAGTACTAAGAAAAGTGAAACTCGAAAGTTTTTAGAAAAGATCACGGGTAGTCCGGTAACACTTGGCAGACTGATCGAAGCCATTCGTCTTGGCGAAGAAGTCTCACAAGTTGAATTTGCAAAACATCTTAAAATTTCTCGCTCCCATTTAAACGATATCGAAAAAGGAAACAAAGCGGTTAGTCCCAAACGCGCAGCTCGATTCGCCAAAGCCCTTGGGCATTCTCAAGAACGATTCGTTGAGTTGTCATTACAATCACTTGTTGATCCTACACAAGGTTGCAAAATGACGGTCTAGTGATGCAGTAGGCCAAATTGACAACCGCAGCCGACAGAGCTTTTTGGCGAATCTTATCGCTGGAATTGTTGCCTAGTTTGCGCAGATGGGTTATGTTCCAATAACTATGTTATCGACAATAATTCCTACCATGAGATACCAAAATCCAAAACAAGCAGTTGAATTTCTATGCAAAGCTTTCGGATTTGAAAAGCACAAGGTGTTTGAAGATGAAAAAGGTCAGGTGATGCACGCAGAACTAAGGCATGGCACCGGTCTTATTATGATTGGCCCAAATGTCGAGTCCGAATTTGGAAAATACATTCGACTACCAAAAGAAGTTGGCGGATTTGAAACCCAAGTAACGTTTATAATTATTGAAAATCCCGAAGCACATTTTAAAAAAGCAAAAGAAAGTGGCGCTGAAATCTTGATGCCTTTGACCAAGAAAGACTACGGAGCCAGTGACTATGCTTGCCGTGACCCCGAAGGTCATGTTTGGAGCTTTGGCAACTACAATCCTTGGGCCAAAAAATGAAGAGCGGAAACTGTGCTGCCCAACCAATGATTGCCGTGAATGATGTTAGAAAAAGCAGTCAATGGTATCAAAAGGTTTTGAATTGCAAAAGCGGTCATGGCGGCGGCGAGTACGAACAAATCGTCAACAACGGTAGGTTAATCTTGCAACTCCACACGTGGGATATTGACCATCACCATGAGGACTTTCTTGGGAAAAAGTCTATAAAAAGTCGCGGCAATGGCTGTGTGCTTTGGTTTCAACTGGACGACTTAGATTCCGCGCTCAAAGTCGTTAAAAAGATCAAGGCTAAGATTTTGAAACCTGTCGGAATAAATCCAAATGCTAAGCATAGAGAAATTTGGCTTCAAGATCTTGATGGATATGTCGTTGTTTTATGCGGCCACCATGGAGATATTTAAATGAAGCTTGGATACACGCTCCTTTACGTTGATGACGTTGAGAAAACGATGGTTTTTTACGCGAACGCATTTGGTCTTGAGATTGGCTTTCTTCATGAATCCAAACAGTATGGTGAGATGAAAACTGGCGATACTAAACTTGGATTCGTTCATCATGATACTGCAGGTTCACACGGTTTTAAATATGAGAAGTTAAGTTTGAAGGCACTTGCTCCCGGCTTTGAGATTAGCCTTGTGGCCGACGATGTTGAAAAAGCCTTTGAGCGAGCTGTGAAGGCCGGAGCTGTCGCAACAAGTAAGCCAACCCAAAAGCCATGGGGCCAAGTAGTCAGCTACGTCCGAGATTGCAATGGTATGCTGGTTGAAATTTGCTCGGCGATGTAACATGAAAAAGTATTCCCTAGCGAACTTTAGTGCTGGTCATTTTTTTGAAGAGCTGGCATCCAAGGACAGTTTCTATTGTAAGAAGTTTTTTGGTGGCCTCTCGATCTATGTCTTCGGAAAGATGGTTGCCTTTTTATGTGAGCACCCTGGCGACAAAGAGTGGCGAGGAAAGAAGTTTAAAACTGAGATTTGGAACGGTTGTTTAATTCCTTCGTACCGTGAACACCATGAGTTGCTCCTAAGTAAAATCAAAGGTACTACTGTACACTCCGTAATTACCAAGTGGCTCTATTTGCCACAGTCGTCAAAAAACTTTGAAGCCTCAATGTTTCAATTAATTGAAATGATTGAGAGGAAAAGTGCATTGATTGGTATTGAACCTGAAATCAAGCCGAAAAAGAGAACAAATGCAAAGCCAGTTGACCTGAAAGAAACCAAGATATCAAAAATGATGAATTTGGGTCCTGCTGTGGAAAAAGACTTTAATGCCATTGGAATTACCCATGCGGACCAGATTATTAAACTGGGACCAGAAAAATCTTTCATCAAGATGCTCGAAGGGCGATTGAAACTTAACAGAAGTGCTAAGTGTTGCAACGCTCTTTACCTTTACTCAATCTACGGAGCCATTCACAATATTCACTGGGCTCAAATTCCTGAAAAGAAAAAGAAAGTATTTAAGGCCTATACTGAAAAGTTAAGAAAAACAGGCCGGTTTGGAAAATATTAGGAGGAACCTATGACAGACAAAATCACTTTTTATTACAACCCAATGTCACGAGGTCGAATAGTCCATTGGATGCTCGAAGAAGTTGAAGCCGACTATGAGGTCAAACTTCTCGACTGGAAAAAGGCTGAGCATAAATCGCCTGAATATTTAAAAATCAATCCAATGGGTAAGATACCAACCATTGTTCATAAAGGTGTGGTCATAACCGAGACCGCGGCCATTTGTATGTATCTTGCTGATACATTTCCAAAAGCAAACCTTGCTCCAGCGATTGGCGATTTAGACAGAGGAACATATTTACGGTGGTTCTTTTTCGTCGCGAGTAGTTTTGAACCAGCTCTTTTAGATGTTAAGAACCCTCGGACTCAAAAAGTAGAGTCGAGTCAACTTGGATACGGTTCTTCTGCGGATACTTTTAATACGTTGGAAAAAGCGATTTCAAATGGATTTATCTTGGGTAAAAAGTTTAGTGCTGCGGATGTTTATATTTCCTCGTCAGTTGGCTGGGGTCTTTTAAGTAAACAACTGGAGCCGAGACCTGCTTTTCAAAACTATGTGAAAATGTGTTCAGATCGGCCCGCATTTAAACGTTTCACCGAGCAAGCCGGTCCGCTAGGAAAATGAAGTTATGGCCGTCAGCTTCGCGGCGAGCAGGCGATCGCAAGTCAGCTAAAAGATCGAGACCTGATCCATCAATCAGATCTGATAATGGCCCCCAGATGTCGAGCAACAGATTTTATTTTTATTTAAAAAATTTGGAAAAGAAATTAACCCATGAGTTTATTCCACCAAGATCACCAGATCGAAATGCTTACATCGAAGCCTTCAACTCAATTTTGGAAACTGAAGTTTTAAAAGTTCAATACTAGGATTCAAGCGCGCTTGGATTATTGCGATTGTCGTGGGAGTAATTCAACTTGCAACATGGTTCGTGAAGAATCGGCAATGAGCCGATTCTTTTTTTGATACATCAAAACTTCAGAAACACCTTTTTTAGGACCGCCATGATGGATTCGATCTCTACCCCTGGGATATTTTCCATCACTTGCTTGAATTGCATTTTCGGCAACAGACCGAGCTTTTGAATTGCGGACGTCACATCTTTTTCTGGCTGCCCCGTAAGAGCTATAATTTCTTCGCCTGTCAGAACAGCAGCAAGTCTCCAAATATCTTTGAGATGTTTTTGGATAGACTTTTCTTCTGCGGTTTTGTCGCCGGATTCTCGTCGTTCGAAAAGTTCTCGATGCGCCCTGGCCTTCAGGCAGATATTTGCAATTGCATTGATAAGTGTGATTCCTGATCCTGAAGTGACAAGATTGTTTCGAATGAGATCAAAGTATTCGTCAGCAAGTAAAATTGCAGAGAGTTTTTCTGCCGAATCGCTTTTAATAGGAATAATGTATTGTCCTTCTTCAAGCTGAAGCTCCAGTTCATTACGAGCAAAAATCTCGATCATGGCAGGACATTCTGCTTTAGAGGGCTCTCTAAAGCGATAATATTTCGGAGTGGTGTCTGTCGATTCTTTGATTTTGTAACCACCGTCTTTAATATAGGCAAGAATTCGGGCATTCAGTTCGTCAGAACGCCCGAGTACAACCAAATCGACATCTTTTGTTGCTCTGAATTCTAGTCCTTCGTCGTCCATGAGAATGGCGGCGGCCCCACCACCAATGACGACGTAGTCGGCCTCTAGTCCTTTTAGAGTATTGCAAAAATGATCAAATCCGTGTGGGCGTGCCATTCATTACTCCTTATTCCTGATGAGCCCATAGGTATTTAGCATTTCATCAAGGGCTATCTGAACGCGGTCGTCAGGATGATTTCGCATGGAGAAAAAAACTTCGATGGGATTCATCACGCCATCAGAAGAAAAAAGGCGAGGGTCTTCTTTCCAGATTTGTACAACACTGGGCTTGTCAAAATCACCGTAAGGCTTAGTGTCTTTTGGCTTTCCTTGATAAAGGCTTCGAAACGCTCCCGCTGTCATTGCAATGGTCTGCTGCTTTGGGGCTGCAAGGTTTGAATATTGGGCCAATGCCGTTTCTCCCGCGATGCCATAAGTACCACGATCATTCGGAATGTAGTTTGTCTGCACCTCTCGAAAAAATGGCGCAAACGATGTAGCGAGGGTCTTTTCCCAAATTTTCTGAGTCTCATTTTTGATGTATGTTTTTGTAGGCCCTGATCCTTGAATAAGTAGAAATCCATGTGCAGCCAATTCATTTAAAGTAGGATTCAGTTTTGAAGATGAGAGCTTGGTCTGCTCGCTCAATTTCTGGTGCAAAAATTTGTGGGTAAATTCTTGCGGGATCTTATTTGTTAAAAGTCCTGCGATAATTTTTAGAGCGAATGGGGTCAAAGTCTCTTTTTTTCCTTCGAGATCAAACTTGAGCTTTGGTTCGAATTTTTTGAGCTGTCCAAATTTGAGCCCTAATTCTGGCGCAAAAATGGATTCGTCTTTGTAAATAAAAGGTATGCGATACTTCACAAGAAGGGGGCGGTGTTTAGGGGGCATGTGGTCCGCAATAACAATAATGTGCGCATCAAGTTTTTCGGCAAGTTGTCGGTAGATGCGCATGAGATGTTCGAGCGTGATATTTTCTTTAGGCACCACGAGATAGAGAGGGGCACCAAGGCCCTCCAGAGGAAAATCATAGAGCTGGATAGATTCTTTGATCCAAACAGGGAGGCCCTTGAGCACGTCCCCGCTAAGGTGGCGAAGCTCACCTTCAGTGCCGCCTGGGTAGAGGGTTCGTAAGGCCCCCAAGTTCTTTCTAAGGACATTTATCTCCATTTACTAATAATAACAGCATTATACGATTTTGCAAGCCATATTCATAAATTTATGAATATGGCTTGAAGAACTGTATATTATTGAAATTATTAATTTATCTCATCTCCGGATCGGCCAGCAAGACCTAAGGTATTGGCTATCATTCTAATATTCATTAGAATGATAGCTATGAAAAGACAAATCAAAGATGCTCTTTATGAACAGTTCGCAAGGTCCACAAAGGCCCTCTCAAGTCCCATGAGAATTGAAATTTTAGATCTTCTTTGCCAAGGCGAAAAGACGGTTGAGGCGATAGCCGAGCAAGCAAATCTTGGAATCAAAAATGCTAGTGCTCAACTCAAAGAACTCAAATCAGCTCTTCTTGTTGAGACCAGACGCAATGGAAAATACGTCTACTATCGAATTTCAAATAACTCAGTCGCTGACTTTCTTTTAGGCCTTCGAACATTCAGTGAAAAACAATTTTCTGAAATCCAAAAAATTGCTTCCGCATCGTTCAAGGACATCGCTTCAATGGAGCCCGTGAATCGAAAGCAACTCTTAGCCCAAGTAAAAAAGGGCGAAATCATTCTTTTAGACGCCAGACCCTCAGATGAGTACCTGTGAAAGATCGGGACCTGCAAACAGTTCGCGCGATATTGCAATTTAAGCTGGATCCAAATCAAAATTGCGATCACGATCTTGACTTGCGACAAGACAATGTCCTTATTGATTTGTTAATACGTGGAACTTCAATGAAAAACTCTGGAGTTGACCTAGCGATTCTTGAGGCATTGCTGATGGCAGGAGCCAATCCCAATACTTTCTACTCGCATATTTACTGGGAGAACCCTTTGCTCAGCGAATTGATTACGGCTGACGCACAAGACGCGGTCGTCATTATGGTTAAATATGGCGCTGATCCTAACATGTATTTCAGGGTAGATCATGCTCAGCAAACAGCTCTTTATGAAGGAATATCTTGGGAGGATGGATTTTCTGCTTCATTGCTTGGTTGGCTTATTGATCAAGGAGCCGATATCATGAAGCCAGTTATTATGGATACAGGTTTTGAAACACCAACTATTCATAACCCCGCATGTGAAATCTATTCTCGTTATAAAATAGATGACTAGGGGTTTCTATTCAATTTTAGAAACAAGCATTTTTTGCCATGTATATTGCCTGACTAGAGCCATAGTTAGGTTTGAAAGTATCAAATGCGTCTACGTAGCAATCCGAAAATCCCACAATCGCATTTCTACAAGCATTAATAGCGTAGTTGGAAGCCTGTGAAGATCCAAAATCTGGTGTGAGTGTGCTTACAAGTTTACTTACACATTTTGGATCTCTCGGCCCTTCGTGATCAAGACAGTAGAAGACTTTGCTATCGCTCGGCCTAACGTATGTTAGTGCCTCAGCAAAAGCCTGTGAAAATGTTAAGAAAGTTAGTAGACTGAAAAGAAATAATTTGCTCATAGGCACCTCTGATATTGTCTAAGTGCAATTTCTATACCTCAGACTACTAACATTGCTCCATGAATTAATACCCAGATTTATCTTTTACTATTGTAAGGTGGTGTCATAGTGAACATAAAGCCAGTAGTCTTCGCACCTGGTTGCTCCTGACTGGTGCCATAAAACCTAATGAATCTGGGGTCCCGACTGGTCTGACGTTCAAGAACCTTTATTTTGATTTGAGTTTTGAAACTTCACTCTTAATGAGTCGCGAAGAATGGCGGATTCAGCGTGAATCCAATGAAATCAAGAGGATAGTTAACGCAGTAGCCACAAAGTAGCCAAGGTCATTTTCCGAGACCCGCTGAGTTGTATCTAGAAATTTGATTAATTGACACATATTACACTATACGGTATAGTGTAATTCATAAGGGAGAATATGATCCGTAGCTTTGGTAATAAAATTTCCCAGGATATTTGGGAAACTGAGAGTTCTAAATCCCTTCCTAAAGAGCTTTGGACCCGTGCAAAGGCTCTTTTGACGATAATGCACGGAACAACAGAGATGAGCGATTTAAAAATCAAAGGTCAGCCGCCGAACATTCGGCTGCACAAGCTTAAAGGTGACCGCAGGGATGAATGGAGTATCACAATAAAGCTTCCTTGGTGCATCACCTTTAAGTTTAAAGCCGGAGAATTTATTGACGTCCGAATTGAAAATTACCATTGAGGTGCTTATGATAAAAAATCCAAAACCCATGCATCCGGGAGTAGTCTTGAGCGAAATCTATATGAAAGAGATGGAGCTTAATCAATCACAACTCGCGGAGAAATGTGATTGTTCACCAAGAAAAATAAACGAGATCGTGAATGGCAAGCGTTCGATCTCACCAGAGTTTGCGATCATACTGGAGAAAGTACTTGGAACGACCGCAGAGATGTGGGTTCGCATTCAGGCTGAATATGATCTATGGCTAGCTCGTAAAAAAGTGGCTTAAATATGAGGACTAAGAAAAGTGAAACTCGAAAGTTTTTAGAGAAGATCACCGGCGGTCCAGTAACAATTGACAAACTTATCGAAGCCATTCGCCTTGGTGAAGAAGTTTCACAAGCTGAGTTTGCGAAACATCTTAAAATTTCTCGCTCGCACTTGAACGATATCGAAAAAGGAAACAAAGCTGTTAGTCCCGAACGCGCAGCTCGATTTGCCAAAGACCTTGGGCATTCTCAAGAACGATTCGTTGAGTTGTCATTACAGTCACTTGTTGATGAAGCAGGGTTAAAGTTGAAGGTTGTTGTGGATGTTGCTTAAGGCCCGCTAATTGACATAAACACATCGATCTTCAAAGTTCTAAATATCTACAACTGACCCTGGGTTTTAAAATTCATTGTTGTTTAATTTCAAAGGCTTACAGATTTTCTTCTGATAGCGCACTGTCAGTCCGCTGTCAGAGGCGGCAAATCATATTCACGTCGAAAAATCGTCATTTATTTTATTCTTTGGTGTCGTTCTTTGATTTCTGCTTGGATACTTCCATTCCAAAACCTGTTCCGGCGATTGCTAGTAAAACTACTTTATGAATCTCCGCAGTATCTGGTAATTTTTTTTGGTCGATCTTTACGACAATAAATTCAAGTCGTGCTTTTAGGTCCTGAACCTGACCCTTGAAGCCACTGAGTTGTTTTTCAAATTTTCCGCGATCAGCACCTTTAAGTTCGTTGAGTAACTTGTCAGAATTTTGGAGTGCCAGCAATAAATTTTGATCCGCTTTTTTTAAAAAGCCTTGAGCCTTTTCAATTTTTTGAAATTCACTGTTTGAACTTTCCCATTTCAGATCTTCCAATATCACTCTCTGAAATTGGCCGACTGAAAAGAAAATGTTCCCAACACATTCGATGAACTGAGCGTCATTTTCCATGCTAGCGGCGTATAACTGCTTCTTTGACATTGCTGCCCAGGTATTCACTGAACTTAAAAATAGAACTGAAATTAAAAACCCAACTAGTGTTCGCATTGAAAGACTTTAGGATTGATCAAATATAGAGGCAATTTGCACAGCGTCTGTCGAATCGTACTTTCAAGTAGAACCTCAAGTAGCCACGGAGTAGCCAACTCCCGTGATGAGTCGTGACTTTCACTATCATTTTGAATGACTTTACTTTCCCTTTAGAAAGTATTTCAGCTTTGCTGAAGTGAAGACAAGTGGCGGATTCGTCGCAATATGACTGGTTTCAACTACTTAGTGAAACTTCTGTGCTAAAATAGCAGCAGAATGATCTAAAATTATAGTTTAAGCTCGGGACAGTATTCTTTTTTGAATTTTTTGGTCAACTCACACTCTTCGCCTTCACAACCTTTACGGGTTTTGAATCGGTGAAGAAATCCAATGCGCTCCATTTGCCCTTTGTCGTTCTTTTCTTCTTTAGTAATACTCGAAGCCGAAATGCAAGCGTGTGACGTTCCTTTCATAATCTTTTTCAGATCCTTTACAAAGCTCCTGCAATCTCGAATTGACCATGGCCGACGCTCAAAGAATTGATAACTCATTTCACGGTTATGAACATCAATATACACGCGTCCTACATGCCCCTCGGTCTCGTCAATGCCCGCATCATAACAGGTCGGCAAAATATTTTTATTTTCAAAACATATCCAATATTGATATGAATCAGTAGCCCCTGGGATGAATGGTGGGGGCTTGAGACGGCAAGCATTAAGAGCTAAGTCTTTGATATTCAAAACTCCATAATCATCACTTAACAATCCATTTGGAAACCTTGATTTTAATTTCGCTAGATGAACATTATCTGATCCACTAGCTAAAATTGAACTTAAAAGAATGGAGAACAAAATCTGAAGACCCTTCATGGTTTTCCACATTTCTGAAGTTCTTCATAAAATTTATTAAATGTCTTTTTAATTCTTTCAGCAGCTTCTTTCGTTTTGGCACGCTTAACCGCTTTGTAATCCCAGATAGTCTCCACCCAAGTAGCTGATCTTTTCAAACGAGAGGAAAGTAAACGTCGCTTTTCAAAAAGCCATCTGATACCTGCACAAATATTTATATTGGGATCATTTAATTCCGTCTTTGTGATAGTAATCAGATGATCCTTCAAATCACCATGATCACCACCTAGAAGTTTTCGGGAGTCATTTGTAATTTGCATTAAACCGCGAGCACTATTTGAGTTCTTTTTGTTAGCAAGAGCCTTGGGGTCAAATCCCGACTCAGATGCAATAAGTGCTTTCACAAGATTAGGGTCTAAAGCCTCACCTGGCTTTAAAACTTCGTTCCAATACTGCGTCCAACCCGCAATGAGATCGTCATATTGATTGCCATCTACACCAAAAATTAGAGGTCGCGGACAAGGTCTATTTTTCAAATTTGCAAAATTCTGACTGGCTATTTCTTGAATCTCTTCTGGATAAAGTTGATCTTTGCCAGAAGGATTTCGCGCGCAATGTTCACGACGGGTCGTCACAGAACCCTCAGGATGAGTTTTGCTTGGAGGAACATGCATTGGATGAGTCCTGACCCAATGCTCACCATAGGGGCACACTCGCCAAGAATGAACTGGGGGTAAAGTGGGTTTTGGATTTATTTCGGGTTTTTTTTTAACTGCTGGAGATTTCCGAGTTTTCATCTTACGCTTTAGCGTCTTCGTTTTTCTTTTCGCCATAGAACCCCAAATTCTAGAGATCAATCACGGACAATTTTCAGTGAATTTATTTATAATAATCTCTTATTTACTTTACGACAATGAAATTATTTGTCAGTGTACTCTTGAGAAAAATGAACCTTTTGGACATTGAATTCTCGTTCAAATTTTTCGATGGCTTCAAGAATGTGTTTCCACCTGTTTGTGCTAAAATAGCAGAATCATTTTTCTTCATCATTAGACCCATCAATCTTTTCAAGGCAATCCAATAAGTCATTCCAGGAATCATCAAAAAGTTTTCGGCGCTCATTAAACTCAACGCTTGCCCAAGACCTTTTCAAAAGCGCCAAGTTAAACGCTCCAGCGGTTTCTTTAAATGACGCTGGAAGCTATCTGAAATGCACAACTGAAACGATAGCCGCCGTAAGATCCTTGGTCATGAAGTTCTTCTGCCTTGAGATCACCGAACCACAGTCCATCCTCTAAATCCATGGATAATGCTTGCTCAATTAATTTCGGAACTTGCGTAA
>JANMPT010000101.1:0-56670 GCA_031370005.1 Bdellovibrionales bacterium | reverse complement strand
ACAGATGATTACTGCGCAAGTAGTAGTCTTTGTCATGTCAGATTACCAGCAGGGCAAACAGCAGCGACTATGAAGAACCTACCCGTAACTGTAAATACGGTAATTGGTACAATGGTTAATCCCGTTGGAAGCTCAGTATATAATCTTCATTTTGGAGTAACCTATCAGCAGCAAGTGCGCTGCCCTGCCGACTTTTTAGACCCAGAGGTTGTACGTTGTCAGCTAGGTACCGATAACAGCACCAATCCAATAAATTGTAACACTATTCCTCTGCTTCCTGGTGGGACATTGATGAGACAGGCAATTTATGGAGAGCAGCTCGCTCGCACCGTATCACAGCCTTGCGCCAATGGATCTGTGCTCACAATAAGTCTTCCCGCCGAACCGAAGCTCTGTAATGATCACTTAAGCCAGGTTCTTCATGATCAACTGGATTCATGTTTGCAATTACCGCCGTATCGACCAGTTTGGTAACCCCTTACTCCGCCCCCAGGAAATCGAACAAAATGTGATAATTAAATGCTTCGTCAAGACGGCTTGCGCTAGCTTTATTAAATCCAGACACTTTGATCTTTAAGAACGTACTGGATAATGTTTGACACATATCTGTGAATATTTTTTTGTCATCCACCCGATCATAAGTATATGACTAGAGCAAATACCAAGCGTCGGCAAGGTAGTCGCTCAAGATTTGCGGACCTAGGGAATTAGTCAAGTGTGCGCTTGATGCAGAACCGGCAAACACTACCGCCGCGGGCAATGCAGCTTTCAAGCTTAACGTTCATTCCGCCCGTCGCGTTTTGGATGAATTTGACATCAAATCCACAAAGCTCTGGATGCTTTTTCGCAACTGCATGATAGACGCAGTTCGTGGCCTCGATGATTGCCCCTTTTCGGAGATCACTTTGCTTCAACGAAGAACGATAGCCTAAGTCATTGAGTGTTGCTGTTACGAGTGCCAAAAGTTCAGCCGAGTTTTTAGCGGCTTTAAATTTTGACTCCATAGATTTTGAAACTTTATCGGCAAGGTCCGACATGAGACGGGATACCGTTTCTTTACCCATGTCTTCAGCAAGAAGCTCTAGTAAAACACTCGAAAGCCAGGAGTATTGCTTGGGAAAAGCATCGTGTCCTTCTGGCGAAAGAAGATAGCGTCTCTTGGGCCTGCCGATTAAACCTTTAGTGTCTTTGAAAATCAGAAAGCCGTGGCCTTCAACTTTTACGATATGTTCTTTTGCGGCGCTTTTTGTAATCTCAAGATGAGCTGACAGCTCATCAAGTGTGGCACCCTCAGGATGCTCCAGTAAGTAATCTAGAATGCGTTTTTGATTTCCATGCAAGCCTTGCATAATTCCTCCACGGGCCAATTTAAACTATTTAAACAGTATTTACAATTTTAATGTTTAAGTTGATTATGAGTTAAAGGCGAGCAAGCCCACAACAAAAAAATTGGAGATATATGGAAAATGTATTGAAATCGACTGGACGAATTGAAAAGCCATCACATGCACAATCAGCAGCTAAACCTATATTGGCCGGAATTCTCACTGGACAGCTCGCGGGTCTTATTATGGCTGTGGTAGTTATGCTTGTCTTTGCTGTTTTCCTTGGAAAGAGTCCTCTTTTTCCGGTGCAGGTCATTGGGTCTATGGTCTTCGGTGAGTCCGCTCTTCAAGGATTAAATATTGGAGCGATCTTGGCGGGCCTTGTGCTTCATCAGCTCGGGCCGTCTCTTCTTTGGGGCTTTATCTTTGGTCTTGCTGCCAAGAAATTTTCAGTTGAGACGACGACTTCGGCGTTAAAACTTGGAGTTGCTCTGGGTGTCATATCGATGGTCGGGCCTTACGTTTTAATTCCTACTTTGATGAATGCACTTCACGGGGTGGATATTTGGGGACGCGAAGTTCCGATCTTCTGGGACTGGGCTGCGCACATCGTATTTGGCGCATCGTTTGGGCTTTATCCACTCGTACAAAGCAAACTCAGTCACCGCGCGCTGAATTAAAACGGTTTAAACGGCCTTTACTAGTAGCCATGTGGCCTCGAGAATTTGTGCGTGAGTAAACCATTTAAAAATTTCGAGGGTTTATGCCCTAGGAGAAAAATATGAAAAGAATAAGTCAAAGAATTTTACCAATAATATTCATCGGCCTATCTGGTTTTGCAGCTCAAGCTGCAGATCAAAAAACAGCTGCGCCAGCAGGGCCAACAGATCCGCAGATTGCCGCCATTGTTGTGACAGCAAACTCCGTTGATATTGATGCTGGCAAAGTCGCTAAGGCGAAAACCAAAAACAACGAAGTAAAAAAATTCGCCGAACAAATGGTGACGGATCATTCTGCTGTTAATAAGAGCGCGGTGGATTTAGTAACGAAATTAAAAGTGACACCAGAGGAAAACGATACAAGTCGTTCACTTAAAAAAGGTGGAGATGACAATTTGGCCGCGCTCAAACCGTTGAAAGGCAAAGAGTTCGACAAAGCCTACGTCGACCATGAAGTTGCTTATCATCAAGCAGTGCTTGATGCGATCGACAAGACACTGATTCCTTCAGCTAAAAATGACGAGTTAAAAGCACTGCTTACCAAGGTCCGTCCTGCTATTGCGGCACATCTCGAGCATGCCAAGCACTTGCAGTCTGTGCTGAAATAGTTAAACGAGAGGAAGCTCAGTGGGAAAAATTCATTCAATTTGTGTCTCACTTATTCTCGGCATAGTTATGATGACAGCTCCTGCTCGTGCAGAAAATCGTTTGAATCCTGTCGTCATAAATATTGAGGGGATGCAGTTCAGTCCAAAAGAAGTTTCGACTTCTTTTGGGCGACAAATTGAGTGGGTCAACCACGATTTAGTTCCGCATACCGTGACCTCGCCTGGAACATTTGATTCAAAAACAATTTCTCCTGGCAAATCTTGGAAGTTCACAGCAAAAAAGAAAGGGCACTTTGGTTATAAGTGCCTGTTCCATCCTTCAATGTCAGGATCGCTTGAAGTTCAGTAGTTAAACACCATATTTGATCCTGTTCAAAAGTAGATACTCGTTCTTATCCAACCGTTCCGACCACTTTCAGAATAGGTCCATCTGCCTTCGCGTGCAGAATGATCAAACCGCATGGAAGGATTTTGATTTCACATTGCCTTCACCTTAGCGGCTCCACAACCCTTGTTTGGAATGAAAATGGCGGAAATCGTAATATGGGTAAATTGTCTCAAAATGGGACGTCTAGTGCGTGAATTTGTGGCTGACGAAAGTTGCTACTTTTTACCCAATAGGCGAACAAATAAAAAATAGGGCAACGTGGTCTGGCCTCGGGTTTGCTGTAGTTATTAAACCAATGGATAGGTCATGAAGAACTTTATTTTTTTATTCACATTGCTAGGGCATTTGTTGCTTTATGCTCAGAGCTCCTGGTCCCAGGAAGGCTCAAGCTCCTTGCTGCAAGAACAACTCAACGCAGCCAGCGTCTTGCAGGGTCGCGCCAACACCCTCATCAAAATTTCTGATAAGGTTAGCTATTCTCTTGAGAGCAGTCCAAACATCGACAATATGAAAAAAGCTTTGGGCTTGGTCATTCCCGAAAACGTGCGGCAACGTATCCTCGATTATGGAGGCATTATACCGCCGGAGGTGAATCCGCTCGAGGGTTACGACGGACTGTCTCAGGAAAAGAAAGAGCAATTTCAAAAAACGAGAATGATATTTTTGCAGAATGTGGCTCGCGCCCTGAGTGCCACAAGATTTGTATTTGGCTTTGGAAGCATCGTTGGCGACTCTTTGAGCTTCGTGAAAGACTCTGTGAAGGGTGTGACTCAGAGAACGAATTCGCTAGACGCCTCCGTTCCCAAAGAAAAAGTTAGTTTTTCCGAGAGGTCGCGGAATGCTGTGGAGGCAACGCTTCAAGCATTGGATTATAAGCTTTGGAATCAGGCACCGCTACTACTGGATTCTAATGAGTTCGGTGTTTCGGCATCTTTGGGTATTATGATTGAAAATGGTGTACTTAATAATGGAATGGGTGGTTCTGAAGAGTTGGGGCTTTCGTTTGCATACAACAAGGCAAACAAGGCGTTTATATTTGAGGTCTTCCATAACTCTGAAAAGTATTCGTACACTCCCGCAGTCGTGACGGCAGCCGGGGTATTAATCAAAGCGGGACCCCATTTTGGTCAACGCGATATTGAACGACAGACTAAGATTTTGACTGGGACGTCTTTTTATCCGCCAGCGATGCCCGGCTATTCAACGACCGGTACCGACTACTTCTCTGCAGGATTCAGTTCTTCAATCGGGTTCCCGCCGAATCCGATTGTTGATATGCTGACTTATACAAATAAATTTGAACGAAATAGCATCATACGTGTGACCCTGTCTCCGGTGATGAAGGGCTATGTTCGGTGTTATATAGGAAACGTTGCTGGCTCTATGAAATTGGTCCTTTTTCGATTTGCAGCTGTTTACAATTGGATTTCTGACCAAATTGCTCACCGGGCAACGGGCCGTCTTAGCTGCGAAAAGGTTTTATTATAGGGGCGCTGAGTGTCCCTCAGTCAAAATTCGGAAGTTCCGATACCCATGTATTATATCGTATAGATGATCCTTGATCAGGGGATAGGACATTAAAGCGTAGGAGAGCCCCTTGACAGTAATAACGATTGGATTCATAGACAATACTAGTAGTTTTAGTATAACTTAAAAGTATGCGTAAGGTGACTCAGTCGATAGCAGAACATTACAGTTGGGGCGATGAATGCGACGGTTGGCATTTCTTAAAAAGAGAAGATGCTAGTATTATTAAAGAAAAAATGCCCCCTGGCACTTACGAACAATTACATCTTCATGAAAAATCTCGCCAGTTCTTCTATGTACTGACAGGTACTGCAACTTTTAAAGTTAAAAATGAACTTATAGTAGTTAACCATCATGAAGGTATAGAAATCGAACCTAATGAACCTCATCAAATTCGAAATGAAGGATCTGATTTCCTAGAGTTTATTTTATTTTCATATCCTACTACGCGTGGGGATCGGGTTAAACTGATCAAATAATTCTGCTCTCTGAAACATCATCTTCTAGCAAAATGAGGGCTAAGTCATGGTCGCCATTTTTATTATCAAACTTAGGATGCACTGGAGATGTCTCATTTTTGGAATCGTAAACAATTTGACTATTTGAAAAATTAATCGCGAACCGATCGGGATGATCTTTATTGCCTCAGTTGAGGCGATGCACAAGCTGGCGGCCAATACCACGAGAGGTCCAGTGGCAGATAATAGATTCCTAAGATGGGGGGCATTGCGATGATGTTCAACAAAGGAATCTCTGGGAACTACCGTCAGGGTGGCTTTATTTAATTAGATTTTCAAAGGCGTCGATTTTCTGGATCGCGAGGTCGATGGATTTCTGCCAAAACTGGGGCTTTCTGATGTCCTCACCTAAATGCTTCCGAATAAGATCCTCCGCCGTCATTCTGCCGGTATCACGCAAAATCGCGATATAAGTTTTATTAAAGCTCTCACCTCGCTCTTTACGGCGCGCGTAGAGGCTCATGGCGAAGAGATAACCGAAGGCATAGGGAAAGTTATAGAATCCACTGCCGCTGCTTGAGAAGTGCAACTTAGTGGCCCAATAAAGTGGGCTTTCGCTACTAAAGGTGTCGCCATACCAAGAATTTCGAACCTCGGCCATGAGCGCAGACAGTTCTTCAGCAGATACAACTTGCTTCTGACGCATTTCATGGAATTTCTTTTCAAATTCAAACCTGGTCGGAATATCGATGAGGTAAGCCGCAATGCTTTCCATTTCCGACCACCCGGCTTCAAGTCTCTCATCGAGGCTTTTCGAACGCTCGGTTAAATGGTCCCTTAGAGTCTGCTCAGCAAAGACACTGGCTGTTTCAGCCAAGGTAAACGGATAGGCCGCCTCGGAGCGTTCGATATCTCGCATCACCCAGTAATGGTAACCATGGCCCAGTTCGTGTGCAAGTGTTGAGATGTCGTTCGTGGAGCCCCGGTAAGTCATAAAAATGCGTGGTTCACGAGATTTAGAGAACTCTGTGCAATAGCCGCCCGTGGATTTCGTCGGTAGAACTTTGGCATCGATCCAGGAGTTCTTGTGCATCATCCTAGTAAAATCCGCCATATCCGAATTCAAAGAACCAAAGCTCTCCTGAACCAACTGAATACCCTCTTCGTAAGATCGCAAGGTGGTGGCCGTTGCAGACAGAGCTGGGCATGACGCAGTTAAGTCCCAAGGGTCAAGCTTGGCCTTGCCTGCGACCTTTGCCATGATTCTAGGCGCACGTTTAAGCTGTTCAAGGTTTGCTCGGCAGCATGTGATGATGGCTTCCAGGGTTTCTTCTTCAATGCGGTTGTCGTGCAACGCTTGAGTAAGAAAGTTCATGGGTTTTGCGTGGGATCGTTTCTTACTTACCTCAATTCTCCAACCAGCCAGAGCGTTTAAGATCGCGGCGGCTGACACCTGATTTTCTTTCCAGGATTTTTGAATGGCGTGCCAAGTGGACTGTCTGTCTGCTTCAGAATTACCGTATAAAATAGCTGAGGCCTCAGCAAGTCCTAGAGTCTGTTCCTTGCCATCTAAAGTGACAACACATTTCATACTACCAACCATATTGTAGTAGAGAATCATCCAAGCTGTATGGCCGTTAACGGCTAAACCTTCTAGGAGCGTCTCCTCTGCATCCGACAAAAGAAATTCTTTTAATTTTCGCGCGTGCTTCCAGTGGAAGCTAAAGGGCTGCAATTCTTTAATTGTAAGCAATTTTCTGATGAAGGAATCGTCTGAGGTAGCAAGAAAATTATCTAAGGGCTTGGCTGCCTGCTCAATTTTTGATTTGAGTTCACCGATCTGAGAGTCTATGGCGATGACGTCTTGGCGAGATGTATCGACTGAATTCAGTGCTCCCGTAAAGACGCCTAAGTTGTAGCCTAGCATCTCACACTTATCTCTTAATAGAATGATCTCTGCGAATTGGTTGACGGCCGCATCTGATGATAAATCTAAGCTCGGAATCGACCTACAGAAACTGACTATTTGCGAGAGACTCTGTTCGACAAACCAGCGATCAGCTCTAAATTCGGCGGAATCGATAGAGGGGTAGGCGGAGGAGAGGTCCCAAGAGGGGGTGAGGGAAGTTTGCATGAGCACATTTTACTTAAGCAATAGGCCCCTGGGAACGAATATTACGCCCGGTCGGGATATCCTCGTAAAAAGATTGGGTTTTAGTCGGGTTTTGATCTGATTGGTTGTCGCTCAATTCATAAAGTTGCTGAGGGCGATTTTACAAGGCCAGATCATCAGATTGCAAATGAAGTCCGAGTTCATGGGATTGGCTTCGGCCTCGGGATAGGCTAGAAGGCAACGAGCTCCGTTCCCGTGAGCACCCAGCCACGTCCTTTTAAGGGTACAGATCGTTTGGTTATTGCTTTGAAAGATATTCAACTCCGATCATCTCCGAACACTATGTTCGCAATGGTCTTGCGCCTGACCAGGGATTCTTGCTAGGTTCCACCCCATGCAAGAAACATCTTTTTTCCCAGACAACTACCGCCGCTACTTCACTGAGGCTTATGAAAATCGCTCTTTGCGAAATCCGAGTTACTCCTTGAGAGCACTTGCTCGGGATTTGGGAATGGGCGTATCCACCCTCAACGAGCTTTTGAAGGGTAAATATGGTATTTCCAAAAGACGTATTGAACAGGTCGCTCAGGCTCTCGAGTTGTCCGCTGGACAAGCGGAGCATTTTGCGGACCTTGTCGCCAAAGAGCATGCGCGAAATCCTCAGGATCGAGAAGCCGCCGCACGTCGGGTACAGGAAAGACTGCAGAGTTCTGTTCAAAGCATCACGTTGGATGGGTTTAGAGCTATTTCAGACTGGCATCACTTGGCCTTGCTCGAACTGATCTCACTGCCAAATTTTACTAATGATACGGCGTGGATGAGTCAGCGGTTGGGAGTCTCCGAGCTTACAATTGTGGAAGCTCTTGATCGTCTTGAAAGATTGGCGCTCATTGAAAGGCTCAAAGGAGGCATTCGCCTCACGGAGGATTTCAGCGCGATAGGCACAGACACCCCTTCTCAAGCGATCCGTAAGTTTCACCGGCAGATTTTGGAGAAGGCCCTGGTGGCGCTGGAAACCCAAACGATTGAAGAGCGTGAAAGTTCATCCACAGTTTTTGCCATTAACAAAGAAGATCTTCCCAAAGCCAAAAAGAAACTGCTTCAGTTCCGCAGGGAATTTTCGAGACTGCTCTCGACCAGCCCGAAAAAGAATAATGTTTATTGCTTGAGTATTCAATTTTTTAACCTTCTTCAAAAGGAAAATGTATGAAAATATTTTTAATGCCCTTTATAGCTTTTTCATTTTTATTCTCGGTTCCAGTCTTTGCGGGAATTCGCGATGTAGGCAACGGCGGTGATGCAATCGTCCTGGAATTCATGAACCTCGGCAGACAGGTAGCGAAAGATATCAGGCTCGAGGCTGAGCAGCTCTTTCCCGAATTTGCCATCGATGAGTTAGAGGACGCTCTGGCTCGCACCAAAGTCGTAAGTGTTGAAAGGGCCCTTTTAAACGGAGTAGAAAAAGACGCCATTAACTACCCGAGACAAAAGCTGATAGAAGTCAGTAGTACCCGATGGCTCGCTCGCACAAGGTCACCGGAGCAACAACAAGCTCTTGTTTTTCACGAGTATTTAGGAATCATGGGTGTCGATGACGGTGATTTCAGCGTCTCCGGTCGGCTTTTAGATTACTATTTTAATACGAAAAAACGAATTATTGATTCCGAGCTGGTTGGGCGCATCTATATAACAGACCAAGATGACTTTGCTACTCAAGGTCTTATCGTAATTACCACTTATGGGCAGATTACTTTTACTGGTACTGTTCAAAATCAAAATCTTTCTTGCTCTGGTACTTATAAGTTTAATGGAAACCAACAGCTTCTAGATTCGAAGCTAAGATGCGGGAATTCGACTGCGCGTCTTGAGATAAATTTCTGGGATACTGATATTGTTGATTTTTTACGTAACGGCCTGGTTGGGGTGGATTTTAGTTTTACTCAGCCGACATCCTCCAGCGGGTCCGCAATAAAATTCAAAAAACAAATCGACGCAAAAAAGCTTCGATAAGAAAGGAACTATAAAATGAAAAATATGTTAGCCTTTATAGTATCTTTGGGACTTTCTTCGGTAGTTTATGCAAAAGTGTCTCCTCAGCTTGAGGAATTGCAAAAGGCTCAAATTCAATGCGGCGTGGTCTTTGCCACCGAAGTCGAGCAGGGAAAGGTCGTTAAACAGACGGATCATTATAAGAGAATACTCACTACTTTTAATCAAGACGGCGGTGACAACTATACGGATGCAAAGTGTTTCAATATTCCCGCAATAGACCAGAATGGGCAGGCCACAACGATTTCGGGGTCCTGCCTGGTTTTAGATGAAACGCGGGTAAAAGAGTTTTCCACTAATAATCTCGTAATAAAAGACAAAAGCTTAAACCGAGTTTTAAGGATAAATTTTAAAACAGGAGAAGGCTCTTTCTCTTTAAAATATCGAGGTTGTGACTGGGGTCGGGAGTGCGTCAGTAAGTCTGCTGAAGCTCATTTTACGGGTTGTTTTATAAAGTAATTTGAGAGCCAGAAATCTCTGCATTCAAATTTAAAATTTGACCCGCATCTTCTTGGCTTCCAAGCATATCGAAAAAAGAACTTTTAAAACTTCAGTTTCCAAAATTGAGTTGAAGGCTTCGATGTAAGCATTTCGATCTGGTGATCTTGGCGGAATAAACTCATGGGTTAATTTCTTTTCCAAATTTTTTAAATAAAAATAAAATCTATTGCTCGACATCTGTGGGCCATTATCAGATCTGATTGCCAGAGGCTGGTTAGCTGTAATGTTTTCATTCTTAATAGCCTGGTTAAGTGTAAAAACCAAATCCCTAGCTTTGCAGGTCTTGCCAACATACCAGCCCGTAACTTTCTTAGATACCACATCTATAAAGCCCAAGAAAAAACACCAACGATTCTCTCCATGGATCTATATATATTTTAAATCAAATTGCCATAATTGATTTGGCTGACTGACATCAGTGTACTTGCGCCTGGTTTTTACAAATACTTTTTTCTGCTTGTCAGTTTTTCTAAATAACAAAATATCTACCTCATCACAAAGCCTGTAGAGGATATCGTCTAAGCAAGTTGCCGCCGCAGAGTTTTATAGAGGGAACGCATCGTCTTGCGGATTTTATCAATGGGGCAGGGGATTGACCCTATTTGGGGCCGCTTTTGACGTGTGCTAGTTATTTTTCTTATCGACCATATTTTAATAATTCTGCAAGACTTGCGGATTCGTTTTTAAAACCTTACTCTTTTATGTCAAAGGCCATATTGACTTGGCTTCGTCACTGAATTAAGACAATTTTTATATTAACTCAGCGGGTATACTCGGCTATAGATGCCTCATCTCATTCACCCGGAGAACTATATATGAAAAAATTATTATTTACGTTTTTGTTTTTCTCATTTGCTCAAAATGCATTCGCTAGTTCTTGTGGCGGCAAATATAAGTGCACCTCGGGATCAGGAATTTATGAAATCGAGATTCAGCGTTGCCAAGGGGAGAGTCAGTTAGGAAGCGCGACTTTAAAGATTGCCGGGGTGGACGTTCCCGGGGTGAAGGTCGGTCCTTCTTGGGATGGGGAGCTGTACCTTGCTTTTGAGTTAAGGCTCCCAGATCAAAATGGTCAGGAAAGACACTTTTCTGTCGAGACTGATCGCGAGACTGCGCGTGGAATCATACAAGAAAAATTAAGAACTATCGGCAGAACCGATTGGAGAGACTCTTGGGGCGATTCCATTTCTTGCGAGGCCCGTCCCTGAATAAAACTTATTTCTAAAATCGGTTAGATTTTTTCGAAACAACTTGCAAAATGGCCTTGAACGCCTAGTGTTGTTCCGTAATGTCTATGAAAAATATTTTTGTTCTTTTTATAAGCCTTATTGCATTTGCCAACTGTACCTCCAAAACAGAAGTAGGCACTGCCGGAAATCCGATCAAGATTTTGTTGGTTCCTGGGCAAGACACTAAGGTTCTTGAGGAAAATGGCAAAGAGCTCGAGGCCTATCTCAAAGAGAAAACGGGACTTCCATTTGAGGTGAGTGTTCCTTCAAGCTATATTGCTGTGATTGAGGCCTTGGGATCTAAACGTGCTGATATCGCCATTATGAACACCTTTGGTTATCTATTAGCGCATGAAAAATATGGCGCGGAAGCTGCATTGACAGGGGTTTATAAGGGGCGCGACGTATATTGGGGACAAATAATCGCAAGAAAAGATGGCCCGAAAACCCTGAAAGACATCAATAACAAGAAAATGGCGTTCGTCGATCCCTCTTCTGGTTCGGGGTTTGTTCTGCCATCGAAACTCCTGAAGGATGCAAATGTAAAACCCAAGGAGGTTGTGTTTGCGGGTCGTCACGATAGCGTCGTTACTATGGTCTATCAGCGGCAAGTGGACGCGGGGGCAACTTATCATACACCTGCTGAAAATGGAGTTCCGCAAGACGCACGAAAGCTTGTGCTAACACAGTTCCCAGATGTTTTTGAACAAATCGTCATTATCGCAAAGACAGAGCCAATTCCAAACGACCCCATTGTTTTCCGTAAGGATTTTCCGCCTGTGCTTCGACAAAAGGTGATTGAGGCTATTAAGAAAATGGTGAAAGAGGAGAAAGGCGCAAAGGTTCTTTATAATCTCTATCATATGGATAATTTCAAAGACGCCAATCAGAAGGATTACGATAAAGTTCAGAAAATGTTATTAGAGCTCGGCAAATCCGCGCAAGACCTTATAAAATAAGTAAAAGCCAGGGTTTAGCAGTATTCTGCTCGCCGTCTCCGGACTCTAAATTGTTGTAGTATATATCTTTATTAGATATTCTCCTATTCGGATCTCACTGAACTATTTAAGCTAGGATTTGTTTGATGAAAGAAATTCACCTTTGGGGGGTGAGACAAAATAATCTGAAGAACATCGAGGTCAAAATCCCGGTGGGGCAACTTACTGTGATTTGCGGTCCTTCAGGTTCTGGCAAAAGCTCTTTAGCTTTTGAGACTCTCTTCGCGGAAGGACAGCGTCGCTTTATTGAGAGCATGTCGAATTATGCTCGACAATTTTTAAACAAGGCCCCGAAGCCGGATATTGAAGGTATTAATAATATTCCGCCTGCGATTTCCATTGAACAAAAAAATACCGTTAAAAGCAGTCGCTCGACTGTGGGTACAGCAACAGAGGTGATCGATTATCTTCGGCTGCTTTTTGAAAAACTTGGTACGGCGTATTGTCCAACTCATAAAATCCCCTGCGAAAAAGAAAGTGTCACCGAAGCTACTGATAAGGTAATTAAACTTTTTGACGGAAAACGCGGTTATATCCTGGTGGAGATAACTGCTGAGGGACGTGTTGCTGAGGGAAAGAAACTTCATTCTCTTTTATTGCAAGATGGCTACTTGCGAATTTATATTCCGAAAGTGTCTAAGCCTCCAGTAAAGACAGCGACTAAAAAAGTAGCTTCAGCAATTCTTGATGAGGAGATGGGAGCCCTCGTCGAAATCAGCGAAGCGGCCGCGATTAAAAAGGGACTTCCTAAGAGTTCATTTTTTTTGGTAATTGATCGTCTGTCCTTCAGCGAAGCTGATGCCGCTCGTATCGCAGATTCTATGGCCAATGCTTATGAAGCCAGTATCAAATATAATACAAATGTAATTTCCCGCCGCGCGACCATTCAGACGACTGGAGGCGAAAAAATTCAGGTTAGTGAAGAGGCCTCTTGCCCTATTTGCGCCTATACACCTCCGCCAACGACTTCGGCGTTATTTAGTTTTAATAGCCCCATTGGGGCATGCCCTACGTGTAAAGGTTTCGGTAATACTCTTGACGTAGACGAAAAAAAAGTTATTCCCAATCCAAATCTTAGTATCGCTGCCGGGGCTCTTCAACCATTCACGATGCCGAGCGCAGCCCATGAGCGGCGCCAGCTAAACACTTTTTGCAAAAAAATGAAAATCGATCCACATACACCGTGGAAGGATTTGCCAAAGGCACAAAAAGACATGATCTGGAATGGCCATGGTGACTTCTTTGGAGTGAAGGGTCTTTTTGAGTACTTAGACCAAATTAAATATAAGATGCACGTACGAGTCTTTATTGCTCGCTATCGCAGTCCTTTTTTGTGCAGCACCTGTTATGGTGCCCGCTTACGAAAAGAAGCCTTGAATGTGTTTATTGGCGGAATCAATATTGAAGACTTGTCTTCAAAAACAATTGAAGACCTGGGTGCATTCTTTAAAAAACTTTCTTTGAAGCCCCACCAAATTGAGGTTTCTGGCGAAGTTCTAAAACAAATCCGTGCACGCCTGGATTTTTTGATCCGAGTGGGCGTACATTATCTTTCATTAAGCCGTGAGACTCGAACGCTTTCAGGCGGAGAGTACCAGCGCCTGATGTTGGCCAATCAACTTGGAATGGGGCTTTCTCAGACTCTATATGTTCTTGACGAACCCACAGTAGGTCTTCATCCACGTGACAATGATCGCTTGATTCAGATTTTAAAAGACCTAAAAGATCTCGGTAATACTTTGGTAATTGTAGAACATGATCGTGATGTGATTGAAAGCAGTGAAAATATTATCGAGATGGGACCTGGTTCTGGATATCTTGGTGGAGAAGTTGTTTATTCCGGACCCACGAAAAAATTCTATGACTGCAAACAGTCTGTTACGGTTCCATTCTTGAAGCATGTCAAGAACGAAGCACCTTTCCAACCAGTGCGCCCAGTGGATCTTGCCAATTATAAATTTAAAATTGAACTCGAGGGTGCCAAAGGTCACAACTTGAAAGATGTGGATGTTGTCTTCCCTTTGAATCGTCTAGTTGCCGTTACTGGCGTGAGTGGGTCCGGGAAGTCTACTTTAGTGACGAAGACTTTGTACCCAGCACTCGCACGCGCTTTGGATATCGAATATCTTCCAGTCCAGGAATATAAAAAAATCAAAGGTGTTGAAAACATTAAAAATATTCTTTTGATTGATCAATCAGCAATTGGTAAGTCGGCCCGGAGCTCTCCGATCACCTATCTAAAGGCCTTTGATCTTATTCGCAATCTTATGGCCGCAACTCCGGAGGCCAAGGCGCGTGGTTATACACCTGGGACCTTCAGCTTGAATGTCGATGGCGGACGCTGTCCTTCCTGTAAAGGCACGGGTTATGAAGAGATCGACATGCAGTTCATGGACAATGTAATCATTCCCTGCGATGTTTGCGATAGTAAAAAGTATCGTCCTGAAATTCTTGAGATTCAGTATAAAGGTAAAAATACTTATGAGATACTTCAGATGACTGTTCATGAGGCCATGGGATTTTTCGTGGCGCACCCGAATATACGGAAGCCCCTGAGTGTTCTGAAAGAGGTCGGTTTGGACTATCTGCAAATCGGCCAACCTGCCAATAGCCTGAGTGGTGGAGAGTCCCAACGCCTTAAGATAGCTAAAGAGCTTTCAAACGTAAGCCAAAAGGCGACTTTATATATTTTGGATGAACCAACCACAGGTCTGCACTTTCGTGAGGTGGCTCTTTTGATGAAAGTATTGAATAAACTTATTGATGCTGGTGGCAGCGTTATCGTTGTTGAACATAATCAAGATGTGATTCGCGAGGCCGATTATATTATTGATCTTGGCCCAGAGGCTGGTAAAAAAGGCGGTAATATCGTCGCTAAAGGAACGCCTGAAGAGGTGATTTCTGAAAAGAAAAGCCTGACGGGGCAATATCTGAAACGCTATGTGGAAAGCTACACCAAATGAAGTCAGAATTATCCCGAATTTTGAGTGAGGCAAGACCCTTCAAAAAAACTCTTATTATTATTGCTGGCACAGGAGTTATATACGCACTTTGTTCAGGTATGATCTTGGCGCAACTTCAGTATTTGGTCGATGCACTGACTTCTAAAAATATTCCCGCGGCAACAAACATCGGAGCCACGATCCTAGTCTTGGCTGTTGCCGTAGCTGTCAGCCGCTACTTTCATATATTCCTTATGAATTATGTTGCCGAATGCATGACTCAAAATATTCGCCAAAGGCTGCAACGTAAATTTATGAAGTTAAGTCTTTCGTTTCATAATACTTATGCCTCGGGTTCGGGTGGTTTAATTTCTAGAATTTTAAACGATGTGAAGGTGATCCAAGATGGTCTTCGTATGATTGCGGACATCTTCAGTTCCCCTTTGTTAATGGCAACGCTCTTTTTCAATCTTTTTCGAACGAATTGGAAATTGACTCTAAGTTTACTTTTGGTTGTCCCACTCATTGTGCTTTTTCAAAAAAGTATTTCTCGAAGTCTACGTAAATATTTGCCTTTGGGTCAGGACAATCTTGAAAAAATGACTTCAACGATTAAAGAATCACTTGATGGCGTTCGCGTTATTCAATCTTTTAATCTCGAAAAAGTGATGGCTGAGAAGCTTGTTAATGAATCGGAGGTCTATCTCCGCAACCGAAAAAAAATCCACTCGCGCGTTGAAATGATGGGGCCTGTTTCTGAGCTTATTGCGACGCTCTTGATTCTGGGTGTTTTACTATATATTAGTGCTGAAATTGGCAGCGGACATGCCAGCATGGGGTCTTTTATTACCTACGTGTCCTCACTGATCGGCATGAATATGCCACTTAAAAAATTCCAAGAAAGCTATGTGCGTATTCAAGAAGTCATTGTTTCGGCACAACGAGTTTATTCGATTGTCGATAATCCAAATGTTGTTACGGAAAGTCATAAAAAATTACCATTCCCTGTGGACTGGAAAACCATTGTTTATAAGGATGTTTCTTTTGCATACGGCAAAGACTTGATTCTTAAAAATATCAATCTAACGATTCATCGCGGAGAGCGACTGGCTCTGGTCGGCGAAAGCGGCAGTGGCAAGTCTACGCTTGTGAACTTGCTTGAACGTTTTTTTGATGCGAGTTCTGGGGAGATCATTATTGATGATATAAATATCCTGGACATCTGCCTTCAAGATCTTCGTAAAAATATTGCCCTCGTAAACCAAGATGTTTTTCTCTTTAGTGATTCCATCGAAAAGAATATTCAAGCTGGCGATTTTGATCGCCCATTGGCTGATGTTCCATCTATGGCAAAGCACGCCAATGCTCATGACTTTATAGTACGCATGCCTCAGAGCTACCAAAGCTTGGTGGGTGACCGCGGGAATCTTTTGTCTGGTGGTGAGAAGCAAAGAATTAGCATCGCTAGAGCCTTGTTTAAGAACGCTCCTGTTTTGATTCTAGACGAGGCCACCAGCGCTTTGGATACCTCTAGCGAAATTGAAGTTCAAAAGGGCCTAGACTATCTTATGGAGGGGCGTACTGCGTTGATTATTGCCCATCGACTTTCGACTATTCAAACCGCTGATAAAATCTTGGTTCTCAAGTCTGGTCAACTTGTTGAAATAGGAACCCACCAACAGCTGCTCGAGGCTAAAGGTGAATACCATCGCTTCTATACTCTTCAGCATCGCATCTAAGCTAAAACCAATACTAGACCTAAGGCGTATGTGATGATTTTTTTGACAAGACCGTATTGATTTCCTCTTATTTCCCTTAAGTTTGTCCAATTTTTTGACGATATAAAAGTTGGAAGATTAGGCAGTTTAAGAAGGAGCATTTGTTATGATCAATTGGGATGAGTTTGAACATATTCATGTGATTAAAAAACTCAAGCAGATTTTGGGCGCCTGGTGGAATATCGACGTCGTCTTTACCAATGAGCGCGGTCAAATCAAGGGTTTTGATCAAGAGAAAACGCAATTCAATAATCCTGTAGTTGCTCAGTTGATGCAAAAAGAGACTGCGAAGGCAAGTATTGGCGAAATGGTTGTTAAAACAATTGATGACCTCCGAACATCGCAAAATCGCTACGTATTAAAAAAGTGGGACATGGTCGGCTTCGATGTTGGTATTTTTCCTATCCTTATTGAAAATGATTTCGTTGGAGCAGTAGTCGCTACAGGCTTCTTCCGCGAGCAAAATCACGCGCCACGTCTTGAGGAAATTCGTGAGCGTATGGCTGCATTTGGGATGAGCGCAGATACAATCGAAATATGCCTTGGCAAGTTAAAGTATCTCGAGGATCAAGACAGGAATCATTTTTGCGAAGTGTGTGAGCTTGTTTCACAGGAGATAGTGACGCTTCATTTAGAAATCACCTCTCGTGAAAATAGAATCAAAGAGCTCAGCAAGGAGCTCGGGAATCGTTTTAAATATGATAATATGATCGGTAAATCTAAACCGATGCAGTCTCTTTATGCTTTGCTTGATAAAATTAAGGGTGCTGATTCAACGGTTCTTGTTCAAGGCGAAAACGGTACGGGTAAGGAGCTAATTGCTAAATCGATCCATTACAATTCTCACCGTAAAGATAAGTCTTTTGTGATACAGAACTGTTCTGCTTTTAATGACAATCTTTTGGAATCAGAACTATTTGGCCACGTAAGAGGCTCATTCACGGGCGCCTTGAAAGATAAAAAAGGTCTTTTCGAAATGGCCGACAAGGGAACGTTTTTTCTTGATGAGATCGGGGACACGTCTCCGACGATGCAAGTAAAACTTCTCCGTGTATTGCAAGAGGGTACTTTTACTCCAGTGGGAGCTACGGAGCAAAGAAAGGTTGATGTGCGCATTGTTGCCGCGACCAATAGAAACCTTAAGGAGATGGTTGAGCAAGGAACATTCCGTGAAGACTTGTACTATCGCTTGAATGTTATAAATATCCGGGTTCCACCTCTGCGCGAAAGAAAAGAAGATATCCCATATCTAGTGGATTATTTCTTGGGTAAGATTTCTGAAACTCAAGGTGGCGCAAAACGTGTTCTTACCAAACGTGCACTTGAAAAACTCTTTGACTACGCTTGGCCTGGTAACGTCCGAGAACTTCAAAATGAAATTGAACGTCTTGTCGTGCTTTCTGGCGACGAAACTAAATTGATGGCTGAACTGATGTCGCCAAAAGTTCTCGAGTCTGGGGATAAGAACAAAGTTCAAGGGGCCCGTTTGCAAGGGAAACTAAAAGATGCTTTGGAAGATCTTGAACGCGAAATGATTCGCGAAGGCCTTCGCCGCACAGGCTGGAACAAATCCAAATTGGCAAAAGAGCTTGGTATCAGCCGCGCTGGTTTGATTATGAAGGTTGAAAAATACGGTCTTGATAAGCGTAAACTTGCCCGCTAACTTCAAGGCATAGAGCTCTGAAAGATTTACTGTAATGACCAGAATATAAGGGCCCTTCTCAATCGGAGAGGGGCTTTTTGTTTTTCATAACTATTTGAAACTACTTATTTATTTAAATTACCCCTAAAGGGACAAATTGCGGCACGAGTCTTGTAAATGAGTTCCTCTGTTGGGTCTAAAATTGGGGACCAGAGGGGTACTGGATGGATGTAGCAATAGTTAAACTGAAACAGTTATTAAGTAGTCGCTATGGGAAGGGCTTGGAGCTTCGTCGTTTGATGGATCTTTCTGTATTGCGAGAAGATGCAGAGCCCATTGTTCAGGGGAACGATTTGTATATTCCTATTGTTGTTCAAGAACAGTTTTTAGGAGCTGCAGTTATTCCGCATGGGTGGGAGCTTTCTTCGGAAAAGAAGACAAGTGTAGCGCAACTTGTACGCATGGTTTTGGAGCCGAAACTCTATACTGAGTTTCTTGAGCGCCGCGAGAGCAACCTGAATGCCTTTGCTGATCCCGAAGACTATGGAAGTCAAACACTCATTACTTCTTTGCTGCACTTGTATGGTCATGATAATTCGCTTATTAAAAAAATCGCTTTGCAAATACACGAATTTTCAGCCCGCTGGGCGTTTGTTCCTTTTGAGGATGTTTGCAATGAGCTTCATGAGGTAATGGATATCTGCAATCTCGGCGGCATGACACTTTTTGTGGAAAATATAGAAACACTTTCCCCAAAATATCAAGAGCTGCTGGCCGAGTACTTGAGGTCACCACGCTCATTATCCGAGCCTTTGGTTTTGACAAGCTCAACTCAATCCCTTGAGGATTTAAGCCGATGTCTTGTTAATGCGGACCTGAGCAAAGACATCCGGACCTCCCATCTTGAGGTCGAGCGCGCACCTTTAAACTCAAAAGTATTACGTGAATTATTAGATTTATTTTTCCATAAAGAAGAGAACCAAGACCTTCACTAAGGTGTCTTGCTTTTTGAGGTCTCGTCTGTAAGGATAAATTCTATGGAAGAGTTCATCCAGGCCTTTTTGAAAAACTCTCTTAAAAGCGCTGATTTTAAAGTTTACTCTCTTGCCGGTGATGCCTCAAATCGTCGTTACTATCGCGTGATTCTTGATCATCAATCCTGGGTACTCATGCGGTGGGAGCCTTTTGAGGTTGAAAGCTATCCATTTTTAAGTGTTCTAAGGCACTTTGCAAAAGTCGGCATCAATGTCCCGGAGGTTGTTTCTTTGGCTCCTCAAGAGGGACTTGTTCTGCTTGAGGATCTTGGCGACTTGACGCTTGAAAGAAAATTTCTTGAGAGTCAAAGCCAAGAAGCCTCTCTGGATTTCTATAAAATGGCGGTGGATCAGATCATTAAGATACATCACAAGGCAACGGCGACTCCGGGTAATTGCACGGCATTTAATATTAAATTCGATACTGAGAAGTTTCTTTGGGAAATGAACTATGGAAACGACAATCTCATCACGGGAGTTCTAAAGTTTGAATGGACGGATGTTTCTGTAAAAGAAATTCAGAGGATTTTTATCGATATCTGCACAAAGCTTGATCATGAACCCAAAAAAATTGCACATCGCGATTATCATTCACGCAATCTGATGATTAAGCTTGATGAGATGAAGGTGATTGACTTTCAAGATGCTCGCTTAGGTCCAATTCAATACGATCTTGTTAGTTTGTTCAAAGACTCGTATGTCAATATGAACGATGAGATGGCAAACATACTAATGGAATACTATTTGGCGTGCTCTAAGGAGTATTTGCCAAAGGATTTTTCACGGGAACATTTTAACGAAATCTACGAATTACAAAGTATTCAGCGCTGCTTTAAAGCCTGTGGAAGCTTTGCAAGTTTTTACAACTTACGAAATGACACACGTTATTTAAAATACCTTGCTGGAACGCTAAGAAGAGTTGTTAAAAGTTTAGCTGAGTTTCCTGACTATCGACCGTTTGCAGACATTCTTATTGATTCGGGAGCTTTAGAGAGAAAGTACGAGCTTTTATGAACCTCATGTTGCTTGCAGCGGGTGAAGGGGCTCGTCTGCGGCCTTATACTTTGCACCGTCCGAAACCCGCAATCCCCTTTCTCAATATCCCACTGGCCGCATACCCTCTTGCTTTTTTAGAAGATTTGAAAATCAATCGTCTTGTGGTCAACACTTTTTATTTGCCAACAAAGATTGTTGATTTATTTGTGCAAATGAATCATGGGGCTCGCCGGCTGTATTTCTCCCATGAGGTTGATCAGATGCTTGGAAGTGGTGGCGGATTAGGCGCAGCGAGGGAGTACTTCAAGGCCAACGACAATTTGATTATGATGAATGCCGACGAGGTAATTTTGCCCTTAGAAAAAGGCCTTCTTGCCAAAGCTCTTGAGCAGCATCAAAAAAATAAAGCTTTTTGCACTCTACTCACAATGGACCATGAAGGTGTCGGTACGAAGTTCGGCGGGGTATGGCTGGACCATGAAAACAAAGTTCGCGGCTTCGGTAAAAACACTCCTGGCGTTGGGTGTATTAAAGCAGAGCACTTTATCGGCGTTCAAATTCTGTCGGGGAAGATTTTTGAATATCTTCCGACTGGCACTCCTTCGAATATTCTTTATGATGCCGTAACAAAGGCTATTCAAGATGACCTCTTAGTCGAACGCTACAAAGTAGATTGTCACTGGTACGAGACAGGAAATCCCATGGATTTTTTGAAAGCTACCGGGGAGGCTCTCAGTATTCTTGCTAATAAGTCAGATAGTTATGCGCAGAAGTATCTGCGTCGAACCCTTGAAAGATTTAGCCAAGAGGCTCCTATCATTGAATCTACGGAAGGTTTAATCAGCCTGCGAACAGCAAGCAGTGTAATTGAAAAAGAGACACATTTATCTGGCTTTGTGGTGTTGGGCGCTCAAAGTAAAATCAAAACTTCATCGAAGCTTAAGAACGTCGTTATCGGGGACAGGGTTCATGTGGCGACGGGGACCGAGGCTCAAGATCTGATTTTTTTAGAGAATAATTAAGCGGCTATTATTTTTGTATTAAAAGCTCGGACTCATCTAAAAAGCTGCTCTGGGCTTCCTTTGTTTTATATCGACGTGTCATCATTTTAAAGATGCTATCACCGGCCACACCGATAGGTTCGCCGTTAAAGTTTTTTTGCATTCCAGCCACTTGGGCGGGATCACGATCGATACCAAGCCCTGAGGGGTGGGCTATAGCATTGCTTGCGGAGGAGTCATCGTTTGAAGAGGTGGAAGCGCTACTGCCGCCGCTACCACCACCAGCTTCCTCACTGGAGGTTGATGCAAAACTTAATTTGCCAATTTTTTTTGCGGCCTTTGCGGCAATGTCTTTTTCCACGTTTCCAATTACATCAATAACACTTTTAGGAATGCCGGCAGATTCCATTGCGCCTGCACTATTCACATCACTACCTTTGAGAGTCTTGCCACTCGCCGTCGTCACTGTTCCAGTTTTTGGATCATAAGTGAATCCCGCTCCCCCTTTAGAAACAGTGGCGATAAAGTCCGTGCCTGCTTTAACTTCAGGATCATTTTTAAGTGCATTTACGGCATTGGGATCATAGCCACTCGTGCCAAAACCTGTATCGGTCAAACCGACAGCTCCACCGGCTTGTCCAGCCGTGTTTCCCTGTGCAGCTGCTTGCATTAAGTTTTGCATACCCATTAGAAAATAAACTGGGGCCATGGGGCAACATCCGCCAGACCCACAACTGGCCGCGCAGGCCTTTGCCATACCTAAATTTGCAGCACCCATTGCCACATTCAGCAATTGGCCCATGGCATTTGATGATTTTGTTGAATCTGCAGATTCAGTGATAGAGCCGCCATAGCTGGTTGAAGTTAACGTGAGAGCAATTGTGATCAGAGAGACTTTGATTTTTTTCATAAATTAATACCCCAATAAACTTGGTTTATTATCACGATAGCGCTCACGAACTTTCTCCCAATTAGATTTTCCGCCTTGAGAAGTCACTTCTTTGCTTACCACAGCACCTTGTCCGGCCAACGCAGTTGGATCTTTAATTCCACCGGGGAGATATTGGCGGAGGCTGTTGCCGCCGTCGACTCCATAGCCTGTCCCACTCCGGCCGCCGCCCCCACCACCGCCGCCTTCTCCACCAAGTATATTTGTATTGAGACCCGAGGCTTTTGCTGCCGCTCCAGATCCTGCTCCACCATTAGTGCCACTGCCGCCATCAATGCCCGCTGCTTTTCCACCAGCCGGAGCTCCTGGCAAACCCCCGCCGGACGTGTCTGATTTACTAGCAAGATTGGCTCCGCCACTGCCGCCATCAACTCCTGGGTTTACGGAGGATGTCGCTGGAGTATAGTCGCTTGTGCTCGCACTTCTTAATGAGTCCGCACCTTTTGCCGCCATTGCATTATCAAGGCCTGAGTTGCAACCTTGGGTGCGAGGCGCGTCCTGGCAAATACAAGTCATATTGTTTTGTTTATTTTCAGGCACGGTACAGTCCACAGGAGTGGGAGCTGTATTAGATGTACTTTTATCACACTGATTTGCTTGGCCAAATGATTTTGCCATCCCCAATAGGCCGACTCCGGCTGATGCGAGTTCCTTTGCATAGCCCTGGCAAGTTTCAAGTTTTTTTGCCACGGACTTATAGTCATTGCCGCCGGTTTTGAGTTCACGATCAAGGAACTCTTTTCTGGCGACATCGACGCGTCCTTCAAAGCTTTCGGCAAGAGTGCCACAGGCTACTTTTTCCGGGTCTTGTGGATTGGCGGCCTTTTCGCCAGCGAGTGTTTTTACATTTTTAACCCAGGTCTGCGAGTGTGTTTTTGCATCTTTAATATTTTTTGTAGCCGCTCCACACGCTGAATTACAGTATCCACGCCAAGAGCTACAAAGGGCCATATATCCAGTGAGCATCTTATTGCCTGCATCCATTACCTGAGCAAATTTACTGCAGGCATCTGACATACCAGAGACTCCGCCCATCAACACTTGAGCGATCACTAAATATTGCTTTACATCAGGATTTCGACTCTCCATACAAAATGTATTCGCCTTATCTTCTCGAATTGCGCAATCTTTTTGATTCACTTGGTAGTTTTTGATATCCTTTTCAAGGATATTCGTATCTGACTTTGTGTTAATAGTGCATCCAGAGGTATCAACTGCAGTTTTTAAAGAATTGAGCGCAAACAGGGCCTCTTTCGTATTAAAACCTTCTGGCTCAGCAGGAGGCTCCGCAGAAGCGTCCGCAAAAACATAAGTGGAACTTAAAAAAATAAGCCCAATAACTATATTTTTAGATAGATATTTCATGATTCATCCCCTGTATCTATTATATCGGACAATAGTCTGGGAATCTTGAGACAAATGCAGTTCTCCAAAATGGTGGTTTTTTTGTCTCGAAATGAAACGAAAAATAGCCATGTGGATGTTATTTTCTATCAACCGAATAGTTTGCGACCTTGGCTTTCCAAAGAAAGAATATGACGGGGTAAATCAGAAGTTCCAAAAGAAAAGAACTTATGAGGCCACCGATCATAGGGGCCGCAATTCGCTTCATGACGTCAGAGCCTGCGCCAAGAGACCACATGATTGGAATGAGTCCCATAAAGAGCGCAGCCACCGTCATTAGCTTTGGGCGCACTCGATGAACAGCACCTTCGATCACCGAGTGTTTTAGATCTTCAAGGTTTCGCATTTTCCCTGCGCGCACCCGATCATCGAATGCAAGATCAAGGTACAAAAGCATAAATACACCGGTTTCGGCATCTAGTCCTAAAAGTGCGATCATCCCCACCCAAGCTGCAATTGAAAGATTATATCCTAAGAAGACCAAAAGCCAAACTGCTCCAATTAGCGAGAAGGGTACTGCCAGCAATACGATCCCAGTTTTTACCCATGACTTTGTATTAAAATAAAGAAGAAATAGGATTAAGAAAAGAGTAATGGGGATAACAATTTTCATCCGCTCTTTCACCCGAGCCATGTTTTCAAACTGACCACTCCACGAAATCAAGTAACCGCTTGGGATTTGAATTTTACTATTTAATACAGCCTTGGCGTGATCAACATATGTACCAATATCAACTTTATCAGGATCGATGTCGATATAGACATAACCAACTAATTGAGCATTTTCATCGCGAATCATCGACGGGCCATTTTTAAAATGGACTTTCGCTATTTCACTTAATGAAATCTGGGCGCCTGTTGGTGTCGTGATGAGCGTGCGCTTTATCATTTCAAGATCTTGTCTGAAGCTGGGTGCTAAACGCACTTGTATCGGATAGCGCTCACGACCGGCTAAAATTTGGGAAACATTCTCACCGCCAATAGAAATCATGGCTTGGTCTTGGGCATCTTTGACAGAGAGGCCATAAATTTTTAACCTCTCTCTGTCAAAATCGATATCTAGGAAATAACCAGCTGCAATTCGCTCGGCAATCACGGAACGCGTTCCATTAACTGATCTTAGTTCTTTCTCGATTTGTTCGCCGATGCCTTGAATGACTTTTAGATCCTCTCCAAATATCTTGATGCCGATGGCGCTTCGAATGCCTGTTGAAAGCATATCAATCCGGTTTTTTATCGGCATGGTCCAGATGTTGGGCATCCCGATGAAATTTAACTTCTCATTCATTTCATCAATGAGCTTTTCTTCGCTGATTGTTTCAGGCCAAATTCTTGCAAATGGCGATTTTAGGAAGCTTGGTAAAAAAGAATACCATCTTTTTTCTTTTCTCCATTCAGAGGAAGGCTTTAGAGTAATGGTTGTTTCAACCATACTTAAGGGTGCTGTATCAGTTGAGGTGTCGGCTCTGCCGGCTTTGCCAAAAACAGTGTCAACCTCAGGAAATGTTTTTAAAATCTGATCCTGAAGGGTGAGTACTCGTTGGGCCTCACTTACTGAAATACCAGGCAATGCGGTGGGCATGTATAGAAGGCTTCCCTCGTGAAGGGTCGGCATAAATTCTGATCCTAAAAGCATAAACCCTGGTATAATTGATAAAATACCCATGAATGCAAATGTGAGCGTTTTTTTCTTGTGCCGCAGAACCCAGTCAATTATAGGCTCATAAATTTTAAAAAGTCTTTTGCTGATTGGATGCTGATGTTCTGAATAGTAAGTACCAACAAGTGTAGCATTTCCAATTCTATTTAAAAGTGGACTTTTAGTTTTAAACTTCTCGCTTCTAGCAAAGAGCATTCGAATTGCAGGATCAAGAGTGATGGCTAAAATTCCTGCAATTGCCATTGCAAAAGTTTTAGAAAAGGCAAGCGGCCTAAACAATTTTCCTTCTTGATCGACGAGTGTAAAAATTGGCAAGAATGCCACAGCAATTAACAGTAAAGAGAAAAAAACTGATGGGCCAACCTCAGTCAAAGCACTTAAGCGAACCTGAAAGAAGTCTCCTTTTCGCCCTTCGGCATCCCAGTGTTGTATTTTCCGATAAGCATTTTCTACCTCAACGATGGCGCCGTCGACAAGCACTCCAATAGAAATCGCAATCCCAGAAAGTGACATGATATTCGAGCTCAGGCCAAGAAAATAAAGCGGGATAAAGGCGAGCAGCACTGAAATTGGGATTGTGATAATGGGCACAAGGGCTGAGGGAATATGCCAAAGGAAAATAAGAATAATGAGGCTTACAATTATGAGCTCTTCTAAAAGAGTACCTTTTAAGGTTTCCATCGCTCGATCAATCAGTGTTGAGCGGTCATATACGGAAACTATTTTTACACCATCTGGCAGTGCTTTTTGAATTTCTGATAGCTTTTCTTTAACTTTTTTTGTGACGGCAGGAACGTCTTCACCTTGCCTCATAATGACAATCCCGCCGACAGTGTCCCCAATGCCATTAAAATCAGTAATCCCTCTGCGCATCTCAGGACCAATGGAAACAGTGGCCACTTGTTTTACAAGAATAGGGGCGCGACTCCGTGGGTTATAGATCACAACTGCATTCTCAATGTCTTCAACCTTGTCAACAAGAGCGCGACTTCTGACCATGGCTTCGGTTCCAGAAAACTCAATGGTTCTGCCGCCACTTTCTTGATTTGAGTTCCTCACAGCCATTATCACGTCATTCATGGTGATTTGAAATTGTGCAAGCTTTGTTGGGTTCACTTTGATTTGATATTGCTTTACAAAGCCACCGACAGCTGCGACTTCGGCGACTCCTGGAGTCGACTGAAGTTGAAAGCGAATCAGCCAGTCTTGCATTGAGCGAAGGTCCCCAGAGTTAAATCGCCCCGACGTGTCTTTAAGTGCGTATTGATAAATCCAACCTACGCTAGTTGCGTCAGGGCCGATTTCTGTTTTTACTCCAGTTGGAATTTGAGCTGCGATCCGATTCATACTCTCAAGTACGCGGCTTCGGGCCCAGTAGAGATCAACTCCATCTTCAAAAATCACATAAACATAAGAAAACCCGTAGTCTGAAAACCCACGAACGGATTTTACTTTTGGCGCTCCAAGCATAGAAGAGACGATTGGGTAAGTAACTTGATTCTCAACAATGTCTGGAGAGCGATCCCATTTTGAGTAAATTATAACTTGAGTATCAGAAAGGTCCGGAATCGCATCAAGCGGAATTCGGTTAAGAGAATAGGCTCCAAGTAGCATAAAAACAAAAGTGACAGCGAGCACTAGAAATCGATTGTGAGCTGAGAACTCAATGATCTTTTTGATCATTTGCTTGCCTTACCAGGCATACACATTGTCATTGGAATGTCCCAGTGCTGACCAGGAGGGCAAGAGGGATTTGATGACTTTGTTTCCCCAGGCGCTGGCTCTGAGGCTCCGCGTATTTTCGCCTCCGAATCGATTAAAAAATTAGGACCTGAGCTGATAAATTGCCCGACTTCAACTCCAGACAGAACTTCATAAAAACCTTCAGATTTGAGACCAAGTTTGACGGGTTGAGCTGTTAGGCGATTTCCATCGCTAAAGACATACACGAAATCACTCATTCCAGTATGCAGAACTGAGCTTTCGGGAATACTCACGCGATTCTTAAGATCAACAGTGACGACACCACTAAATGTTGTTTCTGAAATAAGTCCTTTTGGAGCTTTAAGTAAAGCACCAATGACACGGACGGTGCGGCTTGTTGGATCCACAATGGGATCAACAGATGTAATACGCCCGGAAAGATCGGTTTCTTCGGCGAGACTCGAGCTGCCGCGAAACTGCAATCCGGGTTTAATATACTTCAGATCGCTTTCATAAACTTGAAATGCAACATTTGAATTTGAGATTAGCCTGCCCGAAATCGGAATCAAAATTTTGAGATCCATGCGTTCGACTTGCTCCTTCTGAATACCAAGGAGACCCAGCTGATCTTGTGAAACCTCAACCTGAGCTCGGCTGGTTTCTGAAGGTTTTGACTGCTTGGCCTTAACCTGAATCAACTTCATATGGCAGATTGGACATTCGCCCGCATGTTCGGAATGAATTTGTGGATGCATTGGACACGTCCAGTAGCTCGGGACTTCTGTTTGCACGGGAGCAAAATTAACTTTCTCTGCCTGTTTATTGGAATAATTTTTTGCAGCCCAAATGACAAGGATTGCTCCTACGAGAATTATTCCAAGAAGTGTTTTTTTCATGGGGAGACCTCTGTTGAAGTAAAGCTTGCGAGCTCTGCAATGGCAGCTTCAAATTGCACTCGCAATTCAAGAGCTTTTAATTTGAGTACAGGGAAGGCCTCCATGGAGTCCCGATGGTCTTGCAGGGATTCCATATCTCGAGGCGCAATGTTACGGATGAGATGCATTCGTTTTTCAGCTCGTGGAAGAAGTTTTTCATTAATCTGAAGTATTTCCTTTTTTAGAGATTCGACCTTAGACAGAAGTGTCGCCTTCCTGGAGTCAATTCTCAGCTGTTCTTTAGAAAACTCAACTTCGCCCTTATACCTTTCTGCACTGGCTGATTTTGATGCTGCATGGGGCTCCCAGAAATAGACAAAGGGAAGGGTGATTCCTATCATAACCTCGTTATACTTTTCCATCTGTACTGTGCCTCCACCGGCTTCTCGGTAGCGCAGATTGATGTCAGGAAACCACGATGCTTTTGCTTCTGTTTCACGTGCTTTTAGGCTTTCAACGCCAAGCCGTTTTGTTTCAAGCTGCATTGGATTTGAAATTTCGCTCAGAGTTGGAATGGGAGACAGTGGTGGCTCTAAAAGCGTGGGCAGATAAGTTGCCGGGTCTTTTCTCGAAAACTCAGCGAGGCGGATTTGATTTTCTCTGGTCATTTGTTCGGTTTCTAGAATTTCGTTATCAAGGAGATCTAGATCTGACTCAGCTTTAAGCACGTGAATTTTTAAAAAAGAATCTGACCTAGCGCTTGCTCTGCTGAGCTTTAAATGCTGTTGAATAATGTCTTTTCTTTCACGTAAAAATTTAACACGTTCCTGATTAAGCCATGTGAAGACATAGATTTGGCGAGCGTTAGCTAGAATTTCACTTTTAAATGCTGAAAAACTGGCCGTTTGCGCCTTAGCTTCAAACTTTCTTGCTGAATGATCATTTGATAATTTAGAGGGAAATGGAATGGTTTGACTGATTTCAAGATTGTTGGCGCTTCCGCGAGCATCTCGCATTTGCGATAGCGCAAGCATCGGTGGTGGAAGATTGATTCCTATAGACTTTGCTTGCGACGCCTCGAGTGTGGCCTGTTCGGATTTGATCGAGAGATTATTTTCGGAAACATTTTTTAAAAACTCTTTAAGTGTGAGTGATAGTTCAGCAGCTAAAGAATTAAGAGATATCAATGTGAGCGAAATTCCCAGAAGGCATTTGAATTTTCCGAACATTTCCATTTTTTCCTTCATGATCGATTAATTATTATAAATCCATAACTTGCGCCGGCTCCTCGTCACTGGAGTTTTCTTAATCAACAAATTGAATCCTTGCTCGATATAGGCGTGAAAAATAGATTTTGTGACAATTTATAAAAAATGTCAATAATGATGTATTTTCAAATACTTATGGAGGCATCGAAGAGTGTATAGTCGGAAGAACTTCGTTATTTAACACAAGCTCGCAGTTTCTATTTATTCAGCTTACCCCTTACATGCTTGTCGGCACGGACTTCATTGACAAGACTGCGGCCATCTTCAAAATTCGAAATATTGCGAAGCGTGGTTTGTGCAATATTTGAAAGTGCTTCTTGTGTTAAGAACGCCTGATGCGAAGTTAAGAGCACATTTGGAAATGTTAGAAGTCGTGCGAGCTGATCATCATGAAGAATTTGTTCTGAGAGGTTCTCAAAAAATACACCTTCCTCTTCCTCATAGACATCCAGACCTGCATAGCCAATGTGTCCAGATTTTAAAAATTGAATCAGTGCCCTGGTATCTATCAGGGCCCCCCGACCAGTATTGATGATCATAACGCCAGGCTTTGTAAGAGAAAGTGCCTTTTCGTTGATAAGGTGATGCGTTTCAGGGGTCAAAGGCACATGTAGTGTGATGATATCAGACTTTTGTAGAAGCACATCGAGTGTGACATAATTTACACCAAGTTCTATAAGTTTAGGATCTTGTGTGACATCGTTTGCAAAAATATGGCATTCAAATCCGCTCAATATCTTGGCCATGACTGATCCGATCCTGCCTGTTCCCACTATACCAACTGTTTTTTTATACAAATCAAATCCGACGAGACCATCTAAAGAAAAATTACCTTCACGCACTCGATTATAAGCGCGATGAATTTTTCTATCAAGTGAAAGGATAAGTGCTACAGCGTGCTCAGCGACCGCATGAGGTGAATACTCTGGCGTTCGCACTATCTTAAGCGCAAACTCTTGAGCTGATTTAAGATCAACGTGATTGAATCCAGCAGACCTAAGCGCGATTAGTCGAGTTCCATTTGACGAAACAATTTGCAGAGTTTTTCTATCCAGGTGATCATTCACGAAAGCGCAAATACAAGGGTAGCCCGCTGCTAAGTTCGCTGACTGCTCTGACAGACGAGTTTCAAAGAAAGTTATTTGATGATTATATTTTTCATTTTCTTTGTGAAAGGCAGTCTTTTCAAATACATGAGAATCAAAAAATGCAATCTTCATAATACGTAATCCTTAAGTTGAGCTGAGTCGGTAGTTGAATGGTTTTAAAACCGTGTTACTTTTTCTTTAAAAAAAGTTGCTACTTGTTACGGCGAAGATACTTAAATATTCCACAAAGCAAGATCAGGGCCAGTGGCATACTCTCTGCTAATATAGGGTAGAATTGTTCTTAGACTCAGCTAGGCCATATTCAGATATTTTGAGCGAGACAGTTTTGTAAGATGTTGAGACATTTTGTCGTAGGAAGGTTTTTGTGAACTCACAACATGTTTGGCACTCGCTTCGTAGTAAAGAGGTTTTGGATGCATTGGAATCCAACGCAATGGAGGGGCTCTCTCATAATGAAGCAAAGGAACGCCTAAAGCGCTTTGGTACAAATACCCTACCGGCACCAGAACGCCGAACACTTTTCTCCATTTTACTTCATCAATTTCTAAGTCCATTAATTTACCTCTTGCTTGTGGCGGCGGGCATTGCATTTTTTATCGGCGAAACCCGCGATGCTATCGTTATCCTTGTTGTGGTTTTTTTGAACGCCATTATTGGTTCTTTTCAAGAAGGACGTGCAGAACAATCTCTCGTGGAGCTCCGCAAACTATCAAAGTTAAAGGCTCACGTTATACGCGGCGGACAAGAACAGCTCATCGAAGCGGGCGATGTTGTTCCGGGCGATATCCTTGTGCTTAATTCTGGAGATGCCGTAGCCGCTGACGCAAGGCTTGTGGAGGCTTCATCAATTGCAGTTGCCGAGGCAGCTCTTACTGGCGAGTCCTTGCCTGTGGTCAAATCTGTTGAGCAACTTATGGAAAAGACTGTTCTTGCTGATCGACACAATATGATTTATGCAGGCACACACATAACTGCGGGACGTGGACTGGCTGTTGTGATTTCCACAGGGGTACACAATGAAATTGGAAAAATCGCAAACCTTGCTACCACCACTGTACAGCCATCGACCCAACTAGAATTACGTATTAAACAGTTTGGAAAATACCTTGTCTTTGTGGCTCTTATTGTTTTTGGACTTGTCATGGCGATTGGCCTTTGGCGTGACATTGCCTTTTCTCAGATTTTTATGATCGCGATCAGTCAAATGGTATCGCTCGTACCAGAAGGATTACCTGTTGCGATGACCATTGCTCTCGCGGTCGGGGTTCAGCGAATGGCTCGCCGAGGAGCAGTTGTCAGGAGACTTGCCGCAGTTGAAACCTTGGGTTCTACAACTATCATTTGTAGCGACAAAACGGGGACCCTCACCCGAAATGAAATGGTGGTCACTGCTATTTATCTTCCATTTCAAAAAAGAGAAATAAGCGTTACTGGTATTGGTTATGCTCCGGAAGGATACTTCATAGAGAACGACCATAAGCTTATGACAAATATGGATAGGACTCTTCAAAAGTTATTTATTGCAAGCGCATTATGCAACGATGCCCAGTTACTTGGCCCTGATGCCTCAGACTCAAGCTGGAGAATAATTGGAGATCCGACAGAAGGGGCGCTACTTACAATGACGGCCAAAGGCGGGGTTGATCCTATTTCTATTAGAAAACAATATCATCGAAAAGCGGAGTTGCCTTTTAATTCAGATATCAAAATGATGGCGACTCAACATGATGTTGAACAGGAAAGCATTGTCTATGTCAAAGGTGCTCCGGAGATACTTCTTAAGTACTGTGGTTCTTATTTTTACGATGGACAAATCGAAGAACTAGATGCGGAGATTTCGGTTGGCTTGCAGGCGGCATCTGGGAAAATGGCAGATTCTGCGCTCAGGCTATTAGCTGTTGGGTTTATTGAAAATGCTTATATTGATGGCTCTAAAGGTTTTTCGCCATTTATGGGAAAGGTTACGCTCCTTGGTCTGATCGGAGAACTTGATCCGCCAAGAACTGCGGCGGCAGAGTCTATCAAAGAGTGTAAGGCCGCCGGTATTAAGCCGGTTATGGTGACAGGTGATCACAAGGCAACTGGGCTTGCTATTGCTAGAGCACTCGGTATCAGCGGATACGATGACTTGGCCATTGATGGTGAAGAGCTTGACCAATTATCCGATGAAGAGCTTTTGGAAAAAGTAAGTCGCATAAGCGTTTTTGCACGTGTTCATCCCACACAAAAATTACGAATTGTCGAGACCTATCAAAAAAGAGGTGAGATCGTCGCCATGACCGGTGATGGCGTCAACGACGCTCCAGCTCTTGTGCGCGCTAATGTTGGCGTCGCTATGGGCATCACGGGTACCGAAGTTGCCAAGGAGGCCGCAAAGATAGTCATCACGGACGACAACTTTTCGACCATCGTAGCGGCTATCGCCGAAGGTCGGCTTGTTCATCAGAATATAAAAAAACTAATTCTGTTCCTATTTGTAACCTCAATTGATGAAGTAGCAGTGCTCTTTCTTGCCCTAATTTTCGGATACTCACCGCCATTAGCTGCCGTGCAAATTCTTTGGATTAACTTAGTCACAGAGGGAATTCTTACCGTAAATCTTATAATGGAACCAGCAGAAGGCGATGAGATGAGGCGCCCCCCGATCCCGGTAACACAGCCTTTACTAGATAAGGCACTTCTATCACGCATTCCACTCATGGCCTTGGCATCTGTTGTTTCCACATTTGGTTGGTTTGTTTATCGCACCTCAACAGGAGTCGCTCCCGAGCTTGTGCAAACCGAGACATTCACGATGCTTGTCATTTGCCAGTGGTTCAATGTACTCAACTGTCGCTCAGGCACCCACTCAGCATTTTCTTGGGACTTACTGAAAAATCCATGGCTTATTGGCGGTCTGGCGCTGGGGAATATTTTGCACGCCGCAGTTATTTATTGGCCACTAATGAATCGGTTTTTTCATACTGTACCAATTGATATAGCCCAGTTTTTCGGAATTGGAGTAATGGCAAGTCTGGTACTTTGGGTCGAGGAGGCACGAAAATTTATTGTAAGAAACTATAATTTTAGAAGAAGGGGCAATGCTTCCCACAGTTGATGGTGATTTTACGAAGCCATCTTGAAATAAATTTAAGAAGATGCATCTCTGCCTTTTTTCAATTTTTGGGCCGGCTGCAGGGTTGTCTTTGTAATTTTATATTTTGTTAGTTCGTTTGAGTCTCTTGCACATTTTGGTTTCGGGGCGCCCTGATTCTTTGGTCGTCTCAACATCTGAGAGATAAGTGCGCGGATCGCTGCTAGGTGGCAGTCTTGCGTGCCGGGCATCGAAATGTCTCTCCGCAGAAAGCCTGGTTTTTTCACAAGTTAACCTGTGAACTGGTGGCTCCTAAAAAAGGAGTCAAAGAGAAAATGTGAGTCCCAATGTCGTGCTGACTTGACGGAGCATCAGCTTAAAGCAAACGCAAAGCTGATAGTCCAACTCATTGAAACGATTTGCTTGCCACATTCGTTATAGAAGTTTAGTGTCACCAAATGTCTGAAGTATTCCAGGGCCGTTATACAGCAGAAGTAAATCGTGACTTCGTTGTCTTTATTATTGGGATGCGAGTTAACAAGTGGTGGCTGTTTCACAAGTGGCTCCCGGTTGCTGTAGCAATGCCAAAAATGCTCATTAAACTGGCTCGAAATAAATCTCTTGGAATGCTGGGGGCCGAGTCATTTTTTAGACTTTTTCCAATTACCACCGTATTAATTTCGTACTGGGAATCATTTGAACACTTAGATAAATTTGCTTCGGATAAAACCCTTCCTCATGCTGCCGCGTGGTCGAAATATATGAGGTCTGTTGGCAGCAGTGGCACAGTAGGCATTTATCACGAAACCTATAAAGTGAATCGGTCTGATTTCGAAACTGTCTATGGTAATATGCCGAAGTTCGGCTTAGCCGTGGCCTTTGACCACGTGCCCATCTCGAAGATTAGCAACGAGGCTCGAAACAGGTTCAAAAAAAAGATGAAATAGGGGGCTCAATATCTCTTCCTGAAGAAATATAATGAGATATATTTTTTTCTTTCAATTATCACTGCGACAATTGGCACCTAATATTGTGTATAATTACAGTTATAGAAAATAGGCGGTGATTTTTTTAATTTGTGCCGGCATTTAGAAGCTTGGGAATCGGAAGAGGCGTTTATGGGAATTCAGTCAACAACAGGACATAGTGCAAAAGGTGAAAGAAAAGTTGCCGGATTGGTTTATCTTTTTATCGGGATAGCCGTTTGTAGTGCGATAATTCTTTTCTTTGCTTTGGGTAAAAATAAAAGTTTCGGTCCTTCTAAATCGGAAGATCCAACCCGGAGCGCACCTGATAGCACTCCCGGAACCAAAGTAGAACCAGAAGCAATGCCGGCGCCGGCAAGCAATCCAAGTGATAAAAACCAATAGACTACCAAAACCCTACCATATTTTGAAATGCTGAGCAGAGCGCCTGCTCGCGTTATTTTGAAATTCAACTCTCAATGAGTCGTGAAGAATAGCGGACGCGTCGTAAATTAAATTGTTTCAACTGCATAGAAAATCTTTTGTGCTAAAATAGCAGCAGCATAATCTTAAAGTCATAATTTAAATTCAGGACAGTATTCCTTCTTGAATTTTTTAGTCAATTCACACTCTTCACCTTCACAACCTTTACGCGTTTTAAATCGGTGGAGAAATCCGATGCGCTCCATTTGTCCTTTGTCGTTCTTTTCTTCTTTAGTAATGCTAGAAGCTGAAATGCAAGCGTGTGACGTTCCTTTCATAATCTTTTTCAGATCCTTTACGAAACTCTTGCAACTTCGAATTGACCATGGCCGATGTTCAAAGAATTGATAAATTATTTCTTGATGGCGAGCCTCAATATTCACACGTCCTATATGCCCCTCTGTCTCATCAATACCTTCATCATCGCAGGTCGGTAAAATATTTTTATTTTCAAAACAAATCCAGTATTGGTAGGAATGCGTCTCTCCCGGAATAAATGGCGGAGGCTTGATGCGACAGGCATTAAGAGCTAGGTCTTTGAGATTCAGAACCCCATAATCATCACTTAATAATCCATTTGGAAACCTTGATCTTAATTTCGCTAGATGAACATTATCTGCTCCAAGAGCTAAGATTGAACTCAAGAGAAATGAGAAAAAAATCACAATCTGCATCATCATTATGGTTTTCCGCATTTTTGAAGCTTCTCATAGAAGCTGTTAAATTCCGCTTTTATTTCCCCAGCTTTTTTCTTCGTTTTAGCGCGTTTAACCGCTTTATAATCCCAAACTGTCTCCACCCAGGTGACAGATCTTTTCAAGCGAGCAGAAAGTAAACGTCGCTTTTCAAAAAGCCATCTAATGCCAGCGCAAATATTTAAATTGGGGTCATTTAATTCAGCCTTTGTGAGAGTAATTAAGTGGTCCTTCAAATCACCATGATCCCCACCTAAGAGCTTTCGTGATTCATTTGTAATCTGCATTAAACCGCGTGCACTATTCGAATCTTTTTTGCTAGCAAGAGCTTTTGGATCAAATCCTGACTCGGATGCGATAAGTGCTTTAATGAGATTAGGATCCAAAATGTCATCTGGCTTTAAAACGTCGTTCCAATATTGAACCCAGCCCGCGATAAAATCATCATACTTGCTGTTATCCACGCCAAAGATCAATGGTAATGAACAAAGCTTTTTTTTTAAATTGGAAAAATTCTGACTGGCGATTTCTTGAATCTCTTCTGAATAAAGCTGGTCTTTGCCAGAAGGGTTTCGAGCGCAATGTTCTTTGCGTGTTGTAATAGAACCCTCAGAGTGAGTTCTACTTGGAGGGACATGTAAAGGATGAGTTCTAACCCAATGTTCTCCATAAGGACAAACTCTCCAAGGATGCACTGGCGAGCGAGTAGGTTTCGGGTCTCCACCGATATTTTTCTTAACCGATGGAGACTTACGAGTCGTCGCCTTGCGTTTTAACTTTTGTGTATTTCTTTTTGGCATAAAAAACCTAATAACTAGATTGTCGAGCGCGCAATCATTTCAATGAGTTTATTCATAATAAGCGCTTATTTATTTTGATACAATAATATTACATACCAGAACAGCAGAAAAGACAAATCCTGCGCTTAAGATGACTGATTGAATTCTCGCTCAAATTTTTCGATGGTTTCAAGAATATGTTTCCACTCTGGAATCGCACGAAAGAACATGGCTTCCATTTCCTTATTGTCTTTTTCTAGCTTTTCCAAAACCCTCGAATGAGGAGATAGTTTTAAGGTCCCTTTGCGGCCGTATCGTAATTCGCCCATCCGGAAGCGAAGTAAACTTTCTTATGGTTTGCCACGTGCTCAAGCAGATCCACTTCCTCTAGGGCCTTTTCCTTTACGGTAGATTCGAGCAACCGAAAAAAGTCATAGAGATGGCGTGAAAGTCTAGATGGCAAAGCTTTGTCGGCAGGCAAGTGAGCATACTGATGAAGGATAGTGGCTTTCTCCCAAAAAGTTCTTTCGGCGTTAAGTACGCGCACTGTCGTCGGCAGTTCATGGATTTTTTCCTTGAGTGCTTCTTTCGCGTAGCTTTGAACTGGATGATCGCTAACGGGCCAGTGCTCTGCTCTTGCGCCCATTTCTATTTTCACAAAAGGTCGGATATAGCCGCCCTTAGGAGTAATACTCGGATACTCAAACAGAAGCGTCTGCCCACTTGAGTCGTCTGCATCATTTAGAATTTGCCATCCGTCTGACGTTTTTAATTTTGCTGCGACACTTGCGCTTAAATTCGGAAGCATTTCGTTTTGAATGTATTTCGATGAAGCTTTGGAGAGATTCTCAAGGATTGACCGCTGCTGGCTCCGTGTTGAAAGCTTTTCTGGATTTTTATTCTCGTCGAATCCTAGAAAATCACGCTCAATTGAAACATCAATATCTTCTGAAAAGCGATCAATCAGGCCGTACACTTTAGACAGCGACGTTCCACCTTTAAAAGTCAGATGAGATTTCAGATCCGGTAAGGAAAACAGTCTCTGCCACTGATAAAAGATGAAGCTCCGTCATTTTGCATCCTCCATAATACTAAAAACTAAAGCGCGAACCCACTGAGGTGCATACTTCAAGTTTTTCTTAAGCTCCGCCGCCTTTGTTCCGTTCAAAAATCTCTTCACACGCGCGCGCGCGATATCATCAATATGATCCTTGCCAAGATTCTTCAGCGCTTGAATCACGCCCAAGCCGCTGATAATATCAGAATTAGCCAAAAATGGTGCGCAGAGAAGAATGGAAGACTAAATAAGGACTTTCGCAAATCGAAATGCTGGGAAGAAAACGAAAAGTACGAAAGCTCGATTAAAGAGAAAAAATAAATGCGTGAATGAGCACCAGGACATGGTCACCTGAATTTAAGATACCGATAGGCTATTACAAATGTGGATTGAAGACCGATCAAGTAGTTTTCATTTGCAATTTTGCGCAAGTGTTTATCACTTCATTTTCAATTGAGATTGGTTTTCATCTAATTCTGGACCAACCATCAGTGCTCAGGTACCACCAAAGTCCGAGGCCCCTATGAAAAAAACATTTTTTCTCATTACCATTCTAATTTCGATGTCAGCTTTAGCGGAAACATTGAATCCATCCATTGTAGTCCACCTTCTGGATTATCTAGCCAAGGACTATGGCGGAGCGGTACAGAATGGCAAAGTGCTTAGTGAATCCGAATACGCTGAGCAAAAAGAATTTGCTGGTATCGTTCAGAAGTCTGCTCAATCCATTGAATCCTTCAAAAAGGATCAAGCTTTCGAAGCTGGGATCAATGAACTTGTCGTAAAAATCGAAGCCAAAGGCGACGCTGCCGAGGTTTCTAAAAGAGCGCGATCTCTTCAAGCTCAAGCCATTATACTTGCTGGGATTGAAGTAGCACCGGTTGATTGGCCGAAGCTTTCTGAAGGAAAAATCCTATTTCAAAAAAATTGTGCTGCCTGCCACGGTGAAACCGGCAAGGGTGACGGCATTGCTGGTAAATCTCTTGATCCTAAGCCTGCAAATTTTTGGGAGACAGATCGAAAACATGAAAGTTCACCCTATCAGTATTTTAATACTATTCGTCTGGGGGTTCCTGGAACAGGCATGGCTGCTTGGCCTAATTTTTCAGATAAAGAAACGTGGGCTCTTGCGTTTTATGTAAAAAGCCTTGGCATGGAACATGTGGTAGTTCAAAAGCCAACCCTAGATCTCAAAAATGTAGCGTCTCTGAAGGATCAAGAAATCATTGCGTTACTTCCTGGAACTGAGATGGACAAAGAGCGTGGGCTAATTCAGGTTCGCACCTATGAACCTCAAGAAATGTCTTCGATGAATTTTCTCGCCACGGCTCGAACTTACCTTGATGAAAGCATGACCTCGTATCGAAGTGGAAATTTCGAACAAGCAACGTCACTTGCTCTAAAATCTTATCTTGAAGGTATCGAACCCATCGAAGCAAAAATTCGAGCAAACGACGCAGCACTTGTTACAAAAATTGAAACTGAAATGGCTGGATTCAGGAACTTTCTCACCGCCGATTCAGTTAAATCGGAGACCGAAGCAAAGTATGGTGAAATTCGTGCCACCTTCGATGAAATCGGAACTGTTATTGTCGAGAAAAAAATGTCGCCAGGCCTTGCGTTCTCAGCAGCTTTTGCGATTTTTTTGCGTGAAGGTTTTGAGGCCGTCCTTATTATCATCACTCTCCTGAGTGTGATTAAAACTTTCGGAGCAACACGCGCAGCCCACTGGGTACACGCAGGATGGGGCTCTGCCTTATTCTTAGGGCTCGTTACTTGGTTTGGTTCAGGATTTGTAATTTCAATGAGTGGTGCCAGCCGCGAGCTCACGGAGGGCTGGGTGTCCCTATTTGCTGTAGTGGTTCTTCTCTATGTTGGCTTCTGGCTTCATCGCCAGACGGAGATTGGCAGATGGACAAAGTTCGTCAAAGAAACAATCCACGATGCGCTTGAAAGTAAAAATTTAGTAGTTCTCGCTGGGATCTCATTTATGGCCGTATTCCGAGAAGCCTTTGAGGTTGTTCTGTTTCTTCGCGCTATCTGGAATGATGTTGAGACCTCAGGCCAAAATGCAATGGTTGCTGGAACGGTTCTCGCATTCGTATTAATTTTTACGTTTTCATATTTTGCATTGAAATATAGTCAGAAGATTCCAGTGAAACGTTTATTTACGATCTCTTCTACTGTTATGGCCGTTTTGTCGATCGTGCTTGTTGGCAAAGCCATTCACGCATTTCAAGAGGCGGGAATTATCTCTGCGTCTTCGCTTCCTTGGAACCTACGGTTCGATCTTCTTGGCGTTTTTGCAACTTATCAAACGTGCATTGCTCAGCTCGCAACTTTTGCATTCCTTTATATTCTTTGGCATACAAGCAGAGGCGTGAGTGTTGAGACGACAACTAACTCATAATTGGGATTGCCTAGGATAACTTACTTTTGGCCAATTTCACGAAATAGGTTTTGTTCCACCGCGACGAAACCGCCGAAAAGATTTTTACATCAATCAAAGGTTTCAAATCTTCAAGGATCGTTTCAAAACTCTTTGTCTTAAGGCAGGCTTCGATTTCCTCTACGATCCAAGAATGATTGACAGAAATTTCTTGTTCTTTCCAAGGGCCGATTCGAAAGAGACACGCCTGGAGATTGTTGCAGTTGGGACGAATACTTTTTTGCAAATACCATTCTAAATCATAAAGATCCCGACCTTTTACAATATCTATCCCATATGCCAAACCTCGACACAAAACTGCGTGGATCTTTTGTCCCATACAGGTTGCCAGATCGTGGGCCACTACTGTCGCAGAAAACTCACTCTTAATGGGTGCTTCAATAAAAATTTGATGATCGGGCGGCAAAACATCCAACTCAAATTTAATTTTGATCTTCTCTCCAGGAGAGACACTTCCGATTTCGCGACTGAATTGATTCAAAAACTCAGAATCGTTAATAAAAAATTTCTTGATCGGATTATTCGATTTGCACTTATCTTGAAACTCCAAATCAAATCCAGAACCTGCAAGTGATGCATTGAGCGTGGCCATATCTTGCGCCAAATCATACTCTTCATTGCCTCCAATAGAGACATATCCAGATCTTCAGAAAATCTATCAATTCGATAAAGAAGCCTAAGTGAAGTTCCACCGTGGAAAGCCATCCTCTTAAAGAGCCCCGCTTCTTTCATGTGACAAAGAACAACTTCCTGAAGAATTTCACGAAGCAAGTTCTTTTTGGCTTCACTGGTGGAGAGCTGCAAAGACTCGGATTGAAATCTAGAAAGAGCTTGAGCTTTCGTTACTTTCATCAAGCCTCGTTCAACATGGCTGCGGCAACAGAAGTTGCGAGTTTACTTTTCATTTGTCGAGCGTACTCAGAAACATTGTTCCAGTTCAGCTTTTCAGCATCTTCTTCCTCAATACGAAGATAGGCACAAATTTGCTCTCTTGTTTTTGGAGACATCTTCAGCGCCATGAATGTGTCTAGAATAGCTCGAACAGGTTCAGCGACTCGAACCGTTCCTTCACCAGTGGAAACTTCCTCAATTCCAAAGGTAGTAAGTTCGGTATCGATTTTTTTAATCTCGAAATGAATTTCGGGAATATCAATTTTAGCGCTCTTTGTTCCATAGAATGTTTTGAAGTTTACGACTTCAGGGATCAGATTATGAAACCTCAAAGCACCCATGCCGCTTAAAAAAGAATTTTTGTCGATGGTTCGCGCTACTTGCTCTTCCGCAAGCGCCCGATGAGAGTATGCTTTGTTGAGAGCATAGATTCCTTTGTAGAGACGAACTAATTCTCCGCCCTTCAGGCAGCGTTTAATCTTTGCTTGAACAGCATTTTCGTTCAGATCTGGAAACATCTCGTAGATGTCTTCAGACGTTACGATAGTTGCGTCCTTTTTTAAGAGTTCACGAAACAGTTCTTTCATAACTTACCTCACGGTACGATTTTCGTACTTTTTCAGTATAATACACTTTTCGGCAGAATGAAAGAGTCCTTTAACCTCCTTATCTATCGGTAATTATGATGATTTCTTTTCATCTCCTCTATTGTCTCAATAAGGAGCGTATTCTCAGAGGCCCTGTTATATTGCATTAGGCTCCCGTTTTAGTTCAGTTTTTCAATACCTTGAGCCAGTTGTTTTCAAGATCGCTCACCTTTGAACCACCACCCTTTCCTCCCTTTGCATCGGTCAATGCCAGGGCCTATCGGCCATTTCTGTCATGCCCTCTGCCTCTACCGCACCTCTCGGGTGCTCTCGTGTTGTAGGCGGCGGGATTAAAAGGGGCCATTTTGGGCGGCGAGGCGGTCTCATGGGGACCACCCCAGAATCAGTTTTTTGTGTCAGATTTTTGGATTTCTTAAATTTCAAAGATCCACACTTTGCTTGAGTCGAGCAAAAAAAATAATCGCGATTTATATTTTAAATAAATTTCTCATTTTTTAAAAAGTTAAGCCTTCTTATCGGCTTTATTTTTTAACGTACGTTGATGCTTTCGATAGCTTTCTCCTTCCATATAAAATATTTCAGCCTCTTTAACCATCCGGTCGACGACTACAGTAGCAAACGCTTCATTTGCAAAAATCTGATTGAACTGGCTAAAATTTAAATTGGTTGTAACAACTAAACCAAGTCCTGCATCGTGACGTGCTGAGATGACTTGAAAAAACAACTGACTTGCTTGAACATCAAAATCGACATAGCCAAGCTCGTCGATAATTAAAACTTGAGGTTTTTTGAGACGCGCGATCTCGCGTTCTAAAAACGCAAGTTTCTGAGCTTGGATTAAACCGTTAGCCATTTCTGCAGCAGTTAAAAATAAAACGCTAAGACCCTTTTGACATGATGAGTACCCAAGCGATCTTGCTAGGTGTGTTTTTCCGACGCCAGGGTTCCCAACAAAAATCGCTTTAGGTAAACTATTTTTATCCACGTTGTTGTGGATCATTAAATACGTTTTTTCGATACGCTTTGTAAGCTGGCTGTGGCTAAAATCAAACTGCTCAACAGTTTGAACCTGTCTAAATTTTGCTGACTTTATCTTCGATGCAATCTGCGAAGAGCGGCGCTCAGTTTTTTCTTTGTCACAACACCGTTTCAATAAATCAATCGTTACAAGCTGCTGCTTCGGGTCTTGATTTTTCAAGCCTACTTCGACAACATCCATAAAATACTTGATTCGAAGCTCCTTAAAGCTTTTGTCTAAATAATCTTTATCCGTTTCCATCACCACTATCTCCTTCATCTTTTATTTTGTTCTGTAGTTGATCAGTTTTTAATAATTCGTCATAAGAACTAAGGCTGGTTGATGGAATAATGCGGTTTAACTTTTCTTTGTTGAATTTCATGGGATTTGGATTTTTTCGCTGGATATTTTCGACTCTCAAATAACGCTCAAGATTGTCGATGCCAACAATGCCGTCTTTTATTAATTCAAAACAGGCCGTATTTAAATTATCCACTCCGTAAACTGTCGACAAAGCTAAAAGTCGATTCACTTCCATGCGTAGCGAACGCGAACTTGCTCGTAAAGATTCATAATACTGATTCATAATACTGATTCACACCAGCACCAATTTTTTTAACCGCTAGAACTCTTTCATTATCACGGTTTTGCGCGCCTGGTTTTCGAGTCAGTAAACCGTCCTGGTGTTTTGGATTTGTAAAAACCTTGTTTTTTAAATACGATCGCTCGTGGCCAGCCACATACTTTTCGTGATAATACACTTTAATCGTCTTTGCCGTAATTCGAATCGTCACCGTCAGTCCAGCAAACGTCCACGGCACCGAATAACGATTCGTTTCAAAAATAAAATGAAAATCTGAGCCCATTGTCTTTGATAAAACTTCGTCGGTTTCAAATTTTAGATCACTCTTGGGCCGCAATGCCTTTTTTTCTTCGGCTTCAAAAAAGTTTTTGATAATTCTTCTCGTAACCCGATGCTCACGCAAATTTAAAAATTGATCTCGCCATAGCATTGACTGCAAACACAAATCATCGAAATCTTTAAACGTGCGGCCACTCCAAAAATGACTGCGGATAAACTTGACGCCACTTTCAACACGGCCTTTTTCGTTGCCACGAGCAGGATTGCACGCATGCGGTGATATATGATGGTGACCCATGTACGAAAAAAATCGTGGATTGAACTTAACGAGGCTTCCGTGCCGCTCTTGAACGGCGGTCGCTAAATTATCGTACCAGCACTCCTTTGGTACGCCACCGAAGTAATTAAACGCGTTTTCATGGGCTCGAATAAAATCTTCAAATCTTTCTGATCTCGTAAACTCAATATAGGTCAGCCGCGAATAACACAGCACCATTACAAAGCAGTGCATCTTGATGCCGTCGCCAAAGACATCTCCGAATTCGCCCCAATCCACCTGTGCGCACTCGCCAGGCGCAAACTCTAAACGCAAAAAAGCTTCGCGTAATTTGGGTGAAGATTTTAACTTTAATTCGCGCACATGATCTTTTAAAATCGTCAGTCCACCCATGTAGCCAAATTCACGCAAACGATGGAGCATCGTGGCTGCCGCCATCGTCGGATCTTTAATTAAAAATTCATTAACTTTGGGTTTATACTGATCAAGAACACTCGTGCGCACGATCTTTTTCTGCTCGGTTTCTATTTTTTTTACGGGTAATAATTCGCGAAACCGTCTTACGATCAACTCCCGTTAAATGCGCAATCGCACGTACCGATTTCTTATCATTAAAATAGTAAGCTAAAATCTTTGATTGTGTCTCAGCGTCTAACATTTTCAAAACCTCGTTCGAAATGAAAAATATTTTTCAAACTTATGCCTGAAAATACTTTCGACAGGCTTTCCGCAACACGCACAAAGTCTGCTTGAATTAGGTTTTATGTTTTTAAACGGGTCTTTTGTAGGCGTGTCAGTGAGGTTATTTTGAAAAAATTCCCAAATATCTTCGGCGTTGTCTTTGACGGCCAAACTCTAAACCTTTTTCGGTAGCTTGATACTTTTTCTGGCGCGCTCGATGATTTTTTTTCTTTAATTCGGATGAACAATTTTTTGAACAGCACTTCTGATTGCGCCAGCATGATTTACAAATTGAAAATTCGGTCGCGCAAACTACGCAACTTAATGTGATACCTTCAACTGTTTCAATGGCTTGATTTTCAATCACTTTATTATTTTGATTTTAATTCTGAAAAAAGAAAACCGACTTAGGTATTGAAGTGGTCCCTTTTGCTGCGGCTTTAAACACTGGCCCATGGGACCGGCTCACCGACGTTTTTGGTCCTATTTATGTACGCCGCCTACACTTCTTCGCCACCATGCCCAAACGACGTCTGACTCCAAAGTGCTATAGCGCCTAATGCCAAAAGCATTTTCTTCATTTTCATATCCCCTCCGTGAAAATAGATTTGACACTAAACTATACCCCCCGTAGGGTATGTGTCAAATACGGCTTTAATCTCTGAAGGGATGACGACCTATGTTGGAAAAAGAAAAATCTCATGGAAGAAGTAAAAAGCCTGTGGCGAAAGTCCAGGTAGATCACGGGGCGCATGACCACCCAGATCACTCTGCTCACATCAAAAGACTAAACAGAGTGAAGGGTCAAATCGAAGGCATTGAGCGAATGATTTTGGATCGTCGCTATTGCACTGACATTATCGCTCAACTGAAAGCAGCATCAGCGGCGCTTAAGGCTGTTGAGTCTGAAGTTTTCAAGTCTCATCTAAGGGGCTGCGTGAAATCTGCGTTCAGTGGCAATGACACATTCAAGGCTGAAGAAAAGATCCAGGAGATCATCAAACTGATTTATTAATCAAAGTTCCGGGGGGAGCAATGAAAGCAATGTTAGCAGTTTTAGTTTCAATGGCCGGGACCTCGGCCTTTGCAAGCGATGTTAAAGTAACAAGTTTTAGATTCTTAGAAAGCGGTTCGCACTTTTCTCCAGCGGCAGAAATGTGTGGATCACTCATCACGCCTACCGGAAAACCAGAAATGATAAAAATCGTTTCCGATCCGGATTCTAAGGGTTCCGCGACTTATTACGTCTGGACAGGCAAAGAAGGAAAGTTCTGCTCAGTACTCGCGACGTATACGGGAAAAGCAGAAGCTGATTTAGATTAAAAATTAAATAACCAAAAGGAGAACACTCATGAAAACTACACTTTTACTAACGGCTATTCTATTCGGATCACAACTCGCGTTTGCTCACAATGATCCAACAATTTCAACAGCTAAGATCACTGAGCTTTCAGCTCATCGTGCTGATCGACTTATTGCTCTTGGAAAGATTGACGGTGCATTTGTGACAAGAACAGAGGCCATCGAAGTGACTGCCGTCGCAGGGCCGGCTCCCGTTGCTTACAAGTCTATTGTTTCACAAACCCAACCGCAATCAGGTCAGCCCATTCAGCTCGAACTTCAGTTCGATCATGATGGAAAGCCACTTTCATTCAAAGTTTTATCTGGCGGAACAGCTGGTGCCGACATGATGTGGTCACCAAAGAATGCCGGAGAATTGATCGAGAATGGCATGCACTACGTTTTGGACAATAGCTCTGATGCGATGATTGCTCCTTACTTCAAAGACTTCACGAAGTTGGTTCTCATTAAGGGAACTTTAACAGGAAAAGATGTCGGGCTTGTTCAAGTAACAGCATCATCGCAAGCAAAGAGACTGAATATTTATGTCAACCTTGATGGAACATTGAATTCTGTTGCAGTTGAACCTTAAGGCTCAAAGTGAATTTCGTCTTTCGTTTTTTTAGTTTGGCAGTAATTGCGGGAGGTTTAATCTCCTGCAATTACACTCGTCTTAAAGAACCCACTGGTTCTGGAGTCCAGAATTTTGGCGACCTTAAGCCCGAAGAAAAATTGAGCATGATGAATTATAGTTTCATCAACTCGAAAATCCTTCAGCCCAAGTGCGTGAGCTGTCACGGAAGCTCTGGAGATGTGAGTCTTGAATCCTACGATTCGATAAAGTCCAATCTTTCGAAAATTCAAGAAGCCGTTTTCACTGAGGGAACAATGCCGAAGCGAGGCGCTCTGACTTCAGAGGAAAAACGACTGTTGTGGAATTGGATTCGCATGGGCGCGCCTATGCAAAGTTCAAAGCCGCCTCCAGAAGTGGAACCAATGATCGCAACGTATGAATCAATACGTAGTCACATTATTGAACCTAAGTGTCTGACTTGTCATAACCCGGCAGGCGAAGGAAATAAGGTTCCGCTCGATAGGCAGGGACTTTTAGATTCGCCTCTAGAATTAGTATTACCTGGGAACGCAGATGAGTCAGGACTCATCATAGCGCTGGAAAGAAAAGACGACAAACGAATGCCACCCGCAAAAGAAGGATATTCTGCGCTCAAGCCAGAACAAATTCAGATTATCCGCGAGTGGATCAACAACGGGGCAAATTAGAATCCTTTGGGGGGATTATGAAAACAGTAACGATAGCTATTTTAATGGCGCTAACCACAAGTGTCAGTGCGCAGGCCGAAATTGTTTCGTGCAGCGGCTATACCGATACGGACCACAACACTCAGGTCCTGCTCACAATCAATCCGCCAAAGAAAAAAGGCGAGATTCGATTTCTCTCTTCGAGTGGCTCAGTCACTCAGGGTTTGAATCTCACTGATGTCTACTATCCAGCTCCGAATACATTGCGGTACGCAGACTCGGGAGGTTTTTCTCACCTTGATTTTCTTGTAGAAGACGGGGTCATAAAGAAAAATTCTTTCACCCATGGCCTTTATTTTACCAATGCTGAGCTTGATTGCAAGATTACGGGCGCAATCCAAGTAGCACCTTCTTGTGGAAAAAACCCTAGTGAGACATTGGTTGATGTTCTGAGAGAAGGACGATCCTATCAGGCTTTGAGAGCAATGAACTACCAACTTGCTTGTGGAGCTGACGTCAACTTCACAGATAAGAACGGCTGTACGCCACTACTCTATGCGATGGACCAATACTGCGGTGGAAATACGAATCCCACAGCCCACACTATCATTGATCTGCCGCAAATTATTGACCGCTTGATCTCTGAAGGCGCTTTCGTTGATATTGTTGACCCAAAGAAAAACGAGACCGCTCTTCTGAAGGCCGCAAGACTTGGTGTTCGCAATGTTTACGACTCTTTCATTGCTGCTGAAGCAAATTTTGACTTCCAAGACAATGACGGGATGACGCCACTTATGTGGTCTGCATATCTCGGCGACGACTGGACAGTAAAAGATATTTTGCAAGCCCGTCCAGATCGTCGATTAAAAAATAAAAAAGGTCAGACAGCTTTCGATATCGCAACCCATTGGCAAAAAGAAAGTGTGATCGACCTGGTCCGAATCCCTGACGTTACTGTCGAAGTTACAGGTGCGAACGACGGCACATGTAGCCCTCTAAAAATTGAGGCCAACGAAGGTCAAACAATTGAAATCGTGCTGAAGGCGACTGAGAAAATGTTTATATTCGATGCGGGTGAACTTGGCCTTGATCTCATGGCGGACCGTAACGGGAAAGCATCTCAAATCGTAAAACTTGAAACCGCTGGTACTTACAATTTCACATGTGGCTTTCATAATGCGGCCCAGTATTCAACTGGTCAGATCATCGTGAAATAAGGAGATGCAATATGCTTAAAATTATTCTTTTTTTGATTCCAATGTCTTGGGCGGCTGTTCAAGTAGACCTTGCTCAGCAGAAGTCAGATGTTGAGTTCTTTGCCATAGGAAAGCCGAGCCTTTTGAAAATCAATGGGACTGGCGGCAAACTCATTGGAAATTTGGAGTTAGAGAAAAATCAGATCAAAGGCCGACTTAAAGTTAAGCTCGATGAATTCACCACGGGGATTGATCTGCGCGATCGACACATGAAAGAAAAATATCTTGAGACGGCCAAATACTCTGAGGCTTGGATCGAAATCGAGAAGATTGATCTGCCGGAAGACTTCTTGAACGTAAAAAAGATTTATTCTGCCATTCCCTTTCAAGGGAAATTGAACCTTCACGGCGTCGAGAAACCAATCAAGGGAACAGCCGATGTTGATACAAGTAAGGACTCGCCGAGCGTATCAACAGAGTTTAAGGTTCTGGTGTCAGACTTTAAAATAGATGTACCCACTTACCTAGGAATTAAGGTTGCAGATGAAGTCACGATAAGAACTCGAATGAATTTGAACCTTGTTAAGCAATGATCAGGGTTTTGTTTCTTTTTTTAATTGTCTTGGTTTCTCGCGTTACTTTTGCATTTCCTGAAAATGTTCGACACGGGTACTTTTCCTGCACAGCTTGTCACGTCTCTCCTTCGGGGGGAGGCGTTTTAACGCCCTACGGACGCTCTTTATCCTCAGAGCTAATGAGCACATGGGGTACGACTAAGACCTCTGGATTTATGTTCTCTAATCCCGAGGATGAATCCAAACTTCAGTGGTTGAGAAGTCAGATTTTTTTGCGTGGAGTGCAAACCTACCGTGATACTCCAAAAGTTGAAAAAGCTCAGTTCATTCCTATGCAAGCCGATCTTGAGGTGGGAGCCGATACTGAAAGATTCGCGATCATTTCAACATTTGGATATCGAGCGAATGATGCTTCTAAGGATTTAAAAGAGTTTTTCTCTAGAAGACATTATGTCCTTTACCGTTTCACTGAGCAGATAGTGGGGCGAGTTGGAAAATTCATGCAGTCCTTTGGACTCAATGGTCCCGATCATGTTACCGCGACTAGAAGAGGTCTTAACTGGGATCAGGGATCTGAATCTTACAATTTAGAAATGAACTACATTGGAGAAAACTTTAATCACACGCTCACGTTCATTTCTAATTCCCCTGAAGAAAAATCTGTTAAAAAAGATCAAGGCATTTCTATCAATTCGAGCTATTTATGGCGAGAGAAGTCTCGACTCGGAGTCAGCGCGTATCAGGGACGACAAAGCGATTTTGAAAGAGTCGTATTTGGTCCGTATGTTATGATTAGCCTCACCGAAAAACTCTATCTGAATTCTGAAGTTTTTTATCAGGACAAAACAGTTAAAGCCACTTCAGTTCACGAGAAAGGTTATACGACCTTCTCAAGACTCGGTTATGAGGCGGTCAAGGGCCTCACACCGTTTGTTCAATTTGATCGCTCCTATCTTAACGACTCAGATCGAAGTTCACAGTTTGACTCCTATGGGCTTGGCGTTCAATGGCTGCCTTATTCGCATTTTGATTTCATGTTGTTTGCGGGAAAAGAAAAGTCTTATTCGCAGGAGGCGACGGACTTTGCTTGGCTCATGCTTAATATTTATCTGTAGAGGTGTTTTATGACGGACCAACATTCTTGTTCAACGCACAATCATGATGGACATCATCATGCCAATCATTCATCTCATACGACTGAGCAAATAGATCCCGTTTGTGGAATGAAAGTAAATCCCGCAACGGCAAAAGGTGGATCATCTTCTTACAACGGAAAGGTATACTTTTTTTGCAATCCCAAGTGCAAAACAAAATTTGACGCAAACCCAGAATCATATCTCGATCCCAAGCTTAAGAATAAAACTCAACCACAGAACGTCGAATACACATGCCCTATGCATCCAGAAATTCGAAAGATCGGTCCAGGTAGCTGTCCGATTTGCGGGATGGCACTAGAGCCCTTGATGATTTCCCTCGATCAAGAAGAAGACAAGACTGAATACTTCGAGATGCGAAGGCGGTTTTGGATTTCTACTGCTTTGAGCCTTCCACTTCTTTTTATCACAATGGGTGGGCGTCATTTAATCGAGTCCGCAAGTATTCACGCAGCTCTTAGTTATGTCGAACTTTTGCTGGCAACCCCAGTTGTTCTTTGGGGGGGCTGGCCTTTTTTTGAAAGATTTTGGCAATCTCTCAAAAATAAAAGTCCGAATATGTTTACCTTGATTGAACTCGGTGTTGGGGTTGCCTACGGATTTAGTATTGTTGCCATTTTGTTTCCACAGTTTTTTCCGGATTCGTTTAAAGATCCTATGACAGGCCTTGTGGGTCTTTACTTTGAACCTGCGGCAGTCATTGTGACGCTAGTCCTTCTCGGCCAAGTTTTAGAACTTAAAGCACACGGACAAACTGGCGCCGCGATCAAAGCACTTTTGGGTCTTGCTCCGAAGACGGCCCGAAGAATTAAAAGCGATGGGTCTGACGAAGAAATCGAAATTGATATAATTTCGATTGGCGACACTCTTCGTGTTCGTCCTGGAGAAAAAATTCCCGTTGATGGCGTTGTCGTATCAGGAACAAGTGCAGTCGATGAATCAATGGTAACTGGGGAGTCTATTCCTTCAGAGAAGGTGCCTGAATCAAAAGTAGTTGCCGCAACTATCAATGGAACTGGATCACTCGTCATCCGGGCTCAAAAAGTCGGAAAAGATACTTTGCTTTCTCAAATTATTCAGATGGTCGCTGATGCGCAGAGATCGAGAGCACCCATTCAAAAATTAGCCGATCAGGTTTCAGGTTACTTCGTCCCCGCTGTGATCTTGATTGCTATATTGACTTCGATTGTTTGGGGAATCTGGGGACCAGAACCCAAGCTTGCTTATGCAATCGTGAATGCAGTGGCGGTTCTAATCATCGCGTGTCCCTGTGCGCTTGGTCTTGCGACACCGATGTCAATCATGGTGGCGACGGGCCGGGCTGCTAAGATGGGAGTCCTTTTTAAGGACGCTGAAGCCATTGAGCTATTGCGAAAAGTTCAAATCCTCATCGTGGATAAGACAGGAACTTTAACGGAGGGTAAGCCAAAGCTTGTCACAGTAAAAACACTTTCGGATGCGACAGAAGAAACTTTTCTCCAAATCACGGCAAGTCTGGAGCGTGAAAGTGAACATCCTTTAGCGGCAGCTATCGTTAAGGGTGCTGAGACCCGTGGGATCGCACTTCAGGTAACTACAGGTTTTCAGTCAATTACTGGAAAGGGTGCCCATGCGACTGTATCCGGTCGCAAAGTAGCAGTTGGAAATCGTGCATTGATGGAGAGTCTGGGAATTGACTCAAAGGACAGCGAGAGCTTGGCCGATCAACTTCGGGATGAAGGCCAAACCGTTATGTTTGTGGCGATTGATGGAAAGCTCGCGGGTTTAATCGGAGTTGCAGATCCCATAAAGGAAACAACACCAGAGGCGATACACACACTTCAAAGACTGGGTCTTAGGGTGGTTATGGTCACAGGTGACAACAAAAGAACTGCCAATGCGGTTGCTCAAAGAGTCCATGTTGACGAAGTAATTGCAGACGTTTTACCTCATCAGAAAGTTGAGATCGTTAAGAAGTTTCAAGCCGAAGGTAAGATCGTTGCAATGGCCGGAGATGGAATCAACGACGCCCCAGCGCTTGCGCAGGCGCAAGTCGGGATTGCGATGGGAACAGGAACTGACGTCGCGATGAAAAGTGCGGGAGTCACTCTCGTCAAAGGCGATCTGAAAGGTGTAGTTCGTGCGCGTGAGTTAAGTGAATCAACCATTGCCAACATTAAGCAGAATTTGTTCTTTGCCTTTGTGTATAACGCGTTAGGCGTTCCGCTGGCAGCAGGCGTGCTGTATCCAATTTTTGGTTGGTTATTGAGTCCAATGATAGCGGCTCTCGCTATGAGTTTAAGTTCGGTTTCTGTCATCGGAAATGCACTTCGATTAAAAAGTGTTAAGTAAAACTCTATGGGTGTGAAAATGCTGTCACATCTATTTCATTGGCTTCGGATTTGCTCTTTCTTTTAGTGGGTTAGAGTAATTAACTTTTACGGGGAACTATTCCCGAAAAGAAAAAAGTTTGAGGTAAATTATGGACCTGCAATCAGCCCACGAAGCCACACATCAAGCATTCAAGAATGTTCTGGAGATAAAATGAAGCGAACGGTCCAATTTGGTTTGTCATTGATTTTTCTTTCGTGTGGCACGAACGCTTTTGCCCAGCATATGGAACAAGGAGAGCCCTCACAGACAAAAAATACGAGTCCTGAGAAGCACAGTAAAATGTCGATGGGGCCAGCAGATTGTGACGAGAATCAAACGTGGGATTATTCAATGGGCTCATGTCGTCAACTTGCGATGGCCGGGATGCCCATGTCGATGTGGATGCTTCATGGAAACGCGTTTGGGGTTCAATCATTTCAAGAAGGACCCAGAGGGCGTAATCGTTTCGTTGTTCCAAACATGGCGATGGTAGAAGTGGGTCGCTCTGTTGGCAGCAAGCATTACATAGACGTAAACCTAATGCTGACAGCCGAGCGTTGGACCTTCCCGAAGGAAGGTTATCCTGAGCTATACCAAATTGGTGAACGCAATGAAGATGAAATGCCTTACATCGACAGTCAGCACCCGCACTCATCGCCCATCATGGGTCTTACATTTAGTGACACCATTAGGCTTGGCGACGGCAAAGACCATTTAAAAATATTCTTCGCACCACGAGGCCAAGCGACTGAAGGACCAACCGCATTCATGCACAGACCAACAGGTATGGTTAACCCGGACGCTCCGCTTGGGCATCACATTGGCCAAGATGTCGCCCACATTACCAGCACGGTTTTGGGTGCATCGCTAGGAGTTGGAAAAACAAGAATCGAAGCTTCAAATTTTAACGGCACGGAGCCGGAGCCTTCAAAAGTAGATTTGCCGCTTGGAACTTTGAATTCACATGCAGGTCGTTTAATTTATGAGTTCTCGGATGACGTTTCGGCAATGGCTTCAGCGGCCTATGTTAAAGAGCCGGAGGCTCATGATCCCACTCTCGATAAAGTTTATCACTACTCAGCATCAGTCTATGTCCAGCATCACTTATCGTCGGGCTGGATGTTTCATGATGCATTTATTTTGGGGGTCGTGAACAACTACGATCATGTCTCATCACTGCGTTCCTTCCTTTACGAATTCTGGCTTCATTCCGAATCGCCCTCAAATTATTGGGGGAGAATTGAATTTGTCGAACGAACAGCATCCGAGCTTGGCATTGCCACTACGATTGATCCTCTGAAACCACATGGCGTGACCGCACTGACTGCCGGTTATACCTATGACGTACTAAAATTTGAAAACTCAAAACTTGGCCTCGGTGCCTCAGTGACTAAAAATATATCGCCCTCTGAATTTAGAGATAGTTATGGCGGCGATCCATGGTCAGGAAAAATCTTTGTTCAGCTCAGTGGAATGAAAATGGGAGATTTTAGTAAATCAAATTAGGGAGGTCCTATGCACGGCAAACACATGAATCATGATGAACACGGCGACATGCACTACAAACATCTGTTAATCATGACAGTGCTCTCATTCGTTTCGATGTATGTGTTTATGTATTCGATGGTGAATTCGTTCGTGAATGTCTATTCGAGTTTAAACCAAGTCTACATGGCGGCTGTGATGACGGCTCCGATGGTTATCATTGAAATCATCGTGATGCGGGGGATGTATCAGAATAAAAAGAAGAATATTTCAATTCTGATCCTCAGTGCTGTGGCACTAATTCTTTTTTTCACGTTTATCAGGCAGCAAACGGCCATTACCGACAAACAGTTTTTAAGGTCCATGATTCCGCACCATGCCGGTGCAATTTTGATGTGTGAAGAGGCGCCTTTGGAGAATCCGAAGCTCAAAGAATTGTGCAAGAATATTATTTCAAGTCAGCAAGCGGAGATCGAGCAGATGAAAGCCCTGCTGAATGAAAACGACAAGTAATCGCGGCTATTAAACGCCGTTCAATACGCATGAATACGTTTAAGTTTCCATGCCGCTTCGGTTGCAATGAACCCTCCGATAAGCGCACCGAGAAGCCACAGGCCGGCGATAGTTAAGGCCATCTCCGCACCAACCAAAGAAAAAACTCCCAGAGAGATAAGTCCCAACGACAAAGTTTGCAGAAACTCAGTTCTCTTTAAGGCGCGCACGTCTTCGACGGTCAAAAAGTATCCCGCCAGAGCCAGACTAAGGCCAACAAAGAAAATTCCGCAGCCAATCATACAAACACTGTGTCCACCCATCGACATCATCCAGTCAGAAAGCGAAGACTCAGTATTAAATGGATTCATTCCAAATTGATGACACATTGAAAGCGATATGAAGCCGACCACAACATGAATTCCTAAGACTTTTAAAAAAACAATCCAAAGACTCGGGTTAACGAGTCCCTTCATCCGTGCAAAAATAGTTTCGGTAACGTCTTTAGGAACTTGCGTATTTTCTGATTGGAGAAAAACCTCGTAGTCTTTGAGCCATTCTTTATTATTGTTTTTCATGACCGATCATCTCCTTTCACTTTCGACTTCAGCAGTTTTACTCCACGTCTAATAAGTTGCCTTACATTAAGAGGAGAAGTGTTTAAGCGCTCAGCAATTTCATCGAATGTTTTTTCGTCCACATACCTCATCTTAAGAGCCGCCTGTTGATTTTCAGAAAGCACGTCCAATAGTGGCTCGAGCGACGATTTTAACTGTGGAGCCTCTTCCCTTCGCGATCAACAGCTGACGGAAAGAATTGCCAATTTATTTTTCGCCGAGCTCGATTCTGAGACTGTGACACTTTTATTTTTATTTCAGATTACTCGCTTCATGTTTCTTGTCTCCTTTGGTTGATGCTTTCCAGACATCTAAATTGGAAACTACGAAACACTGCGATTGCGAGAACTTAGCTGGAGGTTTCCAGCTTTCCAAAATTCCAAGTTCTCACTTTTTTCCGTAGCACAGAAATAGCAAAACTCGGGTGATTTTGGGTGTTATCGTGTGATGATGGTGAAACGCGAACCGAAAATCGTCTTGAACTCTGTCTTACAATTATTGTAATTTTCTCTAAAGTTTCTACGGAGTTAGGAAATTGAAACTTGATTCATCTGCGAGCGGTCCGGAATTTCATTTTACTTGCGTGTAATTTGGCGGACTCGTCGCAAATTAAATTGTTTCAACGGCTTAGCAAATCTTTTGTGCTATAATAGCAGATGTATGATCTAAAATCATAATTCAAGCTTGGGACAATATTCTTTCTTGAATTTTTTAGTCAACTCACACTCCTCGCCTTCACAGCCTTTGCGCGTTTTAAATCGATGAAGAAATCCGATGCGCCCCATTTGTCCTCGATCGTTCTTTTCTTCCTTTGTAATACCCGAAGCTGAAACGCAGCCGTGTAATGTTCCGCTCATGATCTTTTTCAGATCCTTTACGAAATTCCTGCAATCTCGAATTGGCCATGGCCGAGATTCGAAGAAATGATAACTCATCTCACGATCATGAGCGTCAATGTACACACGTCCTACATGTCCCTCAGTCTCATCAACTCCCGCATCATAACAGGTAGGTAAAATATTCTTATTTTCAAAACAAATCCAATATTCATATGTATTTGTAGCGCCTGGAACAAAGGCAGGTGGCTTGAGACGGCAAGCATTAAGAGCTAAGTCTTTGATATTTAAAACCCCATGATCATCACTTAATAATCCATTTGGAAATTTTGTTTTTAATTTCGCCAAATGAGTATTATCTGCTCCCTGGGCTATAATGGAACTCAAAAGTAAGGAGAAAAAAATAATACCTCCTATGCTTTTTTGCATTTTTGAAGCTCCTCATAAAAGTTGTTAAATTTCGTTTTTATTTCTTCATAATAATACCTTATTTATATTACGACAATAGAATTACTTGTCAGTTACTCTTGAGAAAAAGGAGCCCTATGACGCCTTGAATTCTCACTCAAATTTTTCGACGGTTTCAAAAATATATTTCCACCTGTTTGTGCTAAAATAGCAGAATCATTTTTCTTCATCATTAGACCCATCAATCTTTTCAAGGCAATCCAATAAGTCATCCCACGAATCATCAAAAATTTTTCGGCCCTCATTAAATTCGACGCTTGCCCAAGACCTTTTCAAAAGCGCCAAGTTAAACGCTCCAGCGGTTTCTTTAAATGACGCTGGAAGCACTGTTTCCCGTTGTTCAAATGTACGTCGAATCGCCTTTATAAGTTTCTTAAGATTACATTTTGGAAAAATAAGTGGCATGTCATAAACGTCTTTAGCTCGGGAATTCGCAGACCCTCTTGAAAAAAGAGCCTCTAGTTTTTCTGAAAAAATATACTCAAACGGGTAGACGGACCATGAAACGGGTTTGCTTCCCGAAATAATCGATAGCATTAATTGTTTTTTGGGAAGATCTTCTACTGGATCGCCAAAACCCACATCAATGTTGATGCGCGAAAGTTTTTTAATCTTTACTCTTTCATTAGGCGGATCCCCTATCTGAAATGCACAACTGAAACGATAGCCGCCGTAAGATCCTTGGTCATGAAGTTCTTCTGCCTTGAGATCACCGAACCACAGTCCATCCTCTAAATCCATGGATAATGCTTGCTCAATTAATTTCGGAACTTGCGTAA
>JANMPT010000097.1:0-147924 GCA_031370005.1 Bdellovibrionales bacterium | reverse complement strand
ATCGACAAAGGCCTTGCCCTCGACCCCAAAGACCTGCAGTTTCTAAAAGGAAAAGGCGAGATCAATATGGATCGTCTGAATGTGAACGGCGGTGCCATTGCCTTAGGTCATCCTGTAGGCGCTACAGGAACTCGTCTGGTTCTGACATTGATGAAAGAGATGCAACGTCAAAATATTCAGTTCGGTTTGGCAACATTGTGTATTGGTGGTGGTCAGGGCGGTTCGATGATTCTTGAAAGTGAAGGGTAACAACATGAGTATGCAAGAGAGCATTAGAATTGTACCTCAAGGTGATATCGCCGTTGTTGAGTTGGATCTTCAGGGTGAGAAGGTTAATAAGCTTTCAACTCCTGTTATGTTGAGAATGAAAGATGTGATTGTAGAGCTCGGAAAGTCTTCCTACAAAGCCGTGATTTTTGTTTCTATGAAAAATAAGATTTTTATTGCTGGCGCGGATATTGAAGAAATTAAAAATATGAATACTCATGAGCAGTACGAGGCAGCTGTCCGCGCGGGGCAGGAAATCATGAATATGGTTGAAGATCTGCCAATGCCAACGATTGCAGCAGTAAATGGTGCTTGCATGGGGGGTGGTTGTGAGTTCATCTTGGCCTGTGATTACAGAATGGCTACAGAAGATTCTTCAACCAAGATTGGTCTTCCAGAGATTCAATTGGGAATTTTACCAGGCTTCGGAGGTTGTGTACGCATGCCGAAGCTTTTAGGGCTTCAGGCTTCTTTAGATATTATCTTAGCTGGTAAATCGGTGAATGCCAAAAAAGCTTCAAAGATTGGACTCGTGGACCGTGTAGTTCATCCTGCTATTTTGATGGATGAGGCTACGAAGTGGGCTAAAGAGATTATTATAAAGGGCAAAGCTTCGAAAAAATATCAACCTAAAGGTGCTGTGAATAAAGTACTAGAGAGCTTTTTGGGGCGTGGAATTGTTTTTAAAAAAGCTAAAGAAGGTGTTTTAAAGGCCACGAGTGGTCATTATCCTGCACCCTTGAAAGCTTTGGAAGTGATTCAAAAAACCTATGGTTGGTCAAACCGCGAAGAAGCCTTAGCTATTGAACGCGCAGGTTTCTGTGAATTGGCAGTAACAGTAATTAGTAAAAATCTGATTCATGTTTTTTATCTCACTGAGATGGTAAAAAAATCTACAGGTATTCCTGGCAAAAGCGTGAAGGGTCGAGAGGCCAAAGCTATCGGAATCCTCGGTGCTGGAACAATGGGTGGCGGTATTGCCTATGTTGCTGCAGATAAAGGTATTGAAGTTCGAATGAAGGACTTAAATACGGAGGCTCTTAGTAAGGGTTTGAAGCATGCCAATGATCTTTGGATGAGGCTATTAAAGCGAAAATCTATCGATAAATATCAATATCGGCAAAAAATAGACAAAGTGAGTGTTTCCACAGATTACTCTGGTTTCATGAATTTAGATGTTGTTATTGAAGCTATAGTTGAAGATATAAGTATTAAACAAAAAGTTATAGCAGAGTGTGCAAGTAAAATGCGTCCTGATGCTATTATTGCCACAAATACCAGCTCTTTAAGCGTGACAGAGATCTCTAAGGGGCATCCTCACCCACAATATTTTGTGGGAATGCATTTTTTTAATCCTGTAAATAAAATGCCATTAGTTGAGGTGATTCGTGGTGAAAAAACCAGCGATGAAACTGTGGCAAGTATTTTTGAATTATCTAAAAAAATGGGTAAGATGCCTGTCGTAGTTAAAGATGGACCTGGATTCTTGGTAAATCGCCTTTTATTGCCTTATATGGCAGAGGCAGCATTTTTGTTGCAAGATGGCATGGACATCAAGACTGTAGATACAGCTTATGTGAAAGAATTTGGAATGCCAATGGGGCCCTTTGCCTTGATGGACGAAGTAGGACTCGACGTTTGTATTAAGGTTTTAAAAATATTTAAAAAGGCCTATGGCGAACGCGTTGAAATGGCTGCCTGTATGGATGTACTTGAGAAGACTGGTCGATTAGGCAAAAAGAACGGTAAGGGTTTTTATATTTACTCTGAGGACGGAAAGCGCCTGGGAGTTGATGATGCTATCTATGGGGCTCTTGGGCTTAAAGCGGCTACCAGCCCTTTGAGTTCCAAGGAGTGCATTGAGCGCGGTATTTTTGCCATGATCAACGAGTGCTCCAGGGCTTTAATTGAAGACAAGATTGTTGAAACACCCCATGAGGTGGATTTGGCTATGATTATGGGCACAGGCTTTCCACCCTTTCGTGGAGGGCTACTTAGGTATGCAGACAGTGTGGGCTTAACCTATATTGAGACGCAATTGGCAGAGTATGCAGTGCAGAGAAATGCTGCAAGACTCCGACCTGCAAATCCATTAAAGGACTTGGCGAAAACGAATAAAAAGTTCTACACTTAAAAAGTGCTCGGATGGATCTTGTTGTTTACTTCGGGGAAAGGGGGATTGAAAAATCTCCCTTTTTTTTATTTCAATTTTATTTGCAAGTTCCTGATGGATTTAATTCCGCCTAAAATCCATGTTTTATATCGCATTATATTTGTAAAAACTGACTGATAGTTACAAACATCTTCATCTGCCGTATCTGGGCGAGAGGGATCATCAATGATATTGTAGGAGACCATTCCAACAATTGTATTTGCGTCAACAAATGCGGGTCCACCAGAGTCACCGAAACAAACGGCACGACCTTGGCTTTGATCAGCATAAAAGACATCTTGTGATAGCGAGAATTTTGTAAGGTTTAGTTCGGTTTTTCGAAGAGTTCCTGAGCCGCGAAGATCTGTTTTGTCTTTTGTCGGAAGTCCTGTGATGGTTCCATATCCCATAACCGTGAAAGATGTTTTTATTTTAAAAATATTCGACAAATTTTGTGCTTCCCAAGGAAGCCTTGCTATTTGATAGTTTTTTGGTTTTTTTTCTTCGGTTTGGATGAGGGCAATATCATTACGAATAATGAGCTTTGGATTATAGTTTTTATGTATTACAAAGGTTTTTAATTTTGTAATTTGCTCAGCACCCATATTGACTGGGTCAGCACCAAAAACGATTTTAATATTTTTTGGATCACCTAAGCAGTGGGCAGCAGTAAGAACAATATCATCGGCAATCATACTTCCAGTACAGAGATAACTTTTGTCTTTGAGTTTGCCAATTATCAAAACGGCTTTGCCTGCATCTTCACTGAGAAGCTCCACATTCCTGCCGCCAACGATGCCTTGGTCATCGTTGGTTGAAGTCATGATCTCCCCCACAGGTTGCTTGAATTGCTCCGCACAGGCCGCCAGACTAAGTAAAATCATAAGAGTGATTACGTGCTTCATGGTTCTCCATACCTACTGCTGGGTCGCTAGGGCTCAAAATTGCGTTTCCCGTCATATTTCTAACGGTTTAAACTAATTAAAAGGGGTCATAGCAAGCTGCTTAAACCTAAAAGCAGGGATCATGCCAAAAATATTTTGGTTTTCATGGACTTCAAAGGGCTCCTTAGCTATATGTTTTTAGTATGTTTTTTTACTAAAACAATCGTTAAGTAATTACTCAGATGAATAGGACTTTTTGTTATGCTAATGGAAGTTTTGCAAGCCTCTCATACTTCGGGGGAAGCCACCCTGAAACGCTGTCGTGACTCTTATAAAAAATTTTTGCAACGATCAGAAGTCGGTTTCCCTAAATTGCCTGAGCGCCAGGAGCTCTGGCTACGTGCTGAAAGTCAGGGTCGTGAGAAAGCCATTCAGTTTAAATATCTCGTGATAGTGGGGTTGGGGGGGAGCTCTCTGGGAACCCGTGTGATCCAGGAGTTGGCTCAGGCTAAAAATATCTTCTTTGTCGACAACGTGGATGCAGTCGAATTTGAATCTCTTCTCAGGGAACTTGCTAAGGATCTTCGCGAAAGTTGTTGGGCCTTTGTTTCAAAAAGTGGAACGACAATTGAGTCTCTATGCGCTTTAGAAATGCTAGAACAGGTTTATAATGAAAAAGGTCTTAAGCTTGCGGAGCATTCACTAGTGATTTCAGAAAGCAAAGAGAGCTCTCTCACAAAGTGGGCCCGAACTCACAAAGTGCCGGAGTTTGAGATTCCTCAAGATGTCGGTGGTCGTTTTTCAGTTCTTTCCTCAGTAGGACTAGTTCCTGCCGCTTTTTTAGGCTTGAATCTTGAGAAGATGCGCAAGGGAGCGGCCCAGGCCTTGGCGGATCAAGAGCTCGTTGTGATTTTGATGGCTCAATTTGTTCAAAGCTTTGAGCGTGGAGAGTGGATTTCTTTGTTGTGGTCTTACAATTCTCGGATGAAGAGTTTCGGTTTATGGTTTCAGCAGCTCTGGGCAGAATCTCTGGGGAAGGCTGTTACCAGAGATGGCAGCCCGGCACCGCGAGTAAGCACTCCACTGTGTGCCATTGGAGCCTCTGACCAGCATTCAATCTTGCAGCAGGTAATGGAAGGGACGAAAGATAAATTTGTGATCTTTCAACGTTTCGGGGATGCTGAAGGCGGTCATTTAAAACTTAAACATGCTCAGTTTCTAGAAACGAAGTGCCTTGAGAAGCGCACCATGGGGGAACTTTTGAAAGTGGAGGCTGAGTCTACTCAAGAAGCCTTAAATCAAAAGGGAGTCTCAACTTTAACCTTGAAGTATAGTACTCTGGATGAAGAGAGCCTCGGTTACCAGTTCATGTTCTGGGAGCTTGTGGTTGCAGGTCTTGGAGAATTTCTCGGGATCAATGCTTTTGATCAACCAGGGGTTGAGTTAGGCAAGATTTTGGCCAAACAAAAGCTAAAGCTTTGACAGCTGAGCTCGTGAATTGTCACAAGCGGAAATATTCTCAGTATGAGACGTCTCAATTCAGTTCTATTGTTGCTCACAGGTATGGTCTTTGCGTTCTCTTAAAAGTGTATAAAAAACTTTAAGGAGATTCTTATGACAATCAATATTAAAAAACTCACAGTGATTTTTTTTGCAGTGTCTGTTCTTGCCTCCTGCGCAAAGAAAAGTGAAGACCGAACGGCAAGAGGTTCGGGGCCCGCCCTCGGAGTTGCGGGAAATACATCCACGTGTGGAACCGGTCAACAATCTGTTGGTCGTATTTATGAGGCAAATAACATCGATAGCACTTCGACTTTTGAACAAAGAGTAAAGGGACTTATTTCCGCCACGGTGGACCCTCAGTATTTTGGTACAATTAGCGGGAATGGCAATGATGCTCAAAGCGGAGTGACGATAGAAGGACGTCTTCGTTATGATGGAAACGGCAGTGTTCTGCTGGATCAATCGAATTTGAAGATTACTATTTATGACTCTTATGTTGGCCAAAAAGATTCAAGTGGAAATGCTGTTCAAGCTTATCCGATTAATTTTAACACGGCTTCAGCTGGAACCATGAACTTGCAAACAAAAGTCTTTACATTACAGTTTAAAGATACATATGGCGAGGTCACTTTAAATGGAACAGTCAATGCGTCCACGGTGACAGGAACTGTTAGTTATCAGAACTACACAAGCTACAAGGGTGGACAAGCTGCCGCAGGTAACTTGGGGACTTTCACTATTGCAACCTGTGGATTGGTGAATTAAGATGCTTCTCATTTAAGCACGTGCTCTCTAGAAGCTCTGCGTTTTTACTTGCAAGCAGGGTCCTAGAGGGGGATTAATCATTAGTATGTCTCAAAAATTTTCATTTGATTTAGATATGTTGAAATCTGTTGCTGGTGGACACTCAGCGATTGATATTCCACGGTTAAACATCAAGTCCCTTGAACAAGCAACGTCCTTCATTCATAGCTATGGTTTTGATTACAGCAGTCTGAATGATCAAGAAAAAATTTGGTACTATCATCGTCGTGCTTTGGTATTGATTGTTGAAAAATTGGGATTTAATTTGCAAGAAATTCCTGAACTTTTGCGTGAACAAAAAAGCCTCAAAGATATTCGTCGACTTTTGCTCTTAGCAAGCTCCGAGGAGGAATCTGAGCAAACACTTCAACGTTGGTCTTGTGCGATTCTTCGTTGTATGCACGTTTATGTTCATGCTGAAAATGATTTATTTTCAAGTTTCAGTGAAGAAATTCAAAGTCAGATTTTGACATCTTTTCAAAAAGCAATATATCATGATGGGACTACCCACAAGGCCTACCTTAAAAGCCCTTCCAATGAGGGATTTGAACCTGTAGAGCTCTTAGGCTTTGAAGTAAAGCCTTTTAAAACCTCTTCGAGTACTGTTATTAAGCTTTTAGCTAAGCCAGATGCCCTGGCGCTAAGAATTTTTGATAAACTTGGAGTCCGTTTTGTAACTCGCTCATTATTTGATTCCTTCCAAGTGATTCGTTTTTTAGTGGAAGAGAATATTATGAGTTTTCCGCATATTATGCCTGATCAATCATCTAACAATATTTATCCCGTTGAGCTTTTTGTTACCGTATGTAAAGAGTTGAAAGCAACGGGGAAGAGCTACAGTGACTTGGAGCTGAAAAAGGCTTTTGATGAGAAACTGTTTTCCATGGGACAAGAGGCTCAGTTCTTTCGCAAAGAAAATTTTTTTTCTGGCGAAGATTATCGTTTTATTAAATTTATTACACGCAAGTTGATTCACATCCAACACCAAGCTGGTAAAGAGCCTTTTAGTTTTTTTTACCCATTCGAGATTCAAATCATGGATCAGGCAGCACATCAGGCGATCCTTTCGGGACCATCAGAGCATGATGCATATAAGGAACGCCAGAGATTAGCTGCACGAAAGCGCTTGTTTTCGGAGTGAGAAAGTCGAGTATGAGATTGGCGGCATTGTTTCGTAGTATTATTATGACATTGGCTTACCCATTTGTTTTGATCTTTTTCTCTATTTTGGTGATGACTGTGAATCTTCTTTTTAATAATAAAAAAAGGGATGACAGAGTCGTGCAATCGTGGGGGCAGGTTTCCTGCTGGATGTTTGGAGTGAAAGTAAAAGTTAATGGAATAAAAAACATTCCTCTTGGCGGTTGTATTTTTCTTTTTAATCACACAAGTTTTTTTGATATATTTGCCATGCAAGGGGCATTGAATGGTTTTCGTTTCGGTGCAAAAATTGAACTTTTTAAGATTCCAATTTTTGGTTTGGCAATGAGACGCCTTGGAGCCTTGCCCATTGCTCGGCAAAAACGCGATGAAGTGTTCAGGGTCTATAAAGCTGCTCAAGAGAGAATCCATCGTGGAGAGCGCTTTGCCCTGGCTCCAGAGGGAAGTCGTCAAGAAGAAGAGAAGCTTGGGGCCTTTAAAGCAGGGCCCTTTGTTTTCGCTATAAATGCAAAAGCACCACTGGTTCCAGTGGTGATCCGGGGAGCTGCTGGTATTTTACCAAAGGGTTCTTGGATACCAAATCGCGACGTATGGACTCGTGAAATCACCATTGACATTCTTGAACCCGTAACAACCGAGGGATATGAGATCAAAGATCGCCCAATACTTCAGGAAAAAGTACGCAGGGAAATGGAACCTTATTTTACTATCATCCACTCGTGACTAAGAGCGTGGGCCTGCATTTTTATTTTTTGAACACCGGTGTCGACAAGAATACGAATACGTGATTTTGATAAAGGTTCAATCTGTGTAATTCTTAAGTGATGGGGAGTCTTATGAAGGCTTTTCTGAATTTGTTCTGCTAAGTTATCCCATTTGATATAAGTCTCAAAATTTTCCCCCTCATCAAAGCTGCAGTAACTTCCAACATACCAAATCCCATCAGGATGAATAGCAACAGGAAAATTTTTTCCTTTAAAAAGCGGGATTTCTTTCCACGTTTTTCCGTCTTCTGTGCGAAAGATACCATTGGCAGAGACCAGGCCCTTCATGGATTTCGCAGCAAAGGCCACAGCGCTAACTTCACGTTTTAAAAGTTGCTCGCTAGTGATTTGATTTTCTGAATCTGTCGCATTAACATTGTCCGGATTGTCTATACGCCACCAGACGGGGCCATGTCCTTCAAGGACGCTCATAGCCCAGCGATGGGCTTTGTTATTCAAAATTTCAACTCGGGAGCGAATAGAAGGGGCAGTGTCGGTCAGTTTTTGACAAATCACACCGCGATGCGAGTATGGGTTAAAGGCGGCAAAGTCTTGCAAAGAAATTTTTTGATTATCAACAGTGAAAAGAAAACCGTTTTCACGATGAGAAATTCCTACCCATCCTTTGTGCCGATGGTAAGCCCACATGGCGAAATCACCACGTCCTACCAGATTTGCAAGATCAAGATAGCCAATGTGTCCCTGATAGGAAACTTTCAGATAATTTTTTACAATTCCTAGAGATGTTAAGCGTTGTAGGCGAGGAACAGTAGTAATAATCTCAGAAGAGTTCTGCGGTGTTTTTTTAAGGAAAGCATCAATCAAAGTGACAAACACTCCCCGGTCTTCCATGGGTGCACTGAGTAAGTGCAATGGTGCCCAGCCTTTGAGCTTTGTTTTCTTATCTTGAAGTTCAACCCAGTAGCTATTGGTTTGAATGACTTGAAGTGTAGTACTTGCATTTACTGATAGAACAGTCTTTGATTCTTCTTGGGGCTCTTTTAAAAGTTCGATATTTTTTTTAGTTATCAAATTTCTAGTGACCTGGACATCGCGAATCACCGCTTCTCCAGGTATCTCATAATTTTTTTTATCCCAGTTCACGTGTAGCCATGGTTCATAGTCATGTCGAAGAACTTTGGCTTCGAGATCTTCACGGCTAGCTTGGCCCGATGGGAAAAGACTTTGTTGATTGCGATAAAATGAAATAACCGGAGCTTCTGTAGCAAAGCAATATGAGGACACAAGACTAAAAATAATAGGTAAAATAGTATTCCTCACGAGCTATTATTGTCTCAAGAATTTACTACGACTCCAAGACCAGGTTTGCAGCTAAGCTGTGAGCTCTCTCTTGGTCGGGCTAAAGAGGGGTTAGTCCGGAATTTATAATTGTGGTCTGAACAGTCGCGTTGGATCCAGTTGGGTCCTCAAAATCAGAGGTGATTTGCTCATCAGTGGGTTGGTTGTCGGAACCTATGGGAATAGTGTAGTTTTCGCTGTACGAGGGGTTGTTAAAGTATTTTCTTAAAACTTCAATAGAGGCATCGTATTGAGCTTGGCGGGTTGCTACTTCATCGAGAATTTGGAAAAGTTTGGCGCTAGAAAGTACACAAGAATATTGACTCTGTTGGTAACCATTGACGACATCATCGCAGTCGTACGTGGTCCTGCGGATCGTGATTTGAGCTTTCGTGAGTCTTGGGTCATCACTATCTTCGGATACAAGGGCACTGCCGGTGAAGTTAAAAGCAGGAACTGGAGCTTGTTCTGGGCTGGTTTTTTTGAAAAGGCCGGCTACCGAAAAGTGGGACTCTTTAAAAGAGTAATTTGCTGCCAAACTGAGGCCTGAAAAAAGAAATACAAGAGTAAAAACTAGTGATTTCATATGTTGTCCTTCGCAAAGCTAAGCTTAGAACATCATAGATTATTTTGGCTATCAAGTTTCAAGTTACTCCTAGACGAAATTCGTGTTCAAAACCAGGATAAAAGATGCAGTTTTTGATTTTGACGCCCCTGAGAGTTTTTGACCAAGACCCTTGGCCCGTATAAAGTTTGATTTAGAAGGAGTTCTTATGAATATTCAGGACATGCATATTATTGGTATTGTTGGGGCCGGTCAAATGGGCAATGGTATTGCTCAAGTCGCAGCACAGTTCGGTTTTCAAGTGGTTATGGTGGATGTGACCTCAACGGCTCTTGAAAAAGGCATGGCGACTATTTCTGGATCTTGCGATCGTTTAATTAAAAAAACGACAATAAGTGAATCCCAAAAATTTGAACTTCTTGGCAGAATAAAAATTTCACAAGAAATGGCGGAGCTCAAAAATTGTGACTTAATCATCGAAGCAGCAAGCGAGAATGTTGATCTAAAACTTAAAATTTTTAAACAACTTGATGAACTTGCTAAGCCAAAAGCAATTTTGGTGTCTAATACGTCCTCCATTTCGATTACAAAAATAGCGGCTACAACCAAGCGTCCGACACAGGTTGCCGGTATGCACTTTATGAACCCAGTCCCGCTAATGAAGTTGGTTGAGGGAATTAAGGGTTTGCAAACTTCTGATGAGACATTCAAAGCAGTAAAAAGCCTGTCTGAAAAAATGGAAAAAGTTTTTGTTGAATCTGTAAAGGACATGCCGGGCTTTATCGTGAATCGTATTTTGATGCCGATGATCAATGAGGCTGTATATGTACTTCATGAGGGCATAGCAAACGTCGAAGCCATTGATAGTGCGATGAAGCTGGGGACCAATCAACCCATGGGACCTCTGACTTTAGCAGATTTCATTGGTCTCGATACATGTCTTGCAATCATGAATGTACTTTTTGATGGTCTTGGGGATTCTAAATATCGACCCTGCCCACTTCTTGTAAAGTACGTTGAAGCTGGTTGGCTCGGTCGCAAGTCGGGACGCGGATTTTATGAGTATTCTAAATAAGGATTTAAATTATGTCTCAATTTTCATATAAGGCAATTAACCTAGAGCTTAAGGATAATGGTGTATGGGTATTAACTATTCAGCGTCCAGAGGCGATGAATGCACTTAATGCCCAAGTTTTAAATGATATGGCCGATGCGCTCCGCCAAATTGGTGAAATGAGCTACGAAAACACTCGTGCTTTAGTGATTACTGGCAGTGGTGAAAAAGCTTTTGTGGCGGGCGCGGATATTAAAGAAATCTCGGAACTAAATGAAAGTCAGGCAATGGCTTTTTCTCAACGTGGTCAGTCTATTTTTCATGAGCTGAATTTATTAAAAATTCCGGTCATTGCAGCGGTAAATGGTTTTGCATTGGGCGGCGGTTTGGAGTTAGCGCTGGGTTGTGACTTCATTTATGCCTCTGAGAATGCAAAATTTGGCTTGCCAGAAGTTGGCCTTGGTTTGATTCCAGGGTTTGGAGGAACTGTACGATTGGCTCGTGCGGTTGGAATTCGCAAAGCTCGTGAAATGACTTATACTGGGGATATGATTTCAGCCTCTGAAGCCTTGGCATTAGGTTTGGTAAGCAAGCTTGTGCCTCAGGGCGAACTTATGACAGCAGTAATGAAGACAGTGGTCACAATTTTAAATCGCGGTCCAATTGCAGTTGCAGCTGCAAAGAGATCTATCAATGAATCTTATGAACTCAATATTGATGAGGCTCAAAAAAATGAGGCTCAGCACTTCGCAAATTTATTTACAACCGAAGATGTTCGCGAAGGAACACATGCTTTTATTGAGAAAAGAAAACCTGTATTCAAAGGGCAGTAGTATTTATGGCTTATAGTCCAAAAAATCATATTCGTATTGTCACAGCTGCCGCTCTTTTTGATGGTCACGATGCTGCTATCAACGTCATGCGCAGAATTTTGCAGGAGCAAGGGGCAGAGGTTATTCATTTGGGCCACAATCGCTCTGTCAGCGATGTTGTTAAAGCAGTTCTTCAAGAAGGTGCTCAAGGTGTCTGTATTAGCTCGTATCAGGGCGGACATATGGAATACTTCAAATATATGAAGGACCTTTTGGATATGAATGGAGCTAGCTACGTAAAAATTTACGGTGGCGGCGGCGGGGTGATCGTTCACGACGAAAAACGTGAGCTTGAAGCCTATGGGATTAATCAGATATTTCACCCCGACGATGGTCGCAGACTTGGCCTTGAGGGGATGATTCAAATGATTATCAAGGAATGTGACTTCGATGTTGCTGAAGCAGAAGTGAAAGCGATTGTGCACAAAGTTGAGAACCCATTTGTTAAAGATAGCATTCCTTCTTTTGATTTGGGTCGGGCTTTGACGTTTATTGAAAACGCCACGGCTGAAGAAGCTGTGAATAAATTAGCTAAAGGCTGCGCACTTGATAATTTCAGGGCAGAAAAAGGCAATTTTCCTCCAGTTTTAGGCATTACTGGCACTGGAGGCGCTGGGAAGTCCAGCTTAATTGACGAAATAGTGCAAAGATTTTTGAATGCATATCCACATAAAAACATTGGGATTGTCTGTGTGGATCCTTCCAAGCGAAAAACAGGTGGGTCATTGCTTGGAGATCGTATCCGTATGAACTCTCTCAGTCGACATCGCGTTTATATGCGTTCGGTGGCCTCTCGTGGGTCAGGGCGCGAGATAGCTTCAAGTTTGCCTGCTATTTTGAAATATCTTAAGAATTTTAATTTTGATTTAATAATTGCTGAAACCTCAGGGATCGGCCAGGGCAATATGGCAATTACTGAAGTCAGTGATCTCTCCATGTATGTAATGACCTCGGATTTTGGAGCTCAATCACAACTTGAAAAAATTGACATGATTGATTTTGCAGATCTAATTGCTGTCAATAAAGCCGATCGTCGTGGAGCTTTCGATGCTCTCCGCGATGTAATCAAACAATATAAGCGTTCTCGGAAAAATTTTGACGAAAAAGCAATGGTGCCTGTTTATTTGACTCAAGCCTCGCAATTTAATGACGGAGGAGTGAATAAGCTTTTTTTCAAGCTTACTGATTTTCTAAATGAAAAGTATGCTCAGAATAATTGGAAAATGGATGAAATATATAAATCCAATATTCTTTCAGCAGAGGAACACACGATTATCCCTCCAGAACGTCAGAACTATTTGGCAGAAATTGTTTCGACCGTTCATAAGTATAAAGAGCGTACTGTTAAACTTTCAGAAAAGGCATCAATTTTGGGTTCCTTGCCTAAAGTTGCTAGTCTTCTACAGTCAAAACCTGAGGATATTAATAAAAATATAAAAGTCCTTGAGCAGGAGTTTACCAGCGAAGAGCTTTATGGTCTTAAAAATTGGGATGAGCTTCAGCACAGATACGCTGGTGATGAGTTGATTTTTAAAGTTCGTGATAAGGAAATACGCCAGCAACTAACCACTGAAAGTCTCAGCGGTACAAAGATTAGACGGGTTGTCCTTCCAAAGTTCAAAGACTGGGGTGATCGCTTTACGTATTTAAAATTAGAAAATGTTCCAGGTGAATTTCCATTTACAGCGGGGGTTTTTCCACTAAAGCGTGCCGATGAAGACCCAAAACGTATGTTCGCTGGTGAGGGGACTCCGGAGCGCACCAATCGTCGTTTTCATTATCTTACAAAGGGTGAAAGTGCTCCGCGCCTTTCCACGGCTTTTGACTCAGTCACATTGTATGGTCAAGATCCTGATCCGCGTCCAGATATTTTCGGTAAAATTGGCGAGTCCGGAGTGAGTATTTGTACTTTGGACGATATGAAAAAACTTTATGAGGGTTATGACCTCTGCTCACCGAGTACGAGTGTGAGTATGACTATCAATGGTCCGGCACCAATTATCTTGGCATTTTATTTTAATACTGCCATTGACCAACAAGTCGGAAAAAAAGAAAAGCAACTTAGTCGTAAACTATCTGAAAGTGAATGGCAGGAAGTCGCCGATTGGACTGTGCAGCAGGTACGTGGAACAGTTCAAGCAGATATTTTAAAAGAAGATCAGGGGCAAAACACTTGCATTTTCTCAATCAACTTTGCACTAAAAATGATGGGGGATATTCAAGAATTTTTTGTTCGCAAAGATGTGAAGAACTTCTACTCAGTTAGTATTTCAGGCTATCATATTGCAGAAGCTGGAGCGAATCCCATCAGTCAGTTGGCATTTACACTTAGTAATGGCTTTACTTTTGTGGAGTATTATTTGGCACGAGGTCTGAAACTCGATGATTTTGCACCAAATTTATCATTCTTTTTTAGCAATGGTTTAGATCCTGAGTATGCAGTTCTTGGTCGGGTCGCTCGGCGAATTTGGGCAATTGCTATACGTGATCTCTACAAAGGCAATGACCGTTCGCAAAAACTAAAATACCATATTCAAACATCTGGCCGCTCTCTGCATGCCCAAGAGATCGATTTCAATGACATTCGTACCACATTACAGGCGCTGATTGCACTTCATGACAATTGCAATAGTCTTCATACAAATGCTTATGATGAGGCGATTACAACTCCGACCGAGGAGTCCGTTCGTCGTGCGATGGCGATTCAACTTATCATTAACCGCGAATTCGGCGTTAGTAAAAATGAAAATCCTAATCAAGGAAGTTTTTTTCTAGAGGAGCTTACAGATTTACTTGAAGAAGCAGTCCTAAATGAGTTCAAGCGCATCAACGAGCGTGGGGGAGTTTTGGGAGCCATGGAAACTCAATACCAGCGCTCACGTATTCAAGAGGAATCTTTATATTATGAAAGATTAAAACATGATGGCAGTTTGCCTATTGTTGGCGTTAATACATTTATTGATCCAAAGACAATACAGTCAGATTACATCCCGCCAAAAATTGAATTGGCACGAGCTTCTTATGAAGAAAAAAATCAACAATTGAATAACCTCAGTGATTTTCAAAAAAAAGAACATATACATGCCAAAAACGAATTGCAAAACCTCAAGGCAGCTGTTTTAAGAAGTGAGAATGTTTTTGAAGCTTTAATGAGAGCATCACGCTACTGTAGCTTATTTCAAATGACAGAAGCTTTGTACGAAGTAGGCGGGCAGTACCGCCGAAATTTGTAAATAAATATTTTAAAGGAAAATTATGAGATATTTTTTTTGGATTCTGACTTATATTCTCTTTTTAGATGGTCTCAACTTGGCCTTAGCGAGTACTCCTGAATATATTGAAATCCAGGAAAGACTTTATCCTCGGGCAGAGTTTGGTTTTGCGGCTGGCGTTGCTTTGCAAACTGGTTATCTGACAACACAAGATTCAGTAGGGACGTATATTTTAGGATTAAATTTTATAACACCCGGTGGTTTGATGTCATTTGATTGGCAGAAGTTTAATGTCGATCACGATACAGGCGAATTTCAACTGAATAATAAGAGTGTGAATGTAACAAGTTTTTCTTTTATCCCTTATTTTCGTGTCCTTAACAAAGACTTTAACGAGCATGCTCTGAATATTTATCTTGGTGTTGGCCTCATTGAAGTGACGCTTTTCCAAGCGGATCCAGAGTACATGGTGAACTATGGTAGTTTTATTTTCTCGGGACTTCTACGTTATGAGCTTAGCAATAAGTGGTCTTTGCAATACAAAACTCAGTGGTTCAATGTGAACCAAACCATAAATGATCAAAAGACCCACTTTGAAAGCTGGAGTCATAGTTTTGGAGCCGGTTACACCTTCTTTTAGAAGAGGGTAATATATTGAAAAATCGCAGAAAGAGGGGGGTTAGAGTCAGCGGTAGTGTTCAAATATTTTTTCGGCAATGCGTACTCCATCACAGGCTGCCGAAGTGATTCCTCCGGCATAGCCAGCCCCTTCACCTGCGGGAAAAAGCCCTTGATGACTTAGGCTCTGAAGACTTTCACTATCACGGGTAATACGAATGGGACAACTGGTGCGGGATTCTACGCCATAGAGTTGGGATTCGTCTGTGATAAATCCCTTCATGGAGCGCTCAAATTTTTCAAAACCTTCTAAAAGTCGTTTGTGAATAAAGCTTGGTAGCAATTCGTCCAAACGCACGGCTTTGGTTCCTGAGGGACACGATCCTGGATTTACTTTTCCTATGCGTCCGCGAATAAAGTCCATTAGATTCTGAGCAGGAATTTCTTTAGTTCCCCCCGCTGCCAGTACCGAATGATAGGCTTGTGTTTCTAATTGACGGCGCAATTTAAGACCACCGAAGGTATCTTTTCCAAAGTTCTTTTCATGATCTACGCTTATAACAATGGCAGCATTTGCAAAAGGTGAATTGCGGTTGTAATTACTCATGCCGTTGCAAACAATGCCATCGGTTTCGGTGCCGCTAGAAAGTACGTAGCCACCAGGGCACATGCAAAAGCTATAAACTCCTATGTTTGTTTTATGATCGTGATCAGCAAGTTTGTAGTTTGCTGAGCCCAGCTTAGGGTGTTCAGAAAAATCACGATATTGAATTTTATTAATGGAGCTTTGAGGATGTTCAATACGAAGTCCGATGGCAAAGGATTTTCCCTCCATAAAGACTTCTTTTTCTGCCAAATGAATCAGCATATCTTCCGCAGAGTGTCCAGTAGCTAGAACTACAAAAGGAGAACGAATCTCCGTGCCATATTCAGTTTTTATTCCTACAGTTTGTTTGTTCTCAAAAAGAATTTCTTTCACCTGAGTATTAAAGTGAATTTCGCAAGCATTTGCGCGCAAAAAATCACGCAGTTTAGGAATTACTCGACGGATCTTATCCGAACCCACATGGGGATTTGCTATCCATTGAATTTCAGCAGGCGCACCAAACTGGACAAGTCGATTTAAGACATAAGGAATATAGGGTGATTTAATTCTTGTGATCAGTTTTCCATCGGAATATAAGCCCGCACCGCCCTCTCCATAGCAGACATTGTTGCGAGGATCTAGCTCACCATAACGCCAGTAGCGATTGATTCCTTTGATACGATCAGTGCTTTCAGAACCACGTTCAAAAAGAACACAGGGAATGCCACGTTCGACAAGTCGAAGTGCTGTAAAAAGTCCTGCAGGCCCTGAGCCCACAATTATCGGTTTTTCCGTGGCAAACTTAGTTAACTTTTCTATGTTAAAATTATCAATTTTTAAGGTTTCATTTTTTTCAGCGACCTCAACGGTATAAACAAAATGAACATCGTGGGATCTGCGTGCATCAACACTTTGGCGAAGGATGCGGTATGGCCCGTGATCTGGCATAAGGTATTGCAGTTTTTCTTCGAGATCCGTATCAATCGGCACCTCAAGGTTTTGAAAAATTCGTGACATATGCTAGATATAGCATCAGAATATGCTCCATGTCAGCCATTACAAAATTTCTGCCGCGGAATCATTTAAGTTACTTTGTAGGAAAGTTTGTACACTGGAGAGGACCCCGTATTTGGGTTGAGTTCAGTATTCGTATTTTTGCTAAAATTTATAGTATTAGTTTGATTGAGGCTGAAAAACCTGTCAGCGAATATCCGAGCCTTGGAGACTTCTTCGTCCGTCGCTTAAAACCAGGAGTCCGCCCCCTTGCTCAGGCAGCCGCGGCAGTTCATCCGGCGGACAGTCAAATCAGTCAGTCTGGGCGCATCCATAACGGACGTCTTATTCAAGCAAAGGCTAAGGATTACTTTGTCCAAGATTTACTGGCTAACCCCGAGGCGACCAAGATTTATCAGAATGGTTTTTTCATTACGTATTATCTATGTCCAACTGATTATCACCGTGTGCATGCGCCAGTCAGCGGCTTGATTACGAAGGTTACTCATGTTCCGGGTGAGCTGTGGCCGGTGAATAAATGGAGTGTAGAAAATATTTATGACCTGATGTCAGTAAATGAGCGAATCATTGTAGAAATTGCCAGCGATTTTGGCCCAAGCAGTGTGGTTTTTGTGGGTGCGACCAACGTGGGTCAAATTGAATTGAGTTTTGACAATAGTTTCCATGGCAACCAACTGACTTTGTCTAAAAATCGAGTTGTGGAATATAAAACTCCGATTCCAATAGAAAAAGGCCAGGAACTTGGAATGTTCCGCATGGGCAGCACTGTGATCATGATTTATACCGAAGAATTCGCAAATCGATTTGAAGGGAAAATGAACCTCGATCGTTTCGTGAAAGTAAATCAGGCCCTAACAAAATAAGCTTCTAAAGCTGCCTCAGGTGATTCATCCCACAGTCACCCAATTTTCCTCGAATAAAACGGCTTAGTATTGCACCCACAGCCTCATTTAATTCAGGATAATTTGGATTTAGCTGTCTTACCACAGCTTGAGTGTCATGGGAAATATCAAATCCGCCCCCATTAAAGGTCATACTTGCGGGGTAAGAAAATGGGGCTGTGGCGAAAGATCTTTTTCTATCTACTTGAATCAGGAGCGACGGTATTTTTCCATCTGTAGTTTTCAAAATTAATTGAGTGGCGTCATCGGTTATCACATTTACAATCACGCTATTTATAAAATTAGTTCCCACGCCGTCTTCGAATTGATAAACATCAACTTTAACTGTTTTATTGTTTGGACTTTTCGAGTCGGGGCAACTCACAGTGAAAACTGGCATTGGTTGAATATTTTGGGGTCCGAATATGGACATATAGTAGAGTTCAGGAGTCTCTGCATTGGCTCTAATAGTGAAAACAAGGGTTATTAACGCAAGCATTCTCATAAATTTCTTCATATTTTACTCACTTTTTTAGGTTTCTAAGACCAATAGGTAACTCACCAAAAAACTCAGGAAAAATCGAATTGGAATTTGGCGAGAACCCGGTGTATTGCATTGCTCAGTATTTGTAAAGAAATCAAATCACTATAAGCACAGAACTTCTATAATTAAGAGGAACAGCCTTAAGAGGAACAGCCTCTCGTTTTTAACTCCCAGCTCTTTCTGCAATGAACGAGCTAAGCTTGCCTTCACCCACTAAATAAGTGATCTGGATAGGGCGGCAGCAAACTTCGCAGTCTTCAATATAGGTTTGTGTGTCATCTACAGAAAGATCCAGGAGCATCGAGATCTTTTGATGGCAATATGGGCAACGAAAAAATTTTTCTGTTTCTTCCATAGATAATTATTCGACTGGGTAGGAACATTCGGTTGTTGGGGTTTCTGCAATGCTTACTAGAACAAGACTTGGCAGGGCAAGGCGGGCTTTGTCATAGAGCCATTTTGCTAAAATTTCCGAGGTTGGGTTTTCAAGCCCAGGGACTTCATTTAAAATACAGTGGTCTATTAGAGTTAAAATGGGTTTCATTTTTTCCTGGATATCGTTATAGTCCATGACCCAACCCGTTGTGGGGTCAATATTGCCAACTAGAGTTAGGATAATTTTGAAGCTGTGACCATGCATCCGCGAGCACGGATGAGACTTCTCTAGTTTAGGTAAAAAGCGTGCAGATTCTATATGAAAGTGCTGTTTGAGTTCGAATTTCATGTTATATCGATAATACTATGTCTAGAAGCAGCTTACAATTAGCAAAGCAAAACTTTAAGTTCTCCTCAGCTCATTTTTTAATCTTTGATGAAAAATCTGCAGAGCGTTTGCATGGTCATAATTATCAGGTCCGAGTCGAAATTGGCATTCCAAATCAAGAGTCACTAAAGTCCACAGGGTATTTTGTGGATTTTAATGTGTTCAAGAAATACATTAAAATTTCTCTGGATCGTTGGGATGAAATGGTGATTTTTCCAAAGGAACATCCGGATATGAAGTTCACGGCTAAAGGGGCGGTACTTGAGGTGAGTTTTCGCGAGCGCTTTTACGCTTTTCCAATTAATGAAGTGGTTTTATTGCCAGTCAGCAATACGAGCGTGGAACAGCTATCGAGACTTTTGGCAGAAGATTTCATGAAAGAATTTCGCATCCATAATGTGGACTTTGTTAGTGTTTATGTTGAAGAGACTCAGGGCCAGGGCGCGACGGCAACTGTGACTGCATAACCTCATGTTGTGTTAGCTCCCGCACCACACGGTAATTCCAAAAGCAAATAGTACCGCCAGTTTCTGTTAGCCAGGAGTTTAAGCGCTCCTCAACTAGAGCGGGAGTTCCATCGCAACTAATGTGTGCAAAATCAGCATAATTCTGAGCTTCCAATACCTGCCAAGACCAAGGTGATTTTACGTCAGATGAAAAATCACGATTTAAGGCCTTTTGAGATTTTTGGATTCTTGCCACTAATAGACGAGCTTGGTCGGGGTGTTTAATTTGATTTAGCGTTTCGACAATGAGTTTTGGATTCTCTATTGGGACGACGAAACTATCTCGGCTGTTGTGATCTTGGGATTCAAACAAAAAAAATCTTGTCGGTGGGGAACTGGCTAAAACTACGGTTTCTTCCTTAAAGAAAAGCTCTCGATTATTTAAATTATGAGCTTTTCCTGTCCAGCGGCCTTTTCCACGCACTTTAACCGAAGTTGTGCCAAAGGGGAGTTTTAGATCCACGAAGCTTGATGTGAAATCTTCGGGCAAGGTCACTGACTGAGAGGTCCAGTTATTTTGTGATTTATAACTAATTTCTAGAGTGTTTGTTTGCTGGGAAAGGTTAGCTAAATGGAGTCGTAGCTCGGAGTCTTGAGGGGATACTGAGATCTTCTTCCAAGGGGAGTTTGCGGCTTCTATATTCCAAGTAAGTTGGTTTGATTTACAAAAGGCTTTGAAAGTCAGGGAATTGTCTTGGGTCTTTATGGCGATTGCAGTCTCATTGGCGTGATAGTACTCCTGCAAGGGTAGAATGAGGTTCCCTTGAGCTTTGATTTCCACATGGGATTCTGCAAAGGGGGTAGCTCCCAGGGATTGAAACCAAAAAAAACGAGGTTCAATGCTCTTGTTTTGGACGAAGAGATAGGTTTCATTTATTTTGCATAAGATTGGTGAATAGAAGTTTTCAGCTTGTGCCAAAGGGGTAAAAATCGCCAAAATGCTAAACCAAAGAAGTGATTTCATAACTTTTGGATCGGCATTTGGTCGTGAAACTTAACCGAAGGTCCAACCCCCAAATACAAAACTAGCTGAAGATCCAGAAGCTACCCGGTCGCTTTTCCGGACCAAATTCAATAAAATTTAGTCTTGGACATAGCACAACAAAACACTCATAGCCTCTTTTAGGCCTCTGTATATTTAAATTGATTTGGTCCGGAAAAGCGACCGGGTAGCTTTCTCAGTGGATTATCAACAAGTGGCGGCTAGTTGAATGTTCTTATCAATTAGGAGGCTCGAGGCGTATAAGAAGCAATGACACTTTTTAATTACTTTCAAAATCATGCTAAGTTCGCTGATCTGCAAATTACGAATATTGTGGGCTCGACTGCCATTTGTGAACGGCTTCATGAAATGGGACTTCATAAAGGCCAATCTATCAAACTACTTGGCCGTGCACCACTGCAAGGCCCTTTACTTATTCAATTCGGGACCAGCTTTATAGCACTCAGAGCGGAGGAGGCTCAGTGCACACTGATTCAGGTATTGTAAAGGCCCCTTGTGTTGCTCTTGTTGGAGCCCCGAATTCTGGTAAGACTACGCTTTATAACTGGTTGACGGGTTCAAACTTTAAAACTGTGAATTACCCGGGAGCCACGGTTGAGTACTCTTTAGGAAAGCTAGCCCCACACTTGCGGCTTGCTGAAGACGAAAATCTTCTTGTGATGGATACTCCGGGAACTTATAGCTTGCATCCAAAAAGTGCGGATGAGGAAGTAACTCTAAAAGCCTTATATTCAAACCCTGAGTTAGGACGTGTGGATTTTATTATTGTTGTAGTTGATGGGACGCAAATGGGCCGTCACTTGCAATTAGCACAACACGTGAGAGAAACTGGCTTTCCATTTGTAGTCGTTCTCACCATGGTTGACCTTTTGAGAAAACAAAATATTAAAATAAACCTGAGTTCACTTGAAAAGGAATTTCAATGCCCGGTGATTCCTTTCGAGGGATTGCTTGGTGGTGGATTGAAGGAAATCGTAGCAGCGGTGCATGGACTTAAAACCGTCGCACAAGTTCAAAAACCAGTGATTTGGGATTTTGAAACGAGTGAAAAGAAAATCAAAGAATGCGGAATCCTGGCCTCGCAAGTAATGAATCAAACCAATGCGGAAGTTGCGGAAAAGGTCCAAGGGTTAGTGAAAAACACGCGACGTCTAGATCAGTTTTTGTTACATCCAATTTTAGGTCTAATTTTATTTTTTTTAATCATGGGAACTCTTTTTACTAGTATTTTCTGGTTTGCAACTCCATTGATGGATTTAGTGGATGGTGCTTTTAGTGCTTTGTCAAATGCAGTGCACTCTCTGGATGATAAGGCGCTTTGGACTGATTTTTTAGCAAACGGCATAGTTGCGAGCTTCGGCGCTGTTTTAGTCTTTGTGCCACAGATCTTTATCTTGTTTTTTGGAATTGGTATTCTTGAAAGCACCGGTTATCTGGCTAGGGCGGCCACCTTGATCGACAAACCTTTTTCGATGCTAGGAATGAGCGGTCGCTCATTCGTTCCGGTATTGTCAGGTTTTGCCTGTGCAGTCCCGGCAATGATTGCTACAAGAAATATTTCTTCGGCGCGAGATCGTTGGATTACTAATTTCATTATACCCTTGATGACGTGTTCAGCGCGTTTGCCAGTCTATGCCCTTTTTCTATCTTTTGTTTTTAAAGATCAACCGGCGTGGAGAGCTGGCCTTTCTTTAACGGCACTTTACTTTGCGTCTGCCCTTATCGGCGCTATTGCAGCGGCAATTATCAATCGTTTTTTGCCACAAGGACAGAATGCATTTTTCATAATGGAACTGCCACTTTATCGTCGTCCTCGCGTCAAAGTTTTGCTTCGCCAGTCACTAACTCGTACGATGTCTTATGTAAAAAGAGCGGGGCCACCGATTTTTATTTTCGCAAGCCTAATGTGGGTCGCGACAAGCTTCCCTCACTATGACATTGAAAACCCTCAGGACAAGCTTGAGCAAAGTTTCGCAGGTCAGATGGGCCATTATATTGAACCTCTGGTTCATCCGATGGGAGTTGATTGGCGTGTTGGGGTGGGATTGATCTCCGCTTTTGCGGCTCGCGAAGTTTTTGTGTCTTCATTGGCAGTGACATTTAACATCACTGATAAGAATCCAGAATCTGCTCAGAAGAGTTTGCTCACTCAAATGGGAATGGCGGTGAATTCCGAAGGAGAGAAAATTTTTACCATTGCCAGTGTCGTTAGTTTAATCATCTTTTTTATGATTGCCCTACAGTGTGCCTCAACAGTGGCAGTTTCAGCTCGTGAGATGAACTCTTATAAGTTCGCCATGGCCCAATTAGTTATATTTAATTTGGCTGCTTATGTTTTGGCGGTAGGAGCTTTCCAAGGTCTTAAAGCTTTTGGATTCGGGTAAGGACCAGGACTCATCAGATTAATCAAGACCAATAACAGTGATTTTGCACAAAGAGTTGGGTGTAGAAAAGTAAAAATTAATGCCATTTTGTCTCAAAACTCTGACAACTTTTTCGGATTTATCAAGTCAAGGTTGTAATAGCGACATTTATTATAACCCGCCTACATTAGTTTGTAAAAAAAAGACAAACACACTATAAGCGAGCGAGATGTATTCAGTAGGAAGTTCGCATGAGAGTAAATAGTGTTTTTATATTTATTTTTTTAAATTTAATTTTATCCTTATCTTGGGCTCGCCCTGAGTATGCTGCTCAACACACTTATGTAAGTTGCACGATGTGCCATGAAAGTCCTTTTGGTGGTGGCATACGAAAGATTCAAGGTAAACTCTATGGATCGCGCGATTACTGGCCATCAGCCCTTTCAAATCAAGAATGGTTTCAAGTAGATTACAGAGCTGAAATTGCTTATTCGAAAAGCCCTTCAGCCACGCGCAAGGGCTTGATTTTAATGAGCACAACCCCTTCTGTGCACGTTCCTGTGATCAAAGATCAAGAATCTGAAGTGGAAAAAGTTTCACTGATTGCTTCTTATGGTTTAGGCATGTTGGATCAAGGCTTAAGGGATTCTTATATTTTGTTCACAATGGGTAAGGGACCTGAGGACAATCCGCTGAGTTACTTAGTACTCGGTCGATTCCAACCTGCCTTTGGTTTGGCAACAGATGAGCATCGAACTTACACGAGGCTAGTTTCTAAAACCACAATTATGGATTATGAAGGAGGAGTCGCTCTTGCAGGAGATCCAGATGTTCGGTTTCACTACGACCTCGCATTGACAAGTGGACTTCAGTCAGGTGGAAGTGCGCTGGCGACAAATGACAGCCCATGGGGTTTTTTCGCAAATTTTAGATGGAATCCATTTCGTGAACCTTTTTTTATGGGCGCAAGTTATACGACGGCAGGAACTCAAACACTTAAGTATCCACTTGAAGCCGCTTCATTGTTTGCAGTCATTGCGACAGATAAGTATACAAATGCAAAAGTGCGCGGGTCTATTTTGGCAGAACTGGTTTCGGCCCATGGCTGGAACAATACAAACTTGAACGCAAATATGAGTATGTATTTTTTGCCAACGACGGACACGGCTTGGTCAGATGCTCTTGTGGACAGTCGTTCTCTGAGCGGGAGTTTACAGTTGAATTATGAGTTAACCTCTCGCTGGATTCTTGTTTACAAGCAAGAACAATTTATTCCTGATATAAACTGGAGTGCGGACGCTTTTTATAAGTATGCATATGGATTTAAGCATTATGTAAACAGCAATATGGACATTAATGTTCGTTACGAAAAGGCATTTTCAACTCGGCCTGGAATTACAGAAGTGGGAGCCGTACGCGGTTCGGTTGACATGACCTATGTGTTGTTTCATCTGTGGATTTAGAATCTGGGAGAAAGTTATGAGACTATTGTTATCAAAAATTTTAATTACAAGCACAGTTTTGATTTTATCTGCGTGTGGAAATGGCGATCATATGCCCTTATCAAGTTCAAATAGTGGGCTTCAAGGTAAGCCCGGTCAGAGCAGTGGCTCATCCAATGAAGTGACTTTTGCAGATGTAAAACCGATTTTTAAAAGAACGTGTGCAAATTGCCATGTTCCTGGCGGGACTTTGCCAGATTGGCAAGACTACTCAGTGGCATTTGCGAAGAGAGATCGTTTATATGATCGAGTCATTGTGAAGAAAGATATGCCTTTAGGCGGTGGACTTTCAGATGATGAAAGAAAATTAATTGGAAAATGGCTAAGTGGAGGAGCCCTCAAAGGGCCTGTGACTAGGCAGCAAGCTCCAACAGTATCAGCTCCAGCTCAATCAAGTCAGCCAGTTAACGGCCCAATTTTAACTTACAATAAAGATATCCGTCCAATTTTTGAGAAGAATTGCACATTTTGCCACAGTATGGATTCGGGTCTACCTAATTGGATGGATTATAAAGTAGCATTTGAAAAACGCAATCGACTGATGGGTCGAGTTGTGGTTAAAAAAGATATGCCAATGTGTAGTCAAGTGAGTGATGAAGATCGTGAATTAATTAGATCGTGGTTAGAAAGTGGAGCCTTGCAGGAGTAGTTATGAAGTATTTTTTTCTAATTTTTTTATTAGCTATTCAATCTTTTGCGGAAACCAAAGAAAATATGGCTGGTATAGCTGCTAACTGTATTGCTTGTCATGGAGTCAGTGGCATAAGTACAAATCCAATGTGGCCTAACTTGGCAGGGCAAAAGAAAGATTATTTAGTAAAACAATTACATGCATTCAAAAAGGGAGAACGAGTGGATCCCTTAATGAATCCACTGGCACAAAACTTAAGCGAGCAGGATATTCAGGATTTAGCATTTTATTTTTCAGAATTTAAATAGAGCTACTTACTTATTTTTTAATATTACTCAGCGTCCGCGTTTCAAATAAAAGTACTTACGGTACCATGATGAGGTTTTCTTTCGAAGTTGGGTGGGCCCATCTTCGGGGAATATATTAATGCGGAAAATGGCAAAGGGGTTTTCTTCATGGTGAAGACCTCCAGAGTCCGTATTTACAGCAAAATTATATCCGATCTCCTCGGCAAGCTCCGCCGCACGTGGACTGGTGATGCCATAGGTGAAAGCGTAGGTGGAAATCGGCCCGAAGTGTTTTTCGAGTTCTTTTTTTGATTCAGAAAGCTCATGCATAGCCTCGGGCTCAGTCATCTCTGTTATTTTGCGGTGATTAAAGCCGTGAGAGCCAATCTCATAGTTGAATTTGAGGAGTTCTTTCTTTTGTTCTAAGGTCATAAGCGACTGAGGTATTTCTTCTCCCTCACTGTCCCAAGAGTTGGACTTGAGTTGATGGTCAGCTAAAAGAAAAATCACCGCGTTCATTTCATATTTTTTTAAAAGTGGAGCTGCATTCGTCAGATTGTCAAGATAGCCATCATCAAAGGTGAGAATTAGTGGCTTTCGAGGAAAATATTTAAAATCTGTTTTACCTGAGCGATAGTTCTCAAGATCCTTGAACATGAGAGTGGTGAATCCTTGATCTTTAAAAAATTTAAGATGGGATTCGAATGTATTTTTTGTGACAAAAATCCGGTGCTTACTTTCTAACTTTTGCTCAGGAATTTTGTGATACATTAGAACGGGAATAGATGCGGAATGATTCGTTAAGAAGTGAGCTGATTTGTATGTGTTAAAAATCTTTTTACAAACAATATCCTGGTCGTAGTTTCTAAAGATTACATCCCGAAGTTTATGGCGTTCCGTCACGCTTAGGAGACTTGGTCCCTCCAAAAAAGCAGTAAGTTCAGCAGTCATTTTTAAAAAATCAATAGAACTCGTGGCTTTGCCATCAGAACCAATATCACCAAAGTTACTTTTCATTGTCTGGTCAAGGTTTTCCACGGTCACTAAACCTTCAGCTGAGTACTCACCAATAGCGTAGGTGGGTATTCCGCGCATTAGTGAACTAATTGCGACACGGCCTGCGCCCAGCACCATTTGAAAGTTTTCTAGCTCTTGATCGAGATTCTCAAGGTGTGAATGTACGCGAAGTCGTTTTGGATATTTTTTTTGTAGTGCAAAGACGCGGTCCATGGTTTCATTGCCGAGAAGTTGTTGATTTCCGCCAATAATTTCTATTTTAAGATTTTGAAACTTTTGTAAAAGAAATGGGACAGATTTCTCAATAAATTCTCGTGCTCGCTCACCTTTAGGCCCGGTGAATCTTCCCACCCAGGCAATTTTTTGCTCTTCAGTCAGGGTTTCTACAAAATCTAATTTTTGTGAATCTACAGGATTGCGAATAAGACGTATCTTTCTGTGATTCATTCTTAATTTCGATGAAAGGTTGTTGGCGACATTTTCACATATACAAATATTTTTCAGTCCATAAATATCAAGAATTTTCTTTGAAAGAGAGGTGGTCTGGCGACCGTGGATAGTTGAAATTACAGAAACTTTCATCCCTTGAGTGGCCCAGTATGCAAGTCTGGCCGCAGCTCTGGAGTGACAGTGGATGATTTGAATTTTATTTTGTTTTAGAAATTTCCTAAGGAATAAAGTACTCATAATACGGGTTTTTATGTTTTTATCGTGAACCGCCAGGGGAATATAGGGTTGCCGTGTTTTTACATGAATACGGTCGGAAATGATAAACACATCGTGACCATGATTCGTTAGCCAATTGGCTAGGGTAATAGCGTAGGCTTCTGCCCCGGTTGGCTGTATTTGTGAAAGCAGTTGGAGGATACGCATAATGTGTCCCTACTTTAACATAGGAAAATTAAAAAAAGCACCTAGAACCTAGTAAAAACAAGCCAATGATTTATTCTGTTTTAACTGCAGGAGTTGTTATGAAGTTACTAATGGGCATGCTTGGGGTTTTGCTAATATGCGATAGTGTGCGGGCCTTACCAAATGCTACAGATTTTAAAGAGGTCGGGGAGGGTAATCAAGAGGCAATTCTTGATACGGAGAGACCTAAAGCTAGCGATAATGAAGAGCTTTTATCGGGCACTGTTCGAGTTATTCGTAAAATCGAGATGACAGAAGTTTTTTTTAAGGATCTCAAAGATAGTTATTACATTCCAAGTGGAAATAAATATAGCTCAATTTACAAGGCCTTAGACGAAAGCATGAAAAAAGGAACGCAGGTGAGTTTTAAAGCTAATGCAAAAAGCCGTCGTATCCTATCTTTAGAGTCTACACCCGCAAAAAAAACCACAGGTGAGGTGGAAATAAAGTCATCCTTAACAGGTGGCTCAAAGTAGTCAGAATTTATAGCAACAGGGCTTGAATAAAAAAACCAATCCCTACAGATCCAAAAAATAGACTTAAAAACCAAAAATGACGACGTCTCATTAAAATGGAAATAGCTGCAATCGCAATTGCCACTTGAAAGAACGTCACTGATTTTGCATAAACTTCATGGATCTTAAGGTGCTTTTCGGAGGCCTCTTCTCTTTCGCGGGCCTCTTTGCTAATTTCCTCTTGTTGTTTTTTATATTCGTCTGCTTTTTTATGATCTTCGACCTTTGCGGTCCTGTGCATTTCCGCCAGGATTTCAATCTTGGCGTTTAGCAAAGAGCTCTTAATCCCTTTAGCTTGGTAGTAGGCCCATTTATCAGAGGCTTTGATTTGTTCAATCATTGCTTCATTTGAGTGATGGCCAGCCAGAAGGGCGGAGATCGCAGCAAAGACGGCAACTAGTGCCGAGCTTAGGGCGACCTGAGAGAACCATTTTTCTTTGGCATGGGCTGCGCGTTCGCTCATTTCCTCATGAAGATTTTCTAGAGGAACTTCGATTTCATCCATAGTATTCCTAATGTAGTTGTGTGGAGTAGGTTATATTGCCATTGAGGTCTTTAAATGTCAGCTCCCAGTTTATGCCGTCAGAAGACTTAGTCATTATGGCATAACCAAAACTGTGACCAGATTTTGTATCACTAAAAAAATCTGTGATTTTAAGTCCGTTGATTTTCTTTTTAAGAATTTTATTTCGATTCTGAAGTTCTGAAGGGTCGTCCAAGGAGGTGCCACTATTGCCAACCACGAGTTGTTTCGGGAAGTTTTTGGTGTTTATCAGTTGAGTATTATGAATATGACCTGCGATCATGAGTTTAATTTTCTTATTAAGTCCAGTTTTAGCAAATGCTTTTTGCAGATTCATATTTATTGTTTGAAGTTCACCCTTAGAATTTTCCACTAAACCGATGAGCGGTTTATGAGTGACCAGCCACACTTGTTTGGCATTTGTGAATTGAATCGATTTTTCGATATCCTTAAATTGTTGTTCCCAGAAAGCCTCGTTTTCTGGTGTCTCGGGCTTGTCACTAACGGAGGATGAATCTAGTTGCACAATTAGCAGATCGCCAACTTGTATGTACTCAGTTTTTTCGGCGGGGATACAGTTGTTTTTCCATTGTTGCTCTGTGAGAAGCTTATATCCCTCAAAAGCGCGTTTGCAGTCCTCGTGATTTCCGCGTACAAAAATCCACGGTGCAGATTGAAAACCTTTTTGAGAAGGAGCAAAAAAATCTGCTTCCCATGATCTCCAACCGTATCCAACAGTGTCCGTATATTGGCGACAAATTTTCCCCTCACTGCATTGCTCACGGTAATGATAGTCGCCGACATGAATAATAAGGTCTGGTTTCTCTGTAGAGATTTTTTCAATGACAGATGCATAAACCCATTCATGAGGGTGCTTACAATTCTGATAGCTATCTCCAAAGCTGGATTCTTTGAGACGGCAGCCGGTGTCACCGACAAGAATGATTTTTTTTATATCGGCGGTTTTCTTTCCCCGGAGGGCTTGCTTTATGGTCTTGAGGTTTTCAAAGCCTTTGTCGCTTTGGAAGTCCTTATTCTCTTTAAGCACAGTGATTGAGTTACTTGTGAATCCATTTTCTGACAAAGATACCCATTTATATTCTTTTTTTGGTGTTTGAGCGCAGGCCAAAACTAGAAAAGGCAAAAGTAACATAATTTTTCTCATAAAGAGGCTCCTTAGAGTTCAATACCGAGCGTAAAACTCAAAATCAATAAAACGAAAACAAAGAAAGCAGCAAAGGCAAGAATTCGCTCTTTTCGTTGTACAAACAAAAATCCAGTCATAAGAACTCGCAAGAGGGGGAGACTAATTAAAAGAACAAGGCCCGCATAAGCGATTAAGAGCCCCCACTGATGATTTTCCACGATGGACCTCAAGCTGTTCTGTAGGCTCTGCTCTTTATAGTCATGAAATTTTACAAGTGGGTTTTGACTGAAATCCAAAATACTCATCCAGCCAAAAAGCATCAAGGTGCCAGCACCAAGTACCCCCCAGCGCAGAAGTTTTGCGATTCTCAATTCGAGGCTGAGTAGATTGTCATCGTTAGCTTGTTCAGTTTTCATGAAAGCCCCTTGATAATCATTTGAATGGAAACAACACCAAGGACGACAACAAAGATTTTACGAATCACATTTGAAGGAATTTTCACCATATAATGGGCGCCAATCCAGGAGCCTATAATAATGCCGACGGAAACTGGGGCCGCAATTTCAGGACGAACATCTCCACGTAAAAGAAAAGCTCCTGCACTGGCTGTGGCGGTGACGCCGATCATAAAATTAGAGGTTGCAGATGAAACCTTCATTGGAAGTTTCATTGCCCCATCCATGGCAAGAACCTTAAAAATACCGCTGCCTATGCCCAAGAGCGATGAGAGCACGCCAGCAAAATACATAGCAATGAGTCCAAATGGAACTTGCTCCACGTTATAATGTTGAACACCATTTTTTTTATCAGGAAAAGAACTCGCCAGGCCTAACTTATGCGACCATGGATGATTTTTTGTCGAAAGATGCTCACTTCGCTTGCGTAGCGTCATAAGTGTTGAGATGAAAAGGAATACGCCAAAAAGCAAAAATAAATAATGTGTTTGGATTTTTTTAGCGATTAAAAATCCTGTAATAGCACCAGTAACAGTTCCGATCTCTAGTAAAACTGCTAACCGCAGATTTGTAAGGTTGTCCTTAAGATAACTTGCGGCAGCTCCTGATGACGTTGCAACGATTGAAATAAGACTCGCAGCAATGGCATAACGTATGTTGACGTGGAACAATAAACTTAGTGTCGGGACAATAATTATGCCTCCACCAAGACCAAGAAGAGAGCCTAAAAACCCAGCAGCTATCGAACAAAATAGAAGAATGAACTCATACATGAATTCGGTTTTAGTCCGAGAAAGAAGCAGGGTAAATGAATAAGAAACTCTGACATGTCGTGACGATTTCTTATTTTATCTTAAGATGATCAAAAAAAAATAATGACACAATCTTCACGATTTGTTCTGCTTTGATTTAGGTAAACCATTTAGACCATATATAATGAGGGGAACAGCATGGATCTATTTACAAAGATTGCACTGGCTTTCGAACACGGCGGCTTCTGGATGTGGCCAATTTTGGCTATACAGATCGCTTCTATTGCAATCATGATTGAAAGAACATACGCGCTATTTATAAAACGAAAAATGAATCAACATGCAGTTGTGGCTGGATTCGAGGACAATGTCCGCCGGGGTGAGCTTGATGCTGTGATTCAAAAAGCACACGGTCAAGAGCAAACCTCTCCAGTGGCTCGTGCTGTTGTAGCTGGTGCAAAAGCTGCTAAATTCTTGGGTGGCAAAGAGGAAATTCAGGGAAAGATGGACGAAGTTCTCATAGCAGAGAATGCTCTTCTTGATCAGAGAACAGGTTTTTTGTCTATGTTAGGCAATGTGGCAACATTGACGGGTCTCCTTGGAACTATCACTGGTATGATTAAATCGTTTGCAGCGGTTGCTTATGCAAATCCTTCTGAAAAAGCAGCGCTTCTTGCTTCCGGCATTTCTGAGGCAATGAATGCGACGGCTTTTGGATTGATTGCGGCTATTCCTGCACTGGTTGCTTATGCAATTTTGCAAAATCGTGCGAATCGTTTAGCAGATGATCTAAATCACAGTGCTCTAAAGGCCTTCAACTGGTTGTCTTTTGCATACGAACCAGTGGGGTTTAAGAATTTCAAGACTACGACAATGCATTCAGAAAAAACTCAAGCTGAACTCAACAGTTAAAAAGGTGTTCTTATGCGTAGGCACAATAAACACTTAGATTTTGAAATTAACTTAATCCCTTGTATTGACCTATTGTCAGTGTGCATATGTTTTTTGTTGCTGACAGCAGTTTGGTTACATATTGGATCTATGAATGTTAAACAGGCGGTTGGTGGTCAATCTCAGGCAGAAACTCCTAAAAAGCCTCTGTTGTGGGTTTATATGGGCCAAGATGGACAGCTTACTTTCAATGTTCAGCAATCTTCTTTGGTTCCATCGGCTCTAGCGAATTTAAAACTTGCTGGGCTTGGTGGCCATGCGAACTTTATTGAAATGAATCGAGTTTTGACTCAATTAACAGCTAAAGACCCAGGTCTGAAAACAGCTTTAATTCAACCTCAAGCGCAATCCTCTTATGAAGAGATTATCGCTCTGATGGATGAGTTTAAAAAGCTCGGGTTGACAGATTTAGGCGTGGCTCCATTGTAGGAGGGGACTTCATGTTAGCTAGTCAAAGTGTACTTCACGAAACAGCTCTGCAATCGATGATTGAGTCGCAGTCCTTGATTAAGCCAAAGCATGGCAAGTGGAAGCGCAGTATTGTCGCTGATCTTCTATTAACTGCTTTGATAGATGCCTTTTCAATTTTAGTTATCTTTTTATTGATGAGCTTTTCCAGCACGGGTGACATGCTCTATCTTAGCAAGGGCCAAGAGCTTCCAAAAGCTTCCCGCGCAGATGTTCTTGAAAGAAATCCAGTTGTAAAGTTGGAAGACGGAAAAATTTATCTTGAATCAAAAGAGCTAACTCAAGACTCATTGGTCGGCGCGCTTTTAGACATGCGTAAACAATATGCTGAAAGTCATCCTGGAGAAGAATATCCCGGAATTCTGATGATTCAAGGGGATCGTCGACTAAAATATGAGAGGTTAAACCAAATTATTCTTGCGGCATCACACGCAGGTTTTAGCGATATTCGTTTTGCGGTCATGATGAAGTAAAGACTACAATGCTTAAGTAAGGATTACTTATGTTGAAGAAGGTTTTTGTATTTCTAAGTTTAACTCTAAGTAGTGTTTTGATTCCATTTGGTTATGCTCATGCCCAAATGGATGATAGTAACCGCAGCTTATTGATTGATAAGTTGGGGAGTGTCTATCAACACTTGGCTCCTAAGGATTCATCAAAGGTTGCAGTGACCTTGCGACTTGCTGATTTGTACGCAGAGCGTGCTCGTATGGAGTCAATGAAAGAGCTTGATCAAGGCTGTACAATTTGTAAAGCCGGAGACGCGGATCGTAAAAAAGCACTTCGACTTTATACTGAGGTTTTGGATCGGGCCCCAGAAGCTGTCCAGGGTAAAGTCATGGTTCAAGTGGGTCATTTATATCAACTGACTGGGGATGAGGCGAAAGCCATCGGTTTTTATAATAAAATTCTCCAAAATGTAGGACCTGATCTAAAATCCGAACTAAAAGCAGACGCTCAATTTTCTTTGGCCGAGATTTATTTTAAACGTCGTGATTTTGCAAAAGCTCAAAGTTTTTATCAAGATGTTTTAAAAAATACACTTGCGGGATCTCGTGGGCTTGCTGCTTATCGCAGTGCCTGGTGCGCTTTTAACTTGGGTGATGTCAATAATTCAATTAAGCAAATGGAACAAGTTCTTAGAACTCCTGCGTTGTTAACCCGCAGTGGTTCCTCGCAAGTTCAGGTCGATCCACAGTTTCAAGAAGAAGTTAGTCGCGACTATGCTACATTCCTTGCTAAAAAGAGCATCGATAGCAAAGATATTGAAAGTTTATTTCAACTTAGCCCCGAAAAAATCCGCGTACAAAATGTAAAAAGTCTTGCGCTTGATTTAGAGAGGATCGGCAAAAAAACAGATGCTCTGAAGGTGTGGACTTTTATATTTGGATATATGAGTAAGCCTGAGGATCGTTTGGCGGCGAAGATTTCTATGGCTCAGCTATATTTTGATTCTGGAAACAGAAAAGAAAGTTCTGAGAGCTTTGAAGCTGCAATGAACTTATGGAAGGACCTTAAGTCTTGTCAAAGTAATCAATGCGATGAGCTTCGTCGACGTTCTCGCCAGTTTATAGTTTCATGGAATCAGCTAGAAAAGAAGTCACCAACGATAGAGCTTTTGGCTGCTTATCAAGTTTATCTTATAAACTTTCCTGATGATTCGGATATGAATCTGTACGCTGCAAACAACGCGAAAGAGATAAAAAATTGGAATGTAGCTTGGACTTTTTATAACAGAGCACGAGAAATTCAGTTAAAAGATATGACTGCAGACCCAAAGGCTCCTGATAAGCTGGAAACTATTCTTGTTTCTATGCTAGATCTTTCTGAGGAGTCTAAGAATGAACAGTTTGAAACTCAAGCTTATGATTTTTACCTTTCTCAAAGTGTAAAGAAGACCAAAGTCTTTGAAGTCCGATATCAAAAGGCACGGCATATGTATGAACAGGCCAAATATGGACCTGCATCTCAAGAGTTAAGAGCATTAGCGCTTGAGAAAAAAGCAAATGAGAAAATTCGTAAGCAGGCAGCTGATTTGTCTTTGGATGCGCTTGTCCTTATGAAGGATGAGTCTTTAATTAGTACTTGGGCAGGGGAGTATGCTCAGGTATTGACTGAAGGGTCGAAAGAATTCTCAGAAATGGTACAAAAAGCGATTCTTACGAAGTCTGCGAACGTGGCTGGTAAGGACTCAATGGAGGCATATATTGAGCTGGGAAAGTTCAATCCTTCGCAGGCTAGTACTGAAGATAGAATTAAGTATTATAAAAACAAACTAATTTTGGCTGAAAAGCTAAATAAGTTCACAGATGCTCAATCTGCAGCAAATGCTTTATTGGAACAACCAGGATTGAGTGTTGAGGATTCTGAGTACGCGTGGTCTCGTAAGGCCTATATGGCTGAGATGACTCTTGATTTTTCAGCAGCCTTATTGGCAACAGATAAGTTGAAAAAAAGTCTTAAGCCGGATGAAAAGATGCTAAAACTTGCAATGTTCGCTGAGCTTTCTGGTCAGAAGAGCTCAGTTTATTACGGTCAGTACTTGCAAGCTTCTAATGATGAAGAAAATAAAAAACTTGTTGCTGCAGAGCTTGTGAGAAAGTCAAAGTCCCCAGAAAAAGAAATTGAATTGTATCATCCAATCCTTGCAAAGTACCCTCAGTTGATGGCCCAGCTTTATACAGAGGTCTTTGCCAAGACATCAAGTGATGTGATCCTAAAAAAAGTTACTAAGGATCCTGGAATGAAAACAACTGATTCTGGTAAACTTCTGACTCGCATTTCTTTCTTAAAAGACTTCAGTGGTTTTAAGAAAAAATTAGTGGAACACAAACTTGATACAAAAAATGATCGTAAACTTGCCAATTCTATGAAGGCAAGGGTTGCTCTTCTTGAAAAGTTAGAGGGATTTGCAAAAATCGCTATTGATGCAAGTGATTGGACCTCTCAGCTTGTCAGCCTTGATACTCTTGCTAAGGAGAGTGAACGTTTTTACTCTGAAATTTTATCAGCTCCGATGCCAAAAGGTCTTTCAGATGAAGAGCAGCAACAATACATGCAGCTCTTATCAGCTCAAGCAACGCCCTTCCAAGCTAAGTCAGTGGAGGCAAAAGCAAAAGTAGAGCAATTCTGGAAAAGCTTAAACTGGCAGACGTCCTTGAAGGCTTCTTGGCAGCAAACAGAGCTTCGCAGTGTGATTGTAACTGAAGTGAATGCTCTTCGTGAAATAGCTCCCCAGGAGTACCAAGCTGTTTTGACCGATCTCACTTCTAACAAAAGGGATATCAGCGCGGCTGTAGCTAGGCCTAGTTTGAAAGAGATCCAGGCGGCAAGAAATCTTGTTCATCAAAATCCTTTTGATAAACTCGCACTGCAAGGGCTCTTGGATCTTGAAAAGAAATCTGAAAACTCCGCGATGACTCAGTATCTGCAAACACGTATTGAAAATTTAGCGAAATCTTCTGAGAGGGGGGTTCTATGAAATCTCTAATTTTAATTCTTTCTTTATTAAGCACGGTAGCTATGGCCACTCCATCAAAAGAAAAACCTCTGAACTCGGGCTTACCAGAGCAACATAATTCAGAGTCTACAAGCCATAATTTCGAGGACTTATTAGTTCAAGGTAAATATCACTTTTCGGATGAAGCAGTGACAACAGTTGAAGAAGACAAGGTTTTGGATTCTTTAATTGGCGTTCGTTCTGATTTTAAAGATCGTTTAAAAAGCTCTACAGGAAGTTACTAAAAATGGATAAGCGACTAGTTTTAGAGGATTATAACGGAACGGTTCTGAGAGCGTTCAACTGGAGCGGAATGACAGGGGAAGTTATTCGTCGCGGAGACACCCATCGTCTTGAGGTAGTTGAAAATACGGATCATCTTTCTAAAAAGAAGATTCCTTTCGAGTTGTTAGGTCAAGTTAGTAAGCAAGGTTTAGAAAATACGCCTTTCTTGGTTGGTAAACTTGGACATTTGAAATTGGTCGAAGAAGTTGGCGAAACTTTGAGAGATAAAACTCGCGAGAATGAAAGTGAACGCCGCTGGTATCTGATTCTTTTTAGTATGCTAGTCCTGGCGACTCTTTTCATGACCTATATTCGCACTCTTCCTACAATGACAGATAAAATGGAGCAAAACCTCAGACAAGAGGTCGTGAAAATCATTAAAAATATTCCACCAAAACCAAAAGTGGAATTAAAAACTGTGACTGAGCAAAAACAAGAGATCACTCCAGCTAAAACTGTTGCCAAAACGACCACGACCTTAAAACGTATGGGTGCTTTGGCTGTGCTTGGTAGTCTTTCAAAAGGTAAGCAAAAAGGTGGTGTAGATCTCGGTGCCGTCAATACAAGTGCGGGACCTGGTCTTGGTGGAACACAAGGTAGTGGTGGTGTTCAAACATCACTCTATGCTAAAGGTGTTGTCGCGGCTCCAGTTGGTGTTGGTGGTCATATTCAAGGCGCTGGCGGCTACGGAACAAAGGGCAAAGGTGGTGGTCATGCTGGTTACGGTAAGCTAAGCTTGATTGGCTCCGCGGGCACTAGTTCTATGGCTCTATCTCAAGAGGCAAGTGTGGCCTCAGGTTTGGATCGTGATCAAATTGCAGCTGTTATTAATAAAAATTTAGGTCAGGTGCGTTTCTGCTATGAACAGGGACTGCAAAGTGATCCAAACTTGAATGGTCGAGTTGCCGTTGCTTTTGTCATTGGCGGCAATGGTGCTGTTAAAGTAGCCAACGTTGATAATTCAACTATGAATTCAAAAGCAATTGAAGACTGTATTGTAATGAGACTTAAGACTTGGCAGTTTCCTCTTCCGCAAGGTGGAGTGGATGTAAAAGTATCGTATCCATTTGTATTAAGAAGGGCAGGTCAGGGGTAATATGAAAAACATTATATATTTTTTAAGTGCAATTTTAGTAATTGGGGCTCTTAGTGGATGTGCTTCCCAATGGAATCAAGATCCATTGGCAGATAAAAATTCTGTTTTGAAAGCAGGCCAGGAAAAACCAACAATACCAGAAGCCCCAAAGCCTATTGATAGCAATAGCGTGATTGTTGATGCAGTAGACCTCTATTCTTTTCGCGAAGGAACGATTGGAGAGGTTTCTATCACTGCTCGTATTTTAGTAAACGACTATGTGCCGACAATGTCTGTAGAGAACATCAGTGACTTTCCTGGTGCAAATTTTACGGTGGTTAGTTATGACCAAATAAATCGTTTGCTAACAGCAAAATTCACATGGACTCCGCCCCTTGGAACTGTGAGCGGCAACAATGGCTTTGAAGAGAAAAAAGATATCAAAGTTTTGGTAACTGGAAATAAACCTAATTCTAAAGTAATTGTAGGTCATCGCACGATTAAAGCTAGCGTAGGAAAGGTTTTGAATGTTCCTGAGATTTTTTCGGTCTCTAGAAATTCTGCTAACCTCCGTGAGGGCGAGACAACAACTTTCACAGTAAAAGTGCGCGATAGGGACGCCGCAAATGATGTAAAAACGTTTCCTAACCTTCAGATTTTTCCAATTACTGGCTATGCAAACCTTTCCCAATTTGTAACCATCACTCAGGTATTGGCAACAGGCAATAACGAGTTTGTAATCACTATAACCGTGGATCTTTCGGGTGCGGAGTTAACGAAGTCTCGCGATCGTTTTGGCTTTAAATTAAAAGCAGTCTCTCGCTTCCAACAAGTCAGTGCAGGTCAGGATGTTTTTGTAAATGTTCTAACTTCTTTTGCGGATATTCAAACAACTTGGCTTGATACAATCGAAGTTCCCATTGGAATTAAAAAAGAATTCCAATTTTTGCTTTTTGATCCTAAAGAAGAACTTTTCATTTCAAGTCCAAGTTTTTCGGGCCTGCCTAATGGAGCAACGATTACATGTAATAGCTTGGGTGTGACTCGTCAGTACTGTACTTTTACTTGGACTCCAGATTTCACTGTATCAGCTGGTGATTATACTGCGAAAGTTCTGGTTTCTGCAAAAAATCAAGATTCACAAGATACTTTTATCAAAAATGTTAATTTCGATTTAAAAATGAGAGTGATCACTGCTCCTCCAGTAAGCCCTTTGGTTCTTCAAGGAGATAAATAATGAAACAAATTATTTCAGCTTTAATACTTATGTTTGCTATTTCTGCAATGGCGGCAAATCAAGAAATTCAAAAAACAGATAGCACCGATGCTGAGTTTGATTCTCTTGGTGGTAATAAAATATTTTTAGATAAGGCAAAAGCTCTGCAACCTGAAAAAAGCGTAAGCATAGTGCAAAACAGAACAGTTTCTCTAGAAAAGCGTATTGAAATTGCTCCGGAGTTTTCAGGGACATTTGGTGGGGATACCTACACTCGGACTAAAAGTATTGGTATCAATGCTTTTTATCATTTTAATCCACACTGGGCCATTGGTGCTAAGTACAACTATTCTTTTAATTCAATGACTCCTGAGGGTGAGGCTCTGGCAAATCAAGCTTACGAGCAATATCAAAAAAACCCAGCAAATCCAACGATTGGCTATCCACAGCTGGATTATCAAAAATCTGAGACAATGGCCTTGTTCAATTACTCTCCAATTTACGGGAAAATGAACTTGTTTGACAAAAGCATTGCTCACTTTGATTTTTATTTTTTGGGCGGCTATGGACAAATGGTACTGTCTTCTGGAGATACTCCGACTTATACGGCAGGAGGCGGACTTGGCTTTTGGATTAATCAGCATTTTTCAACTAGAATAGAAATGCGTTATCAAAACTACACTGCAAAATACTTTGAGGTTGAAAAAAACATGGATCTGGCTGTGGCCTCAATGCAAATTGGATGGCTTCTATGAAAATGAAACAGCTTGTATTTATATGCCTTTCATTGCCTTTGATTTCTATAGCTAGGGCTGGAGATCTAGAGAGCATCTTAGATGAGGGATCAAAGGCAACAAAAGCCCCTAAAATTTCAGCTAATGCAGAGAAAACAACTCCTTTAGCGCAGGCAATGAAAAGGCTCATGGGGACGCCGAACACTGAGAAAAACATTTTCTTAAGGTATATGGAGGCAGCAGATTGGGAAAAAGCAACTTTACAGTTCCCAAATGCATTTGAAGGTACGGCCTTCCAAAAGTCGCCGAATGGTAGAGCTTTATTTGGCTACGTTCAGTTCCAAGCCGGACTTCCAGTGTCTGGAGTTCAGACTCTGTTTATGGCATCAAATCCAAAAGAAATTAACCAAGTCCTTCGTGAAGAGTGGCAGAAAATAGCTCCTCCAAATCACTTTGTATGGAGTCTTGCGCAAGTTGAATGGCATAAGGCTTGGGAAATTGTTTTTGGTGATACCCTTGAAATTAATATTAAAACTGCAGAGGCTTTGGCTTCTCCAAAAAACATTGATCAATTGCAAAAATTGTCGTCCTCGGCTTTAGCAAATAGCAAAGAAAAAAATCTGATCGACTGGCAGTTGGTAATTGCCTACTCTTTAAATGATCAAGCAGATCGTGCTGCAAAACTTTTAGCAACTTTGATGAAATCTTCCTTTTCCCCTGTTAGCAAAGACCTGATGCAGATCACGGCGGCTAGGTTGCTTTTTCAAAATGGCTATTTTGATGCTGCTGTAAAGTACTATGAAAAAGTCTCTAAGGGCTCAGATTATTGGACTGAAGCACAAGAAGAAATGGGCTGGGCCTATATCCGTAAGGGTGAGCCAAACAATGCGATGGCAGTTAGTCAGTCTTTAGTATCTTCAAGTTTAAATTTTCAAGTTAGTCCCGAGGCCTTTTTTGTAAGGTCACTTTCTCAGTTGAAAGTTTGTGACTACACTGGAGTTATTGATACCCTCCGAATTTTCCCAAAGCGCTTTAAAGATAGGACTAAAAATCTTGAAGCTATTTCTTCAACACCTGCGACTCAAGACGTTGATAAAGGTATTGCACTTTTAAAAGTAAAGAAGATTCAAGTTCAAGATCTTGGAAGGTCTGGTCAGGGCCTTCCACGTAGATTTGCTCATGACGATAGACTATATCAATTCGCGCAAGCTCAGAAACATCTTGAGGATGAAGCACAAGTAGCTGAAGTTCTCTACGCAAAGTCTTTGGCGTTGACGGGTCTTCAAGGAAGCTTTGAAAAGTTGAAGCAAAATACTCTTCAACGTTCCCAGATGGCTAAAGCAGCAGCATATTCACGAGTAAAAGAGTTGGCAAAAGAAGAGGTCTTTGAAACCAAAGAGATTCTTCGCAAACTGCAGATAGTTGAGGCCGAAGTTATTCAGCAAGTTTCTTTAGCGGATAAAATAGCTAAGAATGCGAAGGGGAATGACGAGAAAAAAGGTGTTACAGGCTATAAGGGCACCGCCGATATTATGAAGTTTCCTGCTGAAGATGAGGTTTGGTTTGATGAGCTCAGTAACTATCGTGTTGATGTTAAAAAAGCTTGCACGGTTAAAAGATAGTCATCGATGGGGGTTGTCGTGAATTATAAAAATGTCTTAGTTTTTGGCTTATTAGCTCTTGGAGTTGCTTCCTGCTCTCCAGAAAATCCTAAAGCTTATATTAAATCAGTTCTTCCAGATGAAAAGGTAATTCAAGATAATACAGAAGTCTTTGATCCAAAAGTGGATATATTGTTTGTTGTTGATAACTCTGGAAGTATGTCAAATCATCAACGGAATTTGGCGACAAATGTTGCAAAGTTCACTTCAACTTTTACAAAATCTTCAGTCCTTGATTACAATATCGGAATCGTTACCACAGATATGGATGGCAATTCATGGGGTAACTCTCTGCCTTGTTGTGGTCAATTAATTGGAAGCTCTCGGGTGGTAAATAAAAACACTCCAGGAGCTGATCAAATTCTTGCAAATAATTTTCTTGTTGGAACAAACGGTTCTGCAACGGAAGCTAGCTTTGCTCCAGTGATGGCAGCGCTTTCAGCTCCACTACTTAATGGCTGGAATACAGGTTTCCTACGCCCGGATGCTTCTTTGGTGATTATTTTTCTTACAGATGCAGAGGATCAAAGCGTTCGTGTGAATGCTACTGAGCTTTATAAGTTTTTATTAAATTTAAAACTAAATGATGCAGCTAAAATTCTTGCCTATGGTGTGATCGTTCCTACCATCGACACTATGAGATGTCAGCGCGATGAAGATGGTACGACACCAAAACGTATTGAGAGTTTTTTATCCATGGTTTCAAATAATAAAAATAATATAATGAATATTTGTGATCCAGATTATGGGACTCGTTTGGCAAGTATGGCCAAAGATATTGTGGATAAGGTAGGTAATATTATCTATCTTTCACGAGCTCCTGATTTTAACAGTATTCGCGTAAGCTACGGAAGTATTAATCTTCCGGAGGACTACCATAGTGGTTGGTCCTTTGATCCAAAAAAGAATGCCATTTTACTTGGAGATAAAATCGATTGGAGTTCTCAGCCCTCTGGAAGTCGCATTAAGGTATTTTACAATGCGGCCAAAGTCGATTAGTCCTAATCTATAAGAGTATAAAAATCTCATTTTGAGATTAGCACTTTGAGATTCCTGTTCATAAAATAATATGAAGCAAATCTCATAAGTGACCGATAAGTGGATATGAGTCAGGCAGAGTCAATTGATGAAAGGAAAATGGTCCAAGTTAGTAAAGAGCTATTTACTGACGGAATTCCATTACCTGCTGAAGTCTTTACCCGTCTTGCATCTGGTCAGTTCATTTTAGTTGGTAAAAAAGGCGATACGGGCAACCTTTCAAGTCTTCATCTTATGCAGCAAGATAAGCAAGCAGCCCTTTTTGTTCGTGATGTGGATTATTCAAATCTAGTTAGTTATAATTTAAATCTCATTGAAAAAACTCTCAAGAATGAAGGTGTTAGTGACACTTTAAAAATGAAGCTTTTAAAAGGTGTTGCTGAGTCGACGATTTCTGAGCTTCATAAAAAAGACCTTCACGTTGGGTCCTTTGACCGATGCAAGCAGATTGTGGGTTTTGTTCAAGAGACAGTTACTCAGATAAAGGATGTTGATAAGTTTTTAGATATCTTTAGTAAGTTGCCCGGTGACCTTGTAAGCCATTCCCTAGCAACTTCAGTGGTGTCTCTTTTGATCTGTGAACAGATGGATATAACCATGAAGAGTACTTTGGCAAAGGTTGTTATGGGGGCCTTTGTTCATGATATTGGGCTCAAAGAGATTCCTTTGGAGATTCTGAATAAACCTCGCTTGCATAGGACTGAGGCTGAAGTTAATTACTATGAGTCCCATACTTTGCGGGGCGTAGAGATCCTTCGTGATATTAAAGAAATTCCCTCAGATGTTTTATCTATTGTGCTTGAACATCATGAAAATGCTTTAGGTCTTGGTTACCCTCGACGTATTCGCGATATCAAAATAAATCCTCTTGCTCGTATCGTAGCCGTAGCAGATTGCTTTGTGGATCTTATTTATGAACCCGACAAAATGGGTGATAAGAGAACGCCTGACCAAGCCATTAGTTGTATTGAAAATACAATGGGACAGCCTTTTAACAAACCTGCATTTTTAGCTCTTAAAAAAGTAATGCATCTCAATCACATTCAAAAGAAATTTAAAGGTCATATTTAGTAGCTCCAATTAAATGCAACATGTTTATGCTTTGAATTTGCGAAGAATGATTTCTAGTGGGCAAAATCTTGTAAAACTTGATTGTAGCAGATTTGCACCGACAAAAGCTGTAAGCCAAAGCCATTGGGGTGAGTAAAAATGAGCCAAGACAAGACTTAAAAGAATAAAAGAGCCTGCAAAAGCGCGAATTTTATTTTCAATTGTCATTAGAATCCTCCTTGTGAATTAATATCAGAACGAATGGCACTCACTCGACTTTTTCCTACAAACCAATAGTACAAAATTGGAACAGCAAATCTGCTTAAAATAGTAGCTGCGATTTCTCCAAAAATAAGGCTGATTGCGAGTCCTTGGAAAATTGGATCCGCTAGCATCACTGAGCTGCCGACAACAACCGCCGCTGCAGTCAATAGCATAGGACGAAACCTAAGAACTCCAGCGCTTATCACAGCTGCTTTTAAACTCATTTCTTGAGCTAGCTGGTGCTCAATAAAGTCTACAAGAATGATTGAGTTTCTAACGATGATTCCTGCCCCCGCTATAAATCCAATCATAGAAGTCGCCGTGAAATATGAGCCCATAATAGCATGTCCAGGTAAAATTCCAATTAAACTAATAGGGATAGGGGCCATAATAACTAGTGGAACTGTGAAACTCTTAAACCAGCCTAACACAAGAATATAAATTAAGACCATAACCACAGCAAAGGCAGCGCCAAGATCTCTAAAGACTTCATATGTAATAAACCACTCACCATCCCATTTAACGACGGGGGCAAGGGTATTCCATGGAACATCCGCTGTTTGTAATGGATATTTAATTTGGGGAGCAAGTTTTAGAATTCCATAGACAGGTGCTTCTTCACTGCCTGATAACTCACTCATTACATAGGAAACTGGTTTTAGATTTTTACGATACAATACTGAGTTGGGTTCTTCGTGGGCTGTCTTTAAGACCTTATCTGCTTCGACTGTTCCAGTTTCAAATGAAGGGACTCGCAAATTTGCAAAAGGTTTATTTGTTGATCTAGCAGATTGGGAAAGTGACAAATCTATACTGACATCCTCCGGCGATTTTACATTGGCTAGAGTTGTGATCGGGGTTTCGGAAAATACCAATCTTCCTAGGGCCATGAGTTCACTTGATTTGGTACCGAGAAGTCCACCCTGAATTTGATCGTACTCATAGACTTGACGTGGTCTTCCTGTTCTTAATGTGGTATCGAGATCAACAACGCTGGGCTCTTTGGCAAAGATCGATTCAATCTCCTTGGTTACTTTTTCTCGGGTTTCAGCATCAGGTCCATAAATTTCTGCCATCATAGTTGCCAATACAGGTGGTCCTGGAGGAATTTCTAAAACCTTTATTACAGCCCTCTTCTTAAGACCGAAGTCTTTGATGAGGGGGCGTAAACTTTCAATAATTTGGTGACTCGAAATTTTACGTTGTCCTTTTTCTGTTAATACAATTTGAAGGTCGTTTTGATAATCGACATTTCTTAAAAACGTATGTTTAACCATACCTGAAAATGAATAAGGTGCAGCTTCTCCAGCAAATACCTGAACAGATTTGACCTCTGGATTTTTGAGAATTTCGCTTGCAAGTTCAGTTGACCAGTTTTTACCAACTAAAAGGGGAGTCGTTACCGGATAGTCAATGAGGACCTGAAACTCTTGCTTGTTGTCAAAGGGAAGCATTTTTACTTTTACGGATTTGAAATAGATCAAGCTGCTTGCCGCCAAAAGAAGAAAAATAGTAAATGCACCAAAAAGGAGTGCAGGTTTTTTTGAACCCAATAATACTTCCATGACATTTTGATAAATTTGATCAAGACGACTTATCTTATTGGCTGAGCTTGAATCAACAGAATGGTGGGCTTTGAGCAGTTTCACTGCCGCCCAGGGCGTAACAACAAACGCAACCAATAGGGATAGCATCATTGCAAAGCTTGCCCCCACAGGAATTGGCTTCATATAAGGTCCCATTAAGCCTCGAACGAATGCCATTGGCAGGATCGCTGCGATAACAGTAAATGTTGCAAGAATTGTTGGGTTGCCCACTTCATTCACGGCTTTTATTGTGGCTTTAACTATTCCATCTTTGGAATTTTCTTTTAGATGACGCTCAATATTCTCAACCACCACAATGGCATCATCAACAAGGATGCCGATAGAAAAAATAAGTGCAAAGAGAGTGACGCGGTTAAGAGTATAGCCCATGAAATAATATACAGCCAGGGTTAGAGCCAGTGTGACAGGAATGGCTATCGCTACGACAAGCGAGGCTCGGATTCCCATAAATAAGGCAATTAAAATTGTAACTGATAAAGTTGCAAGTAATAAATGTTCGATCAGTTCATTCGATTTATCCGCAGCTGTTGTTCCGTAGTCGCGGGCAATTGTCATTTTAAGATCAGCACCGGCAGTTTCTGGAGCATGTTTTTTAATAAATATTTCTGCTCTTTGTAGAATTTCCTGAGAAAGGGTCACAACATTTGTGCCTTTTCTTTTTGTAAAAACTATTGAAACAGCTTTTTCAGGTGCTTGGTTTTTTTCTAATAGAACTGAGCTCCGAATGACTTCCTCTGGTCCATCTAGAACCTGAGCTACATCTTTTATGAATACAACTCGCCCGGCTCTTTGACCAATGGCGATATTTCCAACCTCTAGAGCTGAATGCAAACGTCCGCCAACTTCGACATCAAAGACCTCTTTTTCACCCCAGTTTTTTCCAGAATGAGAAAGCGCATTGTTTGCTTTCAGTGATTGTATGAGCGCTAGCAATGAAACGCCATATGCTTGCATTTTTAGAGGGTTGGCAATAACCCGAATCGCTCGCTTTTGTCCACCAAGAATTTCAACGCTGGACAAATCAGGCGTACTTGAAAGCTCCCGTGCAAGTGGAGCTACTGAGCTTCTGAGCTCGAATTCGCTTAATTTTTTTGATGTAAAAGTGAGAACTAAAAATGGCACATCATCAATAGAAAATGATTTTACCTGTGGTGGAAGAACACTTTCAGGCAACTCGTGCTGAATGGTCATAAGCTTGTGATGAATTTTAACTAAGCTTGGCTCCATCGGTTCGCCAACTTTAAAGCGAACGGTGACAAGACTGCCATGGGGTTGACTGCTAGAATAGACGTACTCAACTCCGTCAAGCCCCCAGACAGCACGCTCAATTGGTTCTGTTACCTTTCTTTCGACCTCTTCGGATGTAAAGCCTGGAGCTGCTGTTCTAATATCAATCATTGGGACAGAAATTTGTGGTTCTTCCTCTTTTGGTGTGAAATACACCGCCATCAAACCTAGAAGTAAACTTGATATTGCAATTACTGGGGTCAATTTTGAATGAACGAAGGTTTGAGCGAGTCTGCCCGCGAAGCCGAGTTTAGTGGATTTCATTTTTAGCTCCAAGGTGTGCTTCAATATTAAATTTTTCTTTAGTAATGATTTGAGAGCTAGTTTTAATTAAACTAAGCTCCGTATCAACTTGCTGGACAATAAGATCAGCTCGACGGCTAAGTACTTCAACAATTTGCAGCGCATTGATTGAACCATTGCGAAAAAGAGTCTCTGTCATTTTAGATTGTTCAATAAGAATTTTATGGCTTTCACTAAGGAGTGCTATATTTTCACGAAGTGAGCTCATTGATTCAAGCAGGGCAGTGCGTTCAGCCCGTTCTTCTTGCTCGGAAGCCACTGAGCTTTTGGCAGCAGCTAGGGATTTCAATTTGGACTCTCTGAGCGAGCCGTAATTTGCGGGATCAAAAAGGCTCCATTGCAAATAAACGCCGGCATTATAGCCGTTTGCAGTATTGCGATTACTATTGAAAATGTAATTCTCAGCAAAGACACCGACTCTAGGCAGAAATTTAGCTTTTTCCATATTTGTCATTTCTTCACTGACTTTCACATTTTCTTTTGTATTTTCGATCTTAAATGATGATGAACTAACAATTTGAGATGACAGATAGTTGTTTACAAATGCCAATGACTCCAAAGACTCTGGTGACCATTCTGTATCTTTTAGCCCCATTTCCTTAAGAATTGCATAGTAGGATCTACTTTGCGCTTCATATTGGCTGATAAGACCAATGAGGCGGTTTCGCAATGATTTCATTCCTAGTAAACCTGAATATCCTATGGGATTGGATTTGCTTCCAAGTCGGTAGTCTTTAATCATTTTTGTAATTTCAGTGTTTAGTGTTTGTAGCTTATTTTTTTGCAATTCAAGAATTATGATTGATCCATAAGAAAGGCCGACTTGAGAGTACTGCTCAATTTGTATTTGAGAAGTTGAATTTTGTTGAGCAGCAACTGAGTGCTTGTATAAATCAATTTGAGCTGATTTTAGACCTCCCTCAAAAAGTGGAAAATCAACACCGAGCGCTCCTCTTGTATATATATGGGTATCTGGGTGATTGATGGAGTCAGGGCTAAAATCACTTTGCTGAAGAGATCTTTGTTCCAAAAGGCCAAGGAAGGAAGCCCCCGGATCATTTGTTTGGTAGCTTTTGGCGTCTAAATATATCCGAGGAAGCCAGTGGCGTGTTGCTCTGGACTGAGCTTCACTAAGAGCTTCTGTTTGTAAGCGCGAAGACTCTTGCGCTGCAGAGTTTGCATTAATCCTATTCCAAGCTGATTTAAATGAGAGCGTTTCTGCATGTGATAAACTGCAAATAGTCAGAACGAGTCCCCCTGTAATGCTTCGTAGTTTCATATTATGCCTTTCAATGGCCAGTTCATTGTTTTTTTTCAATTTAGAGTGTTCATCCAAGACCCAGCATTTACGACGTTTTTAAATCCATTCTTTTTTAAAATACCAACTGCCATTCCGCTACGAGAACCTGAGGCACAACAAAGAATAATAGTTTTGTTTTTATCGAGTTCATTAGACCGAGAGTTTATTTCACCAAGTGGAATATTTACACTTCCAGGTCGCGATCCTTGTTGAAACTCACTCACGCTTCGCACATCAACAACAATAGCGCCTTCTTCGACAAGTTTAGGTAGAATTGCTTTTATTTTTTTATATTTTAGCAAACGCCATACAAAGAATCCAAATAAGGCGGTGGGAATCAAATAACTTTCATAATCATTTAGGTTCATTTGAGTTGACCTTTCGTTCCAATGAATTGAACAACTGCGCTCATTCCCTGATGTCCAACGCCTTCAGAAACTAAGCGCGTAGTTTCTTGTTCGAGCAAAGGCCTAAGACCTCGAAGCTCATTTTTAATTTGTGCAAGTGTGGGCATCAGATCAGGATTTTGAGGACCCACGGTTTTAAGTTTAAGCTGATCTGGGGTATAGGCTTCAAGGAAAAATTTCCCGTCGAATTTTAAGCTTCTTAAGATATTTTGATGTATCTTTGTACGAAGCGGGCTCGGAACATGACACCAAATTGAAACGACAGCGTCCCAGTAGTCATCCACAAAGGAAAAGTCATTTAGATCCGAGCAGACTGTTTTGATTTTAACGCTATTTTTATCAGCTAATAATTGAAGCTTTTCAAGCCCGGCAGAAGAGGAATCTACAGCTGTGACTTCACATCCAAGTTTTGCGAGATAAACCGCATTTCGGCCCTCGCCTTCGGCTAAGCACAAAACCCGATCACCTTTGCTAAAATATGACGAATGCTCTACTAAAAACGAACTTGGCTCCGTGCCGTAATAATAATCTGCTTGTTCGTAACGCTCATCCCATTGGTTCTTCATGTTCACCTATCCTTTGCAATACTCAGTTTGAATAGTCTTCATCAATTGAATCAATCGCTTGTCTGCCAAGGAATAAAACTGAAATTTGCCTTTTTTTTCTGACTCTACAAGCCCAGCAAATCGCATTCTCATTAAAAAATGAGACATCTGTGACTGTGAGATCTCACAAGATTTTACCAGCTGCGAAACCGTTTTCGTGCCCTCCAAAAGATGGCCTAAAATCAGCAACCTTTGCGGGTGTGAAAGTTCTTTAAGAATGGAAGCGACAGTTTCACAAGCATTTTCTATTTTTGTGATTGAAACTGATTTTTTTGGTAAATATTTTTTTGTCTTTATTGTATGCATTAACATATAATAATATTAACATATGATAACTGTAAAGGAGATTGTTATGGAAATACTGAATATTGAGACATTTAAATCAAAAATTTTTGACTTTGAAGCCTCAAAAGACTGGTTATTTAAGGGATATAGACCAGCAATTATTGATTTTTATGCAGACTGGTGCGGGCCGTGCCGCGCATTGGCTCCCGTATTGGATGAAGTCTCGGCCCAGTACTCCGGTAAGTTAGATGTATATAAGGTGAACACTGAAATATCTCCGGAATTGGCAGCGCTGTTTGGTGTTCGGGGCATTCCAGCTATTCTTTTTATTCCAATAAAGGGTGAACCAGCGATGTCATCGGGGTTTATTCCGAAAGAGAGTTTTGAAAAGGCAATTAGTGATCTTTTTGGGATATCGACTTAAGGTTCTCCCTCAATGACAGGGGAGCCGGAGAACCCAAACTTGTGAGGTTTGGAGCGGGAAACGGGACTCAAACCCGCGACCTATGCCTTGGCAAGGCATCGCTCTATCAACTGAGCTATTCCCGCGTCATTACGAACTTCTGACGAAAATTACAGTTGCATATTCTTCCTGTCAACGGGTAAATATTTTTCATGCTTGGTTTTTTTAAAAAAACTCTTATCAAATGGTCTGCCATCTCTCTTTTAGGCGTAAGCGCTTATTTTATGGGCTATTTTTGGGGAGTAAAAAAGCTTGGAAATGAAACGAATTTACGAATGACAGCCTCTGAAGTTTCAAATCAAGCGGCTGATCTTAGCAAGCTTAAAGAGAGGGTTCATTGAGGGGTGAGTTTTTGCGGAAGCCATCTTCACATAGCTAGCCAACAGAACTGCTAGGAAAATAAAAAACCAATCTCTTGGGGACATATGAAGTAGCATTGTTTACCCTTTTGCTTTGCGGCTCTGCATATAGGACATATAATATTCAACACCACTACTTATACTTAATAGAACGCTGATCCACAAGAGTCCGTAAGCAATTTTGCCAAGATATGGCAAATACCCTGGAATTTCTCCAATCAGCAAGCCGGGAATAGCGCCCATTTGCAGGGCAGTTTTCCATTTTCCAGCTGATTTTGCTGCCATAATAATGCCATCGGCGGAGGCAACAGCACGAATTCCACTAATAAAGTTGTCCCGTCCTAAAATAACTACCACCATCCACGGATCAATTTTTTGGTAATAGGCCATCATCACAAGGATACTGCTGACTAAGATTTTATCCGCAACAGGATCCATAAATTTACCCATGTTAGAGACTGCATTGTATTTACGGGCAAAATAACCATCATAATAATCAGTGATAGACGCTAGGGTGAACAAAAATGCAGCAAAGATATTCCACCAAAAGCTGTTGGGCAACATACATAAAAGCACGAAGGGGACCATCGCGATGCGACTGATTGTAATCCACATAGGAAGCTGTAGTTTCCATGAAGGTAAGGCCGCCTGAGGCGTCGTTGTATTCAAGATGTAGATCCTTTGTTTGCTTTGGTTGATCTTCTCAAGGTGACTTCCATGCTGTCAATGTATGTAAGTAAAAAGGAAGCAGCTTAAAAAATATAATTTGAATAAACGCTTTGCCTCTCAGCTTGTTTTTGTGATTGTATCGCTTGAGCATTTAAGGGAGTTATGCACACTTATCAACACCGTGTTCAGTACTATGAGACCGATGAGATGGGGATTGTTCATCATAGCAATTACCTGCGTTATTGCGAGGAAGCTCGTGTTCACTGGGCTCACTCTCGAGGCTTGCTCGATTATCAAAAGCGCGGTTCGGCCAATCTTTTTGCGGTATATGAAACCCGTGTGCGTCATCTAAAACCGGCACTTTTTGGCGATGAGATCGAAATTCAGCTCGAAGTAAAATCTGTGGGGATCCGAGTTTATATACAGTATCGTTTGAATGCCCGTGGTTGGGTTTTGGCAGTTGCAGAAACGGCACATGTATGCCTAGATCAAAGCTTGAAGTTAATACGCTTACCAAGAGAAATGAAACAAATCCTGGAGAAAGAAAAATGGACAGAAACTTGGCTTTAGAGTTTGTACGTATTACAGAAGCTGCCGCTTTGGCCTGTGCCGAGTGGACTGGCCATGGTGATGAGAAAGCGGCAGATAAAGCTGCTGTTGATGCAATGAGAAAAGCTTTTGACAGCGTTAATATTGACGGGACTGTGGTCATCGGTGAAGGGGAGCGCGATGAGGCTCCGATGCTTTATATCGGTGAAAAAGTCGGAAACAAAGCACACAACGCACCAGCGATTGATATTGCTTTAGATCCCCTTGAAGGCACGACAATTTGTGCTACTGGCGGAGTGGGTTCAGTGTCTGTAATTGCGGTTGCAGAAAAAGGCAATTTTCTGCATGCGCCTGACACTTACATGGATAAAATCGCCTGTGGTCCTGGGGCAAAGGGTTGCATCGACATTGATAAAACGCCAACAGAAAATGTGAAATGCGTTGCGGATGCCTTGAAAAAAACTGTGGGTGATTTGACTGTGGTAATTTTGGATCGTCCTCGCCATGAGGCTTTGATTGCTGAGGTTCGTAAAACCGGAGCCCGCATTCACCTGATTGGTGATGGCGATGTTTCAGCAGCTATTGCAACGGCATGGCCGGATTCTGGTATTGATTTACTGATGGGGATTGGTGGGGCTCCAGAAGGGGTCATCTCTGCAGCAGCAATGCAATGTTTGGGAGGAGATTTTCAAGGCCGCTTGAAATTTCGTAATGAACATGAAAAAGAACGTGCCACTAAAATGGGTATCAAAGACCTTACTAAAAAATATAGTGTTGACGAGCTGGCTAGTGGCTCTGTGATGTTCGTAGCAACCGGTGTAACTGATGGTCCATTTTTGAAGGGTGTAAAAACACTGCCTGGTCGTCAGGCAAAAACTCATTCAGTAGTGATGCGTTCGGCGACGGGGACAATTCGTACAATTGAGGCTCATCATAAGCTCAATCAGAAGCCAAACTACAAATAATTATGAATACACAGTCCTTGTATTGTTTTAATTGCAATAAAGAGATTCAAGTTCCAGGCATCGTTGGACGTCGCGACGAGTGCCCGCAGTGCCATGCCGATGTTCATGTTTGTAAAAACTGTGAATTCTATGATCCAAAAATCTATAATGAGTGTCGAGAGCCCCTGGCGGATTCCGTGAAAGAGAGAGATCGTGCAAATTTTTGCGATTATTTTTCTCCGCGAAATGGTGAAGGCAGCGGTGTGGACAAAGCAGCAGCACTAAGGGCAGCGGCTGAGGCTCTTTTTAAAAAGTCTTAAAAGGTAACATAATAGTTTCAAACTCGTTATTGACACCCATCGGTGAGTCCGCAAAACTTGTTTTATGGCTAAAGCATCTACAACAGAAGTTTTCAATTGTACAACGGAAGAGTTTTTTAAAGTTATCTCTGATTACGAGAGGTACCATGAGTTCCTTCAAGAGGTTAAGCAATGCAAAATTGTTAAAACTGAGGGTAATCGAAAACTTGTTGAGTACAATGTTTCTGTGATTAAATCCTTTAAATATTCTATGTGGATGACTGAAAATTCACCGAACTCAATTAACTGGGAGTTTGCTGGCGGTGATTTGTTTAAAACAGCCATTGGTTCTTGGAAGTTGGAGGACGAGGCCGGAAAATGTCGTGCAGTATATACGATAGAGGCGACATTCAGTATGTTTGTCCCAAGTCCTATTGCCAATGCCCTCGTCAGTGTCAATTTACCTGGAATGATGAGTGCATATCATAAACGGGTTGCTCAGATTTACAGAAAATAAGGAATTGAATTATGACCTCTGACGGAAAACCTACTTCAAAGAAAGATATCGGCGAGAGCAAAGCTGAAGATGGAAAGTCTCTTCTTACCGAGGCGCTTAAAAAGGTTTTTACCGTGGGTATTAGCGCTGCTTTTCTTACGGAGGAAAGTATCCGTGGTTATCTTGGTGAGATAAAACTTCCTAAAGAAGTCCTTCAAGCGCTCTTACAAAGCGCTTCAAAATCTAAAGATGAAATCACTCAGCGCATGAGTAAAGAGGTCGTAGCAATGATCCAGAAAATTGATTTTGTGAAGGAGCTCTCCAGATTTGCTGAAACCCATAAGTTTAAAATCTCGGCGGAAGTCGAGATCCTCAAAAAAGATCCCCCAGCAAAAGACTCATAGCAAGAGTCCGGCACTGCTTGAACTAGACTCTATTATTCTCATTTTGAGCCGATAAGTGAGTTATGAATACATATTTACTTTCACTTATATCAGTCACACTTTTTTGCGCATGTGCGCATCAGTTTATGAAAGCCATGCTAGTTCCAATTCCCGTGTTTAATAGCACAAATTATACGAAAAGTGCGCTAAGAGTTGGTAAAGCATATAGGGTTTTTTCTTGGGGAATTATGACGGGCTGTTTTTTGCTAGCCCTTGTCATCTCGTTTTATCAGGTTTTCTTGGAGATCTAAGCGCGCTATGATCCCTCCCGAGTGGAGGTGTTCATATGTTTCAGACAATTAATCCAGCCACAGGTGAAGTGGTCCAGACATACAATTATCTCAGTCTTAAAGAAATTGATGCCATTGTTGAAAAAGCCTCCTACAGCCTACAAGCATGGCGGCAAGTTTCAATTTCTCGCAGAGCAGAGTCTTTAAAAAAATTGGCAAAGAACCTTCGCGAGCATAAAAATGAACTCGCTTTATTGATGCATCAAGAAATGGGCAAGGTTCTCGCTGAGGGAATTGCTGAAATTGAAAAATGCGCAATGGCCTGTGATTATTTTGCAGAAATGGGTCCTGAGTTTTTAAAACCTCAACCGATATCTGCAAACTATGCATACAGCGAAGTACGCTTTGAGCCTTTGGGAATTGTTTTTTCTATCATGCCATGGAATTTTCCATTTTGGCAGTTTATTCGCTTCGCTGCTCCTTCCATTATGATTGGCAATGTCGTTTTGCTCAAGCACTCTGACTTAACAGCTGGATGTGCTTCGAAGATTGAAGAGCTTTGCAGTAATATTTACGACGAACAAATTGTTTTTAATTTGCATATTGATCACTCTGAAGCCGCACGATTGATTCATAATCCAAAAATCAGAGGTGTGACTTTCACAGGAAGTACTCGTGGGGGGCGGGAGGTCGCAAAGATTGCTGGTGAAGCTTTGAAGAAAACCGTATTGGAGTTGGGTGGCAGTGATGCATATATTATTATGGCGGATGCTGATATCGAAAAATCAGCAAAAATCTGTGCAAAAGGGAGAATGATCAATAATGGGCAAAGTTGTATTGCTGCAAAAAGATTTATAGCACATAAAGATGTTTATGAGAACTTCGTCAAACAAATGAAGGCAGAGCTATCTACCTATCCGAGTCTGCCATTGGCTAGTATAAAGTTTCAAACACAACTTCAAGAACAGGTCGAGAAAATGAAAAGACTTTCTGGAAAGGTACATCTCGGCGGAACCATTCCCTCCAGCGTGGGTGCATTTTATCCTCCAACGCTCTTGGTCTTTGATAAGAATGATCCCGAAATTCATATGGAAGAACTTTTCGGTCCCGTCGCAATTGTATTAAAGGCTGATAGTGTTGATGAGGCCTTTGAGATAGCAAATTCATCGCCCTTTGGTTTAGGCGGGGGGATTTTTTCTGGGAACCCAGAAAAGGCTCTGGAATTGGTTGCAGAAAAAATGGATGCTGGTTTTGTTGTTGTTAATGACTTTTTAAAATCTGATGCTCGCTTGCCTTTTGGTGGAGTAAAGGACTCTGGCCATGGTCGTGAGCTTGGAAATTTTGGCTTTTATGAATTCTGTAATATTAAATCCATCGCGCGAGGCATTTAGTTTGAATAATTGGCTAGCACTTGAGCATCACCTGTGGAAAGAATTAAAAGAAAATAGTCTTTTAGATCAGAAAATACTTGTTGGTTTTTCAGGAGGGGTGGATTCTTTATCTCTTTTATGGTCACTTCATCGCGTAAAAAAAACAGGTATATATGCTTGTTACGTTCATCATGGTACTGGCGGGGATGAAGAATATCGCGATCATGCTGAAAGCTTTTGTCGCAAGTTTTGTGAAATTCACGAGATTCCGTTTTACAATAGAAAGAATCTAGGAGCTGTGCTGAACTCTGAAGCTGAGCTACGAGATTTTCGTCGTGGCTCATTAACAGAGGTGAGATTGCAAATAATGGCTGATGTGCTTGCTTTAGCACATCATAGAGAGGACTTATTAGAAACTCGTTTATTGAGACTGATCCGCGGCACAGGTCCTCAAGGGCTCATGGCGATGAAAGTTCTGCAGGCAGAATGTTTTCGTCCGTTTTTAAAAATTTCAAAAAATGATTTAAAAGACTACCTTAAGGAATTTTCGCTTGAAGCTGTTCAGGACCCAACAAACAATGACCTCAAGCCACTTAGAAACTGGCTCCGCCAGTCTTGGCTTGCTGATCTAGAAAATCGCCAAAAAGGAGCCGTAAACAGTTTGGCGCGCTCCCTTGAGATTCTAGTTGAAACCTTCGAGGAATGTTCACTTCCGCTAGAGGTTTTTAAAGATAACTATCTTTCAAGACCCCATTATTTAGCTTTGTCTAAAGCCCAACAAAAGCAGGCTCTTGCGCAGTATTTGCTGGGGTTTCAGCAGCAGAATTTTTCTCAATCACTACTCGAAGAAATTCAAAAGCGACTGGACAATTCACAAAAAGAACTCACCTTTAGAATCGGTGGTGCTAATTGGCTAGTTAACGCACAGCAAATTCTGGTCCAGAAATCAGAATAGATTTGTCGTAAATTACCATAAAGCGCTGGCAGGCTTGTGACCATAAATCTTCCGTGTTAGGCTTTTAAGGTATTTCTCAAGAAGGAGAAAGTATGCGATCGACTCAAAAGACTTTGGCCCTGTGGTTTTTTCTGATTATCATGGTGGTTTTTTTCTTTCACGCTTATGAAAATAAGCATCAGAAAACAATTCCTGATTTTACCTATTCAAAGTTGGTAGATGCGGTCAAGGCTGGGGAAATTTCTGATATTACATTTCGTCAGGAGACCAGTGAGATTTTGGGCGAGGTCAAACCTGATTTTGCTAAAAAATATAATGGTGCCACAAAATTCAGCATTGTAGGTAATACTCAAGATGAGGGTTATAAGTTCTTTGTTGCAAATGGTATCACTCCAAATTACGAAAGAGCGGATACTAATAACTTCCTTCAGTCTTTTTTAGTAAACTGGTTGCCACTACTTTTGATTGTGGGCCTTTTCTTTTTTATTATGAGGCAGATTCAAGCCGGAGGCGGTAAGGCAATGTCTTTTGGTAAAAGCCGTGCGCGAATGCTGACAGAACATAAAAATCGCGTGACCTTTAAAGAAGTTGCGGGCGTTGACGAAGCAAAAGATGATCTTCAAGAAATCGTGAGTTTCCTTAAGGACCCAAAAAAATATACTAAACTTGGTGGACATATTCCCAAGGGGGTTTTGCTTGTGGGTTCTCCCGGAACCGGTAAAACTTTACTTGCCAGAGCTGTGGCCGGTGAAGCTGGAGTGCCATTCTTTACAATTTCTGGTTCTGACTTTGTTGAGATGTTCGTCGGCGTGGGCGCCAGTCGCGTTCGTGATTTATTCGAACAAGGCAAGAAGAATGCCCCATGTTTAATCTTTATTGATGAGATCGATGCAGTGGGACGCCATCGCGGTGCAGGCATGGGTGGAGGGCACGATGAACGTGAACAAACCCTCAATCAGCTGCTCGTTGAAATGGATGGTTTTGAGTCCAACGAAGGCGTTATTCTGATTGCTGCAACCAATCGTCCAGATGTTTTGGATCCAGCATTGTTGCGTCCTGGTCGTTTTGATCGCCGCGTGGTAGTGAATAAACCAGATCTTAAAGGTCGTGAACAAATCCTTGGCGTTCACATGAAGAAGACTCCCTTAGGACCTGATGTGGATACTTCGAAAATCGCTCGTGGGACTCCTGGATTTTCTGGTGCCGATTTAGAAAATCTTGTGAACGAAGCTGCCTTGGTGGCTGCTCGCACTGATAAAAAATATCTCGAGATGGAAGATTTTGAAAAAGCCAAAGATAGAGTCTTGATGGGTGCTGAAAGAAAATCCATGGTGATTTCAGATGAGGATAAGAAAATGACGGCCTATCATGAAGCAGGCCATACCCTTGTCGGATGCTTGATCCCTGGACTGGATCCAATCCACAAAGTGACAATCATTCCTCGTGGCATGGCCTTGGGCTTAACTCAAACGCTGCCAGAGAAAGACTCTGTCAGTTTCTCTAAATCTCAGGCTGAGAACTGGATTGCCTTTGCGTTTGGTGGACGCGCAGCTGAAGAATTAATTTATAAAGATGTGACGGCGGGTGCTGCCAATGATATTGAGCGCGCAACAGCCATTGCTAGACGCATGGTTTGTGAATGGGGAATGAGTGAGAAGCTTGGACCTTTGGCTTATGAAAAAGGCGAAGGACCTGTCTTTTTGGGTATGCAATATGGCCAGAAAACAAAGGATTATTCTGAGTCGAAGGCTGAAGAAATTGACCACGAAGTTTCTCGTATTATTGGCGAGGGCTACAAAAAAGCGCTAAAGATTCTAACTGAGAATAGAGAATCTTTAGATCGTTTATCTCAAGCACTAATTGAGTATGAAACTATCGATGGTCATGAGGTTTCGATGCTAATCAATGGAGCTTCTATTGGTGAAATTGAAAAAGTCCGCGCCAACAAAAAAGGCGGCGGTGGTCTAGGTGTTACTGCCGGTTTAGCTTCTACGGATAAGAAACCAGCCGGAGATCCAATGGGTAATTCTGGCCCTGTGACAATCTAAATAACTAGTGCTAGTGTTAGAGAGTGTTTCAACAATTTTTAGATAATTTAGTATTCATAGTATCCCATCTCCGAATCCAAGATTTAATAGATATGATCTTGGTTTGGATGGTGGTGTATCGTGTTTTAGTTCTGATCAAGCGAACAGGGACTATCCAGATGCTTTCGGGCTTAGGTGTCCTGGCTATCGGCTATATTCTAAGTATTTGGCTCGAACTTTTTACATTCAATTGGATTTTAGAAAAATTCTTTTCAAATTTATTTGTGATCGTAGTTATCTTATTCCAGGGTGAGATTCGTAGAGCTCTAGCTCATATTGGAAGTAATCCCTTTTTCACGGATGTTTCATTAGCTCAGGAAACTCATGTAATTGAAGAAATAGCGAAGGGAATTATTGCGACTGCACAAAAGGGTTATGGAGCCTTGATCGTGGTTGAGCGTGAAATTTTAATTGATTACCATATTGAATTTGGAACTGAGATCGACGCAAAGGTTTCGGCCGAGCTTATTACTTCTATTTTTCATCCAACAGGTCCTATGCATGACGGTGCATTGCTAGTTCGGAGCGGAAAAATACACTCAGCAGGCTGCTTTTTACCACTTAGTAAAAACCCAGCTTTAGATAAAAATCTAGGAACACGTCATCGTGCCGCCATTGGGCTGACTGAAGAAACTGATGCTTTGGTTTTTGTTGTGAGCGAGGAAAATAAGTCCATTGGTATTGTTCAGGGAGGGCATTTAACTGCGAATGCTGAGTTAGGCGATATTCGAAAAATCCTTTATGAAACTTATGGCTTAAAGTACAAAGCTTTCCAGCAAGGGGAGGCTGTTCCGTGATAATGAAAAAGCAATGGAGCTCCTATATAACAGAGAACTTTAACTACAAGATGGTTGCATTATTCATTTCATTGATTCTGTGGCTAACCATTTTAGGGCGTCGTGATTTTGTTCTGAGCAAAAAAATAGATATTGAGTTACAGGTCGGCCCGAAACAAGTTGTAGTGGCTCAGACGGCGGACAATATCCGTGTGAAAGTTTCTGGGCCGCGTGAAGCTCTTAAGAAATTTATGGACAATCCACAGACTCAGAGTATTCTTATCGACATTTCTGGGCGAGGTGAAGGGGTCTTAGACGTTGATGTACCCCTCAATAAGATCGAAATCCCTATGGGAGTACGTGTTTTAGGAGTACGTCCAAATGTGATAAGAGCTGAAGTAGCCAATAAACTTGAACCAAAAGCAGTGAATAAAAACACCGATCCTGCTAAAGCTAAGTAGGAAATATAATGTCAGACAAATCAACTCGTTTATTTGGAACAGATGGAATCCGTGGAACTGCTAACCAGTTTCCCATGACTCCTGATATTGTGCTTAAAGTGGGCCAAGCTATTGGTTATCTTTTGCAAAAGCAAGCTCGTCCAGGGGCTTCTTCTATTCGTAAAGTCGTAATCGGTAAAGATACTAGACTTTCTGGGTATATGATCGAACAAGCTTTATCTTCAGGACTCAATTCAATGGGAGTTCATGTTCAACTGGTGGGGCCTCTTCCAACTCCAGGAATTGGTTATCTTACTCGTACCATGCGTGCGGATGCCGGAATCGTTATTTCAGCTTCTCACAACGCTTTTCAAGATAATGGAATTAAAATTTTTGGAGCTGATGGTTTTAAAATTCTTGATGATATGGAGCGAGAAATTGAACATTTGGTCTTAAACGAGGAGTTAACTCGCTTTCTTCCACACTCTCGTGAAGTTGGTCGAACAAAACGCATTGAGGATGCTCAAGGGCGTTATATTGTATATGTAAAATCCACTTTTCCCCTGGAATACACTCTTGATGGAGTTCGCATAGTTCTTGATACGGCCCACGGGGCAGCTTATAAAGTAGCCCCAGCGGTTTTTTCTGAGCTTGGTGCTGAGGTGATTCAATTGGGTGACGAGCCCAATGGGATTAACATCAATGACAAAGTAGGAGCTCTATATCCAGCAAAACTTGCAGAAGCCGTGGTCCAATATCGTGCGGATGTAGGAATTAGTCTTGATGGGGACGCGGATCGCGTGATCATGGTCGATGAAAAAGGCCAAGTAATGAATGGCGATCATATACTTGCAATCTGTGCTCTACAAATGAAACAAAATGGCTTGCTTAAAAAAAACACTCTCGTGGCAACGCAAATGAGTAACTTCGGACTTGAAAAAAAGATGAGTGAACAAGGTATCAAAGTTGTGAAGGTCGGAGTTGGTGATAAATTCGTAGTGGAAGAGATGAGAAAGCATGGTTATAACCTTGGCGGCGAACAGTCTGGCCATATTATCTTTTTGGACTCATCAACAACCGGAGACGGTTGTATAGCAGCTTTAAGTGTTTTAGGTGTGATGAAACAAACTGGAAAAAAAGCTAGCGAGCTTAATAAAGTTATTGAAGATGTTCCTCAGATACTTATCAACTGCCGTGTGAAAAAGCGCATTGAACTTACTGAAATTAAAGGATATGCGGAGCTTATTGAGAAGATTGAAAAAAAATTAAATGGAGATGGACGCTTGTTTGTTCGTTATTCTGGAACGGAACCACTTTTAAGAATCCTGGTTGAGGGGCCGAGTAAAATCAAAATCACTGAGTATGCTGAACAGATAGCACAGTTTTTGGAAAAAGAACTCAGCTAGTTGGTAGCAATTGCTTAGGGAGTCCTTTAAATGAAAAATCAAATTCGTCTTGGTGTGAATGTCGATCATGTTGCAACTTTACGTCAAATTCGTGGAGGCACAACATCTTATCCAAATCTTTTAGAAATGGTTAAAAAATCAGTAAAAGGTGGAGCCGAACAAATCACCATTCATTTGCGGGAGGACCGTCGTCATATTCAGCTTCAGGACCTCATATTACTTTCTAAAAAGTGTCCTGTGTCTTTAAATTTAGAAATGGCTGCCACTGACGAAATGGTTCGCTTAGCGAAGAAATATAAGCCAGAGTGGGTTTGCTTTGTTCCTGAAAGGCGTGCTGAGTTGACCACAGAAGGCGGACTGAATGTAGTGAAAGCTTTCCGTAAGATGAAGCCCTTGATTGAAAAACTACAGATGCGTGGCATTGAAATCTCGATGTTTATTGAACCATCACTTGAACAAGTAGAAGCAAGTTATGAGATCGGTGCAGATGCTGTTGAGTTTCACACTGGAAGCTGGGTTTTATTAAATGGCTCTAAAAAGAAAAAAGAGTGGGAGCGACTCATAAATGCGGCTCATCTGGCTCATGCATATGGCTTAGGCGTGCATGCAGGGCATGGTTTGGATTACCATCATGCTCACTTGATTAAAGAAATACCTTTTCTTCGTGAGGTAAACATTGGTCATTCTTTGATCTGCTATGCTTTGGAGGACGGTTTAGAGAATTCTGTCCGCAGAATGAAAAAAATCCTTAAAGGATCTTAGTCTTGTGAATGATTTTATAGTCTTTAAGCAATTTAAAACAACTTCCCCTAAGGATCTTGAACCTGTAGTTCTTATTATTCTTAAGCTTTTTAAAGAGCGCACACTCTTGCTTCTTGAAGGATCTGTGGGGGCGGGCAAGACCGAGTTTGTAAAGGTTCTCGCACATAGTCTCGGCATTCTGGAAACGGCTTCGCCATCTTTTGCAATTCATCATCACTATCAAAATAGAGATGTTATTATGGACCACGTTGATATATATCGTTTAGAAAGCGAAGACGATTTAGAGAGCACTGGATTTTGGGATCTTTTTGGAGTTAAAAAAGGCCTAATCGTTATTGAATGGGCAGATCGTTTAAATCAGGACTTGTTACCCTTGAATTGGCAGAAAATAAAGATACAAATTGAAAAATTAGCGAATCCCAATGAGCGCCAAATCACAGTGCTCATTGAAGCTTAAGCTGCTTTTGTGTTTGAGTTTTTAAATATTTTTTGTGAAAGCTCTTTTGCAACATTTTCGGTGAATTGCAGAACATTTTTATTGTAGCTTGATTTTTCGCCAAAACCCATCAACATGCCCACTAATAAATCCCCATCCAAAACAGGAACAATGGTCACGTGATTGGGGATTTGGCCTTGGCTCCAAGATTCAAAGAATGCTTCATTTATATCATTTAAAACTACAAAGCCATGGTAGGGTTTCTGTGTATTACTCACGATTTTGAAAATACTCGGAGCTTTCAAATTGAACTCTGTAGTTTGTGGTTTTTGAATATTAAAACTATTATCCCAAAGAATAGGTTTAATCAGTTGATCCTTGTCGCCAATAGCAAGAAGCATTGACTTTTTAAAGAAGGTTTTTAGTAACTGAAGGCTAGCTAAAACCTCTTTATCAAATAGATCCTGGCCCTGCTTACGAATTTTTTCGATCAAGTAGGCTGCCATATTATTAGTACTCATTGTTGCTTTCACAGGAGCTAGTGGAGGATTGGTATCGATGGTGGTTTTCTCATCCTCAAACTCCATTTTAGCAGTTGTTATAGGCTCAACACTGCGCGGTCCCATTTTTTGCTCTGAGATATCGCCAAGAAGTCCATCCGGAGAGTTCTCTTCATCTTCAATCTCATCAATTGTAGTTTCAGAGGCCTCCTCCTTCGGCGGAGTATCTTCTAAGACCAGCTTGCCATCAGCATCAAAGAAGTTTGTATCATCAGAAATTGTGGTAAGTGTGGCAGCAAGTTTTGTTATGTCCATGAAATCAGTTTCACTTGTCTGAGATGATTTCTGATAAATGTTCCAGGAGTTATCCAAAACTTCATGAGAGGTCAGAACAAAAACTGCAGCCTGAGTATGCTTATAGTCGTCTGGCAGCTGTAAGCAGGCGACAATCAAGGCACCATCCCACTCTGCAATTGGTAAACATTCTGCTGACCAAGGGTAGGTTTTCTGCCATTTACTATAAAATTCTTGTTGCGGCTTATGGGTTTTGAAGTAATTTTCAGAGAGAACCGGAAGTTGATAGTTTTCTTTGGCCCAATCGAGGTAAGCATCAGCTGGAATCACTTTTGAACGTAAACAGAAGTGTAAAAAGGAAATATTGGTAGTATCCTTAGAATAAAGTCCTTCGGCATTTTTAATCGAAGTCCTGAAATGTTCCTGCCAATCAACTTTTGCCATAGCTACTATATCGGTCTAAGTGAGTAACTTCCTTAAGACTTTTTCATTAAAGACACTGTTTGCAGGGTCTAGTTTTGTTTGTTAAATGCTTGGGCCTGTATTTTTTACTGCCTCAAATTGAGACAAAAGGCACTCAAAGGGCTTGCTAGAGTTAATTACACTTGCTGTAAATTATTAGTATCTTAAATGTTTTCAGGAATTTTACCTTGTGATAAGGTGCGGCACTCTATGGGTGATATTCGTAATTATTATTCACTAAAATCGAATTATTTTGATCATAATGCCACGACTCCCGTGAGTGAAGATGTGATTCAAGCGGTTCCGATTTTTTTGCAAGCTTGGGGAAATCCTAGTTCGATACACTGGGCAGGTCGACAGCCTAAAAATATCCTTCGCGATACTCGTCAAAGTCTTGCAAAAAATCTAGTTTGTAGTCCTTTGGAAATTGTTTTTACCTCTGGTGGTTCTGAGTCGAATAACACTATTATCAAGGGTCTTTTTGATTATTATCAAGTCCTTCGGACGACAAAACCTGAGCATATTTATCGTGAGCACTATATGTGTTCTGAGGTTGAGCATCCCAGCGTGATCAAAACCATGGCTCACTTGAAGTCTTTGGGCGCACGTGTGGATTATATTCCTGTGAATCGTAAGGGTGAAATTGATCTTGAGTTTTACCAAGAGCACTTGTGCGCAGAGACTGCTTTGGTTTCTGTGATGTATGCTAATAATGAAACTGGCACCATTTTTCCTATTCAGAAAATGGCTAAGATGGCTCACGCTCAAGGCGCGCTTTTTCACACGGATTCAGTTCAGGCTTTTGGGAAAATACCAGTGAATCTTGCAGAACTAGATGTGGATTTCGCATCTTTTTCTGGTCACAAGTTTTACTCAATTAAAGGTGTCGGTTTTTTTTTCGCTAGGAAGAATGCTTATTTTACGTCGTTGATTCATGGTGGCGGACAAGAACGACATCGCCGTGGTGGGACTGAAAATGTTCTTGGAATTGCTTGCCTAGGGGTCATGTCTGAGAAGCTTTCAAAGGTAGAACATCGTGCTAGAGAGATTGAAAATCTTCGTGATTATATGGAAAAACGGATTCTTGGGGAGATCAGAGGGGTTGCAATCACTGCGGTCGAAACGGCTCGTCTATCAAATACTTCAAGTCTCGTCATTGATGGCGTGGACGGCGAGACTTTGTTAATGAGTCTTGATATTAAAGGTTATGCAGTAAGCACAGGTGCAGCCTGTAGCAGTGGGAATCCAGAACCAAGCCCCGTATTGCTCGCAATGGGGCTGAGTCGCGACGAGGCTCAGAGCAGTTTACGCCTCAGCCTTGGGTGGTCAAATACCCAAGGACAAGTTGACGAATTTGTAGAAACATTAAAGTCAGTTGTAGAGAGACTCCGCTCTATAGAGACCGGGTCAGAGGTGAGTAGAAATGTCTAAAGGTCGAGTCCTCGTAGCGATGAGTGGTGGGGTAGATAGCTCTGCCGCCGCCGCCTTATTAGTTGAACAAGGTTATGATGTGGTTGGTGCCACTATGCAAGTATGGGATTATACGTCGTGCGATCTTGAAGAGGGACATGGGACCTGTTGCTCAAGTATTGATGTAGACGATGCACGTGATGTGGCGGATCGCCTTGGTATTCCATTTTATGTTTTAAATTGTGAAGCAAAGTTTCGTGCTGCTGTGATTGATCCATTCTTAAAGGCATACTTGAATGGTCAAACACCACTTCCTTGTGTCAACTGTAATACGTATTTGAAGTTTGATCATCTAGTCAGAAAAATGAAAGAGCTAGATTGTGATTACTTGGCGACGGGTCACTATGCACAGATCGTAAAAGATGATCAAGGTCGCGCTCGCATTGAGACCAGTACAGATGATTGGAAAGATCAAACTTACTTTTTATTCACAATTGACCCCGAAATTATTTCAAAACTTTTATTCCCTATTGGTCATATGAAAAAGTCAGAAGTTCGTTCCTATGCAGAAAAAGTAGGGCTTGTAAACGCGCGTAAAAAAGACTCCGTCGGGATCTGTTTTGTTGGTAATCAGGGTTATGATAGCTTTATAAATTCACAAGTGGATAAAAGTATTCTTGAAACTAAAAAAGGTTTGTTAAAACGCTATCCAGATGGCGAGATTATGGGAAGTCATCAAGGAATCCATACCTTTACTATTGGTCAAAGCAAAGGCCTTGGCTTGGATCATCATGAGAAAATGTTTGTTTTAAAAATTGAAGTTCAAAACAACACAGTTTGGATCGGTGATGAACGACACCTTTACTCCAGCGAAGTCACTGTAGTGGATGCAAGATTATTATCTGAGGTCGAAGATGGTGAACTTATGAATGTGAAAATTCGGTATTCGACGAAAGGATATCCAGCGCAGATTTTCAAAAATGAAAAAGGTTTTACGGTGAAATTCAAGGAGCCTCAACGTGCAGTGACTCCAGGCCAGGCTGCCGTATTTTATCGTGAAAAAGAATTAGTGGGGGGGGGATGGATAATACTTTAGAGCACTCCATTAAATTCAAAGTTCATACATTCGGTTGCAAGGTAAATACTTACGATACGGGACTCTTGCAAAAAAATCTTCAAAGTAATGGCTTTATATATAGGAATGAAGATGATTCTCGCATTCATGTTCTTAATACCTGTGCTGTAACAGCAGAAGCGACCAAAGAAGCAGTTCGCTACATTCGTCGTTTGAAGGTTCGAGATCCATTTTGCACAGTTGTAGTGACAGGCTGTGCAGCACAAGTGGATACAGGATCTTTTGAGAATCTTCCTGGAGTTGATCTTGTAATTGCAAATTCTCACAAAAGTCAGTTGCCCCAACTGCTGGATAAATACTTTAAAGGCGATCTTACTGAAAAGGTGTTTAAGTCAAATATTTTTAAAAAAGAAGACCTCGAAATCGGTGGTGGAGTTGAAAAAACACACACTAGGTCTTTTTTAAAAATACAAGATGGCTGTAACAGTTTCTGTACGTATTGTATTATTCCATATGCTCGCGGGAAATCGCGAAGCATTCCAGTAGCAGACCTTGTAGCTCGTGTGAATGAACTTTATTCTGACGGAATCAGTGAGTGTGTTCTAACTGGTGTTCATATCGGTGACTATGAGGATGAGTGCAAGGGTAAAAAGCTAGTAATAGAAGATCTGTTAGAATCCTTATTAATAAAAACAAAAATGCCTCGTTTTAGACTTTCATCTCTTGAGCCTATTGAACTTGGCGAACGACTTTTAGATATCTATCAAAATGACAAGATGTGTCCTCATTTTCACATGAGTATTCAGAGTGCAAATACAAACGTTTTAGATCAGATGAAAAGGAAGTACACCCAAGCTGATGTTGCACATGCTCTTAATCAAATTCACAAACGCGTGAAAAATGCATTTGTTGGAATGGATGTAATTGCAGGCTTTCCGACGGAAACTCTGGAACAATTCGAAGACACTTATTTTACTCTTAAAGAGCTCCCGTGGACAAAAATTCATGTTTTTCCTTATAGTGAACGCCCTGGGACTCGCGCTGTGGCATATGATGTACGTGTGCAAGCTCAAGATCGTCAGCAACGAACTTTGCGTTTACGTGAGCTAAGTTTACATCGTTTTGAGACTCAAGGCAAAGAGCAGGTCGGAACTCAGAAAAAAGTTTTAGTATTAAAAAATGGAGCAAAAGGCGGACATTCCTTAAGTAGAGATTATTGGAATGTCGAAATTTTAGGAGCAGATGATTTTATCAGTCACTGGTCTGGACAGGAAGTCATGGTGAAAATTCTCAAGTATGATCACACTTCAAAAAATCGCATGGAAGGTCATTTAGTAGGGGAGATTCTCACTTGACTAATTTAGAAACAAAAATTCAATTTCAATTTAAAAATAGAGATTTATTGACTCGTGCTTTGACACATAAGAGTTTTGCCCATGAACTCCGTGAAAGAGGAGAGCATAATGAAAAACTCGAATTTCTTGGCGATGCCGTCTTAGATTTAATTTTAGGTGAATATTTGATGGAGCTTTTCCCCGGAGATGGAGAGGGAGGGCTTTCTAAGAAGCGAGCAAGTCTTGTGAACGAAGAGGTTCTTGCCAATCTTGCAACTGACTTGGAATTGCCAAAAAATATTTATCTAGGAAAAGGTGAAACCATTACAAGAGGAGCTCAAAAACCAAGAATCCTGGCTTCTGCTTTTGAAGCTTTGCTAGGCGCGATGTTCTTGGACGGTGGATACGAAGTTGTTCGTTCTTTTGTGCGAAGAAACTATTTGAATCTTATCGAAAATCTAGACCCAACTCAGGATTTCGAGCGTGATTATAAAACGCGTCTTCAAGAAGTAATGCAGAAAGAAACTAAAGAAGCTCCCGTTTATGAGTTAATCAGTGAAGAAGGGCCTCCACATGATAGGGCTTTCACTGTTTGCGTTCGAGTAAAAGAAGTGAACTTAGCAGTTGGGACGGGACGGAGTAAAAAAATTGCCGAACAAGTTGCGGCAAAAAAGGGTCTCGATATATTATCAAAGGAGAAAATTTCATGAGCTATAAAGCAGGATTTTTAGGGCTTATTGGCCAACCTAACGCGGGAAAAAGCACGCTCATGAATTATCTTGTTAGCGAGAAGGTTTCGATTGTTACAGATAAGCCACAAACAACTCGTCGTAGAGTTTTGGGAGTGTGGAGCGTAGACAATGGTCAGATAGTTTTCGTTGATGCGCCAGGTTTAATTAATGCAGACAAGGGTCTTAACGGATTTTTATCTAAAGAAGCTGAAGATGTTATTGGTCAGTCCGATGCTATCTTGGCAATTATCAGTCTTGATGAAAAAAATGCCGAGGATGCTGAGAAAGTAATTAAAATGGTTTCCGGTAGCCATAAGCCATGGGCCGGTGTAATTACAAAGTCAGATCTTATTGAAAAACAACATCGTATTATGATCCTTAAAAAAATGATTGAAGAAGCTGGCGGAAAATCCTTCTTAGTATCAGCAAAAGAAATGGAGTCTGATCCTGAGAATAGAGAATTGCTTTTACGCGAGTTTTTATCTCTACTTCCGGAGAGCCCGGCTCCACTTTATGATATTGATCTTTTTACTCCACACAACACTCGCGACCTTGTTGCAGAGGTTATTCGTGAGAAGTGCTTTGAATTTGTACATCAAGAGATCCCATTTAGTATGGCGGTACGTATTTTAAAATTTGACGAGAACGCGAGTCCTTGTCCAAAAATCTATGCCGAGATTTTGGTAGCAAAAGAGAATCACAAAGCCATTGTAATTGGTAAAAGTGCTTCTAATCTAAAAGAGATTGGCGCGTCTGCACGTAAAGAGATTGAAACTCTTGTTGGTGAAAAAGTTTTTTTAGATTTAATTGTAAATTTTAAAGCTGATTGGTTTAACAATAAGCGAATCATGCAGGAGTTGGGATATGTCAGAGACAACAATGAAGAGTGACGATGTTGCTGCCTCGATGACGGATGTTCCGAAGGTTGCAATCATTGGTCGCCCCAATGTGGGCAAGTCGACGCTTTTTAATATCGTTACTGAGACACGTAAAGCGGTGGTTAAAGATCATGCGGGTGTGACTCGAGATATTATTATTGAGCCAGTTGATATTTGGGGTAAACAGTTTGATTTGATCGATACTGGCGGTATCACTGAAGCAGGGGATTTATTTTCTAAATTAATTAAGGAACAAGTTTCTGAATTTTTACTCAGTGTTGATTTTATAGTGGCGGTTATGGATGGTCGAGCAGGACTTTTGCCAGAAGACCGTGATATTATTAAGATTGCAAAGCAAATGGGAAAACCATTTTTGCTTGTCATCAATAAGGTAGACAAAGTTGCAGAAGAAGAAATTTCTAAAGCTGATTTTTACGAGTTTGGTGTGGATATTGTTGCCGCTTCTTTTGAGCAACGAAGAGGGCTTTCTGATATTCTTGAGTGGATTACAAAACAAATTCCCGATCGTAGTGATATAATTACCGATGGTGTCAAAATTGCTATCGTGGGCAAACCTAATGTTGGAAAAAGCTCGTTAAGCAATGCGATCTTAGGATCAAACCGGATGTTGGTTTCTGATATCGCTGGAACCACTATTGACTCCGTTGAATGTCCTTTCTATGCAAACAACAAGAAATATATTCTTGTTGATACGGCAGGGCTGCGCCGCTCCTCTCGTCGCGAAGAAGACCTTGAGATTATTTCGGCATTTAAGTCAAAAGAGGCAATTCGACGATCTGAGATCGTCTTGCTGGTTGTTGATGGTACTATTGGGCCAACTGAGCAAGATGCGAAGATTATGCAAGCTATCCTTGATGATCATAGGGGCGTGATCTTAGTCGCAAACAAGTCTGATCTTGGGCAAAAGGATGTTCCTGAATATAGAAAGACTTTTCGTGAGCAAGTGGCCAGAACATTTCACTTCTATGACGATGTACCAGTTGTTTTCACCAGTGCAAAGATGAACCATGGTTTAAATGACCTTTTTCAGATGATTGATAAGGTTTCTGCTCAGCTGAGTATGAGGATTTCAACTTCTGATTTAAACAATTTCTTTTTTGATACCATTCGTAAGGCTCCGGCTCCAGTTCATGGTAATAATAACGTGAAATTCTATTATTTAACACAAACTTACCAAAAACCCCCTGCGTTCATTGCTTTTGCAAATCATCCAGAAGGGGTGACGACGGCTTATCGTCGTTTCTTGATTAAAAATATAAAAGCAAAGTGGGGGCTTCAAGGGATTCCCATTCGCATTTTCTGTATGAAGAGTCGCAAGGGCGCTTGATGTCGATAAAGCGTGGAGCGTGGCGAACGCGTTTTGGATTTTATCTTCTAGCAATTGGTTCAGCCTGTGGCCTAGGAAACCTCTGGCGTTTTCCCTATGTTGTAGGAGAAAATGGAGGAGGAGCCTTCGTTTTACTTTATGTTTTTATGGCACTCACTGTGGGGCTTCCTTTATTGATTGCTGAGTTGAGCCTAGGTAAGTCCACTCGCCAGAGTGTTTTGATGGCGACGCAAATGCTTGCGCAAAATACAGGTCATAAAAATTTTATTTGGGCCGGCAGATTTTCAGTCCTTTTAAGCCTTGTTGTCTTTTCCTATTATGCTGTGATTAGTGGTTGGGTGCTGCATTTTCTCAGTCGGTTCTTAATCGAAGTTTTAATTCCCACAGATGTTCATCACTCGGCGGCATCACTTGCAACACTGATGCAAAATGGTTGGCTTCAGTGGGCCCTAGCCAGTGTTCATGTTTTGCTCACTATCGTAATCGTTGCAAAGGGAGTTCAAGAGGGGCTTGAGAAGTTCATCAGTTACATGATGCCTCTTTTTGTGACGCTAGTATTTTTGTTGGTACTTCGCTCGACATCCTTGCCGTCAGAGACCGAGGTTTTGAGGTTTCTTTTTTACCCTGATTTTTCAAAACTGACATATGCTTCACTCAACCATGCTATGGGGCATATTTTCTTTACGCTTTCAGTGGGATTTGGAACCCTCGTGACTTTCGGTAGTTATATGCGAGAGGAAGACCATGTTCCAACAGCCGGATTTCGTGTGACCCTGGTTGATACGGTAATTTCATTGGTAGCAGTTTTGTTGGTCTTTCCAATCGCCTTCCAGGCTTCAAATGTGCCTTTAACAGATCCCGCTCTGTTATTTGAGACTTTGCCGCGCTTTTTTCTGGGTTTTCGTGGAGGACTTCTCTTTGGTTTGTTATTCTTTAGCAGTCTTTATTTAGCAGCACTAAATGCCAGTATTGGTTTAATGGAAACAATCGTTTCTAATTTGGTGGATAGCAGTCAAAAAAAACGGATCAATCGTAGCAAGGCCTCGTGGATAACTGGTGCCTTTGCCTTGGTGCTGGCGATGCTTCCAGCGTTTTCTAGTTCTGTTTTTCGTGATGTTCGGTTTTTTGGCAAAGGGCTAATGGAGCTAATGGATTCAATTTTAATCAATTGGATTTTGCCAGTGATTGCGCTTGGACTTTTGATTAGTATAAATTGGGGAATGACTGAAAAAGAAAAAGAAACTCAGTTTATCGCTAAGGATCGTTTTGTAAGTTACTCAATGTATCCGCACTGGAAGTGGGTGCTTCGTTGGTATGCACCTGGATTCATTATTTTGGGAATGCTTTTGCAGATATTCGGTTTGATATTAAAAATATTTTAGAAGTTCATTCCTAAGATAACCAATATATCGTAGATATCTCCTGAAATAGTGTTTGTCAGTGGAATAGAGCTTGTCCCATCATTGAGAAACTTACCGTTTTCATCACTGAAGTTCACATAATGATACATTGCTTGAACTCCAAGAAAAGCTTTTTTACGCATGAGTGGTACCTCGAGGCCCGCGCCGGCTTCGATGCCCATGGTTTGGTCTCGGCTATAGCCCTCAAGACCTGATAGGGTATAGGTACGATAGAATTGTGCAAATCCACCAATTATATAGGGATTTAAATCAGCAAGGCCGCGGGTTACATTTTGAGTATTCAAGTAATACTTGAGGTCAAAATTTAAAGAGGTAAACGAGACATTTCCTGTATAACTTCCCGCAGCAGTGCCAATATTAACAGCATTATCGCCAGTGAGGAAGCCTAATGAAAAAGCCAAGCGAAGATCAAAGAAATAACTTAGGTAAAGACCAAAAGTCGGCGCACTAGAATAGATTTTTGAAAAATTGCCAGTGAAGTCGCGCATTCCAGCAGCTAGACCTACTGTAAAGAAACGGCCATTTCTGAAAAAATTGATATCTGCTTCTTCATCCGTGGCCTCATCGAATTCACTATAATCACTGAAAGGGTCGTAAGCCTCATCTGGATCAGTTTGAGCTAAAAGATAATGTTTATTAGAAACAGCAGGCTTATCTGCTAAATAATTTTGTGCTAAGGCAGGAGCCGCCAATGAACACAGACTCATCAACGTAATCAATAGAATTTTCACGGTATCCCCCTGTCTCTATTATCGCGAAAAAACATGGAAAACTGAAGGTAGGTCCTTATTTGAGACACAAAAATCTCAAGTTGGATCAATAAGGCGGTATTTGTCCATGAAAATGTAACTGAGTCTTTGACTTTGAACATTAGGAATTTTCTAATCATTCTATGGACCTAAACACATCTGTTCTTATCGTATCAGCCTATGGGCGGGGCTATTGGCTGGCAGCAGAGCTGCAGCGAGAAAACATCCCTGTTGTTTTAATTGATGTGACTTCGAAACTGGGGTTTTGGCCGCCTGAGGATATTGAAGGGCCCTTTGGTTTTTTTAAATCAGATGAAACCACCGACTCTCAAGGTGAACGTGTATTTTTAGAAGATCCTTTTGAATCTGTTGATCAAGGTTTTACAATGTGGCTAGAGGATGGCCCCTTGGAATTAAAAAGCTCTTTGACACAGTATCGGTTACAAAAAAATAATCAGAATAAAGAAGTCTGTGAATCTTTGATGAGCGGCAAGTTGACTTATAAAAATATTTCAGGAATTCAAAAGTGGGCTTCTGAGAATTTCAAAGAATCTTGGATTATGCATTTGGCTCATCAGTTGAGTTCTACTACTTATGTTCCGAGCGCAAGGGCCAGTCTTGTAGGTAAGCCCTTGAAGCTTATGAACCCTTTTGCAGTTCGTAAGGCCACTCGAGCTGGTCAGCAGAAGTCTATTGAGTGGTTGTCTCAGAAAAAAATTGAAGTTCATCAAAAGACTGAACTTCTTGATCTTTCTTTTAAAAATAATAAAACGATCTCTGGCGTAGAAATTCACGGCGAGCGTTCGGGGCTTATGCATGTGGATCAAATTGTGTGGATGTTAAGCAGTGAAGAATCTTATTTTGTGGCGCCAAAAATCGCTAAGGCTCTATTCCCTGAGGGGGCATTAGAGCCAGAGTGGTGTTGGATTCGTTACCGCTTAAAAATGTCAGCATGTCCAGAGCGTGATTGTTTACCCATACACATGTTAGTTCTAAACCAAATAACCAGTCCTTGGACTCATCAGAATATGATGGTTATACAAAGGACGGCACTTGAGGATCAGTTTGATGTTTGGATTCGCATCCCAAATGTTCAAAGATTTAACAAAGAGTATCTGCGTATTCGTGGTGAAAAAATCATGGGAATTATACGGGAGCGCTTGCCTTCAACTTTGCCTGAGATTCAATCTTATCCTCAGGAGTTTTATTATACATACTCACAAATTGGTCCTTCTTCCTTTCCAGTTTATGGCGAGGGTTTGACGTCTCGTCGACGACAGATGAGTTTTAATAATGTCTATTTGGATGGAGCTGAAGTCTGGAAAAATTATTCCTGGGATGACCAATTTGAGAATCAAACTTTGATTTGCGGGAGCTTGTCGAAGTGGTGGAAGCTTTTACAACAGCGGAAAGAAAGAGAACGCCGTGATTGAACGTTACACTCGCCCTGAAATGGGTATGATTTGGGATTTGGATCATCGCTTTGGAAAAATGCTCGAAGTAGAAATAGCACTTGCACAGGTTCAGGCTCAGATGGGTTTGATTCCTCGTTCTGCTGCGAAATCAATTACTGAAAAAGGTCGCTTTAGCGTAAAGAGAATTGCAGAAATTGAAAAACAAACAAAGCATGACGTCATCGCTTTTGTTTCCAATGTAGCTGAAAACGTAGGACCCCATGGAAAGTTCATTCATTTCGGTTTGACGAGCTCTGATGTGTTAGACACAGCCTTTAGCTTGCAAATTCGTGAAGCAGGTGAGCTTCTTATGAAGTCGATGGACATCTTAGAGAAAACTCTTTTGAGTGTAGCAAAAAAACATGAAGATACGCTCTGCGCTGGGCGTACTCATGGCATGCTTGCTGAGCCCACGACATTTGGTTTTAAGATATTAGGTTTCTTAGCGGAGTTGCGTCGCAATAAAAAACGAATTTTAAATGCGCTGGACCAGATGATGATCTGTAAAATGAGTGGTGCAGTTGGAACCTACTCCAGTATGAGGGTAGAGGTAGAGTCAAAAGTTGCTAAGAAGCTCAAATTAAAACCTGAAGTCATTGCTACGCAAGTTATTCCGCGCGACCGTCATGCAGAAATAATTATAAGCCTTGCCTTAATGATGGGTGGACTTGAAAGGCTTGCAATTGAACTTCGTCATCTGCAAAGAAGCGAAGTTGGCGAGGTTACGGAAGGCTTTAGTAAAGGTCAAAAGGGCTCCTCGGCTATGCCGCATAAAAAAAATCCAATTAGTGCGGAGAATATTACAGGTCTTGCTCGTTTGGTGAAAGCATATGCCTTTACAGCAATGGAGAATATTCCATTGTGGCATGAACGTGATATCAGTCATTCTTCAGCTGAGCGTGTGATTTTTCCTGATGCCTTTATTGTTAGTGACTATGCAGTGAGCCGAATGACAAGCCTAATGGAAGGTCTCGTAGTAAATAAAAAACGCATGCTTGAAAACATCGAAAGTTCTCAGGGGCAATTATTTAGTTCTCACCTATTGTTGGCTCTAGTTAATAAGGGCCTCGGTCGCGAAATGGCCTATGCCCATATTCAAAGGTTGAGCCATAGTCTGTCTAAGGGGGAGCATCTTCGAGAAAAGATTTTGGGTGATCCAGAGACTTCTCGGTATTTAAAAGCTAAAGAACTAGATGAAATATTTAGCGGTAAAAAACATAAGAAATCCATTAAAGTTGCCATGAAAAGGGGGCTTTAATGAGTTGGAGTTATTTAGAAAAAGGCGATGTCGTAGATGTTGTCGCTCCTGGGTACGCTTCAACTTTGGAAGAGATAGAGACTGCCAGGCAGTTTTTACTGAAGTGGGGATTGAAGCCTCGCATTCCAAAAAATTTGATACAAAAACATTTTCTTCATTCTAACAGCGACGAGAAACGTTTTGTTTTTTTACGTGAGGCCCTGGAAGCAAAGGATTCAAAAATTATTTGGTGCCTTCGTGGCGGATATGGATCTAATAAACTTTTGCCTTATTTGGATAAGATTAAAAAGCCACCCAAACAAAAGTTACTTGTTGGAATAAGTGATATAACCTCTTTGCATTTGTATTTTGAACAAAGGTGGAACTGGCCAACCCTTCATGCCTCTCTTTTAGATCGTATGGGAAGTGGAAAAGTTCCTAAAAAAATTGAAAATGAAACCATGAATATTTTGTTTGGAAAGTCCAAGAGTATTGAGTTTAAAAAACTCAAGGCTATGAATAAAGCGGCGTTGAATTTAAGAAAGATAAAGGCATCTGTTGTTGGGGGGAATCTCGTTGTGCTACAAAGTAGCATTGGGACTCCTTATCAAGTTAAGACCGATGGTAAGTTTCTTTTTATTGAAGATCTCGGAGAGCGCGGCTATCGAATAGACCGAATTTTGGAACATTTTGACCAAGTGGGATTATTTAAAAAATGCAAAGGACTTTTGATTGGGGAGTTCCTCGGTGGAGAAGAGGCCGATGGAAAAGCGTTATGGCCTCAGGTTTTTAAGTCCTGGGCAGAGCGTTTGGATATTCCAATTTTTAGTGGAGTGGAGGCCGGACACGGAGTCATTCAGAGGCCTATGCCACTTTATACAGAGGCGATTTTGTCTGGCGGAACGAAAGGCTCTCTTTGGATTAGTGCCGAGGGGGCTAGTAAATGAAGTATTCAATTCTTGAAAAAAAATTAATGCAGCAATTGAAGTCTCGTATTACTGATACCTCTCCGGGAGTAATTGTGCGCGCATACCAGGGAGGCCGCATGGTATGTGACGTGAGTGTGGGGGATGTTTATGCGTATTACGATCTTGCCAGCTTGACCAAGATTATTTTTACTGTTCAAGCAATGATGGTGGCTTTTGAACAAAAAAAATGGAATTTGGACTCTTATATACAAGAGTTCTTGCCATGGTTTCCTCATTCTGGAATTCGTGTGCAGGACCTGCTCACTCATTCTTCAGGACTTGCTTGGTGGTTGCCTTTTTATAAGGACATTGATCTTTCTTTGTCTTTGGAAAAAAGACGGGAAAAATTAAAAGAGATTATTCAAAATCTTGAAATTTCTGATACTCCGAACAGCGTCTATTCAGACGTCGGCTTTTTGGTTTTAGGATTTTTAGTCGAAGAGTTTTTTAAGGATAATTTGTTAGCGATTTGGGATGGAATTAAAGACAAGTTCTATGCGGGAACAACTTTAGAGTTTCATGATAAGAATACGCCCAAATATCGGTTAAACCTTTATGCGCCAACAGAAGAATGTTCTTGGCGCAAAAAACTTATGGTTGGGGAAGTTCACGATGAGAATTGTTGGGCTCTGGGGGGAGTCTCTACCCACGCAGGACTTTTTGGCAGCATGGATGATGTTTCGTGGTCCTTACTGAATATTCGATCTCAGCTTTTAGGAATTGCGCGATATTCAGTGAAACAAAAAACTGCAAAGCTATTTGCCTCTCGCGCGCGTCCTCAGGGAATGGGGGATTGGGCTCTAGGCTATATGATGCCAACGCCTGGCGCGGCAAGTTGTGGAAATCATTTTTCCTTGCTGTCTATTGGGCACACTGGCTTTACTGGAACTTCCATGTGGTATGATCCAAAAGCAGATTTTGGTGTAGCAATTTTATCTAATAGAGTTTTGTATGGTCGAGAGAATAAGTCTTTTGCAAAACTTCGTCCAGAAATTCATAATTGGATCGTTGAGGGATTCAGAAAGAGTGCCGTGTGAATTTAAAGCCTAACAGTCACATTCATTTAATGGGAATTTGTGGAACAGCTATGGCAAGTCTTGCTGGTCTATTGAAAGATCGAGGCTTTAATGTCTCGGGAAGTGATTTAAATCCATATCCACCGATGTCTACGCAACTAGGATCCTTGGGTATCCCTATTATGAAAGGCTACAAGGCTGAAAATCTTCATCCAAAGCCAGATTTTGTTATCGTTGGTAACGTAATTTCTGCAAATAACGAAGAAGCCCAAGAGCTTGTTAAGCTTGGCATTCCGTATACATCGTTGCCGAAAGCCATGGGCGAATTTATTATTGCTGATAAAGAGTGTATTAATATTTCTGGGACCCATGGAAAAACGACCACAACTTCTTTAATGAGTTGGGTCGCAGAGGTTTGTGGGGAAAAACCAGGATTTCTTATTGGTGGTGTCGCAAAGAACTTTTCAAAGTCGTTTAGAAATCCGGAAAAGAATTTTTTTGTGATTGAGGGAGATGAGTACGATACAGCTTTTTTTGATAAGGTACCAAAATTTATTCACTATAAACCTCGCCACGTTATTTTGACTTCAGTTGAGTTTGATCATGCGGATATCTATAAAGATCTCAGTGCAGTGAAAGAGGCTTTTCGTACATTGATTAAGCTAGTTCCTGAGGATGGAACTCTGATTGCTTGTGCTGATGATGCCAACGTTATGGAGCTTTTTAAAGAATCAAAGTGTAAGAACTCATTTACTTACGGCCTTAAGGGTGGTGATTTCAAAACAACAATTTTAAAAGAAACTACTGAGGGAATTGAATTCCAGGTTAGTTTTAAAGATCAATTACTTGGCATTTATTTTGTAAATATGAGTGGTGAGTACAATATTTTAAATGCTACTTCGGTGGTCGCTTTATCGACGCATTTGGGTTTTGACTCTGAAAAAATTAAAGAAGCTTTGAGATCTTTTGAAGGTGTCAAAAGGCGTCAGGAAATCTTAGGAGAACCAAAGGGGATTTTGGTGATTGAAGATTTTGCTCATCATCCAACAGCTGTACGTGAAACGGTCAAAGGGATTCAGGGCAAATATCCAGGGCGTAAAGTGTTCTCTGTTTTCGAGCCGAGATCCGCGACTTCGCGACGAAAGGTGTTTCAGCAAGATTATGTCGAGGCATTTAAGGGCTCTCACGAAGTAATGTTAGCCGAAGCCTTCGACCAATCTAAGATTGAGGCTGAGAATCGTTTTTCAAGTGATGAATTGATCTATGATTTGAAAAAATCTGGGGTGCTTGCCAATGCTTTTAATTCATCTGAGGCCATCGTCAATGCTCTGAAATCTCGTGCTCACAGTGGAGATATAATTCTAATCATGAGCAATGGCGGCTTCGACGGCATCTACACTAAGCTCCTCTCTGCCTTGTCTTAAATTTCGCAGTGCAGTACTAGGAAGTACGGCCTACTTTCTAGTACTGCACTGCATCTTTCTTGCTAGTTTTTTTTGGTCTAGTTAACACTGTTCTACGATGACAAATGCTGAGAATTTAACGCCTTTAATGAAACAATATTGGGATATTAAGTCACTACATCAAGATAAGTTTTTGCTTTTTAGAATGGGCGACTTTTTTGAGATGTTCTATGAAGACGCCGTTAGGGCTGCACCTATTTTAGGAATTGCTTTAACACAGAGAAATAAGAAATCCCAAGATGAAACCCCTATGTGCGGAATGCCCCATCATTCTGTTGCGGGACCTATTAATAAACTTCTCGCCCAGGGTTATAAAGTCGCCATTTGCGATCAAGTGGAAGATCCAAAGCTGGCGAAAGGTATCGTAAAACGGGCTGTGACCCGTGTTCTAACTCCAGGCATGGTCTATGATTCGGATACTTTAGATGGAACGATGGCCCACTATCTGGTGAGCTTTGATAAAGAATCCATAAGCTTCCTTGATACTACAACAGGTGAATCATTCTTTTTTAGATCGAAGGACTTTGCAAGCACTAAGAGGTTTTTAGAGGTTCTACCGGTGGCAGAGATTGTTTTATCGTCCAAAGAAAAATCAATTTTCGATGATGAACAAAGAAAGACCACGAGTTTGCAAAAGATGCTGGTGAGTCTACATGATATGACCATTGATCTACCTCATCCACTGTTGTCTGTAGATACGCCACTTTCAGCGGCCAGGCTACTTTCCTATGTCAAATCATTGGGCGGAGAAGAGTCTTTAAAAACTCTTTCCAAGTTTGAGGAACGGGATTTTCAGAAGCGCCTTGAGCTCACGCCGATTACCCTGAGACACCTTGAGATTTTTTCAACCTATAAAGGTGAAGGTCTTGGCTCTTTGTTTTTTGCAATTAATCGTACGAAGACTTCCGCGGGAAGTCGTATGCTTCGACAATGGTTGAGCTTCCCTTTACTTGACCAAAAAAGTATTGAAACACGCTATGACAAAGTCGAACTCTGGGGGAGGCACCTCGCGGAGATGAAACATATCCGTCAGATGCTTTCTCTGATGGGAGATGTTGAGCGTCGTCTTGGTAAGATTTCTCAACCTCAGGCCAACGGACGCGATTTGTTAACTTTAGCACAGAGTATTCGTGCGGGTTTAAGTTCTTTAGAAATGTCTTTAAAAGTGTCTTTGACTTTAAGCCCGTCCGAAAATGTGAAGTCTTTAGCGTTTGAGAAATTGCAGAAGCTTACTATAAAAATTGAAAATACTTTGGTGGAAGACCCGCCTCTTACGACAAGACAAGGTTATCTAATTCGCAAGGGAGTATCTGAGGAGCTTGACGTACTAATAGAGTTATCAACCCACTCGCAGAGTCTTCTGTCTCGAATGGAAGCTGATGAGCGTGAAAAAACAGGAATCACAAGTCTTAAAATACGATATAACAACGTCTTTGGTTACTATATTGAAATCACCAATACTCATAAAGATAAGGTGCCTAAGCATTACCAAAGGAAGCAAACCCTTGCAAATGCCGAAAGGTACTGCACAGATGCTTTGATTGAGCTTGAAAGAAAAGTTCTGACGGCTCAAGCTAAGCGAGAGGATTTGGAGCTTGAGTATTTTGAAGGCCTTCGTCGTGAGGTCTTATCTATGGGGCCTGAGTTGGTAATGCTTGCTCATGAGTGTAGTGAACTTGATGTGATTACTTCTTTTGCGTGGCTAAGCCATGAGGAAAAATATGTTCGACCAAAGCTTTCTGAAAAAAGAGATTTAATTCTTAAAGGCTCTCGTCACCCTGTGGTTGAGCAAACGGTTAAAAAAGGCTTTGTTTCTAACGATATAGAGTTAAAGCCTGGTGACTGCTTGTTGCTAACGGGGCCTAATATGGCTGGAAAATCAACGATTATGCGACAAGTTGCTTTAACTTCAATTCTTGCGCAAATAGGCTGTTTTGTCCCTGCGGATCAGGCTATCTTACCAATCTTTGATGCTATTTTTACGCGCATCGGAGCAAGTGATCAGCTTTCAGAAGGACTTTCAACTTTTATGGTTGAAATGACTGAAACTGCAGCCATGCTTAAGAATTCCACGCAAAAGTCTTTAGTTATTTTGGACGAGGTGGGGCGTGGAACTAGTACTTTTGATGGAATGTGTTTGGCTCAGTCTATTCTCGAGCACTTACTGTCGGATGTAAAAACCACAACTTTTTTTGCAACTCACTATCATGAGTTAACTCAGCTAGAAAGCTTTTACCCTCAAATTCAAAATGCACATATGACTGTAGCAGATTGTCAGGGAGAGATTCGCTTTCTGCATACCTTAGTACGGGGGTCAGCAACAAAATCTTATGGTATCCAGGTGGCTGAGCTTGCAGGTTTGCCGCAAGTGGTTGTTCGTCGTGCGAAGAGCTTATTGAGGTCCATTGAATCCAAAAAGATGGACTCTCCTACCAGTCAGTTATCGCTTTTAGACATACCTTTTGAAGAGCCAATTTTCACTGAACACGAAAGAGTTTTATCTTTCATGCAGGAAGTGAAAAAATATTCTTTAACAAAGACCACTCCCTTGGATGCTTTGAATCAGATTGCCCAATGGCAAAAAAACCTTGAAGACTTTAGAACTCAAGACAAAGACATGAATTAACATGAGTCAGACTTATCTGAGTGGCGAGTTATGGGAAAAGGCAAAGGAAGTTTTTCCTCCGGTTTTCTGGACCCCAAACGGAGATATTCGTTTTACATCATATTTTGGTGGATTCCAGTTTGCGGGGTGGCTGAGCACTCAACTTGAAGAAAAGCTTAAATCTATTCCTGGTTTTATTGATTGTGAGCCTGTCAGTTTGGGATCCTGGTCTCGCGGAGAGCTTTGTCCCCTCTCTGATATTGATGTTTTGTTTTGTGGCCCTGAGGCCGCGGTTAAGGATCTGACTGATCGTTTACATCAAGCGGGCATGCGTGTCCGTTATCGCATGCCTCAAAACGCAGATGACTGGACTGAGGGTGTTGATAGTTTTGATATTCTAGCTCTATGGAAGGCTAGACCTTTAAGCTCAGGATCCGCTTCAAAATTACTTTTGCAGCAAAAGCTTTTATGGAAAAATAAAAAACAACTCAGAGTTAAACTTCTTAAGGATTTAATTCGAGAAAGAACACAAAGGGCTGAAAGATATAACTCTATTTCAAATTACCTTGAGCCAAATCTTAAGTACGGCCCTGGCGGGCTTCGTGATATAGAACAAGCACTTCAGATTTATGATTTATTTTCTGAAAAGTTTCAAAATCCAGAACATGCTCTGAGTGTTTTAAACTATCATAAAGCCTATATCCTGACCCTTCGGCAGAAGCTTCATTTAATGGGTTTTGGTGAAATCCTCGTTGGTACGGCACAATTTGATCTAGCTATGTTTTTTAATTTCAAGAATCACAAGGACTTCATGCGTGATCTGGAGCGTGGACTTTCAAGAAGTCACTTTTATGTGAATTGGGTATTTGCAGTTGCGCAGAGTTCTCATACTACACTTCAGAAGACCAAAGACTTGAAATTTAACAGACCTGAAGATTTAATGGTGGCTTTGCGAAGGTACCCAGATCCCCTAGGGCAGCAAAAGGTTCGAGAGAATCTCGATCGTCTTTTGCCGGAAAAGCTAATTGCGAAAAGCTATCCTTGGTTCGGCCAAGTGTTGGAGGAGATGCTAAAGCCTGAAATTTCAAAAAATTTGGTGGTAAGTATTTTTGAATCTCGTTTGATTGATAAGGTTTTGCCATCAATCCGTCATTTAGTAGGTTATGTTCAGCATGATCAATATCACCGCTATACTGCTGACGTGCACATTATGCAGGCTTGTGTGATATTAAAAGAAATCTATAAAAATTCAAAATCCTTAAGGTCTTTACGTGTTTTTCATAAAGAACTTAATGAAGAAGACTGGATGATCCTTTCGTGGTCAGCGCTCTATCATGACCTCGCCAAAGGTCTGCTATCGGAGGATCACTCAAGTCATGGTGTCGAAATTCTTCGTAAGGATTTTAAAAGATACGGTTTTAAGAAGGAATTTACAGAGGAAGTTGCTTGGATGGTTAAAAACCATTTAGAGCTTTCCATTGCGGCATTTAGAAAAAATCCCAAAGCCAAGAAGACCTGGGAACATCTAGAGGCCATCGGCGCTAAAGGGAAACGTTTAAAGCGATTAGCTATTTTCACTGCGGTAGATATCTGTGCCACTAATCCTGAGGCATGGAATGAGTGGAAGGGACGGCTACTGAAGGATCTTGTTGAAGCAATGGATGCGCCAAGCACAAAAAATTATTTTTTACTTAAAGTTTCATTGCAAAAGAAGAAGCTTAAAGGCCTGGAGGATCTACTTGAAGACTTTGATGATTTCCTTCTGCAAAGTTTGTCAGCTACTGTACTTGCGAAGGACTTAAAAAAAGCAAGAGGGTCTTCGGAGTCTTTACCGCCTTTTGTATTTAAAAAGGGCAAAGAAGTCTGGGTGCGTTTTCATTCAAAGAAAGATCAAGAGGGTCTTCTTGCTGAGTATGTTCAGCGCTTATATTCTTTGGGTCTAGGTATTCGTCATGCGGCCATTCAAACTTTAGGAGGTGTTGGGGTCTATGATTGGTTTCAAGTAAGTACCTTAAAAAATACCATTGTGATTGAAAAAATCCTTCAGAACTCACAAGGGATAAGGAAGGAACTTCCAAAAGTCATTTATGATCAAATTGAATGGGTGTCTATTGACGACAATGAATGGATTTTAAGTTTTAAAGGTAAAGATCAAAATGGATTTCTAACTACAGCAACAGAATCCTTGGCGAAAATGAGACTTAATATTAAGTCAGCGCGAGTTCATACATGGGGGCGCCAAGTGAATGATATTTTCATTTTAAAGGCCTCAGGTAGAACTCCAGAAGCTTTATTGACGGAGATTAAGAAATACTTGGAATTTTAGCCACAGGGAATTGCTTAATAAGATTTTATGATTTTTTCTTAGAACCAACTCCGGTAATGCCCGTATGGTTGCGCCAGTTATATTGAGGGTCCGTTTTTGTTCTATTGTACCAGGCATCCCATTTTTTTTTCGCAAGTTTATGGCTGACATTGCCTTTTTCGTCGAAGATATCGGGATCTTTACCAAAAAAGAAGTCTAAGACTTTAGATCCAATACTCATAAATACCCCGAGTGTTGATTTGCTCTTAATTTATAAATCAAAGCAGGGAGTTAAAGAATCAATTTCTGTGAAATATGCATCGCATAATTATGAGCGTGGATTGGCGCATACGTCGATAATATCCAGTCCCTCATCCTCATTCACATGTCTTCCATTTTTGAAGTGTTTGAAACAGGCTTGTGCAGCTGTTTCGTAAGCTTCTTCATAGCTCGTGGCTGTGCGGGTAAATGTGTATATATCAGACTTCAGTTTGAACTTAAAATCATAGGATTTTTGTTGAGGGGCTTTTTCAATCCAAGCGAGGCTGGTAGAAGAAATTGCTAGTAAAACTGTCATAACTAGAGCCCTTTTCATAAAGCCTCCTCAGTGGGTTGGTATTCTCAATCATCTAAGTTGCAAACTGAGGGCCTAAGAGTCTAGAAGAAACTTTTCATATAGCCTATAAGTATATGATTTTACACAATAAAAATATCTCATATTGAAACATAATTGTTATTGCCAATAAAGGGGTGTAAGTGACACTTTTGGTACTCGATTGTTCGTGTTATAAGCATATTTCGATGTGGAGTTTTAATCTTGTCGGTGAAACTAAAATATCAAATTCCACGTATTTACGAGGCCCTGCTGCCAAGTGATCTCTTGCAGATGGAGCCAAGAGAAAGCAAGGCGACTTGTGATCATTGTATTATGACAAAACCTCAAAATCGAGGAGAGATCTTTTATCAGCCCAATTTAAAATGTTGTACTTTTCAGCCATTTTTACCAAATTACGTTGTCGGAGCCATTTTAAGCCAAGAAGTTTTATCTGCAGCTTCGGCATTAACGAGCGTTCGGAGTAAAATTGCAAAGCGGGAGTACAGCTTGCCATTGGGTTTGGTGGCGCCGCCAAACTATCAAGTAGCACTTAACCAACGTAAAAAAAATGAATTTGGGCAAAGAGAGGATTGGCTCTGTCCTTACTATAATAAGGAGCAGCAGAATTGTGGTATCTGGCGCCAACGTGGAGCTGTTTGTACGAGCTTTTATTGCAAGAGTTCTTATGGCATTAAGGGTTTAAGATTTTGGGATGAACTTTCGAATTACTTGACCTACGTCGAGATGGCTTTAATGGAAGAGTCTTTGGTGATTTTGGATTTTTCTCCGCGACAAATCAGTGATTTATTGAATTATCTCAATCGACAAGAGGCGACAAAAACAGAAATGAAAAGTTCAAAAATGCCCGAGAAAAAAGCTCGAGACCTTTGGAATGGTTACTACGATGATCAGGAGGCCTTTTTTAAAAAATCCTTTGAGATTGTTGTCGGATTAGATAAAAAGTCCTTTCGTGATTTACTTGGGTATACTGGTAAGCAACTAGAAGATCGTTTACGGAAGGCATTTGAAAAAATATGTCCATAATAGCAGACCGCCAAAAGCAAATCGTTAGCGAATTCGAAAGTTTGAAGGACTGGGAAGATCGCTATAAGAAAATTATTGAAATGGGACGTCAGCTTCCAGATATGCCTAGTGATCTTAAAACTGAGGAAAACAAAGTTAGAGGCTGTCAGTCACAAGTCTGGTTGCATGCACGACTGACCCCTCAGGGTGAAATGATTCTTCAAGGGGATAGTGACGCGATGATTGTTAAGGGGCTTGTAGCTTTACTCTTGCGTATTTACTCTGGAGCCAGTCCAAGCGAAATTTTACAAACCCCCCCAGAGTTTTTAAAAACTCTAGGCTTTGAGGGGAAGTTATCTCCAAGCAGATCTAGTGGTCTGCACTCGATGCTTAAGCAAATTCGTCATTATGCGACGGCCTTTGCCTACGTCTTGAATTCGCATTAAAAGCCATAAATATTTGACCTTCATCATTTCTATTTACAGAATCAAAAGAGGTGCATGAAGTACCTTTTAAAAAACCAGGAGGGTTTTGGTGATCAAGGCAGTTCTCTTTGTTGCCATTTGTTATTTTCTTTCTCCAATTGCAGTCGCAAAAATCCAAGATAAAGTAATTTATGGCGATGACAATCGTATGCAGTTTTACCAGGTGACAAGATCTGATGTCCGTGAAGTTGCTGATAGCACGGCGGCAGTGATCAGTAATTCAAGTCTCAGGTCTAAGCCAAATGGAACTACTTCTGTGAGGGCTGAAACGTTTCAAAAAGCTGCTAGTCTATGCAGTACTGAGCGTTTTGCATTAGAGCCATCTGGTGCATTTTGTTCTGCATTTTTGGTTGGTGACGACCTGGTCGCAACAGCGGGTCACTGTATCGATGACTCTGGTTGCCCGCGAAGCAGCTTTGTATTTTCATATCGAATGTCAGAGCAGAATCAAGCGCCAAATGATGTAAATAGCTCTGAGGTCTATAGCTGTAAGCAGGTTTTAGAAAGAGAACAAACTGGAGCCCAGGATTATGCTCTTGTAAAATTAGATCGGCCTGTACGCGGACATCGAGTTTTGACTTTGACAAAATCTCAAGTCAAGGTTGGTGACGGTTTATTCACTGTTGGTCATCCCTCGGGAATTCCTACTAAAGTGACAGATAAGGGGATTGTTCGTAGTGTAGAGCCTGAATTCTTTACTGCAAACCTAGACACTTATGGCGGAAACTCTGGATCAGCAGTTTTTAACCAAGATACTTTAGAAGTGGTTGGAATCTTGGTGCGCGGTGAAAACGATTTTGCCTATGACGCAGTTAATGGCTGCCAAATGAGTAACCATTGTCCTGAGGATGGTTGTCGCGGTGAAGACGTGACACAAATCTCTTATATTTCAGAAGCACTCAAGAAGCACTGATCTTTTTAAAATTTATCGACTAAAGAGTCGCATGTACTTTATGAGTATCGTCGAGATCGTCGAGATAGTTTAGAAATGTTTCGACCTCTTTTTGTTGACCATCATCTAATACTGTCGGCGTTTTAGCTTTGTAGGAAAGCTCTGAAGTTGTGACTTTCCACCCGCGCTTTGTAAGAGATTCGTTTACGCTAATGAGATCATCATGGCTTGTATAAAACTCATATGACTTATCGTCGTTTTTATAGACTTCATTAGCGCCGGCTTCAATAGCTTCTTCGTCAGGATCAAAGTTTCCAGATTTTGTAGCCACAAGATAACCCACATGCTCAAACATCCAAGCAACACTTCCGCTTTCACCCATATTTCCGTCATGGGATTTAAAGGCATGACGGATTTCTGAGGCTGTCCGGTTTTTATTATCCGTCTGGCACTCAACGATTACACCGACGCCATGGGGGCCATAGCCTTCGTAAACCACTTCTTCGATGATTTTACCATCGTCAAGCAGTCCGGCCCCTTTTTTTATTGCGCGTTCAATAGTGTCATTAGGACAAGACATTTTTTTTGCATCATCGATGGCGAGGCGAAGACGTGAATTGGCTGCGGGGTCAGGTCCACCAGCTTTTGCCGCGACAGAAATTTCACGCGCGAGTTTGGTGAATATTTGGCCTTTTTGCATGGCCTTTTCTACTTTTCCGGCTGTTTTCCATGATTTTCCCATTGCAGTATAAAATCAAATTCGGAAATCTTTGGCAAGAGAGGCCGCAGGATGTAAAAGGTTATATGTTTTCAATAGAGACCCAGAATGTGTGGGAAAAGATTAAAAATATTCAAAAATCATGCGAATACCTGCTAGAAGGGGGCACTTTTGCCATTCCGAGGTATCCAGGAAGGGATATTGAGGTCCTAGACACCAAACTCCACCCTCCTAAATTGGGTTTTTCAAAAGTCGAGGGACAAGCTCGAATGCTTCATGATTTAGCAAGTATTGAACTTCAGGCCATGGAACTTGGTCTTCGCACACTGGCTGAGTTTCCAAATGCGCCAATGAAGTTTCGTGAGGAGCTTATGGCAATCACATTGTCAGAGGGCAACCATCTGCGCCTATGCTTAGAGGGAATTCATGATCTTGGGTTTAAGTGGGGAGACTGGCCAATTCACTGTGCTCTATGGGATGCCGTCAGCGCCGAAGACTCTCTTTTAGATCGTATTTTGATCGTCCACCGTTACCTTGAAGGCAGCGGCTTGGATGCCGGTAGCTACCTAATTCAGCGACTTGACGGTGTAAATGATGGCAAGAACACTCGAAAAATTGTTGCTCAAATTAACTTTGAAGAAATTGGACATGTTGATTTTGGCTCCCAGTGGTATCGAAAGATTTGTAAATTCCAGGAAATCGATGCAGCAAGAGACTTTCCTCAGCGCATGGAATCTCTTCGCATGAGACTACCTAAGCGGATGGAAAAAATTAATCGGGACCTTCGACTCAAAGCCGGTTTTACTGAAGGTGAAATTAATGACTGTGAGGTCTATCGTAAAAGCATATTGCCTACACAAAATCAGGCAAAGCATAGTTAGAGTTCTTAAGGCGCACTTTCTAGCAGCTTTCGTGTATAGCTATGCTGAGGTCTTTCAAAAATCTCGCGACTAGGCCCCATCTCTACTATCTCACCGAAATAAAGAACCAAAGTTCGATCCGAGATATGTTTGACCACTGAAAGATCATGGGAAATAAAAATCATGCTCAGTTGAAACTCTTTTTGTAAATCCAAAAGCAGATTAAGTACTTGGGCTTGAATAGAAACATCAAGGGCGGATACGGGTTCATCCAGAATAAGCAGCTTAGGTCTTAGCATCAATGCCCGTGCAATACCAAGACGTTGTCTCTGGCCACCGCTAAATTGGTGAGGATAGCGTTCGCAGGTTTCAGCCAATAGGCCCACTTTTTTCATCATCTGAAGGGCTCTTTGCTTGGCTTCAAGTCGAGAAATATTTTCTGTGACCAGAATAGGATCTGCAATAATCTCCCAAGCCTTTTTTCGAGGGTTGAGAGATTGATAAGGGTCTTGGAAAACCATTTGAATCTGATATGGAAATTCTTTTGGTGAAAAAGATTTGAGATCTTTTCCAGTAAATGTAATTTCACCACCACTAAAGGGTTCAAGACGAGTAAGTACCTTTGCGAGGGTGCTTTTTCCACAGCCGGACTCGCCAACAATCCCGAGAATTTGATTTTCAGAGAGTTCAAAAGAAATGCCTTTTAGAATTTTCTGCTCACGTTGCGGGCCAAAAAGATTCTTTGTAATGTAAGATTTTTTTAAGTTTGTAACCTTAAGAAGACTCATGAAATCTCCAAAGGGTGATGGCAGGCAAATTTTTGTGCTGTATTTTCTAAATTAGCTCTTAGTTCCGGATCTTGTTTTTTGCAAAGTTCAGTGCTTCTAAAGCAACGTGGATGAAATTGACAACCCGTAGGTCGCTCTTTCAGCGAAGGGACCACGCCTGGAATGGCATACAGGTGCTCCTTAACAAGTCCTTCGTGAGCGCTTGGGCGAGCCTTTAAGAGTCCAAAAGTATAGGGGTGGCGAGGCTGTTTAATTACATCCACAGTATTGCCGCTTTCAACAATTGCACCTGCATACATAACCTGAATTCTTTGAGAGTATTTTTTCACTAATGCAAGATCATGACTAACGAAAATCATGGACATTCTATTTTCCTTTTGCAGGTCTAAAAGAAGATCAAGAATCTGTTTCTGAATGGTCACATCCAACGCTGTTGTGGGTTCATCAGCAATCAAAAGTTTTGGATGGCAACTGATCGCCATTGCAATCATGACCCTCTGACTCATTCCACCAGAGAGCTCAAATGAATATGATTTTAAGTGAGTCATGGCATTTGAGATGCCAACTCTTTCAAGAAGAGAGATGGCCCTGTGCTCGGCTGCTATCTTTGAAATATCGAAGTGACAACGGAGGGTCTCAATCATTTGATACCCCACAGTGAGGCTTGGATTTAGTGCTGTCATTGGATCTTGGAAGATCATGGAGATTTGTGAACCACGTATTTTTCTGAGCTCTTTTTGTGAATTTAAATTTAGGGAAGTTTTATTGAAATTAACTTTTTTAGCATGAATTAGAGCGTTGTCAGGAAGCAGGCCCATAAGGGCTAAATTTGTAATGCTTTTCCCTGAACCGGATTCGCCGACTACACCAAGGATTTCGGCTTCTGCAAGGGAAAATGAAATTGGTCGAAGGGCCTCAAGCACGCCGGAGTCCGTCTTAAATTGTACAGAAAGTTCTTCAATCTCGAGTTGTAACTCTTGTGACAATGAGGGCCTCACTTAGGCTCGGTTTTTAAGACGAGGGTCTAGAGCGTCTCTTAGACCATCACCTAATAAATTAAAAGATAAGACAACAAGTAAAATACAAAGCCCTGGTAAATTCACCATCCAAGGTGAGGTTTCAAGAAAGCTTCGAGCATCAGAAAGCATTGTTCCCCATTCAGGAGTTGGCGCTTGGGCTCCGAGGCCTAAAAATCCAAGTGCGGCACAGTTTAAAACTCCATCGCTAAAACCAAGACTGCCTTGAACAATGAGTGGAGCCATACAGTTAGGAAGAATTTCTTTAAATAAAATACGAAAGTGGCTTGCTCCGTAGAGTTGAGCTGCTTGAACATAGGGCTTACTTTTTTCAGCTAGAACCTGTGCTCTAATTAAACGAACGAAGTTTGGAAGAGCGACAATTGATACTGCAACAATGGCGTTTATCAAGCCAGGGCCAAGAACTGCAACGATGACAATTGCAAATAAGACGCTCGGTAGAGCCATGATAAAATCCATTGTCCTAGATACTATTCGATCAGTCCATCCGCTGAAGTAACCTGAAACCAACCCTAAGAAGGTGCCAAGGGATGCTGCTAAAAGAACAACACTCAATCCCACCAGAAGAGAGACTCTTGAACCATAAAGTAGGCGGGTGAAAAGATCGCGGCCGATATCATCAGTACCAAAAACAAAATAATAATTTTGGAAATGAGAATTGGGCGGAAGTCTGAGCGCTCCATCAATAACTTGATCCGGGAAAAAGGGAGACAAGAGTGGCGCAAATACTGCCAGAAAAAGAAAAATTAAAATCAATATAAGCCCTGCAAAGGCAGCTTTATTTTTTCTTATGTCTATCCAAATCTCATAAAAAAATTCTTTCATATTCTACTTCAATAATGCACTTTTGATGCGTGGGTTGAGGTAAATATAAATCAGGTCCACTAATGTGTTCATGATTACAATAATAAATGCGATAATTAAAACTCCGCCCTGAATGGCTGGATAGTCCCGTGAAGTGATGCTTGTTACAATCCATCTGCCAATTCCCGGCCAACTAAAAATAGATTCAGTTAAAATGGCTCCAGTGATAACCGCGCCGAAACAAAGGGCTAGAGTTGTTACAATGGGAATTAAGGCGTTTCTAAAAGCATGAATTAAAACGACACGATATTCTGAAAGTCCTTTTGCTCTTGCCGTACGGACATAGTCTTCGCCTAAGACCTCCAAAAAACTTGAACGAGTCATGCGTGCCATTATAGCAAGGGGAATTGTTCCTAATACAATCCCTGGAAGAATAAGGTGTCTCAGCACGCTCCAGAAGGGCCTTAAACCTTCAGCCTCACGGACTTCTGCCTGAAGCGAATCAATAAGGTAGAATCCAGTTTTTAACGGAATATCGTATTCAAGTGCAATACGTCCTGACACTGGGGTCCAGCCAAGTTTCACAGAGAAAAATAAAATAAGAACGAGCCCCCACCAGAAAATAGGCATTGAATAACCGGTAAGGGAAGTGCTCATAAGAAAGTAATCAAAGAAGGTGTTCTTTTTGACTGCGGCAAGAATTCCAAAAGGGATTGCAAAAGCTGTAGCAAAAAGAAGAGCCACAAAACTGAGTTCTACTGTTGCCGGAAAGCGTTCTTTAAATTCAGCCCAGACCGAGCTTTTAGACGTGATAGAGGTTCCAAGATCCCCCTTGAGAACCTGTTTGATATAGTTTCCAAATTGAACAGGTATGGGTTTATCGAGGCCTAACTTTTGTTTGGCATTTTCATAGGCTACGGGATCCATATTGCGCTCTCCAATAAGCAATAAAACAGGATCGCCGGGGATGAGGCGGATGAGTAGAAAGCACATAAAAATGATTCCCACTAAGGTGAGAGTCACTTCAAGAATTTTCTTTCCGAAAAATACAAACATCCGTTGAGCCTAACTAGTCGATATTTACTTCGTTAAAGATATCAGCACCCAAAGGATCCATTTTGTAATTTTTCACACTTTTAGACATTGCACGAAAAACCATAGAGTGATCCAAGGTCACCCAGGGAGCTTCTTCCTTAAAGACCACTTGAGCTTTCTTGTAAAGTTCTGTGCGCTTTTTAATATCAGTCGTTTTCTTAGCTTCTGTGACTAAGTCATTAAATGACTTGTTACACCAGCGGGAGTAATTTGCTCCAGCATTCACACTGGAACAACCCAAAAGAACATTCAGGAAGTTATCAGGATCACCATTGTCTCCGGTCCAGCCGAATTGAACTAAGCTATGTTCTCCAGCTTTTGATTTCGCCAAATAAGTTGGCCAATCGAAGCTGACAAGTTTTACTTTAATGCCCACTTTGGCAAGATCAGCTTGCATCATCTCGCCCATTTTTTTTCCATTCGGATTGTAAGGACGAGAAACTGGCATTGTCCACAGCTCGGTTTCAAATCCATTTGGAAAACCTGCCTGTTTAAGAAGTTCTTTGGCTTTTTCTGGGTTGTAATCATAATCCACTATGCTTTCATTATATGACCAAATTGTCGGTGGAATTGGGTTTTTTGCTATGGTCGCATTTCCCAGGAAGATTGCTTCGATATAAGATTTTCGGTTTAAGGCATAGTTCATCGCTTTCCTGACCAGTACATTATCGAAAGGCTTTTTTGTTACGTTCATCGCAAGATAGCCAATATTCAGACCAGGAGAGCTAATGACGGATAATTTTGCGTCAGATTTAAGAGAGGCTAAATCAGTTGGCACGGGCTCCGCGATGAATTGGCATTCGCCAGTTTTGAGTTTTTGTGCGCGAACACTGGCCTCTGGAGTAATAGCGAAAATCAGTTTCTCGATATTTCCCTTTTGTCCCCAATAATTTTCAAAACTTTTGTATTTAATCGAACTCCCCTTTGAGTAAGATTGGAATATAAAAGGCCCCGTCCCTACAGGGATCAAGTCAATGTCCGCTTGCTTATTTTGTGCCGTGAGTTGGTCAGAGTATTCTTTAGAAAGAATATTCATAAAGGGCATAGCTAAATTTGCAATAAAGGGAGCCTCTGGGTAGTTGAGTGTGATTTCAATTGTCATTGGATCAAGGGCTTTGATTGATTTGATAGCCTTACCCATGTCCATAGCTTCAAAGTATTCATAGGTAGCGCCCCCAACATTGTGATAGGGGTGATTTTTATCCCGTTGTCTTTCAAAAGAGAAAATCACGTCATCAGAGTTAAAGTCTCTTTTTGGAGTAAAGTTTTTAGTTGTATGAAACTTAACTCCTTTACGAAGTTCAAAAGTGTAAGTGAGTTTATTTTTGGAGATACTAAAAGACTCTGCCAACATGGGAACTATTTTGGTAGTACCAAGCTTGAATTCAACAAGGCCATTATAAATAGGATGGGTTGTATTTAAGGAAGTGCCATCACTAACGAGCTGTGGATTGAAAGAACTGGGGTTTCCTTCAGAGCAGTAGACCAGGGTTTTATCACCAGGTTTAGCAAAAGCTACTGGCGAGGCACTAAGAAAACTAAAGAAAACTAAACTAATGACCAATGCTCGTCTTGCCATGAAATCCTCCTGTGAAGTTTTCCCTACTCAACGATTGTTTGATGAAATTCGCTAGAATGTCAATCAAGGCTCTCATCGGCCTCGAGAAAACGCCATTTTCCCTCAGGCAGATGTTCGAGCTTGATTTTTCCGACGCGAACGCGCTTAAGGCCGCGCACACGAAGGCCTACAAGCTCGCACATACGACGAATTTGACGTTTTTTTCCTTCTCGAAGGATGAATCGAAGTTGATCCTCGTTTACCCATTCGACTGTGGCAGGTTTCAGTTTTTTTCCGTCAAGCTCAAGCCCATGGCAAAGAAGTTGAAGTTTTTCTTTTGGAAGAATTCCTTCAACACGAACTAGGTATTCTTTGTCGATCTCGCTGTTTTCTCCGATGATTTGTTTAGCTATGCGCCCATCCTGAGTGAAAATTAATAAACCTTGTGAATCAATATCAAGGCGTCCGGCGACGGCAAGTCCTGCTAAGCAATCAGGTTTGAATTTTTGCTTACTAATGCCAAACTGGTTTTCGGCAGTGATGAGCCTAATCGCAGGTGTGTACTGCGGCTCAGGCTGAGCAGAAACGTAGCCCACTGGTTTGTTTAATAAAATTGTGCTTAGTTTTTTTTGCTTTTTCATGGCCACGACATCCAAAGTTACGCGAACATCGGGAGACACCTTTGTTCCAAGAACAGAAATTTTTTCTCCGTCTACATAAACAAGACCAGCAGCAATATAAGTATCCGCCTCACGACGAGAACAAAGACCTTTTTCCGCCATTAATTTTGATAAGCGAACCTTGTTTTCATTGCTGCTCATATTCGAATCTCCACCCATAAATCTTTCGTTTCGAAGAGTTTTATATAAGAGATAGGCTCGTTTGGACAAGCTTCCTGAAGTTTTTTTAAAAGATATTTAGCAATATTCTCGGTGGTTGGAATTAGGTCTTTAAACTCTGAAATCGTAAAGTTGAGATGCTGGTGATCTAGTAAATCTGTGGTCTGCATTACGTTTTTCTGCAAATTTTGAGGTGGGCTTTGTGGATTTCTAAAGCCCACCTCAAAGCAATAATTATGACCATGTCCATACGTAGCGAAGCACTTGCCAAAGCAAGCCTGGTTTTCGGCCTTCGACCAGATTTTCTGATGATAAAAGTGGGCCGCAGAAAAAGAAGAACATATAATCAGGGTTTTTGTCATTGTAGATTTATGCCCCCATCGACGGAAAGGACTGCCCCCGTTGTCCAAGCAGAAAGCTCAGAGCCTAAAAAGTAAATACTTTTTGCGAGATCTTCCGCAGTGCCAATACGACCTAAGGGTTGTAACTTTGCCATTTGATCAAGAATATTTTGTTTTTGTGAGTTCGGGAGGCCGCTAAAAGAGTGAATAGGGGTGTCAACAATCCCAGGACAGATGCAATTCACGCGAACTCCATAGGAGCCTGCCTCTAGAGCTAAGCTTTGAGTCCAATTGATCATTGCAGCCTTCAAGGCGGAGTAAGCTCCTGTATTTGAATTGGGGCGCAGGCCTAAAGTTGAAGAGATATTTACAATAGAACCTTTTTGTTTTTTTCTAAAATAGGGAATGAACAGACGCGTTAGGCGCACAGCCGCTAAAAGATTTACTTCAAATTGTTCAGTCCAAATTTCATCGGTTCCCTCTTCCATACTATGAGTTTTAAAAATACCGGCATTATTTATCAGAATTTCCATGCTGTATAGAGGATTTTCAAAAACTTCCTTAAGACGATTTGCAACTTGAGCAGAATCCCTTAAATCACATGATAGCAAACAAGCGCCGGAGCAGCATTGCAGGGCCGTTTCCTCAAGGCGTTCTTTGTTGCGTCCCATGAGATAGACGAAATATCCCTGGCGTGCAAATTCAAAGGCGGTCGCTCGACCAATTCCAGAGCTCGCACCGGTTACCAAAACAGCTTTTTTCATAAAACCTCACTAAAAGTCTAGGAAGTTATGTTAGCAGGTGATTTGACCGAAGAGAAGGTATGACGTTACAAGAGGCCCTAAATGTTAGTTTAAAGTACTTTTTTTTTGGATTTATATTCTTTGTAGTCTTTTGGGGAAGTATTTAAGACAAAAAATGCCAGGCGGGGTGCCTGGCATAACGGAAATGGGAGTTATAAGATTTATACTTATGCAGCTAATTATGCAGCCGTTTTTGCTCTCATGAAGTGATAGTGTTTTTTCTCAAAATCAGCAGCTTTATTGCCTTCTCTGGTTACCAACCCGGCTTTAAACCATTCAAAATGTTCAGCGCAAAACCCAGCTTTTTCTGGTTTTTTGTTACAACCTTCTCCGCAACATTTTGTTGGACCTAATTGGATTACATTATTAGGAACTTGTTTTTCGATTTTTTTATTCTCAGCCATTTGGAATTTCTCCCTGTTGTTTCTATTCTATCGTCTTAGGACTAGCTATTAGGCTTATCGGCCTTCGTCTAAAAAAGTTGAGGCAAAATTTTTGTCTTATTTTGATTCAAATTGAGACGGGGAGACCTCAAGATCTGAAAGATCTAGCTGATTCATAGAGTTTAGCTTCCAACCGGTGAAGTTCTTTTTTGCCAAAATAGAAAAGTGGAGTGGGCCCGTGGGTATAAGTAAATGGCGATCCATTAAGAAACGAACACCTTGGGTGCAAGAACTCTTTTGATCCTGCGCTGTCCTTGCTTCACTGAGTTTATCAAGAATATGTTGGTACTCGGGATCCTTGACCTGGATATAGTTCTCAGAGTTCCAATCCGCAAAGGTTTCAAGGACGGCCAAACAAGTTGGACGATCCGGAGCCACACCTTTACGGAAAATGGCAGGAGGATTCTTTCGAAGCTCACTTAAAAAAACTTTATTTTCTCGGAGCAGTAATTGGACTTTGAGATTAAGATTCTTTTGCCACTGTGCTTGTATCCATTCGGTCGCACGACGATGGTCTTCACCGCCAAGGGCCGAATACATAAGTTTCAATTCACTCGGTACGGAGTTGTCTTCAGCAAAGATCTGCCTCGCCTTATCTACATTTAGTTCGTAACATAATTCTTTTTTTAACCAAGAAACCGGTATTCCTGGACAGCCAGGAGTTCCTTCCGAAGAAAATATTTTTTGTAATTCTTTATAATCTAAAGAAAGAGTTAATGCTTCTCGAATTTTTGGGTGATTTTTCAAAGCTGGACCAAAGCCAAAGTAGTCAAAACGCAGCATGGGAATCCAATGGAAGTCTGGACGAGATTTAAATTTTGGAATATAAAGCGACGGCAGACGTCTTAAAAAACTGAGCTCATTTTTTTCATAAAGATGTAAAGCCACACTGTCTTCGTTGATGAAGAGAAACTCAACGGATGGGCGTTTGGAAAAATTTCCGTTTTTATAATGAGTATTATTAGTAAGCTGAATTTTTTGGCCGGGAATCCAATTAAAAATCTTATAGGGGCCATTGACGATCAATTCTGAAGCATTTTGACTTGGATTTAGAGTATTCTTAGTAGGGGACAGTAAAAAGCTAGCCAAGTTATATTCAAAATCAGGATCTTTAGCTTCAAATTCAAAACGTAAAGTTGTCGCATTGGGTGCTGTAATACCAAGACTTGTAATCTTTTTTTTACCTTTGTAAATAGCGGTAGCATTTTTAATTTTTAAAAGAAGATCCACACGTAAAAAGGATTTATTTGGATTTAAAACCTGTTGATAGGTTTTTAAAAAGTCTTTAGAAGTCAGGCTGGAACCATCACTCCATTGAAGTCCTTTTTTTAGCTTACAAACCAAAACCAAAGGGCTTTGTCGTTTACAGCTTTCTCCGAGATCTGCAACAAGGCCCTTGTCATTGTCATAGAAAAAAATATTGCGGTATAGATTCTGCAATAAATAACTAGAGGCTGAGGACTTTTGCTGATGAGGGTCTAGATTGCTGGGCTCATTGGAAAGATGAATTTTAAAGTTGGGGGCGGGAGTCTCACTGGCCGCCTTTCCAGTCATTGTAATAAGAAAACTTATGAAGATAGTTTTTAGAAACATACCTACTTTTCAAGTTCCATTTTGGCAATTGTTTGAAGTTGCATATTAGTAGTTCCTTCATAGATCTGACCTATCTTGGCATCTCGCCAGAATTTTTCAACAGGGTATTCTTTTGTAAACCCATTACCTCCAAATAAATCCACAGCTATAGAGGTGATATTGCAGGCTGCACGAGAAGAGAAAAGCTTTGCCATTGCCGCAGCTTCAATGAAGTCTTGACCAGAATCCTTCAGACGAGCTGCATTGTAAACCATTAAGCGAGCCGCCTCGAGTTCTGTTCGTATTTCTGCTAATTGAAATTGTACCCCTTGGAACTGAGCTATGGATTTTCCAAATTGTTCACGGGATTTTATATAACCCAGAGCGGCTTCATAGGCCCCTTGGGCAATTCCCACCATTTGCGCACCGATACCGATGCGGCCTTCGTTTAAAGTTTCGATGGCAATTTTATAACCTTTGCCGACTTCGCCCAAAATATTTTCTACAGGGACTTCACAATTTTCGAAGAGCAATTCACAAGTCGAGCTTGCACGAATGCCAAGCTTATCTTCCTTTTTTCCAACTGTGAAACCCTTGAATGTTTTTTCAACAACAAAAGCTGTAATACCTTTGTAGCCTTTGTCAAAATCAAGATTTGCAAAAACAATGAAGACATGGGCTTCTTTACCGTTGGTAATCCAAAGTTTTGAACCATTTAAAATGTATTTATCGCCTTTAAGTTCTGCCTTGAGTTTTAAAGCAAATGCATCAGATCCTGAAGAACTTTCAGAAAGAGCATAAGCTCCCACCCATTCCGTAGCCATCTTTGGAAGATACTTTGCTTGAAGAGGCTCTTTGCTCCATTTCAAAAAGGCGTTGGTCACGAGGGTGTTTTGCACGTCGAGAAGTACACTAACCGAGCCATCAATGCGACCAAGCTGTTCTACAGCTAAGCAGGCCATTGTAAAAGTGGATCCCGCACCGCCATATTTTTCTGGAGTTTCAATTGCCATTAAGCCCATTTCAAAAAGTTTTTTAATAATGAGAGGATCCATTTCGGCTTTTTCATCCATGCGAGTGACATGGGGTTTGATTTCTGATTCTGCGAATGAACGAACAGCTTCTTGGAAGGCATTTTCATCTTCAGATAGGACAGTGAGTGCAGGGCGAGCATCAACAAAACTAGACATTATAAACTCCTTCAAATTGAGATGAAAAGCCTTTAAAAAATATCTGTAAGCACTTGCGGAATCAATGAGCACGTTCCGCGTCATTTGATGCTATATCTTTATGCATGATTCGAAGTGTCTCTAGACAAGTGTCTAGTGGTCAGTTAGCGTTGATATATGGATTTAATGGAAATTGGTGCAAAAGTAGGCGTTTATTATATTCCATTTTTATTTGCTCTTTGCTTCCATGAGTTCGCTCATGGTTGGGTTGCAAAGTTGCGAGGCGACAACACCGCCCAGATAATGGGTCGGTTAACTATGAACCCCTTATCTCATATGGATATGATTGGTACTTTTATGTTGCCGATGATTTCTATTGTTTTTAATACTCCGATCTTTTTCGGCTGGGCAAAGCCTGTTCCAGTGAATCCAAGAAATTTGAAAGATCCCCGAAAGGACATGTTTTGGGTGGCTCTTGCTGGCCCACTTTCAAATATTCTTCTTGCCCTGATTGGAGCTCTAGTAATTGGCATTACAGCGCGTTACTTTATGGTTTCTGAGGTCATGGTGTCATTTCTTAAGGTCGTCAAAGTCTTTATTACTACCAATTTATTTTTGGCCGTTTTTAATTTGATTCCGCTCAATCCTTTGGATGGCGGAAAAGTTCTGGCGCGTTTTCTGCCGGCACCTTTGAATTACAAACTTGAACAAAATGAGCATATTACAAGTATGATCTTGATGGCTTTGATTTTAACAGGAGCCCTGCATATTTTAGCGATTCCAGTTTTCTGGGGACAAGATATCTTAATGAAAGTGGCGCTGGGTGGATTGCTATGAATCATCGCCAACGAGTGATGAGTGGCATTCGAGTTACAGGACCTTTGCATATTGGAAACTATTGGGGAGCACTTAGTAATTTTATAAAGCTTCAAAATGAAGGTTTATATGATTGTTTTTTTGGAGCTATGGACTGGCATGGGATGACCACAGCTTATCGAAGCGCACAAGATGTGGCTTCTTGGACCCGGGAAATGATCGCTGAGTTTATTGCTTGGGGACTTGATCCTGAAAAGTCCACGATCTTTGTTCAAAGCAAAGTTCCAGAGCATTTAGAGCTTTTCATGATTCTAGCAAATCTTACGCCCATGGGCTGGCTTGAACGGGTTACTACATGGAAGGATGCGGAAGTGGAGGCAAAACAGAATGACACACATAATCTGGGTCGTTTTGCTTATCCAGTACTTCAAACTGCGGACATTTTAATTTATCGCGGTGAAAAAGTTCCTATAGGAAAAGATCAAACGGCGCACTTGGAAATCTCACGGGAAATCATTCGTCGCTTTAATAATATTTATAAGGCAAAGCTTCCTGAGCCAACTCCGTTGTTTACTGAGGTTCCAGTATTGCCAGGGCTTGATGGTCGTAAAATGTCTAAATCCTACGGCAATACTTTATTTCTGACGGAGGACGAAAAGAATCTTAAGAAAAAAGTAAATTTAATGGTGACAGACCCTCAGCGCGTGCGTCGGGAGGATGTTGGCAATCCTGATGTCTGCTCTGTCTATGGTTATCACAAACTGTACTCATCTGCTGAAGATTTAAGCTGGGCAAATAGTGGTTGCAGGACAGCTGGCATTGGTTGTGGCGACTGCAAAGCTAAATTATTCAGCAATATCGAAACTCTAACCAAAGAACCTCGAGAAAAGAAAAAAGAGTTGTTGAATAATCCAAAGCTGCTTGATTCAATCCTTATTTCTGGTTGTGAAAAAGCTCGTATTGAAGCGCAAAAAACACTTGGGATCGTGCGTGCTCAAATGAAATGGTGAACAACTGTTTAAGGAGATGAACCTTAATGAGTATTAATATTCAGTTGCCAAAATTTGAAGGCCCTCTAGGACTTCTTCTTTATCTCATCCGAAAGGAAGAGATGGATATCATGGATATTAATATCCATGATATCACGAAGCAGTATTTTGAATATATTAAACTCATGAAAGAATTGGATCTGGAAGTTGCCGGTGAATTTATCGCCATGGCATCAACTTTAATCCATATAAAATCACGCATGCTTCTTCCTCAGTATGACGAAAACGGCGAGATTCTTGAGACAGAGGATCCGCGTAAGGAGCTCGTACAAAAACTTCTAGAATATCAAAAATATCAAGAGGTGGCGAAACTACTTTATGAGCGTCCTTTGGTGGGACGCGATCTTTGGTTGCGTGGCAGTCGTGAGTCCTTGTCTCCTAAAGAAGATGAAATTATTCTTGAAGAAAACGCTTTATTCTCATTGATTGCAACTTATCGTCTGATTATTAAAACAGCGAAAAAAAAGATCCATCAGGTCACCGTAAAGTCCCAGTCCATTGCGAGTCGAATTTTAGAGATCAAAGATCGTTTGATCGTGGGTCAAAAAGTGGTAATGATGGACTTGGTTAGTGGGACCGAGGATAGGGCACGTCAAACACTGATTACCTTTTTATCCCTGTTAGAGCTTGGAAAAATGGGCTTTGTCTCTTTACTTCAGATCGAAACTTATTCTGATATTTATGTTGAAGCAAAAAAAACAGTTGAAGGCGATGTGCTTTCAAATGTCGAAGAGTATGGTTCTGTAAATTCAGCAGTAATTCTTGAGCAAATGATTGCGGAATCTGCGGTAGAAATTGTAGAAACAGAAGACATGGCCAGTGATGAAGAAATCTTCGCTGCAGAAGAAGGAGGAGCTCTTGGCTAAAAAAAAGAATTTATCTGAATCTTTACATGGAGAAGATTCTAATATCGAAATGGAAGCCTCAATTTTTTTACAAGAAGAAGACACCCTCTCTGATGTTCCCCTTGAAGGCACTGAGCTGGATGGATTTGAATCAGTGGAAATTGAAGACGTTGAATTTGTAGAGGAAGAACGCTTAGAATCCATTGTCGAAAGTATTCTTTTTGCCTCGGATCGCCCGGTGAGTTTAGCTTCTTTAAAGCTTGTTTTTAAAGCCACGAATATTAATACTCAAAAGCTTCATCGCGCTTTGGATAGTTTAGCTGTTGAATATGCAGGAGGACGCCGCGGTATAAGCTTGGAGGAAGTTCCAGGGGGCTATCAGCTACGTACAAAAATCGACAATATGGAATTTATGCGCAAAACTTTGAAAGTACGCCCTTTCAAACTCTCAGGTCCTGCGCTTGAAGTTCTTGCAATTGTTGCTTACAAGCAACCCCTGGTGAAATCGGAAATCGATGCGGTTCGTGGTGTTGAGTCAGGTCATTTATTACGAGCTTTAATGGAAAAGAATCTCGTTTGTTTTGAAGGTAAGAGTGAGCTCCCAGGTCGCCCGATGCAATATGGAACGACTCGTAAGTTTCTAGAGATTTTCGGTCTTCGCAATCTTAAAGAGCTACCAACACTCTCTCAAATTGATGAGCTTTTGCCTGAGGGAATCGGCGAGGAAGATAAAAAAGAAACTCTCAGTGCAATAACGGATTCTATGGCGTCATTGACGGGGTCTTCGTACTCGCAAGGTGAAGAAGAGTTAACAAAAATTACTGAACAACTTGAAGAGATTTCAACATCTTCGGCATTCTTTGAGAAAGAAAAACAAAGGCAACGCGAACAGCGGGATCAAGAGAAGGCGCAAAATATTCGTGAAGCTTTGGAAGTGAATGAGCAAGTCTCAACTCGCGATGTGAATTGGCTAGAACGCTATGATCGTGCACTTGCTGTTGGACGAGGAGTGGAGCTTCAAGAGGCCATAGCTAATTTTGATGCTGAACCAGATCAACAAGCCAGTGAAGAGGATATGGAAGACGATGAATTGCCATTCCTGGGTGAAGCCGATGATATTGACGAGGAAGATGCTGAAGTCTAGAAGAGGGCTCTTTTTTCTAAAAGCTCTTGCGAGTATTTGGATACTTTACCATCTTTTTGTTGTAATTGTGATGTCCAATGGAAGCTCCTACTTTGGACGTTTTTTTCAGGGAGTCATCACTCCTTATGCAAACATCACTGGTTTTAATACTTCATGGAATTTTTTTTCTCCAGATCCTGCACACACTATGTATATCCGTTACCAAGTGTATTTTAAGGATGAAAAAGGCGATCCTATTAAGGAATCCAAAGAGGGGTTCTTTCCTGAATTAAAAAATGTTGGAACCTTTGATCCCACTCAGCGCCGCGAACTCTATATGATGCATTATTTATTATTGGGTCCGGATCGCATGGAAAAAATGTTTGTACCGCATATTTGCCGGGTGAATCTTGGGGCAACTTCAGTTCGTATTGATTTTATAGTTGAGTCTATTGCTCCCCTTGATCAAGCGGTGACCTTCAAACAAGAAACTATGGCAGAGCTATCTAAAGAACAAGATTATATTAAACGGGAGTTCCCTTGTCATGTTGAGTAAAGCACTTAAGGCCTGGGATCATTTTTGGTTTTCTCCGAAAAAACTAATTAATTTAGCTCTGATGCGAATTTTTCTAACCGGAACCATGCTTCATCTTTATTTCTTACGTTCCTGGAATATTATTTACTTCACCGATGGGTGGCTTATGCCACGCTCCTTGGCGCTTGAGACCATGGACGAGTTCACGCGTCCACTTTGGGGATGGTACTTCTGGCCAGACTCTATGATGGGCGGAGTTCATTCTATCTATGTTTTTACATTACTATTACTGTTTTTAGGAATCGGTGGAAGAGCTTTGACAGCGCTAGCCTGGGTACTCCATATGGGTTTTATGTATCGCAATTATGGGGCCGTCTTTGGCGCAGATGTTATCGGAGGGGTTTTTTTATTTTACCTGGCATTCTCGGATAGTTGCGCTCGGCTGAGTATTTTTAATTTTTTCAAAAGAAAAAAACCTTTGCGTATGGAATCAGATTGGCTGAGCTCGGCAATGATGAGAATGATACAATTTCAGATTTGCATCATCTACGCCTATACGGGGTTTGAAAAACTAAAAGGTATAAGCTGGTGGGATGGCACAGCGCTTTGGAGTGTTCTAGCAAATCCTCAGATGGTGAATATGGATTGGACCTTTTTGAGGCACCTGCCTTTGGCAATCGCCATAGGAAGTTTTTTGAGCATAATCTTTGAAATCTATTTCCCCGCAGCTATGTTAAATCCCAAAGGGCGTAAATATTGGTTGATCACGGGGCTTTTCTTTCATGGATCAATTGGACTTTTTATGGGACTGATGCATTTTTCACTTATCATGCTTTCAACCTATTTCCTATTCCTAGAGCCTGAGCTTCTGGAGGGGGTAATTACTAGACTCAAAAGGAAAGTGTTTTTATAAACCTTTGACTCATATTGAAACAGTCTTTTTAGAGATTTAATAAATATTTTTCCACAAAGCTTACATCCTTGCTATCATAAGAAATAGGGGGACTCCGTATGTCTTTTAAACCTCTTTTTATGCTTTTAGCAACCCTAGTTTTTTTGGGGCTTCCGGCCTGTAATCAACCTCCTGGCAGCGGGCTTGTCGGGGATTATCAAAGCAGTTCTAAGTGTCCAGCAAATGGCTGTGCCAATCAGGCCGCAAGTGCGAATACAATTAAGTTGTCTACAACAGGAAATATTGTTTCTCTTTACCCTGCCTCAACAGATACCAAGGTTGAAGTCAGCGGTGACTGCTATGCCTCAACATATCCGAGTAATAAAATCAATGTGTCTATTGTTACTCAGAATGGAAACGCTCCAGTAAGTGCCGGAGTCTACAGTGCTACAGGAACATCAACAATTCCAGTATGCCGTAATGGAAAATTTGATGTGGTTATTGATATTCGCAATCTCTCGCTAAGTACAATCTACACAGTGAAACTAGAGCTTGTGGCTTATGATTCAACAGGTGCACTTGTTACAAATGCTGGAGGCGGTAATATTTATCTTAATTTGGTGAGATAAAGTTATACTTTTGCCAGTAGTTTTGAAAAAGTTCTGGAACCCTTTTGTCGAGAATAATTAACTCATGCAGTTTAAGATCACGCAACTCTGAGGAGTGCTGTTCCTTGTTGATTTTTATATTCCTCTCTGATTGTTGGAGCGTGCTTCCTAAGGGAAGCTTTGCAAGGGTGATTTCCTCAAGATCCCGGTCCATCATTCTTTCTAGAAGACGGTAGGATGTTTTTTTATTAAGAGAATTTTTAGGAATCATTATTCCATAAATTATTAAGGCATTGCTATTTAAAGAGCTCAATGTACGAGAATTATTTATTTTTAATAAATGTGGAACTTCCCAAATTGAGGTTTTTGATATTTCTTGAGGAATGTTTTTGTAATGGAAACTCTCAATATTTTTAAGCTTTAAAGCACCCACTTGGGGATTGCTAGACCAGAGTTTTAAATGGGTTGCCATTAAATCAACGTTTGGATAGAGGTGGATCTCTGTAAGATTTTTGCTCTGAAGTGCTTCTTCAAGGCTTTCACCTAAGTTGCTGTCTTTGTGAACTCGAAAATCTGTAAGTGTCCAATACAAGGGAAGAACATTGAGATTTTTTCCTTGTAAAGAAATAAAATCAGGAGAGACTCTCTTTTCGATTTTTGTTTGTAGGGGATTGAGACTAAGTATGAGCGACTCGCGGGAAAGGTCCTGAGCCCAGTAAGTAGGCGCTATGATCAAATGCGCCCCATTTTTAATAACCATTTTCGCTTGAACTTCATCCCAATCTTTAGCTCTTTGTACTTCAATTTTTTGTCCAAAATCGTCTTCAAGAGCTTTAATAAAATCCACAGGAAAATCTAAAGGAGTCGCGTTCAAAATTTTCACGGGACCTTTAGCAAATAACCCTTGCTTAAATGTTAAGGGCAGGAAACCTTTTATGTAACCTGCCCAAAAGCAAATAGCGAGAAAAAATAACCAAAGAAAAAACTCTTTAGAACGTTTCATCGAAAGATACGCTTCCGGAAACTCCCATTTGATAAGCTGAGACTCTTCTCTCAAAGAAATTCGCAAGCTCTTGCATATCTTGAAGCTCCATAAAGGAGAATGGGTTTTTTACTTTGTAACGAGGGGCAATGTTCAAACTTTCTAAACGCTGGTCAGCAACAAATTCTAAATACTGTCTCATATCCTTAGCGGACATCCCGGCTAGTCCAAATTGAAGAACATCCTGGGCAAATTCCATTTCACAATCAATGGCATCTTCTATCATTTGTACTACCATATCTTCCATTTGTTCATTGAAAAGATCTGGCTCTTCTTGACGGGCATTTTTGATCACTTCCAAAGCAAAAGCCATATGCATACTTTCGTCACGGAAAACCCAATTTGTGCCAGTAGCTAGCCCCGCAAGCAAACCTTTTGAACGCAGGAAGTAAACATAAGCAAAGGCCGCAAAAAAGAAAAGGCCTTCTACGCATGTTGCAAAACAAATCATGTTCATCAGGAATTTACGGCGATCTTCCTTTGTTTTTAAAGTTTCAAGTTCATTGATAGAATCAATCCACTTAAAACAGAAATCTGCTTTCTTTTTTATCGAAGGAATGGTTTCAATTGCAGAGAAAGCCTCCGCTCTTTCCTCGTGATTAGGAATATATGTGTCTAAAAGGGTAAGATAGAACTGGACATGCAAGGCCTCTTCATAAAGTTGACGAGACAAATACATGCGCCCTTCCGGAGAATTCACATGCTTATAGAGATTTAATACAAGGTTATTGCCTACAATAGAATCTCCGGTGGCAAAAAAAGCAACCAAACGCGAAATTAAATGCCTTTCTGCCGGGGTCATTTTTGAGTGCAGGTCTACAAGATCTGTGGAGAAATCAACTTCATCCACAGTCCACGTGTTTTTAATCCCATTCTTATACATTTCGTAAAAAACAGGGTATTTCATCGGGCGCAGAGTGAGATTAAAACCGGGATCTAACAACATAATAAAATTCCTTTTTTAATAGTAAGATACATATTTACTGGCAGGCTTCGCAGGCCTCTGGGTTTTCCAGAGAACAAGCTAAGACTTCAGTGTCTGTGTATTCCTTTTTCGGTGCGGCTTCGACAATCATAGTTTCGGTCATAGTTGTCGTTCCAATATTTGTTTTCATAACAGTGGTTTTTGCAATACTAGTCGCTGGACGTGAACGGAGGTAGTAAGTTGTTTTTAAACCTTTTTTCCACGCATACATGTACATGCTCGATAGTTTACCTATGGTTGGACTTTCCATGAAAAGATTCAATGACTGGGACTGATCAATATAGGGACCCCGCTCGGCTCCCATATCAATTAATGCTTTCATTGGAACTTCCCAAACATTTCTGTAAAGCTCTTTCAACAGTGGCGGAATAGCTGCGACATCTTGAATGGAGCCATCTGCCATTTTGATTTCATTTCGAATGTTTTCATTCCAAAGGTTTATTGCTTTCAAGTCAGACACTAGGTAACGATTTATTTGCATGAACTCGCCAGAAAGAGTCTCTCGTTTAAACAAATTACTAATCTGTGGTTCTGTAGCTTCATAGCAACCCACGATTGACGCGATTGTTGCCGTTGGAGCAATAGCTATCACTAAAGAGTTTCTCAAGCCGTGTTTTTTAATTCGTTCCTTCAGCTGAACAAAACGCTCTGGTTGTTTTGGAGTTACTCCCCAAAGGTCATATTGCAGTTGACCATGAGCTACGCGAGTTTCCTTGTAAGCTCCATGGGGTCCATATTTTTCCGACAATTCACAAGATGCATATATTGCATTATAGTAGATGTCTTCTTGGATCCTTGCAGATAGTTCTCGAGCCTTGTCGGAGTCAAAAGGTAGTTTCAACATAAAAAAAGCGTCTTGAAGGCCCATAACACCGAGACCCACTGGGCGCCATTTGTGATTGCTATCTTTTGCAGAATCAATTGGGTAAAAATTGATATCAACAACGCGGTCTAGGTATTTGATAGCTGTACGAACGGTGCGAGCAAGTTTTTCAAAATCGAATTCGCCATTTGTAATGTGGCGTCCAAGATTTACTGAACCCAAGTTGCACACGGCCGTTTCTTTATCTGAAGTCACTTCTAAGATCTCAGTGCAGAGATTTGAAAGATGAATTATATTTTGAGGATGACCTACTTGATTTGCCTTCATGTTTGAAGCGTCTTTCCAAGTCATCCAGCCATTGCCAGTTTGAGCCAAAGTTTTCATCATACGTACGTATAAATCGCGGGCCTTAACCTGTTTTACATATAATTTATTTTCTTCTGCCTCAACATAGGCCTTTTCAAACTCAGGGCCATAAATATCTGTAAAGTTAGGAACAATATGCGGGTCAAATAAAGACCACATTGAGTTTTCCTCAACCCGTTTCATAAATAAATCTGGAACCCAGTTTGCTAAGTTTAAGTTGTGAGCACGCTTTGCTTCGTCGCCGGTGTTGTCGCGAAGCTCAAGAAACTCCTCAATGTCCGCATGCCAAGTTTCTAAATAGACACATGCAGCACCCTTTCGTTTACCACCTTGATTTACAGCAGCTACAGATGAATCCATGGTTTTCAACCAAGGAATGATGCCATTTGAATGACCATTTGTACCTTTGATCAGAGATCCACGAGAGCGAATTCGATGGAAAGCCACTCCAATACCGCCCGCGAATTTTGAAAGCAAAGCGATGTCTGTGTATTTATCATAAATTGCTCGCAAATCGTCCAATGGGGAGTCGAGCAAATAGCAAGATGACATTTGTGGACGAAGAGTTCCCGCATTAAATAAAGTCGGGGTTGAAGGCATATAGTCGTGGGAAGAAATCAATCGATAGAACTCAATCGCTTCATCTACATTTTGTGCTAGGCCACAAGCCACTCGCATAAAAAAGTATTGAGGAGTTTCGATTACTTGGCGACTCGTCGGATTTTTTAATAAGTAACGATCGTAAACAGTGCGAAGACCGAAATACTCAAATCGATCAGTGCGGTAAGGCTCGATAGAGGCGCACAAAGCGGCCTTGTTATTTGCAACGAATATATGAAGAGCTTCAGATATTAAACCTTGAGAGTAACCAAGGTTTACTGCATCAGCAAAGGAACCAATTTTTTGCGAGCGAACTTCCTCGTCTACGTATGTAGAAAGCAGACGTGCTGCAAGGCGGGAGTACTCAGGCTCTTCACCGATTAGTAGGCTTGCAGTTTGAATACTAAGATTATCGAGTTCATTTGTTGTTGCTCCGTCATAAAGACCACTAATGGCCTTTGTAGCAACACGAAGTGGATCCACTTGAGCGAGACCCTGGCAGCAACGAGTAACTCGTTCCACGATCTTTGTGACATCAACTGGCTCCAACGTGCCATCTCGCTTCTTAACTCTCATAACATGTGGTGTATTGTCGGATTGATAGCCCTGTCCGTTGGACTCTTGATTCAGCATAGCGCGTCCCCTCATTCGTGGCCCATTTCTTATAGGCGAAAAAAAACCCAGCCCTCACCCCTCCGTGAAAGCCGAACGATCCTGTATTTAGATATAAATAATCGTGTTTTCTAGTTGTCTTGCCCCAGACTTAAATCCTGCTTAAAGTTTTTAGCTTTTTCGCATGACCACTAGATCTAGGGGCTTGTTAGAGTGGTCATATCCATATGGCCTATCTTCCTCACACTTTGAGGATCTTCACTTTTTGAAATGCTGTCAAACTCAAAGAGTAAAAAAAATACAAAAAAACTTAGCGCTGCTTATCATTTAAGCAGCAAATTTGATCTTCTTGACAAGTCTGTCTTTGAAAAAAGTAAGGTTTTTTTTGTGAAAACACATAGTATAAAGTCGTCTAAGGACCTGAAAGTACAAAGCAAGAGTGAATTAAGACAGGGTCTAGATCTAGTCATCTGTCATGATCTTAAATCTACCCCTAGTGTTGCTAGAGAGTTGATAGGCTTTTTTGGCGAATGAGCTCGATGAAAGCCTGGGTTTCTTTATTTTCAGTTTTATAGATTTGGCTTTGGTAAGCTTTTTCACATCGTAAGTAATCAATAATGTATTGATGAGTGCCCATTTTATCAGAAGTCCACGCTGGTGCCACGAGCTCTTCCCAACGAGACGCAAAGGCTGCTAACCTATGCAGCGCTATGTGGGGAGCCAAGTGTTGTAGAAAGATTTTCACACGGTGAGAGTAGGTTTCACGGTCAATGGGAATGAATTCACCAGAGCCATACATCCTTTCAAGAGGCGTGTTTTTAAGTACATGTAAGTTGTGGAGTTTTACATTGGTGATTGGTAGCTTACTTACAATCTCTGCTGTTTGAATGATTTGTTCATCGGTTTCACCGGGATTTCCGAAGATTAAATGGATACCAAGATCTGCTTGAGTGCCATCAGCAATCTTATAAATGGCATCGATGGACTGTTGTGCAGTATGACCCCGGCGCATGAACTTCAGTTGGTCATCAAAAAAGCTCTGTACACCGAGTTCCACTGCAACAAAAGAACGCTGATGGAATTCCTGCCAAAGATCTAAAACTCCTTTGGATAAGCAATCTGGACGAGTGCCCACCACAAAGCCCTTTACGAAATCATAAGAAAGAGCTGTTTCAAAGTTGTGGCGAAGACCACTTAGCTTAGTAAAAGTATTCGTATAGGCTTGAAAATAAATGAGAAAACTTTTAGCTTTATATTTCTTTGATATATGGGCGTAGTATTTTTCAATTTGGGCATGTAGCTCCATACTTAAGGACTCGGAATTAGCGGCGGAGCCCCAAACATCGCAAAACACGCAGGTTTCCATGCCTTTTAACCCGCGGCGATTGGGGCAGTCGTCTACGATACTAACGGGGATTTTATAGACCTTTTCCCCAAAGCGTTTGGAGTAGTGTTCTGCGATAGTATTATATGGTAGTCCGTTCCAGCCTTTTTCCATGGAATGTATATAGGGAGCAAAAGGGAAAAAATCAATGAATACACTGCAAAGATGGTCAGAGATTGGATTTGAGGTAGAAATTACGGGGGACGGCAGCCCCAGTTTGCGCTTGATTCAGGCGTCCTCACCACAACATGAAAAAGGCGAGTCCATGCACCACTCAGGGGGCGCTGCAGGGGAAACAGAATTAATTTATGGTAAAATAATTCGTCATTGCTTTCAGCACATCTTAAAGCCTCAGTTTTTATCTATAGGCTTAGGTATTGGTTTCGTCGAACTTACCGTGGCTCGAGAGGCATTTCTACAGCAGAATTTGAATTTCACTCTAGAAAGCTTTGAACTTGTACCAGAGTTAAGAGAATACTTCATCTATTGGTTAAGAGGACAGCCTTTAGGCATTGAAATCAAAGAAGTTTATGAACAAGTATTAAAATATGTTTTGATGGGCACTCATATTGAAGCGCAAAAATTAAAAAAATTTCTTTGCATGAAACTTGAGAGTCAGGCTTTTGTTTTGCATGGCCCCCTTGATTGCAAGACAGTTTTTAAAACAAAAAATCACTGTATTTTATTTGATGCCTTTAGTGCCAAAACTTCTCCGAATCTCTGGACAGAGGAGTTCTTGGTGGATTTTTTTAATAAGGCCACAGACAAGGATTGTATGGTTTCAACTTACGCTAGCCGCACGGTTTTAAAAAACGCTTTAAAGTCAGCAGACTTTCTCGTGGAAGTTCGTGAAGGCTTTAAGGGAAAACGCAATTCAACGCTGGCTTTGAAGGGTCTTTTTGAGCTTATTTCTGGACCTGTTGGAACTTCTTCACGTATTCAATAATTGCAGATCGAGCTTCACTTGGAAGACCCAAAAAACGCATACCAGCATATCCATCTGCTCCGACATAAACAACTTCCATATTGCAGGTGATATTCATAAAAAGATTTGGACTGCCCAGTGCGGCTGGAAATTTTTCTCCAATTTGCAAGCCCTTAGCGCTGTTGACTCCGATACCGCCCTCGCTGATAGAAATGATTTTAGCATTGAGCTCACCTAGCCCGGCCGTGGCCTTCAGCGAGCCCATTATAGGAACACGGGAATGGCTGCGCCGACTGATGCCTAGTTCGTCCATGATTTTTCGAACCTGAAAAACTTCTTTCCAATCGTCAAATCCGTCGGTCCAAACGCGCACGGGGGAAAGATCTGTATAATCTTTAAGCTGCTCAATCAGCTCTTCAAGAGTCATTGGAGTGAGCTCTTTGTGATCAACACGCATCTTCCATTGTCGTGAGCTTTGTTGCTCTAATGCCAACTGATCAATGAGAGCTTTTGTTGCCGTTCGCCACCTGTCTGGCCCAAGCCATTCTGATTGGCCACGTCCCCAAATGAGAGAATCCTTGGCATTGTCAATGCGATTTTGAATCTCTTCATCGCTGTAGGGACCAGTGACCTGACCCTCTAACAGTAAGAACCATCTTTTATTTTCCAAGAACAACTCCTGCCGCTTAAGTTCCCTCTTGATTATTAGAACCAACGCGATGATTATTGTCAAATCAGCTGAAGGAAATAATGAACATGAAATATGTTATTTCAGGAACCGATCGTGCCGATTCGAACTCATTAAAAATCTCGAAGTATATTCAAACCCTGTACAAAGAGGCTGGTGAGGAAATTGGGCTTATTGATTTACGTGAGATTCGCAGTGAGCTTTCAACTGGTCCACATTACGGGAAAGACCAGCCGGAAAGTCTTCAAGCAGAAATCAATAAAATTGTAAAATCTGATGGCTTAATCGTAGTTTGCCCTGAGTACAATGGCTCTATGCCAGGAATTTTGAAATATTATATTGATCATATGAAATTTCCAGACTGTTTTGAGTTCAGACCGGTAGCCTTCGTCGGGCTTGGCGGAATGTTTGGTGGGATGAGGCCAGTTGAACATTTACAGCAAATTTTTGGTTACCGTAATGCGTTTATTTATCCTCAAAGAGTTTTTCTTATGAACGTATTTAAAGTGGTTAAAAATGAAACTTTGGCTGATCCAGTTATGCAGGAGCTTTTAATGGATCAAGTCCGGGGATTTCAGCGCTTCTGTAAAGCCTTAAAGGATGCCAAGCTTGATGCTAATAACTTTCTTGCACAGAAACCCACGAAATAATGGAAAATATATCTCGTAGCAAATATTCTCAAAACATCTGGATAATGTCTCTTGGTGCGCTGGGCGTGGTTTTTGGTGATATTGGAACAAGTCCACTTTATGCTCTTAGAGAGTGCTTTGCGGTGGAGCATGGAATTCCTGTGGAACCTCAGAATATACTTGGTATTTTATCTTTGATTTTTTGGACAATCATCATTGCAATTTGTTTCAAATATATGGCCGTGGTGATGAAAGCCGACAACAAAGGCGAAGGCGGTATTTTATCTTTGATGGCTCTGGCGTCAAACAGCGAACAAAAACACTCTAATATTCGTAAATATATTATTATCACGTTGGGATTGTTTGGCGCTGCGCTTCTTTATGGAGACGGTATTATCACACCAGCTATTTCGGTTTTATCGGCAGTCGAAGGTCTATCTCTTTTAACCCCAGTATTAGAGCCTTATGTTATTCCAGTGACAATTTTTATTTTGAATGCTTTTTTTCTTATGCAGAGATTTGGGACTGGAAGAATTGGTGTCATCTTTGGTCCCATTCTTTTGATTTGGTTTGTTATTCTGGGTGGCTTGGGGCTTCATGGAATTCTTGAAAATCCGGCAGTTCTTGAAGCTATAAATCCTTGGTATGCTATTGAGTTCTTTAGTTATCACGGGCTTCATGGTTTTGTTGTTTTAGGGTCTGTGGTGCTGGTAATCACTGGGGGCGAAGCTCTTTATGCTGATATGGGACATTTCGGTCGTCAACCGATTCGGTTGGCGTGGTTTTTAATTGCATTACCAGCTTTGGTTTTAAATTACTTTGGTCAAGGCGCTTTGTTACTTTCAAATCCTGAGACAATTTCAAATCCTTTCTATCTTCTTGCTCCGAAGTGGGCATTAGTACCGATGGTAATTCTTTCTACGATGGCTACTGTGATTGCATCGCAGGCTCTGGTTTCCGGGATTTTTTCAATCACGCGCCAGGCAATGCAAATGGGCTTTTGTCCTCGTCTTTCAACTGTGCATACTTCCAGTCGCGAAATTGGACAAATCTATGTGCCGTTTGTGAATTGGGCCTTGTTTATTGGGGTTATTTGGTTGGTATTAACCTTTAAGTCTTCGAGTAATTTGGCGGCAGCTTATGGCATTGCAGTGACGGGGACCATGGTGATTACAACTTTGCTTGCTTTTGAAGTCGCTATACATCGCTGGAAATGGGGGCTTGGTCGCGCGCTATTCATCTTTGGCGCTTTCTTGGTTTTTGATGCTTCATTTTTTGGTGCTAACATGATGAAAATTGCTCACGGTGGTTGGGTGCCCCTGCTTATGGCGGCCGTAATTTATCTTTTAATGGTCACATGGAATAAGGGACGAAGAATATTATATGCTCGTCTAAAAGATCGTGCAGTTTCAATTGAAGAATTTTGTCAAATGATCCTTCGTACGCCACCATTGCGAGTGACGGGGACTGCAATTTATATGGCCGGAGACCCCTCGGGAATTCCTGTGCCCTTATTGCATAATCTAAAACACAATAAAGTTCTCCATGAGCGAGTGGCTATTCTTACAATTCAAACAAAGGATGAGCCTTTTGTTTTGAAAAAAGACCGCGTGACAATTGAAGAGATCATCCCAAATCTTTATCGAATTATTGTTTATTACGGCTTTATGGAGACTCCAAAGATGAAGCACATTCTTGAGGCCTGCCGGCAGCGTGACATCCACTTCAATGTGTCTGAGACCACTTTCGTGCTAGGTCGTGAGACTATTTTGCCAAGCTCAATTCCGGGAATGAGCCTCTGGCGTGAAAAACTTTTTGCAATAATGTCTAAGAATGCGCAGCGACCGACGGCTTTCTTTAAAATTCCACCTAATCAAGTTATTGAGGTAGGAATCCAAGTGGAGATTTAAAACATACTTTGCTTATGATTCTAAAAATCTTTTAATTTCTTCTTTTTGTTTCATGCCGTCTTCATAACCAATTTCAATCAGCTGAGTACAAAATGAGGGATCAAATAAAAGATAACTAACGATTTCACTTGCTTCACTGATGCTACCAAGACCCTTGAGTAAGTAACGAATGATGGGTGGCAGTTTTAGCTGCTTTTGAGCTGCAATTTCACCGATATCCGCTGAAGGGGAGATCCATACGAAGTCTACTTTTTTATAAGCCAGGCTATCGTGAATTCTAGCTGGGACTTGATCGATTAACGAATTAATCTTACTGAGTCTTTCCACATCAAGCTCGACCCCGTCGAGAAGAACTGAATTCAATAGAACATTTAATACTCGAGCAACGCTGGGCGCTTTTTGGTTTTGAAGGACGCGATATTCGTAAGCAGTCGGGGCTTGTCGCCGAACTCCTATGATCATGAGTTTTTTTGCACCCAGATAAATACTAGGGCTGCAGGGAGCTGTATTTCTAACACAACCGTCGCCAAAAAAACTTTGCTCGATGCCAACTGGAGGAAACAAGAGTGGGATAGCTGAGGAGGCCAAAACGTGTTCTGCGGAGATTTGGGTTTTTTCGCTTTTGCGACGAGATCTTTCCCAATCTGGTAGATCCTTTTGTCCTTGAACAAAAGTGATTGCCATAGAGCTTTGATAATCAATGGCGGTGATTGCAAGAGCCTTTAAAACGCCGCGATCAAGGTTATTTTGAATTTTAGCAAAGGGCAGACGCTCATTAATCAAACGAAATAAAGGGGCCGTATCTAAGAGAGCTTGTCCTGGAACGGCTCCAGTAAGCCCGCCGACGGAAACTGACTTAACCCAGTTAAAGCCGATTTTACCAATTGAGCCAATATCGGAATAAAAGACCTGGTCGCTGGTGAGCTGGCTCCAGAGATCGACAAGATTTTTGCAACTTGCGCTAAAGTCATCAGCCCCAGCGGCAAGAAAAGCAGCATTTATTGCTCCAGCACTGACTCCAGAATAAATATCAAATGCTTCGAGAATGCTGGAAGCCTGGGCAATATCCGCAATGGCAGATAAAACCCCCACCTGGTAGGCTCCGCGGGCACCGCCACCGGAAAGAACTAATGCTTTATTTAATTTTGAACCTGCCGCCATTGAACTAGTTTAACTGCTAATCTCAAAGCGAGACAACGGCTTTTGCTATGTCCAGACTCTAAGCGGAAATATCCCTAAAATGTCATTATGCCATCACGCTTGAATTGAACACTTTGTCTTAAAATGAGACTTTCAATAAGCACTTCATTTTTATTGTTTTAAATCATGCAGTTAGCAGCACTCTTAAAAGTATCATTTGTGGTTTGCCTTTTGCTTCTATGTTAGTTGAGAAATATTCTTCGTAACTAGGAGGCCTTAGTGGGACTGTTTAAAAATTCTAAAATTTATATCTATATCGTAGTTGCAGCTTTTGCTCTTTCTGCTTGCGCAAAGAAAGACTCTGAATTTGCTGCTAGAAAAAATGCAGCAGGGGCTTCCTATGTTAATGATCAGCAAGCAGCAGCGGCGGATCAAGCGGCAGCCGCAAGTGGCTATGTGACAGATATCCTAAAAATTCTTAACCCAGTTCAAGCATCAACGGGTGCATTGTCCGTTACCTCGCAAATTAAAGTGAATAACAATACCTATCAAGTTGTTACAACTCATAGTAAGGTAAATGCAATTTCAAGCACAACAGCTAGTTTTGACGGAGCAAACTTCGAAGTAGCGGGTATTTGTGGTTCTGATATCTGTAATCCATACTATTTAGTTATTAATATCACACGTAATGGTCAAAAAATAAAACAAACAGCAATGAAGAAATATTTTTTCTATACAGATCAAAACTCTAGCCAAGACCTAATCATGAGCTTAGGTGCTGATGAATTCATGACGATAGAGGCTGCAAGAGCGTCCTTGGATCAAGCAGCGCCCGGCACTGGTAACTAGTCTTATTTATATTCCTGGTCACAGCCATCACTAGACGACGCGCTAATTACTACAAAGTTATCACCACTGGAAAAGTTGTAGCGCTCGCTTTCAATAGTAATGTTTGTTGTTGATGGGTGCATTTTATCAAAATAATACTCAGAAGTAAGTGTCGTTGTAAAATATGCATCAACCATGCCTTGATCAACTCTGTTGTACTCACGAATAGTGGTCTTTAGCTCGTGTAATCCATAATTTGAAACTAAATTTCCACAGCGAATATTTACAAAATCAAGAATCTGTTTTTGAAGCTCCACTGGGACTTGGGATTCATTTTTGAAAACAGTATTAATTGTGTTTCCTTGGGCCGCGATCGAAAGTGTGAAACAAAAAAATAAAAACATTTTTTTCATATGGGTTCTCCTTGTTGAGGACCTATGTATAATTGAGCCGCTGATTTGTCTTGTTATGTTTTGGTTAGCATAAGCATGAGTGAATAAGTTATTTTCTTGATAATTACTTAAATCCTTTCTAGTCTTCAAATATGCTTTCACAAATTATTGATATTTTTTTGCATTTAGATGTTCACTTAGCTCAACTAACCGCAACATATGGGACCTTGGTTTATGTGATTTTATTTCTAATTATTTTTGCCGAAACAGGCTTGGTGGTGGCTCCTTTTTTACCTGGTGACTCCTTGTTATTTGCCGCCGGAGCCTTGGCAAGCATTGATAGCAGCGGGTTAAGCATTATAAAATTATGGATTTTGCTAATTTTAGCGGCGATTTTAGGGGATAATACAAATTATCAAATAGGCAAATTTCTCGGACCAAAAGTATTTAGTCATGAAAAATCTATATTTTTAAACCCAAAATACCTCAAGCAAACTCAAGAGTTCTATCGCAATCATGGTGGTAAAACAGTATTGCTTGCACGCTTTATGCCTATTTTTAGAACTTTTGCCCCCTTTGTTGCTGGTGTCGGACATATGCATTTTGGTAAATTTTTCAGCTTTAGTGTTGTTGGCTCTTTTTTATGGATGAGTTGTTTTTTGGGGGCCGGTTACTACTTTGGGAACCTTCCTAGTGTCAAAAACAACTTCCATCTAGTAATATTTACTGTCATTGGTGTCTCTTTTCTACCAATGCTTATAACGATGCTAAACCATCGCTTTAATTCACGTTTATAAAAAATATTTATAGTTGCAAAGCTCTCCAGAGTTTGGCACTCTCATTGCTATTGTAATCCAGTGGGTTCAGTTTGGAACCAGATTGTTTAACACCAGTACTGTGATGACAAGGGGAGTCGATGGGGTCAAATCTTCATCAACGCAAGAAGTTCATAGTTTAAAAAAGGGGTTCTCTAAATGAAAAGATTTTTTGTAATTAGCGCTCTTACAATACTTGCGACTAGCGCATGGGCCGAAGAGTCAGCACAAAGCACAGAAAGCTCCTCTGCAACAACAATAGCAGCTTCAGAAAGTGCTACAACTTTTGGTCCTCTTCAAGATCCTGAAGCTTCCATAAAAAGTAACTGGTCGTTTAGTGCATTGACTCAGCTTGGATTGGAATCCAGTGATGTCCATTATAGCAATAGCAGTGATAAAAGTGTGGAAATTACAAATGCAGTTGGTATTGGTTATAAGCTTAATAAGGAAAATCGTCTTGGACTTAAACAGTACTTTACTATGTCCCATGACGGTCAAAAGAAAAAAAATACTGCAGATATGTCATACCCAGTTTTGACCTATGGGCATACGTTTAAGGGTGTGGCTAAGTCAGACCCAGTTTCTGTTCTATTTTGGTATTATGTTCCAGTTACTGCAACTGACTACAAGATTCAAAATAACGGTATTCTAAGAATGGATGCTGAGTTCAATTGGACTTTGAGTCCTAAGTGGAGTGTTTCTTATTATTTAAATCCGCGACAAACCTTGATTCCCACTGCAACCTCAATTGAGATTGAGGGCAATGCAGTCCCTATGTACGCTAAAAGCACACTAATTCACTATGGAAACATTTACTACTCGGTGAATGATGTGATCACTTACTATTTGAATGCTGGTTTTAGGCATGACTGGAAGACCTCTGACTTTGCTCTTGTAAAGGAGCAATACCTAACAAATCTTGGAGCGAATTTTTCTTTTCTTGGAGGAAAATTTAGTTTAAGTCCTGAAATTGACTATGCAGTGGCACTTCCGGGCAGCAGCTCGAACTTTGAAGTTGCCTCTGCATACAATGAGAGCAACCTTAGCTATGTTTTATCGGCTTCAGTTGTTTTTTAGAAAACCTTAGGCTACAGCAAGAATTTTGTGACCACATTCTCCGCAGAATTTCTGTGATTCTTGAATTTCAGCAGAGCAGGCTGGGCATTTGACTCCGCCCGCTGAAGTTTTTTTCATGCTTTTTGTAATTTCGGGCTCACTAGGATTTACGAAGCCTTTTTCGTTCCATTTATCAACTTCGCGAAGAACCCGCCAGTTCTTATGAAAGCCAACGAACTCCTTGAGCTCAAATTGCAATTGAACTTCATTATTGGAGTTAGTTCTTCGTTTAGTAAAAAGGCCCTTATTTTCAAGGCGGGTAAGGGTATCTGAAGTGAAGTTCATGCCATATTCATTTTTAAAGTACTCAACAACCTTAGGGAACTCAAGAGTAGCAACACCGAAGCGATCTATGGGTAGACCTTCTGTGCAGGCAATAAGACCACCAAGGACACTTAGTACAGTGTCTTCGATTTTAAGAACTTCTGATTTTCCACCTTTGAAGTAATAGTACTGATAGAATTCGAAGAAGTTTTCAATGGCAGCAAGATCAAAAAAGTGGACTTTTTGGATGAGCTCAGGACCGTCCAGATCATCTGGGTCTTTGCCCATTTCGTACATTGCAAGTTTTAACTTCACAAGAAGATTCACACATTGCTCAAGGCGCTTTAATGATTCACCAAATACACGTTGGGCATACTGACGAAGAAGTCCCCAGTCTACAATAACTCGATTTTCTTTTTTTTCGCCTTTATGATTTGCCGTATGAAAGACCACACCAAAAGCTTTGGCTACTTGATCCTCTGGGCAGGGAGCTGAATCCTTTTCCAAACGATTGGATTTTACCTCCGCAGTCGCCGTTTTGAGTCTGTCAGTCAGGCTTTTGATAATAATTTTTAGCATTTGTTGAGCAGATTCAAATTGTGCTTTGAAAGCTTCAGCCGGAATTTCTAGCACTTTTGTTTCCGTTGTAGCGACTGCAGACGTATTATGAATATTTTGACCAATTAGAATTTGTTCGCCAAGAATTTGCGTAGAACCAATCTGGAACATATCAGTGTTTTTCTTATGCCGGGTCAGGCATAGGGAAATAGCTCCGGATTGAATCAGATAGACATTTTGAATCTTATCCCCTTCAGTATAGAGAAATTCGCCTTTTTTGAGGGTCTTTAATGACATGAGAAACTCCTGTTGGAATCTTAGTACTTCCAGTTATACTTATCGGTAAAAAAAAGGGGAGTCTAAAAGAACTTAGATCTGTCTTTGGTCTAGAACTACTCTTTTAATATGAGTATATACAGGGCTTAGTTTTTACTTGAGCTATCTTTTAGATAAATAGCTACTTTATGACCATTTGGTAAAAGAGGAAGAGGGTCAATGGGCCCTTTGTCTTTACGAATTTCAAAATGAAGATGAACGCCGGTTGCTCGACCTGTGCGTCCCATGGTTCCAAGAATATGACCCTGAGAGATCTTCTGACCCTCTTGAATAAAGATTTTATCCATATGGGCATATAAAGTTGCCCAGCCTTTACCAGACTCAATAAGGATCATTTTTCCATAACCACGGAACTCTCGCCCGGTATAAATGACCATTCCCCCTTGGGCCGCTAAAATTGGCGTGCCTTGCTTTGCAGCAAGATCGATTCCAAAATGAGGATGACGTTTTTGAGGAAGAAATCCGCGAGTCATACGAGCATCATCTACAGGCCAATCAAATAAATCCGTCTTATCAACAAAGTCTATTTTTTTAATATCTGAAGCTGCAGAACGAAATTCAGCACGAAAATCAGGTGTGCTTAAATGTTCTTCAGTAATGCTACGAGAAATAGGGGTTTGAAAAGTCGAACAGGATCCAAAAATTATGACCATATAAAAATAGAAGAAAAACCTAAAGACGTTTGATGTTGACATGTTGAAATTATAAGTCGAATTGCCTCATGAACCAAAAAGAATTCTAGGTTTTGTGTCATTGAGAGTCATAAAACCTAGAATCTAGACGCTGGCCCAGGAGGTCCTAGTTACTTGATTTGATATTTGATTTATAAATCGGGAATTTTACACACACATCTTTGATGTCGTTTTTAATGTGTGCTTTGAGATCTGAATCATTGGGATTATTTAAGACTTGGGCAATCCATTTTCCAATTTGCCTCATGTCTTGAGATTTCATACCACGGGTTGTGAGAGCTGGAGTTCCAATGCGAATACCGCTTGTGATAAATGGAGAACGTTTTTCATTTGGTACTGTATTTTTGTTTACAGTAATACCAGCCTCTTCAAGGGCATTTTCAGCAAGTTTTCCAGTGAGTTCGCGATCGCTGAGGTCAATTAATAAGAGGTGATTATCAGTGCCACCAGTCACCAATTTAAAGTCTTGAGAAAGAAGCTCTTCAGCCAAAGTTTTTGCATTTAAAACGACATCGCCAATGTATTCTTTAAAATCGGGCTTTAAAGCCTCACCAAATGCCACCGCTTTGCCAGCTATTACATGCTCAAGAGGTCCTCCCTGAATTCCAGGAAAAATCTTTGAATTGATAGCTTTGATTTTTTCATCAGAACATAAAATCATTCCGCCACGTGGGCCTCGCAAGGTCTTGTGGGTAGTGGTAGTGATGTAGTCTGCATAGCCAACTGGACTTGGGTGAGCTCCAGTTGCAACAAGTCCTGCGAAGTGAGCCATGTCAACCATCAACTGGGCACCAACATCGTCGGCTATTTCTTTAAATTTTGCGAAATCAAGAATGCGTGGATAAGCACTATAACCTGCAATGATTAGTTTTGGCTTTACTTCACGAGCTGTTTTAAGAATGGTTTCATAATTCAAACGCTCTGTGCTGGTATCTAGTTTGTAAGAGGTAGCATTAAAAAGGAATCCACTAAAATTCACTGATGAGCCGTGTGTAAGATGTCCCCCGTGAGAAAGATCCATTCCGAGAATTGTGTCCCCTGGTTTCATACAAGCTAAGTACACACCCATATTGGCTTGAGATCCAGAGTGAGGCTGAACATTAACGGCCTCAACTCCGAAAAGTTTCTTCGCTCGATCAATAGCCATTGATTCGATCATGTCTATATAGTGACAGCCACCGTAGTAACGTTTGTTAGGGTAGCCTTCCGCATATTTATTTGTTAGGCAAGAACCCTGGGCTTCCATCACGGCTTGAGAAGTATAATTCTCAGAAGCAATCATTTCGAGGCCATATTCTTGACGATCTTTTTCTTGATCAATGAGTTTTGCAATTTGAGGGTCAGCATTAATTAGAAAAGACATACTAGTACTCCGAGTGAATAGTTAGCAGAGCTTTGCAACTCTTTGTGAGTGTCGTCCACCCTCAAATGTTGAGCTTAAAAATACGTTTAGAATATTCTGCGCTTCCACACCAGTAACTGTGCGAGCCCCTAAACATAATACATTGGCGTTATTATGCTGGCGAGAAAGACGGGCAAGGTCTTCGCTCCAACAAAGAGCTGCCCGGATTAATGGAAATTTATTTGCGCGAATTGCCATACCTTGGCCAGAACCACAAATAAGAACTCCACAGGCTTCCGCTTTGAAAGCGTCTTCGGTTAGTGGTAGAAGTGTTGCATTTTTAAGAAGTCGTTCACAAAGTTGCTTAGCGTAGTCAGGATAATCTACAGATTGAGTATCGTAGGTACCCAAATCTTCCCAAGGTAATTGGGGATTATTTTTAATGAACTCGTGCTTCAAATCAAAACCTGCATGATCTGAAGCGATAAAGATCTTTTTTATCATATTTTAGAGAGTACCAGACATGCATTGGTGCCGCCAAAGCCAAAACTGTTGTTCATAACATTTTGAATTTTACCATGGCGCGCTTCATTTGGAACATAGTCCAAATCGCAGTTCTCACTTGGATTTTCCAAATTAATTGTTGGCGGTACGATTTGATCTTTGATTGCCATCACGCAAAATGCGCTTTCTATAGCCCCAGCAGCTCCAAGAGCGTGGCCTGTCATACTCTTGGTTGAGGACACCCAAAGATTTTTAGAATGCGGGCCCATCAACTTCTTAATTGCAAGGGATTCTAGACCATCCCCCATAGGAGTACTTGTTCCATGGGCGTTCACATACTGAATATCTGAAGGTTTGATTTCTGCATCTGCGATTGCCATTGCCATCGCGGCATAGCCGCCGGCGCCCTCTGGAGCAGGAGATGTCATATGGTAAGCATCAGCAGATACACCATAACCAGTGACCTCACACAGAATATTTGCACCACGCTTTTCAGCATGTTCTAGTGATTCAAGAACAAGAATTGCAGCACCCTCAGCAAGAACAAAACCATCGCGATCTTTATCCCAAGGTCGGCTAGCTTTTTCTGGAGCATCATTGCGAGTAGAAAGTGCTCGCATAGCTGCAAATCCACCAATTGCCATAGGGCATACTGTAGATTCGGCTCCACCAGCTATCATAACATCCATCCATCCATTACGAATATAGTTTACCGCTTCACCAATGGAGTGGACACCAGAGGCACATGCTGAGGTGACAGAATAATTAGGCCCTTTAAGCCCGAGAGCAATACTCACTTGTCCCGCCGCCAAATTTGTAATCACCATTGGTATAAAAAAAGGAGTAATACGGCCAGGTCCACGATCTAAGAGTTTTGCATGCTGCTCTTCGATTCCAGGAAGTCCGCCCATACCCACGCCGATAATACAACCAGCACGATGTCCTAGATCCTCTGTGATCTGAAGCTTCGCCATTTCAAGAGCCATTTTAGCTGAGGCCAATGAATAGTGAATAAAGGTGTCCATTTTCTTTTGTTCTTTTTTATCAATATAAAGATCTGGATTAAAACCCTTTACTTCACCCGCAAATGTAACGTCGTAACCTGTGGTATCAAAGCGGGTGATTTTAGCAATGCCAGACTTACCTGCCTTTGCCTTTTCCCAGCTTTCCTGAATAGAAAGGCCAAGAGGTGTCACAGCGCCAACACCAGTTACAACCACACGTTTTTGAGCCTTTGCGGGGCGTTCAAATCGAGTGCTCATAAAAGACTATGCTTTACCTTTTTTTTGAAGATAAGAAGCAACATCTTGGACAGTTTTCAGTTTTTCTGCATCTTCATCAGGAATTTCAAGATCAAATTCCTCTTCCATAGCCATTACAAGCTCGACTATATCAAGACTGTCTGCACCCAAATCATCGATGAAAGAAGCTTCCGCCTTCACTTTTTCAGGGTCTACGCCGAGTTGCTCAACAATGATGTCTTTAACTTTTGGGTGAATTTCCATTATTTCCTCCTGGTAAAATTAATTCATAAACAAACCACCATTAACATTAATGGTATGGCCTGTTATATATTTTGATTCTTCACTTAATAAAAATTTAACTGCATTTGCAACGTCTATGCTTTCGCCAATTGAATTCAAAGGGATTTTTTCCAAAAACTTCGCTTTTGCATCCTCAGAAAGTATATGTGTCATCTCAGTGGAAATAAATCCAGGTGCAACACAGTTAACACGAATATTGCGTGAAGATAGCTCCAAGGCAATAGACTTGCTAAAGGCCTCAGTTCCAGCCTTTGATGCTGCATAATTTGCCTGGCCAGGATTTCCAGTTTGTCCAACGACACTAGTGATATTTACTATAGAGCCTTTGCGCGCCTTCATCATGATTTTACTCAAAGCCTTGGTCATAAGAAAAGTGCCACGAAGGTTTGTATCCATAACGGCATCAAAGTCTTCGGTCTTCATACGAAGAAGAAGTTGATCTCTGGTGATACCCGCATTGTTGACTAGACCGTCCACTTCGGCCCACTTTGCAGAGATCTGCTCCATGGCCTGTTTCACACTTTCTTCAGAGGAAACATCAAGCTTTAAATAGAAGTGTCCTTCCCCTGGAAGAGACTTTGCTACTTTCGAAGCTGCGTCCTCCTGAGAGGCGTAGGTAAAGCAAACTTGGGCACCATTCTCTGCAAGCAGTTGGACAATAGAGGCGCCTATGCCACGACTGCCACCAGTAACGATCACTTTTTTTCCTTGCAGAGATTTCACAAAATTCCCTAATCAATATAATAAACAAAAAAACGCTTTTATCTGAATAATTGGATCACACTTTGACTGAAAGTGTCGACTTCATCAAGGACTTTCAATGACTCGAAGCTTTCAGAAATTCTTCAATTAATTTAAGATCTTCCAAAGAGTTGGTATTTAAAACCATGAAGCTTTCACTGTCGATTTTTTTCAACAAGCCGGCGACCACTTTGCCTACTCCACACTCAATGCATTTTGTGAGCTTATGAGCCTTTAAGAGCTCCATGCTTTCAGTCCAACGTACAGGTGCTGAAACCTGGTGAATCAGATTTTCGCGGAGCTGCTCCGCTTTACTCTCAAAGTTTGCACTAAAATTTTGAATAATCTTAAATTTCGGAGGATTAAAGTTCATTGCGCTTAAAACTTCGCGCATTTTTTTTTCAGCAGGGAGCATCATTTCGCAGTGAAAAGGAGCTGAGACATTGAGTGGAATGAACCTAACTTTTTTAGGCAACTCTGGGAAAATTTCAGGCTTAAAGTTCGCTTTCAACCAGTTAATAGCCTGCATTGAACCACTTAATACAATTTGCCCAGGGCTATTAAAATTGGCAGGGGATAAAGGAGCAAATCCAGAAGTTTTTACCACATACTCGCAAAGAAATTTTGCTTGCGCAGGTTCTAAACCCAAAACAGCAATCATACCGCCTAAACCCACAGGTACCGCAGACTGCATTGCTTGCCCACGAGTACGTACGGCTCTCATTGCAGGAGAAAAGGCAATAACATCTGCAGCTACAAGTGCGGCATATTCTCCAATAGAATGACCAGCCCCTGCTGAGACCTTCATATGATACTCAGATTTTAAAACTCTTTGTGTGGCAATTGAGACCAATAATAATGCCGGTTGAGTATTTTCAGTCAATGCAAGATCAGCCTCAGAAGCCTCAAAACAAAGCTTTTTCATGTTTTGTGATAGGGCCTCGCTGGCCTCTTCAAAGCATTCTTTTGCTACTTTGAAATTATCAAATAAAAAACGACCCATTCCAGGCTGTTGACTCCCTTGGCCTGGAAATAAAAGTGTCATCATAAATTAATACCTCATTAATAGGCTACCACTTGTAAGACCGGCCCCAAATGCGGTAAGCAGAATCATCTGGCCACGTTTGATGCGTCCGTCCTCCTTAGCTATTTGGAAAGCTAAAGGAATAGAGGCTGCTGAGGTATTCCCAGTTTCGTGAACACTCACGACGACCTTTTCTTTTGGGAAATCGTAATAGTCAGCAATGGCCTCAATGATACGATTATTTGCTTGATGTGGAACCAACCAATCGACTTGATCCACAGTGATTTTGTTTGCATCTAATGCTTCTTGGCAGCAGTAACTCATGGATCGAACTGCATTTTTAAAAATCTCGCGGCCCTTCATTTTTACATACTGTCCCTTATCCTCAAGAACTTGGGCAGAAAAAGGGATGCGTGAGCCTCCAGCAGGCAAAACGAAAAGATCTCCCAGGCCACCATCTGCATGGAGATGGCTACTCATAATAGTATTATTATCTTCAAGTGAGGTCTGAGAAAGAATCCATGCGCCAGCTCCATCACCAAAAAGAATGCAGGTTTCACGATCTTGGTAATTTACAAAACGGTGAAGAACTTCAGCTCCAAGGACCAAAACATGTTTGTGCATGCCGCTACGAATAAATTGGTCTGCTACAGAGAGCCCATAAACAAATCCTGTACAGGCAGCAGAAAGATCAAAGGACATTACATTGCGAGCGCCGAGCTTATGTTGGAGTACACAGGCCGTGCTAGGCATAACTTGGTCGCCAGAGACTGTGCAAACAATAATACAATCAAGATCTTGTGCCGTAAGCCCCGCATCTTCAATTGCATTTCTGGCTGCAATCAGACACAGGTCAGAGGTCGCCTGGTAACTTGCTGGCTCATCTGAAGCCATATGGCGACGCTTAATTCCAGTGCGTTCAACGATCCATTGATCATTGGTATCTACCATTTTTTCCAGATCAGCATTAGTTAAAACGCCGGGTGGCAAATAGGAGCCTGTTCCTGCAACACGAGATTTATATATTCCAGCCATGGATGAACCCTAGCCCTAAAAATTAAGCTTTAGCTGCGCTGATTTGTTTACCCTTGTAGTAATAAGCACCATCAGATGCTTTATGAGCACGGTGAGGGCGTACAAGCTCTCCTGTTTTTTTCTCAATTGCGACTGCTGGAGCACTCAGACCGTCATGGGATCTGCGCATGTCACGGCGTGAACGGGAAGTTTTCTTTTTAGGAGTTGGCATAGTATTACCTCTTAGGCTTATCGACTATCAATTGTTACGAAGCTCGTTAATCTAACAAAAGATCGGTGAAAATCAACCTTAATTCAACTTAATCTTCTTAAGAACTGCAAAAGGGGACTCTGGTTTATCGGCGGGCATTTCCTCGTTATAACCAAAACTGCGCCCAGTTACCTTAATACCACAAATAGAACAATCACCACTTTCATTCACAGGCCCAGCTGGATTGAAAGGTGCAGCAATTGCCACAGCCTCATGAATAAACTCTCCAATATTGAAAACCATGGCATCATGCTCAGCGGTCGCTGGTCCTTCTTCAAGAGTTTCTGAAATATGATTTACTTTGGCATATTTACCAGTTCTGTCATCGCCTTGTCGTGGGATAAGAATGGCGTGGAGACTAGGTTTTACCTTCAGACTGAATGCGATGCCACAACGCGAGCAATCTTCAGGGAGTTCGGTTTCAATAGTTCCAGAAAGCTCAAAATCTTTAGAGTTTAAAGGTTTAATAAAAATTTCACTATGGTAAGAGGCCTTACCAAGTAGGTCTCTTAAAATTCCATTCAACTCTCCCGTTTTAAGACTATAGACATAGAGTCTGCCTTCTTCTGGGATTTCAGATAGGTTGATTTTCATAAGTCCTCCACAAATTAAGACTCAAAAGGAGGATTAATTTAGCCGGATGGCGTTAATAAAGCAAGCAGTGAATTTTGGCTATAGGTTTTTAAAGAGATCCCCAGGAGGGATTTCTTTTTTGATGCTTTTAAGTTCTTTTAACTGCAACACAAGCTTATGCCAGCGCTCTTCAGACATAAAACCGAGTCCTTTTTGATAAGTTTCAGCAGTTTGAATCAAAGTCATTTGAGCAGCTGAACTCTTCGCAAAAGTTTCAGAGCTCATGGATTTGTTAATTCCGGCCATGAGTTCGTTTGTTGGCTTCGGGTTCTTTAGGTAGGTATCCCAGCCAGCGCGAACCGCCCCTATAAAGGCTTTTGCGGTCTTGGCATCCTGCTTAAGAGATTCGGCGCTTGTGGCAACCACTACGGTGTAGGGGTTAAAACCTTCATCCGAGACTAGGAATGTTTTTACTTTGAGACCTGATTTTTCTGCTATCAGTGGCTCAGATGTAAAAAAACATTGTTGTGATAGTTTTGAGTCACTGGTGAAATTAGTTATTCCACCCAAATAGGGGACTATTTTAACCTTTGGCCGTGGGTACTTCTTAAGTAGGTATTGCGCATAGGAAAGTCCACTTTGGATTGAAAGAATACCTTCAGCTGCAAAAACATCACTTAAAGACCTAAAATGGCGTTCTAAATGAGTCATAATTGCTTGTGGGTTCGTTTGAAAGGCAGCAAAAAGTCCAACTATCTTGGATCCACGATCTTGAGCTATGACAATCTCTTCAGCGCTCACAATAGCAAAATTAACTTTTTTTGCTCCTAGCATTTGCACTGTCGGCGACCCGGAGCCTCCTTCTAGAATTTCCACATCCAATCCGCGTTTTATAAATTCCCCATTATAAAATGCCTCATAGAACCCGCCAAATTGAGGTTCTGCCTTCCAATTAAGGGCAAGCTTTAATTTGATTGGCGTTGTTGCAAAACTTTGCGTACTCACTATTAGACTGAGTAACATAATTATTTTACTACTTTTTTTCACTTATTATTCCCTTATATTTAATCCGTAAGGACGCATCTTTTGTAAAAAATTATGGCAAGCTCTTAAGGAACTCAGACACAAGAGGCCCATCAACGATAAGAGTCCAAGAGCACCAAATACTATATCAATTCTTTGCTGTGTTCGCGCGGAATCAATCAGCGCACCCAGTCCTCCACCGGCAACAAACTCTCCGGCAATTGCACCAATGATTGCCAGTCCTACTGAAACTTTCAATCCTGCATAAATCGAGGGATATGCTGTTGGAAGCTTGAGCTTCCACAAACACTGAATAGGACTAGCGCCGTAGAGTTGAAAAAGTTCAATCTCTGCCTTTGAGGAACTCTCTAGACCCAAAAGGGTATTCGCAATAATTGGAAAAATTGAAACAATAAAAGCTGAGGCTATTACGGTGGGCATTCCGAACCCGAAATAGATAACTAAAAGCGGAGCAATAGCAATTATGGGGACAGTTTGAAAAAAAACCGCAAATGGTAAAATGGATTTTCTCAAAAACTGAGAAAGGGAAAATAGAACAGCAAAGCAAATGCCCAAAATGACACTGAACACAAATCCAGTCATAGACCCCAGAAACGTCTCAAGAAAGGCTTCTGAAAAATCTGATTTATTCTCTACCAATGTTTTTAAAACACTGCTCGGAGCGGGGAAAAGAAATTCAGGAATCCAGGAAAAATAAACTCCGATCTCGAAAAAAAATATAACTATAAGTAAACTGATAAAAGCAGGAAGATTTATATGTTTAAGGAATTTCATGCAAAAGACTCTTGCATCTTCGCGCTGATTTTTTCAATATTTGCTTGATAATCGGCACTGCTTCTCAAGGCCTCTGTGCGAAGCTGATTATAAGCGATTTTTTCGTTTAAAATAATTTCGCCCCCTTTGGCATTCATTAATAGTATCCGGTCCGCCAAGAAGGCCGCCTCATAACTTGAGTGAGTTACAAAAATTACGCTCAGTTTTTCTTTTTCACAAAGTGCCCGCAGTTGTCTTTGCATGAGAAGGCGGGTGACCTCATCCAAGGCGGAGAATGGTTCATCCATAAAAAGAACCTTTGGCGAAGAAATGAGCGCTCGAGCTATTGAAACCCGCATTTTCATTCCTCCAGAAAGTTCATGTGGGAAAAGATTTTCAGAAGATTTCAAATTCACCTTTTGAAGTACTGAAAGTACTTTTTGATTTTGCTCTTCGATGGGCAGCTCAGTCTGTATCTCTAGCGGGAGACGTATGTTCTCTAAAACATTTCTCCAAGGTAACAATTGGGACTCTTGAAAGACAAAAGCAAAATTCTTTTCATGTGTGCTCCAAGAAATATTCCCACTATTAGGACTTTCGAGTCCAACCATAAGTCTTAGTAAAGTAGATTTTCCACAACCTGAAGGGCCGAGAAGACAAAGGAATTCTCCTTCGTAAAGGCTTAAATTAACAGATTTTAAAACCACACGGTCCTTAAAATTTTTTTGAATATTGTGAAGTACTAGTACTGCCGACATCTACATTAAACCCAATCATAGTTGAAACTAATACTGATGCGTTCTGTATTGGATTGATTTTGTGGAACTTCATGTCTCATCCAGCTTTCAAATAACAGCAAATTACCAACTTGAGGTCTCAGCTCAATAAAGCGTCTATTGCTTTCGCGGGCCTTTTCTTTGCGGGGAGGAGAGGCCATAAAAGCTAGCATTCGCGGATCCTCGAACTTAATTGAGCTGCAGTTTTTAGGGGTTTTAAGGTAGTAGGTCCCACTGATCACAGATAAAGGGTGAATATGCATTGTATGAAAAGTGCCTGTGGGCATAATATTTACCCAACAACTTGTCATTTGAATTCGTTTAGGGCTCACGTCCATCTCTAAATACTTGATGTACTTACCAACATGCATATCGATAAGCTTTTGTAGGTCTTCAAAGGTCGTTGAAACTCGGTGAAGATGGGCAATGGAGCCATAAGAACTATAGCCACCACAATAATTCTTCTTAGACCATTTGACTCCCGCCGTATCAACTTGGCTAAATTTGAGACTTTCTTCCAATAGCTCACTATTTAGCTTCTTAATACCTTTAGGCGTCAATGGGACATAATAAATAGGGGAGGGAAATAGGCATTTTATCATCTTAATTTGAGACCTTACTCAAGGAAAACGGCCTAGGCAAGCATGAGCTCTTATATAATCATCCTTTCCTGTTAGAAACCGAACACTCGTGCTCCTAAATTGGCAGTTTCTCAACTTGAGATACTGGCATGCTTCCGGGCTCGATTATAGAGGCTCCGGGTTGGCACTCTGCTTGCTCTAGTAGTAAGTAAGCCGCTGCAACCAAAACTTGGAGGACCAAATGAAAACAACTCTACTCTCTCTCTTGGCCGTAATGATGATCCCTGCTATTTCTTCTGCAAAAATAGAAGACTTTAACACAATGATCAACGAGAACTCTCAAGCTCAAATTCAATTGCGTAATGATTTAAAAGAGAGTTTGGGCAGCGCTCAACAAGCTCAAGCGAAGGCTCCAAAGAAAATGATTGAAATAGCAAATGAATTTGAAAACGGTACAAATTCACAAACTAAAAAATCTATGCTGACTTTTGATAAAGAGACCATTCATTATCGTGCTTCAGAAGCGAAAAAAATGAATCGACTTGCAAACGAAATCAAATCTGCAGATAGAACTTTCTAATAAACGAAAAAACCGAGAAGTTGCAGTAAATTTACTTTACCCCCAAAACGGCCGATGATGTCCCCCCATCTCGGCCGTTTCCCTTTTTATTATTAACAAATTGGTAGGTTTAAAAAAAATGATTTGGCCATATATTATTATTTCCTATCTTAGTCTTTTCGTTTTTGGGTTAACCGACAATCTTCGCGGCCCGCTTTTTCCTGAAATTCTAAAAACATTTAATGTCTCAGATTCCTTTGGTTCATGGATGTTTGCCATCAGCTCATTTTCGGGGTTTGTTTCTAGCTATCTTGCTAGACATTTGTTGAGACATTTTGATCGTAAGTCGGTGCTACAAGGTGGATGTTTTTCTTTGATTATTGCACTATTGGGACTTGCATGGGCACCGCAGTTTAATGTTTTTTTAATTTTCAGTCTCCTTCTGGGAATAAGCCTTGGTATTATCGGCCTAATCCCAAACGTATTAGTATCTCTTGGAGCACCCCCAGTACTTAAGCAAAGATTACTTTCAGGACTCCATGCAATGTATGGCCTTGCAAGTTTTTGCGCACCTTTAGTTGTAGCCTATGTTGGAACTATGACGGGGAGTTGGCGGCCAGTTTTTCTCGTAGCCAGCCTTGGTCCCTTGGGACTAATTCTTTACTCTTTGCATTCTACCCACGCCGGTCTTCATGAAAAACCAAAAAAAAATCTTGGGCCTCATTTTCATAAAAAAAATCAATTGATTTCACAGATTTTTATTGCCTGTATGCTAAGTTTTAATGTCGCCGGAGAGATAATGATTTCCTCGCGTCTGGCTTTATATATGCGCCGGGAATGGAATTTCGATCTGGCGCAATCGAGCCTATATGTCACTTATTTTTTTATTGCAATGCTAGTTGGGCGGACTCTTTTTGCGCTTATTCATTTTAAAATCTCAATTAGAACGCTGCTTTCGATTTCGATTATTATGACACTTTTTGCGGGTTTTGCAGGCCTATTTATTCATCCATTGTTTTTAATTCTGACGGGGTTTACAATTGCTCCATTTTACCCCCTCTCGATTATTTTTATTTCAAACGAATTTCCTGAGAATCTCGACAGCGCAATTTCATATTTGATGGCAACGGACTCTCTGATGCTGGTATTTATGCATCTTGCAGTAGGACAAATGACAGACCTATTTGGTATTCACCTTGCAATACTTATTGGCATGAGTTTCTTTATGCTTTCATTTATTTTTTTAAATGCTTACTATCGGCTGTTTAAAAACAGCGCGGAGCATAACGACTAGTATTTTTACTCAAAACTCCTCATCATCACTCATTCTTTATTTAAGTTGGACCACACAAGGAGATTCTTTTGGGTATATTTGAATTGATTTCTAAACATGGTGACCACGAACAAATTGTCTTCTGTAATGATCAAAGCGTCGGTTTAAAAGCATTCATTGCCATTCACAATACTGCACTTGGCCCGGCGCTTGGCGGAACAAGAATGTGGAATTATAAAAATGAAGAAGAGGCTTTAATCGACGTCCTACGCTTATCCAAAGGAATGACTTATAAGGCCGCAGCGGCTGGTCTAAACTTAGGTGGCGGTAAAGCCGTAATTATGGGTGACCCAAAAACTGCAAAATCTGAAGGCCTTTTCCGTGCCTTTGGACAGTTTGTAAACTCTTTAAATGGACGCTATATAACAGCTGAAGATGTTGGCACCAATGTTACAGATATGGAGCATATATTTATGGAAACACCTTGGGTTACTGGGATACCAAAAGGGTTTGGTGGCTCCGGTGATCCTTCACCTTACACAGCACACGGTGTTTTAATGGGTATTAAAGCCGCGTCAAAAGAAAAATTTGGTTCAGACTCTTTAAAAGGTCTTAGGGTGGCTGTTCAAGGTCTCGGTAATGTGGGATCCAACTTGGTAAAATACCTTGTTGAAGAGGGTGCAAAGGTGATTGTTGCTGATATTGATCAAGTTCGCGTAAAAAATATGCACGATCTATTTGGTTGCGAGGTTTCCAGCCCGGAACAAATCCTCACAGTTGAATGTGATATCTTTGCTCCTTGCGCATTGGGTGCAGTTGTCAATGATAGCACCATCACCAAGTTCAAAACAAAAATTATTGCTGGCGGCGCAAATAATGTCTTGGCAGAATCTCGTCATGGCGATCAACTCCGTGAATTGGGAATCCTCTATACTCCAGATTACGTGATTAATTCCGGAGGTTTAATGAATGTATTTGTGGAATTGGAAGGCTATTCATCAGATCGTGCTTTTGATAAAACCCGTAAAGTATACGACAACTGCTTAAAGGTGTTTGAAATAGCAAAACGCGACAACATTGGCAATCATACGGCAGCAGATCGACTGGCAGAAGAACGAATTAAAACCATTGGCCGCCTTAAACAAAGACATCCAGGAAAATCAAGCCGTGCATTTTCGACTCTGCGCGAAGTATTTAACCGTTAAAAACCAAACTTGACAATAAACCTGCGTCATCATTCAATAATCTTCTAAATCTAATTTTAAAGAGGATATCTGTTTGAGCAAAAAACTATCAAAGGATGACGTAAGAAACCCAGATCAAGTTTTGAAAACCCTGAATCAGGGTTTTCAATGGACGCAAAATCACTCCCGTGCAGTAATTGCAGTTATCGTTGCCTTTATAACTATCGGTGTTGGAATTTCCATCTTTGATGTTGTGGCAGAAAAAAAAGAAACCCAGGCACAAGAATTATATTTTAAATTCGAAAAAACTTATCTTGATAAAAAGCATGAATTTGAGGATGCAGAAAAAAACGCAAATCGCACCTCACAAAAAAACTCAAAAGAACCACTTGCAGCGAAAACAAAAGCAACTGGAGATCTTGAAAAGGACTTCGGCCCTGAAGTGCTTGGTTTTAAACAAGTAATAGAAACCTATGCGTCTTCAAAAGCAGCCAAAATGGCGGCTTTGAATTTGAGTGAAATATACATGAACTATAAAAAGTTAAACGAAGCCACGCTATCACTTGAAAAAATTGCCGGCCAGTCAAATGGCAAAGACTTGATCTCTGCCATTATTCTTACGCAATATGGAAATATTTTATCCGATAAAAACGACTGTAACGCAGCTGTTCAGCAGTGGCAAAAAGTTTTATCATCCTCTGAAGTGAGCTTCCTTCATGAAACTCTTCGTTTGAAATCTGCATTCTGCTATGAAAAAATGAATGATTTAGCAAAAGCTCAAGAGCTTTATAAAAAAATCAGTCAGGACTCTCAGAATCCTAAAAACCCACAGGCGGGTGAAACAGGGCTTGGTAAAGACGCTGAAAAGTATCTTCGCTTATTAAAACTTAAAAAGAATGCTGGATAGTCCGGTCTCTTTAATTTAAAAAGGATTTTACTTTGAGAATCTACCCTCTTTTTATTATTGGATTATTGGGAGTAGAGCTTCTAACGGGGTGTTCGAGTTTTGAAACTCTTCTAAATCATACATCGGAAAAAAGAGAATTTCAAGTTCGTGAACTATGGGCCCGCCGAGGACCAGAAAAAGACAATCTGGCTTTTAGAAAAATCAATCGCATGACTCCCTTAATTCTAGGAAATATCGTCATTGAAGCCAACGCCATAGATGGAATGGTTGCTTACAATCGCGAATCTGGCCTTCAACTATGGCGTTTAAATATTTTAAATGGCGTCGAAGCCGGTGCCGCCGTTGTCAATGATCGTTTATTTTTTGGTGCCAGCGACGGATTGTTTTACTCTGTAAATGCAAAGACCGGAAAGGTTCTCTGGACCTTTCCGACGCACTCTGAAAATATTGCTGAGCCTTTTTTAGATACAAGCAAAGGTATTGTTTATTTTTTAAGTGGCGCCAATGTGGTCTATGCCTTGGAAGCGGACTCTGGGCGCCAGATTTGGTTATACTCGCGACAAGATAATTCCAATTTTTCTATCCGTGGTGGCTCAAAGCCAGCTTTAAAAGATGGCAACCTATTCGTGGGCTTTAGCGACGGAACCCTTGTGAGCCTAAATGCAAAAACTGGCAATCTCCAGTGGGAGCTTCCTCTAAATAAAAATAAAAAATTTCGAGATGTGGATGCCTCTCCAATTATTGATGGAGATCTGATCTATGTTTCAGGATATGACGATAAGCTCTATTGCATCAACGCCAAAAAGGGCGACATACAGTGGAAAATTGATGGCGGTGGCTACTACGCAGTTACGATTTATAATGAAAAGATTTATTATTCCACGACTACTGGCGAAGTTTGGGCTTTGCAAAAAAGCAATGGCCAAAAAATCTGGAGCTATCAATTAAAAGAGGGCATTGCAACGCAGGTAAAAATCTATAAAGGCCTTGCTGTTTTTGGCGAGTCTCAAGGTCATTTAAGATTTCTAGATGCGAACACTGGTAAACAAATTTCTTCTTTTGACCCAGGCCGTGGAATCATGTCGACGCCATCAATAGATGATAAAAATAACTATGTTTACTTCATTTCAGGTGAGGCCAACGTTTATGCCATCGAAGCAAAATGGTCTTACCCTCAATGGATTCCATACCTTCAATAATTTAGTTACTGTAATTTTAAGGAGTTTGCGATGACAAAATGGATTTATGCAAGCATTCTAAGCCTAGCTCTCTTTGGCTGCGCTACGGGTAAATGCGTAGATGTAAATACAGCTCATCCAGTAACTACAGCACCTAATTCAGGAGATAGTGTTATGAAACCTGAATCTAAACTAGATAGGGTCAAAGTCTTTAAAGCTGATGGCTCGCTTCAATGTGGCCAAGGCAAAATGATTTCAACAGCAGATATGCAAAAGGATTTGAAGGATATTAAGGTCTATTCAAGTCTCAATAAAAACGATGGGATGATGCGTATTCAGGTTTGTGGTACTCCCACCGGTAATTCTAATGTTTACGAAATTGACCGCTCAAATCTGGCTGCAGCACTAAAACTAGGATTCAAGGAATGGTCATATGATAACTAGCATATACTTATTGTAACATAATATAACTTATCGGATAAACTTGTCACCTTGGAGTTTTAATGAAATCGTTATCCATTCTAGCTTTTCTTTTTTTAACTTCCTCATTCGTTTTTGCCACGCCAAACTGTCAAAATAAATATGAAGTTTTTGACCAGCTTGCAGTTCAAACTATTCTTAGCGGCACAGATTGCTTTGTCTCCTTGGATCCTCGTAATACTAATAACCTTATCTATCGTAGTTTTCTTTTTGATGATTCCGGCCTTTTTATGATTTTTAACTCCCTAGGAAATGGTCCAGAATCAGAATCAACAGGCGCTCGTGAATTCTATTTTTTCCCACGTCAAGTAAATGAAGTAAGTTATCAATACGATGCTCCTTCTCAACGTTTGAGTGTAAAGACTCCTAGTGGGAAAATTTTTGTTTTTAACACTGAAAAAGCAATCCTAGTCAGTGCAAGCAACAGTACTTTGGCTATTGACTATGACGTAAATGGCAAAAATAAGGGTGGCATTGAATTCTTAAAAAATGATGGTCTCTATTTGGACCTTGGATTTACGCTTGCCCAAAGTCCAAGTCAAAATCCCAATCGCAAAGTGACCTTTAAAGATTCACAGCAAAATTCCTGCGTTGTTAAAAATTCTGATGTTTTTAGATATACTGTAGATCAAGACGCTATTTTTCAATACAATGATATTCAATTGAAAAAGTTCTTAAAAAACGCCTGCCCAATGTTAAAACTTTAGTATTCTAAATTATTTGTATTTCAATCTTTGAGCTTAGGAGTAATCTTGAGCTCTTTTATTTTGTCCTGTCGTTTTACTTTGATCAAGGTCTCAATATTGGGCTTTACAGCTTGTAGTGTGTAAACATAATCATAAATATTTTCAATTTTAACACCGTCAAATTCAACTATTATATCATTTTCTTGAATCCCCGCCTGCGCCGCTGGGCTATCTTTTGAAGCACCAGACACGCGCACCCCTTTCACTCCTTCTTGAGTATAATCTGGGATAGTACCGAGATAAACACGAAAGCTTCGCCCTTCAAGTTGTTTATTAGGACCGCCTCCGAACTTAGCGTACTTCAACATTTTTATTGAACTGTCTGCCAAAAGCCGGGTGTATTCGGCAACAGTTTTTATGACACGCTCAAGTCCAGGATAGTTTAGAGTCTCTGCGCGATCCCTTGGTGTATGATAATTCTCATGAGAACCCGTGAAAAAATTAATCGCTGGAACATTTGCCATATATAAAGCCATGGAATCCGTAGGAAGATATGGATCTTCTTGCAAGACTAAAGGCAAAGCTTGACGAATGGAAATTTCTTCAGAAAGTTGTGACCAATGATCTCCTGAACCAACGCCTTGAACATAAAGCCTTTCTCGAAGATGTCCGATCATGTCCATATTAAGGTTGGCATCAAAATAATCTGAAATTTTTTGTTTATTTATTTTTCCCCAATTTTTTACAAATGCTGTCGAGCCTAAGAGACCAGACTCCTCACCTGACCAAATTGCAAAATAAAGATCTTTTCTTAGACTGTTAGCTTTCTTCTTATATTGATCGCTAAAATAGTGAGCTATCTCAATAACGCCAGCCACCCCTGAAGCATTGTCGTCAGCACCATAGTGAATTTGACCACGCTCCTCAGCTTTCGCCAATGAGTTGCCAAATTCGCCACGTCCAAGATGATCTCCGTGTGCAGAAACTAAAATACCTCTCTTAGCTCCCTTAACTGGAAGTTTTGCAATGACATTGATGCCTTTTGACCTTTCAAAATCCAAAGAGACTGTCGCGGATAAATAACTTGCAGGAATCTGTATCGCCTCAAGAGGTTCGCCGCTATTTAGTTTTCCCAAAATAAATTTAAGATCTTGGCCTGCTGACTTCAATAGTTCCTTTAAGAGACCCTGTTGTATTTTTAAAACCATTAGACTTGAATCAGAAAGGGTTCCCTCGAACTTTAACTTAGTAAGATCCTCTTTTTCTTGAGTGGGATCCACAAAGATAATCCCCACGGCCCCTTCGTTTTTGGCCACAGTGACTTTGTGTTGAAGTCGAGCATAAGTATTTAAATGGTGTCGAAGTTCTGGGGCCACATCTTGGGGAATGTCTTTAAAAATTACTACCCACTTGTGTTGAACATTTATATTTTTATATGAATTATAGGCTGGGAACTTATCCGTGGCTGGAGCTTTGACACCGTAGCCTGCGAATACCAAAGGAGATCCCTCCACAGTGCCGGTTTTTGAAAATGATAAAACTCCATAATCTTTTCCTATTTGCGAAGTTTTCTTAAAGTTCCCAAGAAACTCCATTTTATTTTTGGCTCCAAGTTTCACACCTGAAGTGAATTCGAATTTCTCGAAGAAAGAACCATCATTAGCCCCTCCTTTGAGTCCGAAGGACTCTAAAATCTCAGCAAGTTTTTGTGTATAAATTTTTTCTTCATCACTGCCCACCTTACGTCCCGCTAGCTTTTCTGAAGCCAGATAGCCTACGATACTTTGCGCATCTACTGCGCTGATTTCAGGTTTTAAATCTGCTGCGGATAGATCTCTTGCCGGCAAACCTAAGAGCTTTCTTGCCTCTGCATCGTCCCATTTTGCTATATAAATTTGGCTTTCACCTTTTTCATTACGACGAGACCAGGTCATTTGCTTACCGTCTGGAGAGAAGCTAGCAAGGCCATCAAATCCTTCATTGAAAGTCACGCGCACCGGAGTCTTTGTTCCTTCTCTATCGACAATAAATAGTTCAAAATTCGCATAACCAAGTACACTGGATGCAAAAATAATATAATCACCGGAGGGGTGATAATAAGGGGCCCAGGACATAGACTTCATGTGAGTTATTTGCTTTTGATCCGAGCCATCTATATTCATTGTATAAATCTCTGCTGTTGCCCCATTTGGTGCAAAACGACGCCATGTGATTTTTTTACCGTCCGCACTAAAAAAAGGACCTCCATCATAGCCCTTAGCATCAGTCAGGCGCTTTACCTGGGTGCCATCTTCTTTCATAATATAAATATCCATCATGTAAGAAGGGTCCTGCTGAAACATTTTCTGATCTTCAGCATTAAGTTTTTCAGTATAGCCGGCCCGATTCGATGCAAAGGCAATCAGTTTTCCATCTGGAGAATAAGAACTTTCCGCATCGTAGCCCAAGGACTTAGTTAATTGCTTTAAGTTTTTTCCTTTAAGATCTGAAGTAAAAATCTCATAGTTTTCGTCAAAGCTCCAAGAGTAACGACCTTTGATGACTTTTTTACGGTTTTCATTTTCCTCATCTTGCTTTTTTTTCCATTCGGAATCTAACTGCGTGGAGGAAAAGAGTACTTTTTTAAGACTTGGATGTATCCAGCCACAGGTGGTCTTGCCTTTCCCACTAGAAATCAAGTTTATCTTTCCAGTTTCCAAATCCAATATATACATTTGATAAAATGGATTACCGGGATATCTTTCACTTTGAAAGATCATTTTTTTTCCATCAGAGCTAAAATAGCCCTCACCCGACTTAGAACCTTCGAAAGTAATTTGGCGGGCAGAACTCACTAAAGTATTTGGCCCATCAATAAAGACTTTTTCGCTAGAGTCATTTGCTATGACTTCTGCCTTTGCAGCAAAAGAGATCAACGTCAAAAAAGAACATAGTGTGATAAATTTAAGTGTCTGATTCATAGTATTTTTCCTGGTTGTTAGAGGCTATTTCAGGGAGTATCATAGGGTCAAGAATATGAAGGAGCTCTCCCCTGAAAAAAATACTTTTTCATCCCCTAATTGTTGGGCTGCTTATACTCCCCGGCTGTGTGACTAAAATGTTTAACGCACCAGCTATCACTGAAAGAGTTGAGTTGATCCCTCACATCGAAGAAAAGCCCATGAAAGCTTATCTATCAATGAATCTTCCCTATGCTCCATACAAAATACTCTATGAACAAATACAAAAGACTGAGGGGATTGTGCTTATAAACCGCAGGGAGGCCCATATCACAGTAGTCACTCCGGTTGAATACGACAATGTACTAAAAAAACATCTTCATATCTCTGAAATCCATAAAATTGCGGAAAATGCAAAAATTCAAGCAGCAGCCTTCACTCCGATCTGTATTGGAAAGGGAGAAAAAATGTTGCACGATAAATTAGAAAAAACTTATTTTGTAGTAGTGGAAAGTCCTGCTTTGCTCAATCTGCGAGAGCAAATCAAAGAGGCCTATGTGAAAAATGGCGGAAAACCTCAGGACTTTGTTCCTGAAAAATTCTTTCCCCATATAACCTTAGGATTCACCGTCCGCGATTTATATTATGAAGACGGTGTTATTAAAAATAAAACCAAATGCTTGTATCAGTTCAATCAATAGCTGGTATATCTATTAAAGATGCTCATTGATTGTAAGTACAAAGAGAAATGCTCCGGTTGCCAATATTTGGATCTATCCATTCAGGATCAGCATGACCTCAAGGCCCATGCGCTGAAAAAGCTTCTTCAAGATTCCCAAATTTATTATGAAAATTTAATAGACATCACAAGTCCTGGCCCTGCTTGGCTGAGGGATCGAGTTGATTTGATTTTTGAACGTATTGGCCCAAGCAGTGCATTGGGCCTTTATGAAAAAAATAAAAGACAAATTCTTGATATTGAGCAATGTCAACAACTGACACCGGAACTTCAAGCTTGGCTATCTGAGATTCGTAAAATTCAATGGCCGATTCAAAAGGGTTCTTTGCGTCTTCGTATAGGACCACAAAAACAAAGAGGAATCTGGCTCGACTTTGCCAATATCGATATAAAAATGCTACTTAATGAAAAAACGATCCTATTAGGTCTTCTTAACTCTGCTATAGTGGAAATTGGTCAAAAAAATAAAGTTCTTAGCTTGATCAACGGAAATTTAAAACTTAAAGATCCGGAGCCTCAAATTTGGTTTCAAAGCAGTATTGACACCCAAGCTGTGGACCTATTCTGTTCCATTGGAAGCTTTACTCAAACAGGCTTCAGGGCCAATCGAGAACTTATAAAAATTATTAGTAAATGGCTTCTAGAAACCAACTCACAGCACATTTTGGAATTCGGATCAGGAATAGGAAACTTAAGTTTCCCAGCCATGGGACGTTTTAGAAAACTCACTGTTTGTGAAATTGACTGCGGTGCACTTAACGGATTTACTAGAAGTCTCGAAAAACTTTCTCAGATTCAAGGTTTTGAAAATATTCGTGAACGTGTTCAAATCCAACATGGAGATTTTCAAAATCACAATCCACAAAAGTTCGATGTCTTTGACACAGTTTTGGTGAACCCTCCCCGCTCAGGTTTAAAAGAATTCCTAACTCCTCTTATTACATATATAAAAAAGCCAAAATATTTTTTATATATGTCCTGCTTCCCTGAAAGCTTTGTTTTGGATGGCAAGCGCCTTCAGACCGCTGGGTATCAATTGCAAAAACTAAATATCGTCGATCAATTTCCGCAAACGCTACATTATGAAGTGTTGAGTCTATGGTGCCTTAGTTAAATATTTTTTGATTTTTACTCTTGAAAAAGTTTTAATCCGCTCAGCATCCCTGGAATATCTCGACCGAAAACCAGCGAAAGCAAAGGTAATATTACAAGACCAGTGATAACAATCAGTGTCGCACGAAAGACAACACGTACGAAATACCATGCTGACAAACGCTCTTGAGGTCTTCCCAAACGAAGGTCACAAGCGGCCTCGCCAATAGAGGATCCCATGAAAAATCTGGTCGTAATCATATAAATCCATGACCCTACCACATAAATCAAAGCGAAGTCCTCAAGAAGTCCTTTGGTAATTGGTATTTTAATAATTTTCACAAAAACCATTAAGAAAATGCAACTCATAGCCACGAGCAGAAGAGCATCAATTGACGAGGCCGCCAAAGACCACAAAGTTAATTTATAGCCTTTTCTCTTGCCAGTTGGACCGCTATGAAAGCCCGTCCCCGTTTCCCATTGAAGGTTTTGGCGATCTCTAAATAAATTTTTTAATGGGTCTGAAGACTCTGATGGCCTTGGAATTTCCAATGGAAGGCTCAACCTGTTTGGTCTAACTCTCTCTTTATACATGGAAAGACCCTCCTAAGAGCTTTATCCTCTTCTACCTCACGCCACTTGAGGTGGATGAAGACGTCCCAGTTGTAGACTCAATGATTGGAGTTACTACTGGGGCAGGAATCGGATTCGAAATCGGTAAAGGCTGAATCGGAGGTGGTGTCACCGTTGGCGTAGGAGAGACTACCTTTGGTAAGCAGATCAACGGTGCGGGAGGGCATGGATCTGGTGTTGTTATGGTATTATTCTTCTTATCATCCTTAGTGATCCAAAGAACAGCGCCTACAACTGCCGCAAAGACAGCGCCGCCAATCAACCATTTACACCATGTACATCCAGCAGCTGCAGTTTTTCTGCATTCACCAGTCTTATCATCTCGCTTCTCATCTTTGTTGCATTCTACTTTAGTATCACCACCAACAATAGGTTCTGCAGGAACGCAGGCAGGGCGTTCTTTTTCGTTTTCGGAAATCGTCCCAGCAACATCGCCTACGCGACATACACAATTCCCATTTTCAAGAGTTGAATTTGGCTTCTCAACCGAACAATCCTTATCGCCTGGAGGCGTGATAATTGGAAGAACAGGTGTCTCTGGATAACTTAAGACTTCTATCTTACGTGTTGCGAGGGCCCTACATGCAGATGCCTGCTCATCACGCACCTTACGAATGCCACTTAAAGGTTCGACAGCGCAAGCTCTAGATGCAGCTTCTACATACTCATTAAGCTTGTCTAGGTGTTCTTTAATGAGATCATATTGAGCTTTAGAGATTTTTCCATCTTTATTAAAAAACAAATTTATATTTTTTTCTGCATCAGTTGTTCCATTGGCCTTCAGATAAGACTCAATGATTGCTTTTTTATCTTTAGCTTCGTCTACAGTTCCTTTACGAAGAGGCGACTGTTTTGGACAGCTCTGAGAGGTTGAGTTCTGAATTTCTTGATTTCTACCATTTTTAACACAGATTGCAAAACCACTGGACTGGTAACCATAGACTAGTGGATTACATGAAACCGTACCGTTCGTGCATCTTCCACCACCATATTTATTCATCTCTTCAATTAATTTTGCGCGTCCTGGCCCAGTACCACCACAGGAATAGTCATTACCATATACTGCTAGATAACCGCTAACAATGCATGGATCACCTGGTTTTGCCGCACGAATTTCCTTGGTCCCTTTTGCTACAGCCTCTTCACCCAAAAACAGCCACTGGACGAAGAAATCATGATTTACTTCATTGCGCGACTGAGGTCCATAGTATTTTTCTAGAACTTGTTCTGCATCTTCCATTACGTAACGAAGACGCACTAAATACTCTGCTCTTTGTCTTGGATTTAAACGATTGAACTCTTCATAGCCTAAGGCCACTGACTTATTAAGACGCCCCACCTCGGGAGCCCTTGTTACCGTCGCCTGAATCCCTTTATCACCCAAAATGATTTTGCGAATCGCTTGCTCGTGAAACTTCATATCATCTTTTGTCAAAGTGACGTTGTTTACTTTGACAAATTTTGCGTTGCTATCAGGATTATAAGAGACCGTGACTGTCTGACCTTCATTTGCTATTAATAGTCGAACACGCTCTTTTCCCTCGCTATCTTTGTACGTCGAAGCCTCAACCTCTGGCATAATTTCATTTCGATTCATCTGAACCCATTGATCCATCTCGCCACGCAAAGTTTTAGGATAAAATGGACGCATTTTTGCGTGAAACTCACCAACAGTCAGATGTTTTTTGCTAAGACCTGAGTATTTTAAAAATTCTTGAATGGATTTTTTATTCACATTGTAATTATAACCCGCAGTACTGACTTGTCCTTTTGCTTTAGCGCCTTGCGCGATTGGGGAAATTACCATTGTAAAAACAGCAATAGAAACAGCCGTTTTTTTTGCAAATAAAAATAAATTATTAATGTACCCCATGCCATAACCTCTTTTTATTATGATTCTAGGTCGGTTTCTCAGATTTTATACTTTTTGACTTAAGCCAAGCCTCGAGAACACCACGAGCACCCCAATTAAAACTTTTATATTTCAACCTTAGAAGATCTCCATCGAATTCGATCACTTCTGCATTGATAGAGTTAAGTCCAGATAGTTCTGAAAAGGTGAACTCTACCTGAGTTTTGCCTTTTAGTAATTCTGTTTTTTTTGCAAGTCGAATACGAATACCCGCAGTAGAAATTGATTCTGTCAAGCCCGCAAGATCTCCACCCGTATGAACAATCACTGGCGACCTTACATCATATCTATGAGCTGTTGGGAACACCCATTGTTGACGACGATCTAAATAAGGATAGCGCGCATAAAAGGCAATAATCAAAACCGAGAACGTTACCAAGATTGAAATTAAAATTTGCACACGAACGAATTCAGGATTCAAAATAGTCTCATCAATCGAAAAGACACGATATGTATTAACTGCTAGCACAACCAAAAGTACAATGACCGCAATCAACCATGCTGATTTGTGCACCTTAAGAAGGGATACCCCTGCAATAAAAATACCTGTAAGCCAAAGCCAGTCTACCACTGGAATTGTTTTTACCAATTCAATGAATTCCTTTGGGTGATACCAGTTAGCCACACCACTTCCTGCAAAACTAATGATAATATTTCCAAGCGGGGCCAACATAAAAAGCAGAGCTAAGATATAGATACCAATTGGTTGCTTCAAATCTGATGATTGCTCTTGAGACATAGTTCCCCCACAACACATGTTAATTGAGACCGCTGATAAAAGAAAGCCCCCTAGGCTATGGTCTAAGCCTTATCTTCGCTTTAATATTGCTCAATATTACTTCAATTGGGTGCAACTTTGGATGCAAGACTCTTGTGCCAATTTGATACGCGTTCCCATGCAGTCTGGCGTCAGCTTATGCCGAATCACGGAGAGTGTTCCTAAATTCGGGGTATAGTCCTTGTTATTCAGTCGAGCAAGACAGGCATAATAGGCATACTGAGTTAGGCCCGCGCGCATTTTATCGCTCTCATAGAGATAGTCTTTTGCTTGATAACGATTCATGCCGGTTGCGTTCTTACTTGGACTACTCTGAATAATTACAAAATCAAAGTCCTTAGGTTCAAGCCTCTCGCATGCATCAGCGGTTTTAATTCCATTAAGGCCAAAAGGATCGTTGCCGACGGAATCAATCATGATCACATGTCCAGGTACGGCTACAATATCCCCTGCCTTAAGATCAGATTTTGAAGTCAAAGTGATCTTTGCAAGACAGCTTAAACCATTTTTTTCTGGCTCTACATACATCAAAGAATTGATACCATTTACGCCCGAGGCTTTGATACTTTTACCCGGGCTTAAACGAAGGCCCGCCGTGGCTAGTCCAGTATAAATAAATCCCGAACAATCCGTCCCTAATACGTTTGTCCCGTCACCGGAGTCCTTAAATAAATCTAAAGTTGAGCTTGAACTTGTGGTCGCATAAGGCTTCCCACCATAATCATAAATCATTGGATAAGCGCTCGCGTTCAAACAGCCACGTCCATAGCCATTGACATTTTTATAGTACGGATGGCTATGTAAAAGTGACGTGATACTGCTGATAATACGCTTACTACCGACTCCATCAGAATGTTTACCTATAATGGTAATCGCGTCGCTAGCTATATCAGGAGTGCTTTGAGTCATGATTGGCTCATCAAGTGCCTGGCAAGTCTGGTATGCGGTGGCAAAAGTAAAGCGCATTCCATAAACTGGTAAAGGCAATGAACTCTTAGTAAGTTCTGGTTCCACAGGGATTGGCACCTCCGGCGTCGAACACTGAACATCCATGGCAGCAACTTGTTTTTGAATTTTAGCAAATTGAGTTTGAATTTTGTTTTGTAGCTTAATTTTAATATCAGTCGTGTGATCACCCAATTCAAGTGATGATAAAAGAGTCAAAAGACCTTTGGCGTCATTTAGTTTTTCTAGCTGCGGAGCTTCTGTTAAAAAAATTTCATAAAGTTCGTTAATGTCATTTTCGAGAACATTTAAATTCTCCGTGGTCAAAGTTTCTGTAGCCACTTTCAGACCCTTCAAAGAAAGTCGCAGGTGATCTTTGAAATCCGCAGCCACAGGCATTGATTTCTGCTCAATCAGATAGCGATTAACGGCATCCCATATTTTACTTTCATAATTGACACAACCAATAGCACTTGTCGTATCTGAAGCCATTTGCTGAATGGCTTCAAAGTTTTTGGGGGCACAGGAGGAAAGTATTAAGAAACTAAAAGCCAAAACTAAGAGTGAAGGTGAATTTCTCTTCATATTATTATTTTCACTAATAATTTAAATATCCACTGATCCAGAACTTTAAAACTGGTCCGGAGTCGACTTGACTAAAGCCTGTAATTAAGCCTTTACTGATACATATGAACGAAAAAATTTTAAAAACCCAAGTTTTGTATAGTCTTATCGACTGGGAACCATTTGTTTTATTAGGTTGTTTGCTGGCGATAACTTGGATTTTTTATAAGTTTTTTTTGCAGGCAGCCTCAACGGAACGGCACCTTAGTATTCGGCTACAATTCCAAGCCTTGATTCGTCATTTTTTTATTTTCACAATTTTATTTATTACTTATATGTTCCTCCATGCTATCACAGGCGGTGATCTTGCGAACTTCGCGCGCATCACTCCTTATATCGCCTTAATGACTTTTGCTTGGGGCTCCATTGTTTTTGTAAAAACCTGTCGTTTACTCGTACTTCAGTATTTATTCCTGGGATCTATGCGTGCAGGAGTCCCCCTACTCTTGGTAAATATATTCTCTTTATTGCTTTCTATTGTTTTAATCGTATGGACTTTATCTCAAATTTTCGGTTTAGATTTGGGACCACTGCTCGCCACTTCTGCGGCCTTTTCTATCGTTCTAGGGCTTGCGCTTCAGGACACTTTAGGAAATCTCTTTGCAGGCATCTCTTTGCAGATTGATAAATCCTATGAAATAGGCGACTGGCTTGAAGTCGTGCAGGGCATTCAAAAAGCCACCGGTCAGGTTAAAGAAATTAGCTGGAGATCAACCATTCTTATAGGCTTTTCTGACGAAGAAATTACCCTTCCTAATCGTACTATGGCTAATGCTCAGATCTCTAACTTTTCTCCAGAAGGCAATCCAATTGTTCGCAGTCAAATCTTCCGACTGCCCTATGGCTGCGACCTTGAAAAAGCCAAGGAGGTTTTAGAACGAGCTGTTGTAGAAATTTCAGATATTCGCGGCCTTCCAATCCCCTTTGCTTATGTCCAAGAGACTACCGAAAGTTGGATAGGAGTGAAGGTAATCTATTTCATAGACAATTTTGGTGGTCAGTTCACCATTGGTGACAAAGTGATGAGAAAAGGGATTGATGCCTTGAAGGCTCATGGTATAGAACTCGCCCGTAACGTAATTGAAATTTACCCGAGAGCTTAATAATGCATAAATCCATAAATTATAAAAATCCACTAGCAGCTAAAGTCCGCAAACAAATTGTTCAAGCGCTGAACGATTTTGATATGATCAAAGATGGTGATAAAATTGCCGTAGCCGTTTCTGGTGGTAAAGATTCCAGCATTCTTGTGGCTTTGCTAGATGAAATTCGCAAACGTTCTGAAAGAAAGTTCACCGTTGAAGCCATGATCCTGGATCAAAAACAACCTGGCTTCGATATCCGTGCTTTTAAGGCGTGGATTGAGTCTTTGAATATTAAACTTCATATTCTTGAAAGAGACACCTATAGTATCGTGAAAGAGAAAACACCGGAAGGATCTATCTATTGCACTCTATGTGCAAAATTTCGCAGGGCTATTCTCTATGATTTTGCCTATGCTAATGCTTTTACAAAAATTGCCCTGGGTCATCATCGCAATGATCTAATCGAAACGACTTTATTGAATATGTTTTATATTGGCCAAATGGGCACTATGTCACCGAAGCTAAGGTCAGATGATGGTCGAAATATTGTAATTCGACCCCTGGCTTATGTGGCAGAGGATGATCTTAAACAGCTAGCACTGGATTGGAGCCTCCCAATCATCCCTTGTAATCTCTGCGGCTCCCAAGAGACTTTAAAGCGAAAAAAAATGAAAAGGCTCATTCAAGACCTTGAAAAGGATATTCCAAATATCGCCTCCTCGATTATGACTGCATTAAGTAACATCAACCCCAGTCAGCTGCTGGATCAAAAACTATGGGATTTTGAACACTACAAACCACCCGTGCAATAGCTAATCCCTAGAAACTGCCCCAGATGATTGTACCCAAAGCCCCTGGAAAGGGGCTTTTTTAATTCCGAAGCCCCAAAAACATTTCTAATTTAGAAACTGGCTCACTAAGTTGTGATTGTGTTCTCCCCACCACTACAGCCTCGCTCCGTGTTGTAGCTTCTCGGAGTTCTTGGGCTCGTTGGTGACTTTTGATTAGCAGGTTTATCAAAAGTATCCTGAAGAAAGCCTCACTACGGCGCGAAGGAGAACCCCTATGGAATATAACTCAGAGCTTGGCTCGCTCCTTGATTGTTGTAAAAACAATAAAGCTCAAGGTGCTTCTGCAAATTCTCCTTAAGCTTGGTCGTACACCAAGACCGACGCGTTAGCCGCCGAATATCAGCTCGTAGCTTTGCACAGCGTTGATTAAGC
>JANMPT010000096.1:0-1745 GCA_031370005.1 Bdellovibrionales bacterium | reverse complement strand
ACATAGTAGTATGCCAAAATGTGATAGCCCGAAAACAGTTTACCCGGTATTGCACTAATCCGGTAATCCTTTTTATCAGGACTATAACCTTGTGTGCCATTCATAGCAATTTCAAATGCTATCTGCTTTATTTCTTCTTTGGAGATTGTTTCAAAGTATTGCAATGCATCCACCATAAACATGACAATAGCCATATTTGTCCCAATCGTTTCCTGAGATTTTTGGAACTTATCCATTTCCCTCCCTTTGTCAGGGTTGTTGGATTCTAAATCATAAGGGTCTCTTTCTATGGAGTATAAAAGATTATCAATGTTTGTTCGCTTATTTCTATATTCATTTTCATCGATCAGCTCAAAATATTTGTCGAGTTTTAAATCGTTTGCCCAGTGCTGAACCAATTCATATTCTTCGCCTGCTTCTTTGTCTTTGCGATATTCTTTGAACTCATCAAAAAGACGAACCGCCTCTTTAATTTCTGTTTGCGATGCTTCAAATTTTGAAGTAAGGTCGTAACCGAATACATCTTTAAAATATTGGGCGCTTACCAAATTCAAAATCTTTGAAACTGATAAAATTTCTTTGGGTGAAAGGTTTATTGCTTTCTTATGAGTGACTGCATCTTTGCCTTCTATTAAAAGACCATAAAGAGAAATGAATTGATAAGGTCTAAACTCCTGATAATTTTCGTAGATGAAGTCTTCAATGAACAGATCAACCGGGGTATTGAAGATCTGCCGGTTTATTCCTTCATACAATGCAGTCATGAAACCTGCAATTGAATCCTCAGGATATCCTTCTTTGTTCAGTTTGTAAATTGTTTTTGCATTGTCCTTGATAAAAATCTTTTTCTTGTCACCGGTTGAAACAAACAATTTATTCGCTTCAACTTTTCTTGCTTCATTAGCAAAATCAAGATGCACAAGTTCGTGGATCATTAAGTGTTCAACCGCTAAATATTTCTCTTTATATTTTATTAAATGGTAATCACGATTATAATTTTCAGCAAACTCAATCTTTGCTGCTGTCGGGATTGAATTGTCAGCTTCAACTTTAATTGATTTGTCGGTCTGGATTTCTAAATAAGATTTGTATTCATTGAAAACCTTTTTTCCTGCATCTGTCTTTACAAATTCTTCAGCCGTTTTTATTGTAAGCGCTAAAGCATGATTAAAAAAATTTGAATCATTTTTTCCGCACTTCTTCATGGCACTAACAGACCATTCGAATGCAATTAGCGTATTTCCTAAATGTTCATTTGCTAAAGCAAGCCCGTAAAGTGTGTTGGGATAATTTGAATTTATCCCGTATGCAGTTTCCAGATATTTTATACCGTCTTCCCATTTTCCTAACTGAAGAAGATTTGTTCCCAAATTATTTATGGCGATGTGATCGTTTGGATTTTGTGCTATCGCTTCATTGAAATATTTGATTGCTGTGTCGATATCATCTTTGTGTTTTGCAAAGATGTTTCCCATCATTATTAAAGCATATCCATTTTTGGGGTCCCAGCGAAGTGCATCAATTAAACAATTTATGGCTTCTTCTTGATTTCCTTTATCAGATAAAATTTGCCCCATAATTCTGTAGTATTCAGAATTGGTGGGGTTTTGTTCTATTAATTTTTTGAGAATTGTTGTAGCCTCGGTGTATTTGCCTTTTTCGCAAAGTGCTACTGTTTTTCTGTAATCTGTTTCTTGAGAAAGAATTGTTGGAGTATCAATTTCTATAGTTGCCCAATCTCCATC
>JANMPT010000094.1:0-62099 GCA_031370005.1 Bdellovibrionales bacterium | reverse complement strand
CGCTTTTGAGAAAAATGGTTTTAAATTTATTAAAAAAAGAGCCAACAAAAAAAGGCATTCGCAGAAAACAAAAAATTGCAGGCCTTCGGGATGACTATTTATTGAAAGTTTTGTTTACTGGATAGGCTTTGCGGCCATATGCGTAACCCCTACCCAAAGGGACAGCTTTAGAACCGCTCTTGAGGAAGATGAGCCAAGGTTAAGTGATTGAATTCAAATGTGTTCTCAGAAATCGTGGAGAACATGTTATGGGTACTTAAAGCTTGTTCTCCCGATTGGAGAACGTTCTCCAGCAAAATTCTGTATTCGATCATATCGCGTATATATATAAAAAATTTCTTTTGTATATACAGTATATGTAGTATGCTTATACTGATGACGCGAATTAAAGCTCTTTCGTCAAAACACTTGGTCTATAAAATCAATGAAAACGATCATAGGCCGCCGCATGTGCATGTTGAAGGCGTGGGAGCCTCGGTTCGCATAAATTTGTTGACCCTTGAAATTATGGATACGGAGACGGATTTTTCGCAATCTACTTTAAATAGAATTTTAAGGGTCGTTAAAGAAAATAGAAACTTACTTTTAGAAAGGTGGGAGGAATTGCATGGCTAAGAAAGTTAAAACCGGCAGCGTGAATATTCCAGTCGAGGATTTTGAGGATGAAAACATCACGGCTCATATTTCCATCAGGCTTCCTCTTAATTTGGTGAAAGAACTTAAAAAATTGGCCTTGAATGAAGAGTATGAAGGTCGGTACCAAGTTTTGATTCGGGACGTCCTGCAGGGATATGCTGAAAAGAGCAGAGGTAGGAAAAAGGCTTCAGCTTAGAAATGCTGCATTAAAAGCTAGGCCTTATAGTGCAAAACCAAGCTTCTACTCATTTAGTTTAGAAACATATTCTTCACGGACCGAAATGAAAGTTCGGCATTTCTAATTCAACTAAAGTGAAGACCTTCGCTTTTTCGGCTCCCAGGGAAGGAGTACGTAATTGAAATACCGCAATGATGCGTTTCGGGTCGATAGTGTATTCTACGAGAGAACAATCAGGTAGAGTCGATCTTCGATTAGATTTTTTATCCCGAGCGTGAACTCTATAAGGTTGGACTAAATGACGAAGACATCGAATGCCTTGTTCAGTTAAGTGAGAAGAACCCGCGTGGATTCGAGTACTGACGGAAATGGTGCCCCGCGAGGGACTTGAACCCCCACGCTTGCGCACTAGATCCTAAGTCTAGCGTGTCTGCCAATTTCACCAGCGGGGCATGCGGTATTTATGTACTATGCTTGAACAAGTTTTTTGTAATCAGGAGCTCGCATTAGGTTTGCAAGTTCCTTTTCGGTATCCATTTCTATACGGATCAACCACCCCTCGTTCATTGGGTCGTCATTTAATACTGAAGGATCATCGTTGAGTCCAGTATTAATTTCAATGACCGTACCAGAAACTGGAGAGTAAAGATCACTTGCGGCCTTCACGGATTCAACAACACCAAAAGTTTGGCCTTGAGTAACTTTTTGGCCTTCCTCCGGAAGTTCAACGTAAACGATTTCGCCTAATTGCTCTTGTGCGAACTCCGTGACACCAACAGTGACGATGTTCTCATCAATTTGAGCCCACTCATGCTCTTTAGTGTAGTAAAGTTCTTCGGGGATATGAAATGCCATGAGCTTCTCCTATTTTTTCACGAAAGGGGTTTTACATACTTTCGCTTTCACTTTACGTCCACGGATATCGACTGAAAACTCAGCCCCTTCGTTCGCAAATTCAGAAGAAATATATGCGATTCCGATGGGTTCGTCCAGTGTTGGTGAGTGAGTCCCACTAGTTACCTTGCCAATTTCTTTGTTGTCAAAAGAAAACAAGGAGTAGCCCTGGCGTGGAATCCCTTTCTCAAGCATCTTAAAGCCAATCAGCTGCTTTTTTAAGCCATTCTCTTTGATTTTGAGCATTGGCTCCTTGCCAATAAAATCTTTCGCAGTGGCTTTCACGGCCCAACCGAGTTTTGCTTCATAAGGATTCGTTGTGTCATCAATTTCATGACCGTAAAGAGACATTTTGTACTCCGTGCGAAGGGTGTCCCGGGCGCCAAGTCCGATGGCTTGAACTCCGAATTCTTGGCCCTCGGCCATCAAATCCTGCCAAAGCCTTACTGCTCCTTTAGCTTCTATAAAGACCTCGCCGCCTTTTTCGCCTGTGTAACCTGTGGTCGCCAAGATGGCCTTGAAGCCTTTGTATTCAAAACGACGTAAGCTAAATGACCTCATCTGGCTGGCTTTAAAGTCAAAAAGTTTATCACAGAGAGCAAGGGCCTTTGGCCCCTGAATGGCGATTTGCGCCCAGTAAGAAGACTCGTTGGTGATGAGGGCTCCTTTATTGTTTTTTGTCATCCAGGCAAAGTCTTTGTCAGCGTTGGAAGCATTCACACAAACCAGGTAGTCTTCGTTTTTAATTAGGCAATAAACGATGATGTCGTCGACCAAGCCTCCCTTATCGTTGGGAAGAAGACTGTACTGGGCTTCATTTTCACTAAGTAAGCCCACGTCGTTGGTGGTGAGCCACTGAAGTGTTTCAAGGGCTTTTGGACCCTTAAAACGGACTTCTCCCATATGAGAGACATCGAAGAGCCCGACATTGGTGCGAACATTGTCGTGCTCTTCGCGCAGTCCTTTATATTGAACCGGCATCCACCAGCCAGCAAAATCCACCATACGAGCGCCGAGTTTTATGTGTTCTTCAGCAAGTGGGGTTTTTTGAAGATGGGGTGTGTCCATAAGAGCCTCCGAATTCCAAGATTTTAGCAATGTCACCGGGCGCTCAACTCTTGTCAACTGAGGCGAGATGCTGGATCTTGTCAAAGGGTTCGAATCGGCTCTTTCAATCTTAACTCATTAGAAATTTTTTGTACATCCATGGGAATCTCAACCAGAACTCCCCGGGGTACTTCTTGTGTCAATCCCGTTTTATGCATCCATGCCAGGAATTCGCGTTCCTCGCCTCGGCAAAGCATTTGACGGTCTTTCCCTTTTTCTTTTAGGCGATCACCCACGGTGCGACCAATACGGACTTTGCTTGTAGGCGCGTTCATTCGGCGAGCCAGAAGGTAACTCATTGTCAGAGTTCGATTTTTCATTGGCAAATGTTGCTCAAGCTCCTCAAACCACCTCGGCACTTCAAAGTGGATCCGGTCATGGCACCAATCATTTTTCGATTGGGTTAGGAGGGGACACTTGCCCTGATGGGTGCAGGGGGCCCAAATACTATAGCCATCCGTAATCAACTTTTGACGAAGCTCGGAAAGTTTACGGCCATCCGTTTGAGTTGATGGTTCTAAGATCATCAATGCTTCTATTTTTTTTGTCCAAGTTGGAAGCTCTTTGATTTCCGTCAGTGAGTAGGAAAAGACAGCTAAGCTTTTCTCGGGCGCAGTGAAGGCCGGAGCTACAGCGGCCCACTCTGTTTGTTTCGCCGGTAAAAATTCAAAACGCGAGCAAATATCTTTGGATTTTTCAATCATGGTAAATTTATTAAAATGCGCAGCTAGTGCAATACTAGCAGTTCCTGGCCCTGAACCAAAATCAATGACCTCCGTCAGACCTTTGAAAAAGCCCTGAGTCTCGGCCTCTTTCACAACAGCCTGAGCTCGGGCATGATTTAGTGGCAGGAAGTAGCAGAGATAGGCAATCTGTGCCCAGGGTTCAGCCCATGGAGTGCTTGCCTCTGGATTTTGAATAAAATAATCCGAAAGTTTTTTTACAGATGTGGCTAATTTTTTAGAGTCGTGCAAGGAAATTTGAAACCGCACCTTGAGAGTGTTGTCAATATTTTGGATTAGTTCGGCGGGGATAGAAAAGATTCTTTGCATTAGCGGAGCTCTTTAAGAACTTGCTCAGGGGTGATGCTGCTCATAGAGGGGCTTTCAGCGGGGGGGGTGAATAAGTGAATGTCACCAGAGCCACGGGCTCCCCAACGTTTTTCAGATTGAACTAAAATCGGAGAATAAAAACCAAAGACTTGGACGCCAAGACTTGCCGCTATATGAATCACGCCCGTGCTCGGAGCAAAAACTGCGTTGGCTTGCTCTAAAACATAAAGCAACTGCTCAGTATTGAGTTTATTTTGCAAGCAAACGACTTTTGGATTATTTTTAAAATGCTCTTTGATCTCCGTTAGCCAAAGCTCATCTGCCGTTGTACCGGTCAAAATCACTTTATAATGTGCCGCAAGTTTTTCAATGAGTGCAATATAATGGGGGATCGGCCAGTTGAGGGATGAGCCAGCCATGCCAGGATGGACAACCACATATTTTTTAGGTTCAAGCATATAATGTTCCAAGCACGCGGGTTGAGGCTTGGCTTTGAGTTTTAAAATCGGAGTTTTAGTAGAGAGAGTTTGGCCAGGGAAAATTTGTCTGACCAGATCGAAGTTATAATCAGCTTCATGCTTCGCCCCTTTGCTGCGTTTTTGGCGAAGGCCTGCATTTAAAAATAAAAAACTATCCCACTTTGACAAAACGCCAATGCGCTTTGCAATTTTATTTTTCCATAAAAGATAGCTCACCCACCATGGAGCCTGAATACTGATCGCAACATCCGGTTTGAATTCTTTTAAAAGCGTATTAAGTTTTTGTCTTGCTTCTGTAGGATTGTTTTTATCGAGCTCAATATATCGACGTTTTGGATCAGCGTGCTTAGGAATAAACGAAAGCCCCTTGGAAATCACCCAGATGATCTCCCAATCACTCAATTCAGGAGATTGGTCTATTGGTAGTGTGCAGATCAAGTCACCAATTTTGTCGAGTCGTATAAAAACAGCTTTTTTCATTAAGTTATAAAGTACCTGATCTTGATTTGGGTATCAATGACCTTCGGGGGCAAGTTCCACGGCAATGCGGATGCTGCCGACATCGTCGTCAGAATAGGAATTAAAGGGGTTTCCCTGAATATCTTCAGGACCCAGGCGCTTGATCCAGACAACATAGCCGTGGTCAAGATTCCATTGGACAAAGTCACGGGTCTCATTGGTGGGTTTGTCAAGGTTTCGGAAGGCTTCATGAACGGCTTGAATTGCCTGGTTCATGGCCTCTGGGCTTGGCTGGAACTCAAAAGATATATGCTGAGCAAAAGTCTGCTTATTTTCGTCAGTGAAATACTGTGCATGGAAATAGCGAGTTCCAGGAAAAGGCTTTTTGGTGCGTACGATAATCATTTCGCCAGTATAGTCATTTTTATCCTGAACAAGAAAGGGCTCTAGCCCCGAGCTTTTAAGATTTCTGATGAGATCTTCGAGTTTTTTTTCGTCCGCAGTGTATTCAAAGAGAATCATGGTCATTTTCTTAAGAGAAACTGAAGCTGCCTTGGCTTCTGCGGGGTTTAAAGCCTTACTTGGTGGGCTTAAAGGGGATTCTTCGTGGGTAACGGGCGGAACTTTCTGGGGTTGTGAACTTGGGGGCTCCGACTTTGAGTTGAAAAGAAAAACTTTTCCCATCAACAAGGTTGCGATTAGAATCATTAAAAGAATGCCGTACTTCATCTAGTATGACTTTCCGAACTGGGATTTTTCCCATAGTCTTAAGAAATCAGTTGGATTCATAACATCGGGACGGCGATCATAAGGTGGTAGGCGGTAGCGAGTCAAAGCACCATGGCTGGTTCCTTTGTACATTTCAAAGTGAAGCATGGGGGCGCAACAGCCCGAATTCACTTTGCCAATATAGCCTATATCTTGTCCCGCCACGACGTTTTTACCCTTGGAGACTCCTTTGGCGGCATTACCAAGCAGCTCTCCATAGCGTGCGATAAACTTTGGATGCTTCACCTCGAGAGCAAAAACCCCTTGATAGAAATAATACAATCTGCGAATGATTGTACCCGAAGCGACGGCCACTGCAGCCTCACCTTTTTTGCGATAGAGATCGCAGCCCGCATGCCGGCGTTTTCCTTTATTGCGCTTGGCTCTGAACTGCTGGGTCCCATCAGTATAAGATTCAAAGGGTCTTTGTTTGGTGGGAAATTTACAGCAATCCTTTTGTGAAACCTTGGGGTCAAGAGTTTTTAAGGAGTCATTCACGATCGCATTTTCATCACTAGATGAATCTTTCTTAAGCGGAGCACACTCAGATCTCAGCTGCACCAAACTGCGGGGAACCCAACCAGTGTTTGGTGTTATTTTGCGATTTGGGAATTGAACATTCAAGTGAGTTGTTTTTTGTTTTTCATCCCAAGACTGACTTGGAATAATGGATTCAAATTGTTTTGCAGTAAAGATAGGTGTTTTTAGGTCTTTGCCAAATACCATGCTTGTTTTCTCTTCGCTGCAGATAACATATTCTAAATCTCCCTCTGAAATGGGTACATCGATAGTGTCCTTTGGGTTTTTTGACGGACTATTCGGCGGGGGCGGAGTGGGCTTTAAAGGTGCTAGTCTGACATTTTTGCCTGTGCCAGAGCTAGGTAGTGGCTTTTGAGTGGGCTCCTCAGCTGGCACCTCGGTGCTAATAACTTGATTGGCCTCGTCGGAAGTATAAACATAGATAGAGCTTAGAATTTTTGTTTCATAGGGATTCAGTCCGACTTGAGCAATTGGATCAGTACTTGTGGAATCATAGATGTCAAAAAGCACATAGGAAACTGGCTTTGTTATATTCCCGCAAACCAAAGTGACAAATTTTTCATTATTTACGCTGGCTTGCCAAAAGCTTTTCTGAACGTGGAATGGTGCTTTGAATTGAGATGTGCTCGGAGTCAGATCGATAACTTCAATAATAAAATTATCAATTTCTTGGAGAGATTCTTTGGCGAGATATCCTGTATCACCTGCTTTGGATATATTCATGCTGTTAAGATAATTTGCATTCTTGGGAACACTAATCACCCGAACGAGTGATCCATCTGCGGGATTAGGAGCATTTGTGGCTGTAATAAGGGAGCGATCCACGAGGTTTGTTGGCAGTATAGCACTTAAAAAATTTAATCTGCTCAGCTTGGAAGAGGCATTGAGTTGAGAGTTCGGTTTTTGCGATACAAAAAATGGAACTTGATCAATTTGTTTAGTTTGGCAGCTTGTATCGGCAATAAGAAAACCCTTGGAATCGCTCCATATATAAGGGGCTATTGGGCCAGCAAAAAGTGACTGCGGGAGAAGAATAGCAATTATTAAGGCCGACAATCCAATAGACATTATTTTCATATCAAAGCACCCCAGTTCCGATGAGCTTTGATGCGATACAAGACCTATGCCGTTCCATTGGTGAATAGGTGCAGCTTGAAAGCGTATATATAGAAAACCATGTAAAAATTATTTGTACGAATCAATAGTTGGGCAGGCGCAGATTAAGTTTCTGTCGCCATAGACATTGTCAATTCGTCCAACTGTTGGCCAGAACTTGTTTTCATACAGCCATGGGGCAGGATAAGCTGCTTGTTCGCGCGAATAAGCATGTGTCCACTCAGCTTTCAGTAAGCTCTCTGCGGTGTGCGGAGAGTTCACTAAGGGATTGTCCTTAATATTCATTTGGCCGTTTTCAATAGCTTTGATTTCTTGACGAATTGTAAGCATTGCTTCGATGAAGCGATCAAGTTCGGCTTTTGGTTCGCTCTCTGTGGGCTCTACCATAAGTGTTCCCACCACGGGCCAAGACATTGTTGGAGCGTGGAAGCCATAGTCCATCAAACGTTTTGCAACATCACTGACGTCAATGCCGCTGCTTTTTTTGATGTCACGAAGATCAAGAATACACTCATGGGCCACCAAGCCTTCTTTACCTCTATAAACGACGGGATAATGTGCGGAGAGCTTCTTAGCAATATAGTTCGCGCTCAGGATTGCAACAAGGGTCGCCTTCTTTAGGCCGTTGGCTCCCATCATCGTGATATAGGCCCAAGAAATCGGAAGAATACTTGCACTTCCCCATGGAGCTGAAGTCGTTGCGCTGACTGCTGTTTTAGACCCAGCTTCGGGCTTCAAACCGTGAGTTGGTAAGTACTTTTTCAAATGTTCACCAACACCAATAGGACCAATGCCGGGTCCACCACCGCCATGTGGTATGGCGAATGTTTTATGCAGGTTCATATGGGAAACGTCTGCGCCGAACTCTGCGGGGCGACAAAGCCCCACAAGTGCATTCATGTTCGCTCCGTCCATATAAACTTGGCCACCATTGTCGTGAATGATTTGGCAGATTTCTTTAATGCTTTCTTCAAACACACCATGAGTCGATGGGTAAGTTATCATCAAGGCTGCAAGATTTTTTTTGTGCTCTTGGGCTTTGGCTTTGAGATCAGCGACTTCTACGTTCCCTTGACTGTCGCAGTTAACGACAACTACTTTCATTCCTGCCATCACTGCTGAGGCTGGATTTGTCCCGTGGGCAGAACTTGGAATTAGGCAGATGTTTCTGTGGTGTTCACCTTTGTCGATGAAGTACTTGCGAATGACAAGAAGACCGGCATATTCACCTTGAGCGCCGGAGTTCGGCTGTAAGCTGATGCCGGCAAAGCCAGTGATATCAGAAAGTTTATTTTCAAGGTCATGAATCATCTCGAGGTATCCCTGAGTTTGCGTTGATGGCGCAAATGGATGTATTTTGTTAATTTCCGGCCATGAAACAGGAGCAAGTTCTGACGTCGCATTTAATTTCATAGTGCAAGATCCAAGGGGAATCATCGAGTGAGTCAGGGTGATATCTTTATTTTGCAGCATGTGAATGTAACGAGTGATCTCGGCTTCAGAGTGGTACGTGTTGAATACAGGGTGGGTTAGGTATTTGCTGGTTCTGATAAATTGGGTGGGCCATGTGTATGATAAACCTGCATCGAGGTCACTGGCAGTAAATGGCGCTTTTGTTCCCAAATTAAATGCTTGCAAGATGTCATTCACGGTTTGCAGGTTGCAGGTTTCGTTTAAAGACAAGGAAAGTGTGTTGCTGTTTATCACTCGCAAGTTCATTTGCAGAGCTTCCGCCGCGTTCACGATATCCACAACCTTTGTAGTAGATACTGTGATGGTATCGAAGAAAGTCGTTTCAGGCATTGTGAAGCCCAATTTTTTAAGACCTTCTGCAGTAAGGGCAGCGAGTCTGTTTATGCGCTGAGCGATTTTTTTCAAACCTTCAGGCCCATGGTAAACCGCGTACATGCTGGCCATATTTGCCAAAAGAACTTGAGCTGTGCAAATATTTGACGTCGCTTTTTCACGACGGATATGTTGTTCCCGAGTTTGCAAAGCCAAACGTAGGGCCGCTTTGCCGTGGACATCTATCGAAACCCCTACAATACGACCAGGCATAATGCGTTTATAATCGTCTTTTGTTGCCAAAAAGGCTGCATGGGGTCCGCCAAAACCGAGTGGAACCCCAAGGCGCTGTGAATTTCCTACGACGATGTCAGCTCCCCATTCTCCGGGAGGGGTCAGAAGTGTTAATGACAATAAATCCACCGAGGCCACTACCAAGGCGTGCTTCTCGTGAAATTTTTTGGTCATTTCTTGGAAATCTTCAATCGCGCCTTCGGTGTCAGGGTATTGTATAAAAGCTGCAAAGACGGGAGTTTTAAAATCAAAAGTTTTGGGATCTTGAACCAGCATTGTGAAGCCCAAAGGCTCTGAACGTGTTTTCAAAACCTCAATCACGTGAGGATGCATTTTCGGCGATACAACAAATGCGTTCACATCATCGTGTTTATGGGAGGCGTGGGCCATTGCCATAGCTTCAGCGGCAGCGGTGCCCTCATCCAGCAAGGAGCTATTTGAAATTTCCATGCCAGTAAGGTCCATTACCATCGTTTGAAAATTAAGCAGTGCTTCCAAGCGACCTTGTGCAATCTCGGCTTGATAAGGAGTATAGGCGGTATACCAAACTGGATTTTCAAAAATATTTCTTTGGATCACTGAGGGCGTGATGGTGTCATGAAAACCCATACCGAGAAGCGAGCGATAGACCTTGTTTTTAGAAATAATTTTTTTCAGCTTGATCAGCAGCTCGTACTCGGAGACTCCATTGCCGACAATTGGATAATTTTTTGACGTACGAATTTTTTGTGGAATAACTTGTGTAGCCATTTCTTCCAAGGAAGAAAAACCGAGCTCTTTTAACATTGCTTGAATGTCCTCATCACGGGGGCCGATGTGACGACCCGTGAATTCTTGGTCAGAGGTATTGTTCGAAAAATTCAACGAAAAAAGATTTGTTTGCATAAGAGACCCTAGGAGTATTTTGATAAAAACCCAGCATAGCCTTTAGATTTAATGCCAGTCAAAAAGTCTCTTTTAACTTCAATTGAATTGCTATAATAGCTACACACAGCATAAAACGTGTAGTACCTGAATATGATTTTTAATACAAGACCAAGAAGCCCGAGTGCGGGCTATCGTGGTGGGAGGATCTTTGCTTTAGATAATCTTGCAACTAGGCTTTTTTCTTAGTCGTCGTTTTTCGAGCAGTTCTTGTTTTTTTAGCAGCCGTTGCTGACTTTTTAACGCTTGCTTTAGCTGTTTTAGAGGCCTTTTTAGCTAGAGGCTTCATTTTCAAAGACTTTGCTTTCGCGCGAAGCTCCTTTTGAAGTCTTGTCTTTTGATCCATCAATTGCTTTTTATAAGCCATGATATTTTTTTCGATATCGCCCGCTGATTTTTTGAAGCTTGAAAGAGTTTTATTCATTTCCGCATTCAATTTATCTTGTAACACATGAACATCATGAATCACAGATTGCACACGTTCGTTCTTTGAAAGTTCGTTAACTAGTTTTTGGATTTTGCCTTCCATATTTTCACTCTCCTTGAGGAAAAATTTTAATTACTGGTTTATTTATAACCCTGCCCGCAAGAAATTGAAAGCCCCATGCAATAATTTTACGAAAGAGTCATTTCTTATGCTTTAGAGCGTAAAATTAAAGTCCTTGATTAACAGGCCAGGCGTGTTTTTGCCGCCAAGGGCTCTTTGGAAGTAGGTGTCTACACTCGGGTCTATTTCTTGGAACTCGGTCACTTCCAGCAGTCCTTCGCCCAGGATGTCAAAAAGGCTGACGTCAAATCGCATATCTTCGATAGGAGCAATGATTTCTCCGTTTTCAACCCACAAACACGCGTAGCGAGTCATCCCAGTGACTCGAGCATTTTGCCGATCACTCCAATTGAGATAGTGCAGGTTAGAGACAAACAAGCCTGTCCCCAGTTCTTTTAAGATGTTCTCTTTTGCAAGAAGACCAGGGGCGATTTCCAAAGCTCGAGGAGCCTCATCGCTGTTGGCATCATTACCAGGGCTTGTATACTCCTTGGCACTGCGCGAGCTAACCAAGAGCTGCTCGAGTCGGCCTTTCTTGATGAGGATCAAGTTTTCTGGTGCCAACTCCCCAAGGTCATTGAAGCGGGGAGTGAGTCCCAAATTAAAATTTTCCTTTACAGAAAATTTCGTTGAAAATTCACGTTCGCCTTCTTGGAGCTTTTTTAGAGCGCAGCTTCCTGTTTTGTAGGCACGGTAGCTAAGGGCGCCCCAAGAGAACATGCCACTGAGGTCTGCCACTGCCGCCGGAGCTAAGTATACTTTGTATTTACCGGGTTTGAGTTTTTTGAGCGGAGATTTCATCATTGCGAGTTGCTCACCTGCTTGCTTCAAGCTGGTGGCAAATTCTTTTTGACTCCACTTAAAACCTGCATAACAAGATTTTACGGCACGCTCACCGTTGTAGAGCGAGTAATCCATAAAAAAACTTTCATTTGCAAACCAATGGTTTTGCCCCTTGGAGTTGCAATTTCCAACCTCGATGCTGCCTCCAGCGTAAAGGCCGGCCATATCGTAGGCAGCGCTTGGCTGGGCAATGGCTGTGATGAGATCCTCGCCCGTATTTAAGTTTCCTGGAAAATAAGCCTCGCTAGTGCCGTGATTTGCAATTTCCACTAAATAAGGATCAAGGGGAAGAGTCAGGGCCTCCTGTCGCGCTTCTTGTAAAAGTTTGCGAGCTTCAATTAGGTCCCACTCTTTAAAGCCTTGGGCGCTAAAGGATTTTCGCAGTCTGCGACCGGCTTTTTGAAGGGTCAGGCTAATTTTTTTTTGACTGACGGAAGTATTCTGACGAATCTTGCTTTGATTCCAACGTACGTAATCGGTCTCCTCACCGCGAAAATCCACAGTCAGCGTCTCATCTTGTTGAAGATCCTTGATCAGAGCGTGAGCGATATGGTTAAAGACTTCACGTTGACTCATGACAGGCCTCCAAAAACTTCAATATTCGAAAATAAGCAATATGGCGACGAGTGCGCAACACGAATAATTTGATTCGGTTCGCCCTTGCCGCAGTAAGGGCTGCCATGATTTTCATAAGTCTTGGCGTTGCCGACAGCTTTTAAGCTATTCCAGAACTGCAAGGTTTTCCCCCGATAGTTTGGATTTTTCACTGTGCGAGTGAGCTTTCCGTCTTCGATTAATTGCCCGTATTCACAGCCGAATTGAAATTTATTACGATAGTCATCAATTGACCACGAACGATTGGTTTTCATAAGCAGGCCACGCTTCACTGAACCAATCATTTCATCAAGCTCCCCATCGCCGGGCTCGATATTGATATTTGCCATGCGATCAATCGGAGCACGATTCCAACTAGAAGCGCGTTGGTTTGCTACTCCTAAAATGCCAAGACGTTTTTGTGATTCGAGACCGCCAAGACCACGAAGAAGTTTTCCATCTTTGATTAGGTATTCACGTGTGGCGGGGTTGCCGGTATCATCAAAAGCATAAGAGGCAAGCTGCCCTGCTTCGGTGGGATCAAAGACCACATTTAAAAGCTGTGAACCATACTGAAGCTTTCCGAAATCCTCAGGTTTAATAAAACTCCACCCGGCATAATTTCTTTCATCTCCAAGTATACGATCAAGCTCCAAAGGGTGACCGATGGACTCATGAATTTGCAACTGCATCTGATCTGGAGCTAGCAAAAGATCCATTGTATCTGTCGGGCAATTTTCGGCCTCTAGGAGCTCCATGGCCTCACTTCCCGTTATTTCGCAAAGCTCAAGGACATTTAGACCGCGGAAGGCTTCAGCGCCAATTTGCAGAGAATTTCCTGTGGAGCGAACTTGGATATTCTTAGTGTCCTGGGCGGTAGCTGTGTAATGAGTGCCGACCATGTCAAAATTCTGAGTCCACTCAGCACCACTGGAAGAAATGTATTGAATTTGAGTTTCAACGAGCATCGCTGCAGCGATGCGAGATACAATTTTGTCAGAAACTTTCAACGACTGTGAAGCCTTCATTAGGACGTTAACAATTTCCTCTGTGGCTAAAGTATCAAGGCGGTGAAGATATGGACTTTGAAAATTTCCACGGGAGGCTGGGCGCTGCTCATAGGAAAACTCAGTGGCTTTAAAGTAAGAGGCCTGATTGGTAAGTGCTTTAGCTTTTTGAAAAGCCCTTGCGAGGCCTTCCGGAGTAAGGTCGCTGGTAGCAGCATAACCCAAATGCCCTCCGGACATGACTTCCACCATAATACCCTGATCTAGTTGAGTGGCATGAGACTCTGGATTTTCGTTGCGTATTACATGACGAGTTGTTTTCTCGCTGTAAAATTTTAGACCTACCCAATCGACTTGTTTTTTAAAATCAGAGATGGCATTGAAAAAATTAGCGGTAATATGGGACTGGGTCATTTTGGCTCCTTTTTCCGTGGCAGCTTATTTGCATATTTCCTGTTTAGGCAAGCCCAGCTAGTAAGTTGGGCTTGATCTAGTGTCAGTAAGTCACCAGACAGTGACTGGACAATCACTGGACCTAAGAACTCTAGACGACAACGATTTGGGATGGCAAGCTTAGGAGGCATTATGAAACAACTCATCGTAATCATCCTTACAATTCTTAGTATCAACCTGTGGTCTACCTTATCTGTGGCGGCATCACAAGCTTGTAGATTTGTCTCCGAAGGTTCGGTTCAACAATCTTGGAAGAAAATTCGAATTCAAAACATGAATGGTGATACATTAGCAGGTGCTGATTCCTTTTCTGAAGCATTGGCTATAGGGCAACATCTTTTGAATGCACAAGTTTGTTCTCCCCGAGTTCAGGATTGTCGTCTGGCAAGTGAAGGAATTGTGGGTGGGATGTGGATGAAGCATCGAATTCAAATGGACTCTGATATGGTTTTTGGTGCTGACGACATCGCCACAGCTCTGAGCTACTTGTCAGAGCTTCGTCGTACAGGTTTCTGCCAATAAATGACCCGTGTTGAGTTCCTAGATCAAAAGTGGAATCCTTACCCCCTTCTGCCAAAGGGGGTTTGTTTTTTCGGCCGCCTCCAAGAAATCCATCACCAAGGTCAAGAGTGGAAGGTGTCGGTGACACGGGAGGGAAAAACTTATAATCGCAGATTTTCAAATTTTTTTCTCCACGAACTCCATGATTTCGATGCAAATAATATCCTTATCATTGGCGATCTGGTCGCGATTTCAGACAAGGGTGTGGTGACATTGCTTGCGCCTTTCAAGCAAAGTTTACCGTGTCTAACACTGCGATTAGAGCATTTACGTCGGTGGCAGGATTATATATATTGCATGAGAGAGTTTTTTCGTGACCAGGGTTTTGTTGAGCTTAAAACTCCTACATTAGTTAAATGTCCAGGCACTGAGGCAAGCCTTGATGTGTTTAGCACGGAGTTTTTCAATGGTTCGCACAAGGAAAAGCTCTATTTACCGACGAGTCCCGAACTACATTTAAAAAAGGCTTTGGCTTTGGGGGCAGAAAAGATATTTGAAATTAAGAATGTCTTTCGCAATGGTGAAGTGACAGATCATCACCAGCCAGAGTTCACCATGATCGAGTGGTATCGAGCTTACGACAGCCCGCAAAGTATCCAGAGAGATGTTGTGGACCTCGTAAGCCACTTGGTTCAGAGGATTCCTGACTTTAGAGCTCCCTTGGGCTTTGATACATTTACAATTCCGCAAATGTTTTCTCGCTATTGCGGTTTTGATTTGAAACCCGATACCACGGCGGAACAACTCAAAGCCCTCGCAATGAAGCTTAAAGTAGATGTAAAATCGGCCACAACCATTGATGATTATTTTTTCCTGATTTTCATGGAAAAAATTGAAACTGAACTTAGTCCTGAGCGCCTCAGCTTCGTTGAAAAATATCCACCTTATCAGGCCGCATTAGCAAGAATTGCTGAAGATGGATGGGCAGACCGCTTCGAGGTTTATTGGCAGGGTCTTGAGCTTGCAAATGCTTTTCACGAGCTCAATGATCCGCAAGTTCAAAAACAAAGATTCGCAGATGACCTGGCAAAGAAAAAAAATCTCAAAAAAGAAGATATTCCACTCGATCCAGAGTTTATGCAATGCCTTGAGGCTGGAATGCCACCTTCAGTTGGAATCGCCCTTGGGGTCGAAAGACTCTTCATGGCCTTGACTGGCATCAGGAATATTGCGAGTATTCATCTCTTTCCAATGAAGTGAGTGAGGAGAAATTTGAAAATCAATAGATATCTTGTAAGCGAGTTAAAAACCTCTCTGGAGGAAATTTTTTTTGACGGTAAATTTGCTGATAAAGTGATTGAGGCTTGCTTCAAACACAACGGAAATTGGACTTTGCCGGAGCGAAAATTTTTTGCAGAAACCATTTATGGGGTTCTTCGCTGGGAGCGTCTTTTGGTATTTATCGTCGGGGATGAGCAACTTTACCGCCTCATTGGTGTGCAATGGCTGCGTATGGGACATGATCTTCCCGCGTGGGATGAGTTCGAAGGTCTCACCTATGACTTCGTCCAACGTCGAGAAAAGTTGGCGGCGGGTTCTTTCGCAACCAAGCAGTCTATTCCAGACTGGATGGACGAGCGGGGTCGGGAGGAGCTTGGTCTTGATTGGGAAAAAATTGTCATAGCTTTGAACACGCCAGCGGATTTTTATATTCGCGTGAATACCCTTAAGACCACTCCTGAGGAGCTTATGACGGCTTTGGCTGCTGATAAGATTGTGGCCGAGAAAATTTCTAATGATTTGCCATTTACTTTAAGACTGAAAGATCGCAAAGAAATTTTTCAGACCGATTCATTTCGGAAAGGTTTTTTTGAAGTGCAAGACGCTGGCTCCCAGATGATCGTGCCGCTTTTGGATGTGCAACCCGGGCAGCGCGTGATTGATGCCTGTGCAGGTGCTGGCGGCAAAAGCCTTCATATAGCATCTTTGATGAAAAACAAGGGGCGACTTATTTGCATGGATATCAAAGAGTGGAAGCTGCATGAGTTAAAACTTCGTGCTCGTCGTGCAGGTGTGGATATTATTGAGACCCGATTGATAGACTCAACAAAGGTGATTAAACGTAATAAAGAGCAAGCAGATCGTCTTTTGCTCGATGTTCCGTGTTCTGGTTTGGGTGTTTTGCGCCGCAATCCGGATGCAAAGTGGCGCCTGAATATCCAAGACATCGAAGAACTGCAAAAAGTGCAGTATCAAATTTTGACGACGTATTCTCAAATGATTAAAAAGGGTGGGCAGATGGTATATTCAACTTGCAGCATTCTGCCTTCAGAAAATGAAAAACAAGTCGCAAAGTTTTTAAAGGAGAAGGGTGCGGATTGGTCGCTTGAAAAAGAAATCCATCTTCGGCCTGATAAAGAAGGCTTCGATGGTTTCTACGTAGCCCTTCTTAAGCGTCACTAAGACTGTGGATTTGATTGTTTTTTAGCGGGGCCCTTGTTGATATCTTCTTTAAGTTCTTTTCCGACCTTGAAGAAGGGTAATTTTTTTTCCTCAACATTAATCACTTCACCTGTACGTGGGTTGCGACCCTTATATGCATCATACTGGCGATTCACAAATGAACCAAAGCCGCGAATCTCAATACGGTCATCGCGCATAAGTGCTTCCACCATTGAGTCAAAAATAGTGTTTACAACAGTTTCCGCTTTTACGCGAGTGATGCCTGCTTTTTCAGCAATTAGATTGATTAGATCCGCTTTTGTCATGGAACCAATTATACAGATTCGAAAGGCCCTGACTAGTGAAAAACCCTCATGGCTCAACGCAGGAAGAGCTGATTTAGCTAATACATACCAGTATTTAAGAGAATTTTTCGATAGGCGTCCAGGACTGAACGGATCATTTTCTGAGTATCAAAGAGATCAATGACTTTTTGGCGGGCTTTGTCGCCGATTTCCTCAGTAAGCAAAGTACCAGAAAAAATCTCAATCAGTAAATTCGCCAAGGATTCGATATCCGCTGGGCGAAGCAGAAACCCATCGACACCGTCTTCAACCACATTGGCAATCGGACTAACTTCAGAACCGATAATAACCTTTTTCTGAGCCATTGCTTCGATTAAGCTAGCTTCAAATCCTGTGGATCGAGAACTCATATCTACATATACGTCAGCCATCAAAATGAACTCGATTAAATCTCTGGAGTTCAATGCTCCCGGAAGAATGACTCTATTGCCGAGCGCCAGGTTTAGCATTTCAAATTCGATCTGTTTAAAATATGGACCATTTCCAACGACAATCAGATAAGCATTTGGTTTCTTAATGGCGACTTTTTCAAAAGAACGTAACAAGTTTTGAAGCTCGCGAATCTCGGTCATATCTGAAATCGTGACAACCACGTGGGCGTTGGAAGAGAGGTTCCACTTTTTACGGTACACGTAAGAGTCTTCTTTTGGGGAAAGGTCTCCAAGCTCCATTCCATATGGGACTGTATAGATATGGAAATCCGGGTATAAATAGTATCGTTCTAAAATAATTCGCTGTTGGGGATTGTTTACAAAAATACCATCAGCAGTTTTTAATAATTTACGGTCAGTGCCGAAAAAAGTTGTGAGGAATTTATAAGTTACTGCAAGGGCGGTGGTGATCAGACTTCCAAGAGTTTCCTGACTCATTCCTAAGATTGAAAAAAGCTGGGACATTTGCGTGGCCTCAACATCATAGGCAACAGCAATATTAAAATCTTTTTTATTGCGAGCAATCCGTCGACCCGAATTATCAAGGCTGTGTAGAATGTGAAAGGGTTCCTGTTTATGAAGCGCCGTAAATTTTTGTAAAACAGCCTCTTCAAATCTGAGATTTTTAAATTGGCTTGCTCCTTCTTGTAGATAGTATGTTCTGACTCCGTCACGATTGATCTCAGCTTTACCAATGGGGCTTTTTGTTGAAATCACAGTTACTTTGTGGCCTTGCTTCGAAAGGCCTCGGGCAATAGGCCACAAAAAACCGCTATCAGTGGAGCGGCTGAGAATCTGGAAGCGATTGCTTACCAAGCAGATATTCAATGAATCCGGCAAAGTTTTTTTCTTCGACATGTGATTACTTTAACTGTGCCAAGGCTCGTGTGTAAAGACGATTGAGCTCATTCAGCGGAGTATCTGTAAGATGACGATCTTCGCTGAGTTTGTCCTGCAGACTTTCTGGTGGCCTAAAATTTTCTTTCATTAGAAAAGAGACAAACTCCCTGTTTAAAGATTCATGATTAAGAATCCAGCAATTTACGTTTTTTTGCCATAAATGTGCATGAGTGCTGGCCTGCTTTGAATCCAGGGTTAAGGGGGTATTGCATTGAATGGCTTTCAGATAAAACTGGGAAATCGCTTGCGGGCTTAATTTAATTCCAGCAAGGATTAAGCTTTGAGTTTGCTTCATAAGTTCTTTTTCTAGAGAGTGGGAAAGTGCGCCGGAGAACATCCAGCGATCTTTCAATCCCTGAGTTTCCATCCATTGCTCAAAAAATTTGCGATTGCGCAGGGGCCAGTTTTGATTTGATCCCAGCAACACAACAAAACGTGTTTCTGCGATACGCGCCACGCGATGGAAAAAAGGCGAATTTTCAGAGAAACATTTTTCAAAACAGGGGACGACGAAGAAGGGCTCTTCATGAAGATATTGGGACCAGTTTTCTTCGACGGCTATTTCAGTTTCGTGATCTTCGTGGCTGGACTCGTCCAATAAAGTGCTTTCATAGAGATCTAATGCCGGCGGTAAAATACCGCGACCTTGTTTTTTCGAACGCACACTCAAGCCGCGAAGTTTTGCCAGTGAGTCAATTGAGGGACAGGTGACAATATCACTCTCTTGAAGAAGCAAGCGAGTCGGGCTTCCAACGCGCAACCGTTTTTCAAACTGGAGAAGTGAAGTCGTTAATACCATTAGAGGATGCGACTTCGCATAGCTCGCAAGAACTGCATGGGCCCCTTTCAAAGGGGTTTGATCAAGAATGATATGTAAAACTTGAGGCTCGTAGGAGAAAAGCATAGGTAAAATGCGAAGACCTTCTAAGAAGGACCATTTTTTGAAGTAAGCCATGAAGCGGATGCCATCTGCATTGCTGGCCTCTTCGCCATAGCTTGTAAGAAAGATCACTTCGTGCTGTTGGGCTCTCAGCGATAAAGCCAAGGGCCAAGAGGTGGAGTTGACTTTCTCAGTCACTAAAATTATTTTCGCCATTCTAATCCTAAGGCCTTGTAAATTCGATCCAAGATTTTTCGATTCGCTTCTGGTATATTTCTGTGTTTCAATTCCTCCGGGTGAATCCATTCAAGCATCATATGATGCTGGGCTTTGGGCTGGCCCTTCCAGAAGAGGATTTCAAAAAATAGAATTAAAATGCCCACCTCTCCGTAGGAGTGGGTACAGGCTAGCTTCAGATCACCGACCTCGACGTCTATACCAAGCTCTTCTTGGAGTTCGCGAACTAAGGCTTGTTCTGGAGTTTCTCCTTGTTCAATTTTTCCGCCAGGGAACTCCCATTGGCCAGGTAAGGAGTTGTTCTCGGGCCTTTGACCTACGAGAATCTTGCCGTCTTTTTTTAGAAAGCCAGCGACCACAGGAATCCAATGTCCTCTGCGAGTTTTTATTTTTCGTGTTTTTTCATTATCCTCTGCCATGAACCCTACCTAGAGTATTTACCAGCGGCATCACGGAAAAAACCGGGCCCCCCAAAAATAAGCGCAGAGTAAATTTCAACAAGATCTGCGCCCATTTGCAACCTTTCAAAGGCATCTTCAGGGGTCATAGCTCCCCCAACACTAACTATTAGTTTTCCAGGGCGATGTTTTCCAAGGATTTGTAAACTTTTTTGTAGTATTTGACAGGAAAGTTGACCTAAAGGAGCGCCTGAAAGTCCGCCCTCGGAGGGGAAGTTGACTCCAGGAGGACGTGAAAGCGTCGTATTTGTGAGGACAAAGCCATCAATACCCAGATCTACAGCGACATTTAGGGCTTCTTCAAGACCTTCGTCAGTTAGGTCTGGGCTGAGTTTAAGTAAAATTGGTTTATTGGTGTCCTGGTGGGACGTTTTAACAAGAGGGTCTAAAAGCTTGATTAAAGCATCTTTGTTCTGCAGGTCACGAAGCCCTTTGGTGTTGGGGCTGCTGATATTGATGACAAAAACATCGGCTTGAGTTTTTAGGCGATTTATCAAAAACAGATAATCATTTACGGCCTCTGTATTGGCAGTATCGCGATTCTTACCGATGTTTACAAAGACTGGAGTCGGCCTATAATCATGAGCTCGAAGATTGTAAAAGACCTCATCTGCACCGTGGCTTGGAAAGCCCATTTGGTTCCAGAGTGCTTTTCTTTCGAGGTCACGATCCATAATCTTGCCGGGATTTGCATTCTGAGGTTGTGGGGTGACTGTGCCGACCTCCACAAAGCCGGCTCCAAGAGCCCACCATTCCTTTAAACTTTCAGCATTTTTATCCACCCCGCCAGCAAGTCCCAGCGGGTTTTTAAAAATCAAATTATTCCATGTAAAGCTATTCCAGGCTGGGGTGGGGCCTGAGTGAAAAAGACTGTAGAGCTTTAAGCCAAATGGGCCTAGATCATGGGCCCATTGTGGCGGGATGAATAGCCACGGTTTCATGGCATAAGCTTATCTAGGATACAAGCCTCTTAGCAACATCGCTTTTTCAAGGCGCTGTACAGAAACTGCCATAGCTGCGGAACGCATATCTATGTTTTTTTCCTGGTGGAATTTGAAACCCACATCGAAGGCTCGATGAATGATCATTTTTAAACGATTGTTTACTTCCTCTTCGTCCCAGAACAAGGACATTATATCCTGAACCCATTCGAAGTAAGAAACAATCACGCCGCCACCATTGGCGATAACATCTGGAGTAATGAATACACCACGCTTGTGAAGGATTTTTGTCGCATTTGCAGAGACCGGTCCGTTCGCGCCCTCAATGATGATTTTTGCTTTAACATTCTCCGCATTGTGAACGTCAATTTGTCCTTCAAGAGCGCAGGGAAAAAGAGCATCAACTTTGAGCATCAACAGCTCTTCATTATTAATTGCAGTCGCTTTCGGATAGCCCTTTAAAACCTTATTGGTTTTGATATATTCCATAATTTCAGGAATATTCAAGCCATCGCCATTGAAGATCCCACCGCTGACATCGCTAATCGCAACAACTTTAGCGCCGCGCTGATGAGAGAAAAGAGCAGCAAATGAGCCCACATTTCCGAAGCCTTGAATGGCAATTGTTGAACCTTCCATTTTTAGGCCCATTTTTTCAAAGGACTTCTCTGCAACATAAACTACGCCCAAGCCTGTTGCATGGTTGCGCCCCAAAGATCCGCCGATCTCTACAGGTTTGCCAGTAACGACGCCTGGTTGGGCGTAGCCACCTTGTTCTTGCGAGTAGGTATCCATAAACCAGGCCATCGTTTGTGGATCTGTTCCTACATCGGGAGCAGGGATATCTTTTGTGGGGCCAATAAAACTAGAAATTTCAGAAGCATAACGACGAGTAAGATTTTGTTTTTCAGTGCGAGAAATTTGATTTGGATCTACGCAAACTCCGCCCTTAGCTCCGCCAAGAGGCAAACCGAGAACGGAGTTCTTAAATGTCATCAGGGCAGCAAGGCCTACGACCTCAGGCAGATCAACATTTTGGTGAAAACGGATGCCACCCTTGTAAGGACCTAGAGTTGCATTGTATTGAACGCGGTAGCCTGTGAAAACTTTTACAGAGTAATCATCCATGCGCACTGGAATACTTACAGTCACACAACGACGAGGTTTTTTTAAGCGCTCTAAAACATTGGGATCACAGTTGATCAGTTTGGCCGCTTCTTCGATGGTTTGAAGGGCATTTTTGAACAAAGGACCGTCTAAATGTGCTTCTGATTTGGGAAATTCCATTTGATCTAACTCCTTAAAATCACTGGACACATCCTAATGAAGTAAAAACTCAGAGTCTACTGACAAAAACAATTTGACTCAGTGGTTCTAGGAGTAGAAACACAAGATCTCAGCAAAGGTCTGTACAATTAAACCCAGAGCGTTAGGCACATCGCCGCACTTAAAAGTATGGCTTACTTTTAAGTAATCGGTTTAAAACTGGAATTTCTACTAGCTGCTAGGGAGTCGAGCGATGAATATTGGTATGGAACAGCGCCTGGATCTGATTCAGACCTTGAATAGTTTCAAGGACAAGAAAGTCCTTATCATAGGTGACGTGGGACTTGATGAATACGTGATGGGTGAGGTTCGAAGAATCAGCCCTGAAGCTCCGGTGCCGGTGGTGGAAGTGACTGAGGAAGACAAACGCTTGGGTCTGGCGGCCAATGTGGCTCAAAATGTAGCGAGTCTTGGCGGGATTCCTCTGATGGTAGGAGTAGCGGGCCGCGATATTGGCGCCGCCACACTTCAGGAGATCTGTCGCAAGGCCAAGGTTTCCTGGGATTATATGGTTCATTCGGATCGCCGCCCAACCACGCGTAAAATGCGTATTATGACAGGCCCACATCATATTGTTCGTGTGGACTACGAAATGAGAAAATATCTTTCTGCGGAAACAGAAACCAAAGTTATTCATCGCATCCAAGAGGTGATTGATGAGGCTGACGTTGTTATTCTTCAAGATTATGCAAAAGGCGTTATCTCCCAGAACCTGGTAAAATTAACCGTTGAGATTTGCAAAAAACATCATAAAAAATTGCTCGCAGATCCACATCGATCAAACTTGGGAGAGTTCTATTTCGGCGTAGATATTATTAAGCCAAACTATGATGAAGCAGTGGAGATTTCGGGCCTTAAATTTGATGAACTTCGTGAAAACCCAAACAAAGTCCTTGAAGTGGGTCGTGCTCTTCAGAAAAAAATAGGGGCCAAAGAGGTGGTTTTGACCCGTGGCAAAGAGGGCATGACAATTTTTTCTGGCGATAAGATTGATGAGGTTCCCACGTTTGCTCGCAAGGTATTTGACGTAACAGGGGCCGGGGACACCGTGGTGGCAGCCCTTTCCTTGGGAGTGGCCGCTCATTTGCCTCTTGTTAAAGCATGCACTATCGCAAATTTTGCAGCCGGAGTTGTTGTTGGCAAAATCGGTTGCGTTCCCTGCGAGCTTCCTGAGCTTAAGGAGTATATTGAGACCGTCCACTCCTAGGGCGTATTGTAAAAATTAAAAGTGTTTTAGGTATTTGATTCAAACACTGGATATTCTGTCTAACCTATTGTAGGGTCCGATCTCTTGGAGAACTGACTTAAAGACCTTTTTGAAAATGCTGTAATAAGCAAGAAGGAGTGCCCTGTATGTTTACTGCATATGATGCGGAGGTATCCGCAACCGAGCCTAGATATATAGAGACCACCACGCCTCAGGGTAAAGTCAATTTCTACTCATTGACCCTGGAAGATATGAAGACTTTTTTAAAGGGTCTAGGTAAAGAACAGTTTCGTGCACAACAGATTTTTAAGTGGGTCTATGAGCAGCGTATAACTGATGTTGAGAAGATGACAAATCTTTCAAAAACTTTCCGGGCAGAAATTCCGGATAAGTTAAGTTTTGAATTGCCGCCAGTTTTAAAACATCTCAAATCTATTGATGGTACGCAGAAGTTTCTTTTTGATATGAAAAGTGGCAACAGCGTGGAGGCGGTTTTGATCCCCTCTGACGGTCGCCTGACACTTTGTATTTCTTCTGAAGTGGGTTGCAATATGGCATGCAAATTCTGCTTTACTGGAAAACAAAAGCTCAAACGTCGTTTGACGGCAGAAGAGATCGTCGGGCAATTCATGCAAGTGCATGATCGTTTGGATGAAGGGCAGCGTATTTCTAATATCGTGTTCATGGGAATGGGTGAGCCACTAGACAATCCAGAAGCAGTATTTAAATCCATTGAGGTTTTGCAGAGCCCATGGGGAATGATGCTTTCTCGTCGAAAGATTACAGTTTCGACCTCGGGCCTTATTCCTCAGATCAAACTCGTGTCTGATGCACGTGTCCGTTTGGCAGTCAGTTTGAATGGTCCGAATGATGAGATCCGTTCTCGTGTGATGCCAATCAATAAAAAATATCCAATTAAAGAACTTCTTGATGCATGCCGTGAGTTTTGTCGCGTAACAAAGGATAAAATTACTTTTGAGTATGTTTTATTAAAAAATGTGACGGATCAAATGGAGCATGCCAAGGAGCTGGTAAAAATCCTGAGGGACGTTCCAAGCAAGATTAATATTATTCCTTTTAACGAGCATCCAGGTTCGGGCTTCGAGCGCCCTTCGGATGAACAGATTGCTAAGTTCCATACTGAGCTAATTAGACTCGGAGCACATGTTCTTTTAAGAAGGACGATGGGTCGGGATATTTACGCGGCTTGTGGACAGTTGACGACGATTAAAGATAGGCCTGAAACTATGGATATTTCTAACTCAAAAATTGGGGGTCAAAATGAGCGACATTTTAGTAGTGGGCAGCCTTGCCTATGATAGTATTGAAACGCCCTCAGGACGAGTTGATCGCGCGTTGGGTGGCTCGGCTAATTATTTTTCTTTAGCGGCAAGCTTATTTGCGAAAGTCCGTGTTGTCGGCGTTGTGGGCGAGGACTATGAAGAGTCTGATTACAAACTTTTACAATCTCGCGGCGTAGATCTTGAGGGTCTTGAGAAAGTATCTGGCAAGACTTTCCATTGGGAAGGTAAATACGAAGGGGATATGAACGAAGCCAAAACTTTGAGGACGGAACTCAATGTATTTGAGCATTTTAATCCAAAGTTGCCTGAGAGCTATAAAAACTCTTCTTTTGTTTTTCTCGCAAATATCGTTCCGGCTCTGCAATTGGAAGTTTTGAATCAAGTCAAAAACCCACAATTTGTTGGAATGGACACGATGAACCTGTGGATCGATATCGCGAATTCAGATCTATTAAAGGTTCTTAAAAAGGTAGATGTGGTTTTGATCAATGAAATAGAAGCAGAAATGCTTACTGGAGCTGAAAACGCGATTGCTGCCGCGGCAAAAATTATTGAATTGGGACCAAAGGCCGTTGTCATTAAACGCGGTGAATATGGCTTCATTATGTACTCACAAGAAGGAGGCTACTTCGTGCTTCCAGCCTTTCCAATCGCAAAAGTAACGGACCCAACAGGAGCTGGCGACACCTTTGCGGGGGGATTTTTTGGCTATCTAGCAAGTCGCCCAGGCAAGCCAACGATCAAAGATATGAAGCAGGCTTGCATTTTTGGCAGTATCCTTGCGAGTCACACAATCCAAGATTTTAGCGTGAAAGCTCTTGCAAAAACAACGCTCGAGGATCTCAAAAAACGTATGGTCGAGTACCAAAAAATAATCACAGTCTAGAAAGACGCCCTAAGGCGTCTTCATGTCTCAATCCGAGAACACACACTAGACTAAAGCCTGATTTTAGCCGAGCGGAGGCCTCTTTTCTTAAAGAAACGCCTTATATTTTCCGATACTTATCTCAAGTCATGGCTAAGAAAAAGAAGAGACAGACACCTAAAGATGACCTGATCGAGTCGTTGATTAACGATGTACAAGAGATCAGTGACCAGCCCACGCAGCGTAGAAAAAATGCTGTAGCCGATCTGTTTTTGGATGATGAAAAAACTGGAGTAAAGAATAATGTTGAGGACTTTCTTGTGGGCTTCAATGGAGAGGAAAGCCGAGTTCAAGAGCAGAACTCTGCTGTTGAAGGTCTGTGGCAGCAATTGAAAGAGCCAAGCGCACCTGACGGCCCTAAGCACTCTGGCGAACTTGATCAAGCTTCAAACCAAGCCTTAACAAATAGGGAAGAATCTTCCGCTGAGGCGGTGGAGTCCTCCCTTGTGCCGTCTATGTTAGAAGAAGATTCTGATGATATTGATGATTCTGATTCTGGGTATGATGACAAGACGATGGATATCCAAAATTATCAAGGCCGAGCGGCCGGTTTTGACTCTTCTGAAAATTCAGATCGTGAGCATGATGCTGAGAAAACGATTGCTGTTGAGGGTTTTGCCAACCGTCAGCCTCAGCAGCAAAAAAATATTTCAGCTAAAGTCAGTTTCGGCTCTTTGCGTGATTCTCGACCAGCAACAGGGGGAGGCGGCAGTATTTACGCATCCAGTGATGCGACGCTTGCCCAGTCTGAAAGTCTTAAGCTTGCGCAACAAAGAATTTTAGAACTAGAAAAGGAAGTAGAAAAGTACCGTCAAGAAAATGAAGAGCTTGCCTCAGCAGGTGAGATTATTCGCAATCGAGCTGAAGAGTTGACCTCTAGGGTTTTTGCCCTAGAAAAAGACAAGCAAGAAGTTTCAGACTCGTTTCAAAATGAACTAGTTATCATCAAAGGAACTTTGCAGTATAAAGAGACAGAGGTTTCTAAGGCACGACTAAAGATTGAAGAGCTCGAGATTCGTTTGAAATCTGACTTCAAGAAGATCCGTGTCCGCGAAAGGGAGTTGGAAAATCGTCTTGAATTAGTCAAGGCTGAGAAAACCGCTCTGCTTAGGGCTAAGGATGAGAATATTCTTGAGCTTAAGAGAAAAATTGATCATCTCCAAAATGAGCTTGATAATTATCGTACAAAGGTTCTCGAGCTCAACAAGACGATTGAGCTCAATCAAGAGCAGTTTAAGCGTACTGTACGCGCCTTGCGTTTGGCTTTGAGTAACTTAGAGGTTAAAGAGGAGAACATCGTTCCTTTAAAGAAAGCTGAATAGACATGGAACAAGTCACCTCCGTTGAAGCTTCGCTTGCGGTTAAAAAAATCAAGGTTGTCATAAGTGATTTGCACCTTGGCAAAGGTCGTATTCTGGAAAACGGCGGCAGCAACTCTCTTGAGGAATTTTATTACTCTGAAAAACTTGTTGAGTTTATTCATTACTATTCCTCTGGAATTTATCGTGACTATGAAGTTGAGTTGATTATTAACGGTGATTTTCTCAATTGTTTGCAGGTCGACTACAAGGGCCATTTTTTGACAGTTATTACCGAGGCAGTGGCTCTTGATGTCATTAAGTCTATTGTTAAGGGGCATGTGAAAGTTTTTAGAGCAATGGAGGATTTTGCAGGGAAGCCTGGAAATTCCATAACTTATATTGTTGGTAACCATGATCAGTCGATGCTATGGCCAGCTTGCCGCGCTTACCTCAATCAAGTGGTGGGTTCACCTATTCGCTTTAAAAATATCGTCTATTTTTTTGATGGCGTCCACATTGAGCATGGTCATATGCATGAGGCAGCCAATCGCATGGATCCTAAAAAGTTTTTTCTGAAAAAAGATTTGCCAGAGCCGATTTTGAATCTTCCGTTTGGCTCACATTTTTTCGTTGAGCTCGTGCTCAAGGTAAAACAAAAATATCCACATGTTGATAAGATTCGGCCATTTTCAAAAATGATAAAGTGGGCCATTTTTAATGAGACTCGAATGCTTGTTAAGTCATTTTTTTCTTTGATTGTATATTTTAGCAGAACTTTGATTGTGAAGGACCCTCGCCGGAATTGGCCACTTAAACGTATTTTACAAGTGATTTTGGAAAGTGCTGTTTTTCCGGATCTGAGTGAGGCTGCTCGTCGCGTCTTGGGTGATGAGCGTATTCATACAGTGATCTTTGGCCACACACATGTTTATCAGTACCGTCAATGGTCTACGGATAAGGAGTATTTCAATACGGGGACTTGGACTGAGTTGACGTCTCTAGATATTGTATCTTTAGGGAAAATCACAAAGTTGACCTATGTCCTAATTGAATATCCAGAAGACGGAGGGCGTCCGCGAGGCCGACTGAAAGAATGGCGGGGCTATCACCGTATTGAAGAGGACGTTGCTGTTTCTTAATTTATTTAGAACAGGGGCCCAGCTTTAGGTCAGGCTGGGCAAGAGACCAGCTAAAGAAATCTTGGTCATTGCTTGATTGTAATCAAAGTCACTGAAGATTTATAATGAAATGCGATGGCAAATCATGATGATGAAGTAAAAGATGTATCAGAAAAAACGAGTGTAGTGAGCTCAGACACATTCAAAGGGCGTATCCAGGCTGCTGATGGAGCTCCGCCCGTTGTTGTAATACTTATTGGGCCTCCGGGCTACGTGGGTAAGCAGTATCCTATCTCTTCTAATGATATTGTGATTGGTCGTTCGGTTGAAACACAGGTGTATATTGATGATAAAAGTTTGAGCCGTTCGCACGCGAAGTTCGCGGTGGTTGGCGCAGAAGTTTCTATTATTGACTTGGGTTCTACAAATAAAACCATCGTGAATGGCAATGCCTTGCCGCCTTTGGCTCCATGCAAGTTGAAAAATAATGACCAAATAAAAACTGGAAACGTTATTTTCAAATTTTTGGAAAAGGGCAATATCGAAGCACTGACAAATCAGACTATGTATGAAAAGGCGAATAGAGATGCCTTGACTGGCGCTCATAGCAAAGGTTCTCTGCTTGAGAAGGGTCCAGAGGCGGTAAAGCGCTCGGAGCTCCTCAATGAGGAGATGAGTGTTATCATTTTTGATATTGATCACTTTAAGAAGATTAATGACAGCTACGGACATCCGGCTGGAGATTTTGTTTTGAAGGAACTCGGTAATATCGTGAGCTCAAAATTGATTCGTTCAAATGACTACTTTGCCCGTTACGGTGGTGAAGAGTTTGTTTTGATCCTATCCGGTGGCACGGCGAAAATGGTCAGCGAAATCGCAGAACGAATTCGACAAACCATAGAGACACATGTTTTTGTGTATGAAAACAAAGTGATTCCAGTGACTATCTCGCTTGGAGTTGTGACAAAAAGCACGAATGACACTGATTGGCCGGAGATCTTTGATCGCGCCGATAAGGCAATGTACACTTCCAAGCAAGCAGGCCGCAACCGCGTCACCATCGCCCAATAGGTACGCCGTACCTTTTTCGGATGCGTCGTGTAAAGGTCGGGAGAGAAAATGAAAAGTTTTGTGGCTCTAGTGTGCTTTTTTATATCATTGAGTTGTTTTGCTCAGCAGGGCAATGATCAGCGTACGGTGAGTGAGTGCGCCGCCGATCTTAAAATTAAAGTTTGGTGGGACAGTCATAAGTACAAAGCTGATAAATACTGCGAAGAGTATTCGCAAACCACGATTAATTGCGCTATCAACCACATGCAAGCCAAGCAGTTAACTTATTCAAATTTCGAAAAAGCAGTTAAAGATTGCGCCCGAACCCGAAAATAAATTCCGAAATTGTAATTTAAAAGTACTAATTTTTTATGCATAAGAAACTCTTATGCATGGTCTAATAAATATTTAAAAAATAAATAATTTCATGTATTTAGAGTCACTGTGGCACCACGGCGTTCGGCACTACTATTGCACAAAGTATTAGCATGGAGTCACAAGGGGGAGGTCTCCCTTTAACCGAAACTCCTAGAAAGTGAGTCTATACTATGTTGCGGGATCTTTTGAGAACAGATCTTGAGCTAGTGGATGAAGTGAAGGCTGGAAACAGACGATCTTTTTCTGAACTTGTTAAGCGACATCAGAAAGGACTTCTGAGAATGAGTCTGAGATTTGTAAAAGATCTCGGTACGGCGGAGGATGTGGTGCAGGAAAGTTTTATCAAAGCTTATGAGAAGCTTCATAGCTTTGAAGGAAGAGCGAGTTTTAAGAGTTGGCTTTTTCAGATAGCAGTGAATAGTGCACGCAACCGAATCCGCGATTCTCGTAAAAACATGATCGACATCGAGAGCGTGCAACTCGCAGTGGGCGCTGAAGCTGAAAGCGGAATGGTTCATGGTGCGATTGCAGAAATTCTGCAAGAAGAGGTTGATAAACTTCCTGATAGGCAGAGAACAGCCCTGGTGCTTCGGGTTTACGAAGATCTCAGTTTCAAGGAGATTGCCGAGATCATGGGTTGCCCATATGACACTGCAAAAGCGAACTATCGTCATGCACTGATGAAACTTCGCGAGGTATTCGAAGAGCAACAAGACCTGAAAAACTGGACCGAAGAAGTCGGAGGTTTTTTGGGCGAAACCAATCAATTTGTGGAGGCTGAGGGATGAGAAAGAAACAACTACTGGGAGGAGTACTTGAGGACGTACAACTTCCGAACAACCAAGCATATTACGATCGCATGCATGATAAGATCATGGCTTGCGTCGAAGACTTAGAAATGGAGCCCCCCATTCGCCCGGCGATGCGTTGCTTCGAAAAGCCAAGGCGGTTACTACGCAATCACTGGAAGGGTTGGCTTCGGAGTCCATTCTAACCAATAGGCCCCATTGGATGAAATTGTCACACTGGCCGTGCGCAGTGTGACCTTGATTTTGTCTTTCACTTTCGACATACTTTTTATTCCTTACAAAACTTCGACAATGAAGTCGAATTATTATTAAAAGGGGATAAAATGAAAGCTCTCATCGTTGTTCTTGCTGCTTTTGGTTGTGTGGCTTCAGCAAATGCTGCTAATACGGGCAGTATGAAGGGTAATGGCTCTTATGGAGTTGCTGGCTGTGGTCTGGGGTCTATGGTTTTTGGAAATCAAGAAGGTGTGGTTCAGGTTCTTGCTGCAACTATAAACGGAACTGGTGTGCAGACATTTGGTATCACTTCCGGAACTTCAAACTGTGGTCATGGTCTTTTCGCTAAAGCAGAAATCAACACATTCATTCAATCAAATGCAGTTGCACTTGAAAACGACATTGCTCGTGGTCAAGGTGAGGCTTTGAATACATTAAATAACATGTTGGGTTGTGGCACACAATTTAGCAGTGCTCTTCAAAAAAACTATAAAGAAATATATGCTCCTGGCATGAACTCATCTGAAAAAATTGTTGCTATGGCTCAGTCTTGCCAAGGCTAAAGATTTTTCAAAATATCAAAAAAAGCCCCACGATTGTGGGGTTTTTTCTTTTGGTGCTCATGATTGGATCAGAGCAGGTCGCAGCGGCAGTAAGTTCTGAGCTCCTTGATCGTGCGAAACAAGAACACTGGGCCGATGATCGTCTTTGGTTGCGATTGGTTCAGTATCAGCATAATTTTTTTGGTGGCTATAAGAGCTCGGGGGAATCTGCGAAATTTTTTCTTTCTCCCGAAGGTAGAACTCACCCCGATCTTGAGCTGCAGGCCACGCTGTCTGCGCTTCAAGAAAATAAAATGAAAATTCACTCACGAGACGGCAATTTTGAGGATCCCGTTGCTTGTGTATTTCCGGCCAGAAAGCTTTGGCTCGAGAAGAAGGCAGGCGTAAAGTTCCCGAGTCCGAAGTGCGAGCGCTTTGAGCGCTTCAAAGAAATCCTGCAGCCCCAGTCATTGACCTATGTGTTTTCATCTTATTATTTGAACAATCCAGCTTCGGCATTTGGTCACACTTTTTTGAGAATAAATAAAGCCCCATCAGCAAAAGATGGCGAACGATATGAGCTTGCAGACTATGGTGTAGGTTATGCAGCCGTGAAGGTTTCTGATAACCCCTTCGTGTATTCTTTTCTTGGAGTTTCCGGGATGATGCCAGGGACTTTCGATATAAATCCTTATTATTACAAGGTACGCGAATACAATGACTTCGAATCCCGTGATTTGTGGGAATACGATCTCACGTTTAATTCTGAAGAAGTCGAGATGGTTATTGCTTACATATGGGAACTTCTCGATGTTAATTTCAATTATCACTATTTTACTGAAAATTGCTCTTATCGTATTCTCTCTATTTTAGAAGTCGCAAGACCCAGTCTTGAGTTGACGGAGCATTTAAAGTCTCAGGTTATGCCCGCAGACACTGTCCAGACTATTTTTCAACAACCGGGCTTGGTTGGACGTATTCATTATCGTCCTTCGGTGCGTGCGACCTTTGAGCAGCGTTATCGTGGGCTGACGGATTTGGCAAAAAAGCGCATGAGAGGTTTTGCAAGGGATGAGTCCATTTTAAATCTGACTCATGGACTGAATGCTCCTGAAAAGCGTGAGAGTCTGGATGCGGCCATAGACTATTTAGATTACCGCTATCCGAAAGAGATTCTAAAAAAAGAAGGGAAATATTTTTTTAAAAAAGAAATTTTAATTTCCCGAGCCGAGTTGGGCGGAGCTTCGGAGCCTTTGAAAGTTCCAGAACCCTGGAGTGAGGCTCCACATGATGCCCAAGGTTCACGTCGCTGGGGTCTCGGTTACCGCGAGTGGAATAAAGACAAGTACTATTTGCTAGACGTGAAGGAAGCTTTGCACGATCTTTTGGATGCAAAATCAGGCTATCCTCCAACGGCTGAAATCACTATGGGATATCTGGGATTATCACTGAATCCGGAGTCCAATGAACTCGCCCTGGATCGAGCGATTTTGTATGAGGTGGTTTCATTGTCTTCCCAAGACGATTTTAATCACGGTGTGTCTTGGCGTTTAAAGTTTTCAGTAGAGCGAGGTTATGAAAATAATTGCTCTGGTCTTTGTCGGTGGACGGAGCTTAGCGGGGGCTCTGGTGTCAGCAAAGCATTGTGGTCTGATTTGGATCTAAGTTTCTGGATTCGCGTCACAACACAAACAAGTTCTGACTTTCAAGGAAACACTTGGAGGATTGGGGCCGGGCCAGGACTATCCCTGCGCTGGAATCGCGATGCCTTTGCATTGATGGCGGAGACATACTATCGCTATGACTATAAAGGGATGAATTCAGAGTTTAGACAAAGCTCTCTTGGCATCAACTGGAGCATGAATCAGAGCCTGAGCCTTCGCATGACAGGAGCTGACGATCAATCAATTCGACGCCTGGAAGGGCGTCTACTTTATTATTACTAGGAAGTTATGAGAAGACTCTGAGGTGAGGACTGTCTATTGTTTTAAAGAGGCCCGAATCCCAGAGACCTGACAAATCACACCTTGAAGAACTGATCCGCTGATCACAACTTTGGCTTGAAGTAGAGTCGGGTCTTTCAATGCCTCGGCAAGATCTTGATCGCAAGTGGATTGCTCGGTACGGCAAACTCCCGGCTGGCTTTTGTCTTTGCAGGTCCAGAAGTGTCGTTTTCCCAATTGATCTTTTAGAAGTAGGTTCGCATTTTCTGAGTGAATTTGGACTGAACATTCGATATTGCTTTTAATACCAGTGGCAGAGTCAGTAACTTCAGCCGCGCTAAAATTTTTATATTGAAGATCAACGACATCCCCAAGAGCTGCTTTTAAGGCCTGTACTCGTTGAGTTGTGCGTGCAATAAAGTTTTCACATTGTTCTCCAAGGTCATTTTTTTTTCCAGTTTCGTACCAAACAGTGACTCGGTGGGTGGGCACTCCAAGAAGGCAGCTTGTCCCATCCGCATTGCAGCCAATACCTTGATAGTAAGGGGCCGCAAAAGCGATATTTGAAAAAAAGGATAACAAAATTAGAGCCTGAGCAGTTACAAATTTTTTCATTAGAAATCCTCACAAAAAAGTGGAAATGAGCTTTCCTAAAAGTCTGCAGAAGTCGTTCCTAGTTCCGCATCAGTCAGCGCTAATGTATTGAAGCTCATGCCGACCCTAGTGTCGCTTCTTTAGGCAGGTGCCGATGAACGCGGATTCTTTTTTGGACAATACTAAGAAGTAGAGCCAAGAAGAATAAGCTTGTTAGAGTGCAGACCACAGCGGCTCCAGAAGGTAAATCCAAGAAATAGCTTAAAACAAATGCGAGGGATATCCCGACGGAGCCCACGAGCCATGCAAAAACGAGCCGGGACGAAAGCGTGGTGAAATATCTCGATGATAAAGCTGCAGGCGCAACGAGAATAGAGAAAACAACTAGGACACCGGCATGGCGGGTGGAAAAGGTGATGACGATACCAAATAAGAAGTAAAATAAAAAGTCCCACCAGAAGACGCCGTCTTCGCCGCGGGAAGCTTGCCAGAATTGCTTCCTGAAAATCCAATGCAAATAACCAATAATGACATATACAATGAAAGTCTCAAAAACTTGAGGCCAAGTGATGAAAAGAATATTTCCGATTAAGGCCTCTTTCAGATGCTCTGCTCCGTGTGGAAGTTTATCAGCTACTAAAATCAAAGCTCCGCTAGCGAGGGCATAGGTCATACCGATAAGTGCCTCTTGTGAAGTTGATTTTTCATAGCGCTTTAGGAGAGCTAGTGAGAGGGCAACGAGAAGGCAAAGGCCCAAGGAAAAAGCAAGACCTATAAGGCCTGCCTTGTCCTCGTGGACAACAAATAGGCTGATTGCGCCCCCCAAGGCGGCCACTTGGGAAAGGCTGATATCAACAAAAATCACCTCGCGCTCCAAGACATGGAGCCCGAGATAAGCATGAATGCCGATAAGTAAAAAACCGAGAACAAGTGGAGCGGCAAGGAATTGGAATGCTTCCATTTATTTTGCCCCTTTTTCAATGGCTTTGACAATACGTTCAATCAGTTGTTCGTTGGTGGTAATCTCAGGTTCTCCACCGACTGAGACTGGGACGCGCTCGATGTGAGCATTTGGGATATCAGCTTTAATTTTATTTCCAACGGAGTCTTCATAAAGATTTTCAATCAAGACGATGCGTATTTTTCTTTTTTTCATTTGATCAATCACTGTCATCAAGTGACTTGCCGTTGGAGGGATGCCCGGCTTGGGCTCTAGTTGCAATTGGCAATCCATCTCGAAGCGCGCGCAAAAGTAAGCAAAAGTTTTATGGTAGGTTACAAACTCTGTAACACCAGTTTTTTTAATTCTGGCTTGCCACTCTTTTGTTTTCTCTTCCATGTGTTTTTGAAATTTCTCAGCGTTTTTATGGAAAAATTCTTTTTGTGCAGGATCGAACTCTGACAGTTTGTCAGCGATAAGCAGGGCGGCCTTTCCTAAGCGAATTGGATCGAGTTGAAAATGGGGATTGCCTCCGGGATGCACGTCACCTTCTGCTCGTGAGATATTCCCTTTTGGAATTTCGATAGGCTCAAGCTCACTTGCGAGCTCAAAGAGTCCGCCTTTTGTCGTAAGCTTTGGATTACGTGCTCCTTGAATCAAAGGATCAATCCATGCTGATTCGAGTTCAAGGCCTTGAGCTATTACTAGGTCAGTAGATCTTAGCCTCATCATATAGGAAGGTTTTGCTTCGATTTGATGCGGGTCTTGTGTTCCCTTAGCTATTGCAAAAATATCAACTTTGTCTTGCCCGACTTCTTTCACCACAGCAGCTAAGTCCGTGGTTGTAGTCGCAACATGAATTTTTGCAAAGGCCTGCAGGCCAAATAAAGATAGTAGTAAAATTAGAATTGTTTTTTTCATATAAGTTCTTCCTTAATAAGAGTGAGCGGGATGGGACCCGATAGTGAAGTTGGCTTGCAAAAAAATAGTTTTTTCGGTGTCAGCACCACTAGCACTAGGAACTCCACCATGGCGTTCATTGTATTCGAGTTTGTATGAAGAAAATTCGGATGGCATATAAGCCAAGGCAATCGAATTTCTTTCTGACGGACCATTGGGCAGATTTACGGCATCGAAGGAATTTTCAAGTTTTAAATTATCGTAACGATAGAGGGCCGCCCATCTTTCGGCGAACTGAAATTGAATAAAACTCATAACTCCACTTGCTTTTTCATCATTAGTCACTCCAGCCTGAGTTTGGTTTCTTGCCAAATATTCAGTGGACCAAATGAGAGAATGGTAAAGACCTCCTACAATAGGGCGCCACTTGAATGTCAAATCCGCACCATTAAGATCCGTTGTGCCCTTTAGAGAGTTGCCACCGGCCGCATAGGAAAAACCGAATTCCATTGTTAGTGCATCGGAAAGATCGAGGAGATTTTTCCAGTGGGCCAGCCCCACGCCGTTACTTGGTGAAGGCGAACTGAACTCGGTATTTTCGCCTGCGCCACGAAGTGCTTGCAAGGTGAGTTCGTTGAACCATGAACTTGGAATCAGGACTGCGGCGGAAAGCCCGACATCGTTTAAGCCCTCGTCTCCCAACAGAGCTTGACTTGCGAGTGGAGCCTGAATAAAGGGGTAGGCATGGGTATGAAGCATATTATGCTTACCCATGAAGGCTTTGAATTTTCCGAGTTTGAGTGAGACATCTGGAAGACTGATGGACTCAACAAAGAGCTCTTCTGGCTCTAGTACCCACTTCTCGTTAATTTTAGTGCCGACGCCTTCAAGTTCGGGGTGAATCGAGAGCAACATGCTTAGACGCGAGTATGGATCAACATCCGAATATATTTGCAACTCGGCTTCTCGGACGTTGAAACCATTTCGGTTCTGGTCCGGGTTTGCGGGGTCCATGTTCTCTTTATGAAAATTTGAGTTTTGATAAAGGAACAAAGTATTTGCACTGATGTTCGGAGTTTTTAGGCTGGCATCCGCAGCAAAGGCAGATGCGCTGATAGAAATACAAAATAAAATAAACAGAATACGCATATAAAAGCTTCCTTTTTAATTTTTTAAAATTTTGAAAATAGTATCTGAAAAAAGGCTATGCGTGACGAGGTGGTCTTCGTGGTGGATCTAGATCTGGAGACTTGAAATGGCTTTCAAGTCTGGCAAGAAATTCGAAAGTGATTTTTGGTATAGTATTAGTCCATAAGAAAATGCGAACGGGTTTCAATATTGTATTAAAAATAAATTGCGCAGCATGGCAGTTTTCGTAGTCATCGCCGTCTGTGTGGTAAGAGTTAGTTGCAATTGTGTCTAAGGCACTATTGGATATTTTATTGAATTTATACCAATGTACATGGGCAAACTCATTACAGTTGTTGTGACCTGTTGCAGGCAATAAGGCTTTAAGCAGGAGTGTGCTTAGGACAAAAAGAAGTGCAAAGGTGACCAGTCGTTTGGCTTTGTACATGCTTTGATATTCATCCTTTCGAATCAAGAAGGTCAAGGCCTCAAAGAACATATAGAACATATAAAAGAGACATACAATGGCCTAGACGGTTTAAATCTTGTTAAATCTTGAAAATCTCAAATTTAGAATTTCGCTTTTAAGTCGAACCTAGGGCGTTACTAAGAAAATAATAGCAGGCCTCGGATTACTTTTTATCTTTTCCAATGGATTCTCAAATTGAACACTTTAGCCCCTAAACTTTTCTGGACCATCGTCCGATATGTTTACTATCAAAGGGAGCATGAGTGGATAAACATTCTGTAATGCTAACGTGGGTTTTTGTATTTTTTGTTGGTCTGTCCTTGGCTAATGCCCAGTCTAGTGGAGCCTCAGGCCCGGAGGCAGTCCCTGGTGAGTATATAGTAAAATTTAAGACAATGACGGCACCTTCCGGCGCCCTTAATAAGATGCAAAACAAGATTTCCTTAAAGGGCTCTTTTCCGCGCATGAATATGTATCACATCTCTTTAAAGGGTGGGGCCGGCGCTACTCAGGATATAGACGAGTTGGCAAATGATCCCGATGTTGAGTATATAGAGCCGAATTACATCTTTAAAAAAGCAGACTTCAATGATCAGTTAGGCTTAGGCGCTCCAGACCAGGTCTATCAGGCTGGTGAAGTTCAAGCCTTGGATCAGGTTTCTGCGTTTTCAACAAGCTACTCTCAGTCAGCAGCTCCGACGAAGGTTTCTGATGCTTGGGCTATTGAGTCAACTTCAACTTCTTACCGACCTGTTGTCGCCATCGTAGATACGGGGCTCGATAAAGACCATCCGGTTTTCGTGAATTCAAATGCTTTATGGGTCAACACTCGCGAGATTGCCAATAATGGAATCGACGATGACTATAATGGTTATGTTGACGACGTAAATGGGTGGAATTTTATTAACAACACGGGGGATTTTGCTGATGACGATGGGCACGGGACACACGTAGCAGGTATTATCGTTGGCACAAGTTTGAATATTTTTGAAAACCCGATTACTGAAACCGCAAAAATGCGTATTATGCCTTTAAAGTTCTTAGATGCGAACGGCTCAGGAACGACCTCCAATGCGATTCGTGCGATTTACTATGCTGTAAATAACGGCGCAAGAGTCATCAATAACTCTTGGGGCGGATCCTCTTATAGCCGCTCCCTTCATGAGGCCCTAACTTTTGCTTATTCGAATCGGATTTTCATTGCGACTGCAGCTGGGAACAATAGTAAAAACAACGACAACGTGGCAATGTATCCTGCGAATTACGATGTTCCCAGTAATCTTTCAGTGGCTGCAACGACTGATTATGATTACATGGCAAGCTTCTCAAACTATGGAGCGCGGGCGGTTCATCTTGGAAGCCCCGGTGTTTTGATTTTAAGCACGCTTCCAAGTAATCGCTTCGGAACGATGTCAGGCACGAGCATGGCAACTCCATTTGTAAGTGGTATGGCAGCACTAGCGATGCGCGAGGCCCCTTTTCTTACGGGCTATCAAATTAAAGATATTATGATGTCAAAGGCTACCAACGTGCCTAGTCTGCTGAGCAAAGTTTCAACTTCAGCTCGCATTAACTCTTATAATCTTATTGTAGAAGCGAAGGCTCAAGCCTCTGTGCAGGCAAGTCAGCCGAATTACTCTCCGTCTTATCAGGCAGACGCTCGGAGTTTGGCGTCAGATAGTGCTTCACCAAAAACAGGTTGTGGTCTTGTTTCCACAGCGCTCTTGAAAGGCCCTGGAAATAAGACTGATGGTTTTGGTGGTGCTGGGCCGATGGCCGGTTTGTTTTTATTACCAGTGATTGTTTGGGCTGTACTCAGACAGCGCGCAAAAGAAAAGGAAATGGCTGCGGCGGTTGTGGACCCATCGGGACGCCGAAGATTTGATCGTTTCAAAATGGATTCTGATATCAGAGTTAAGGTCGGTGGCCGTGAGCTTGTCGGGTCCCTACAAACAATCTCTCTTGGAGGAGCATCATTTAGTGCGGACGAAGCCCTTGAAAAAGGTGGTATTATCACTATGAAAATCACTAGTCCAGACGGCAATGACATGGTGGAAGTGCAAGGCGAAGTCGTGTGGAGTGAGGCCAATCAATCTTATGGCGTACAGTTCGCAGGTGCCCAACAGGGGGCACTTTCTATGATCCAAAAGTGGACGACAGGTTTGTTGAAAGTCTAGACTTTCAACAAACTTTTAAACTCATTGGGAAGCGCAGAGGTAAAGACGACATCGCGACCGCTGAGTTTGATTCTTAACTCAGTTGCATGTAGGAACATTCGTTCAGTTCCGAACATCTTGGCGATGCGCAAGTTGTATTTTGGATCGTTGTAACGCTTATCTCCCACCACAGGATGTTCTGCAATAGCAGCGTGCTTGCGGATTTGATGCTGCTGGCTTAACACGGTTTCACATTCAACCAGAGTTATGTGCTCATTTTTTTGAATGACTTTGATGAGGGACTCACATTCTTTACGGTCCTTACTAAGGCCTTGAGGATTTTTTCGCCCTTCAGCTTTATCCGAAAGTTTCCAGTTCCAATGAGCTTGGTCTTCTTTCATCGGACCACGGAGAAGGGCTTGATAGAGCCTATGAGTGGATTCTTTTTGCATCTCTTCCATCAGTTTGGTTGCCACTTCAGGATCTTTTGCAATCAGCAATATGCCGCTAGTTTCTGAGTCCAGGCGGTGAACAGCGTGGAAGGAAATTTTCGGATTTTTCTTCTGTTGCTTTAAAATACTCAACACATTTATTTTATCATTGTGAACCGAAATTCCGGCGGGCTTATCAATAACCAACCAAGCAGAAGTCTCGTGTATAATATTAAGATTTTTCATTTATAATAGCACTCCTCGGAGGAACATACTTGCGACAGAAAAATATATAACTAAACCAGTGACATCAACTAGGGTTGCAACAGCCGGAGCCGATGCTGAGGCCGGGTCAAAGCCCATTTTTCGAAGGACAAAAGGAAGCATAGAGCCTGAAAGGGTTCCCCACAAGACAACTCCAACAATACTCACGGCCACTGTAAAAGCAACAAGCACATAGTGTGGACCATAAAGTTGCTCTCGTGCTGGCCATAGCAGAATCCGGATAAGTCCAACGAGGCTTAAACAGGTGCCGAGTGCCAAACCCGTCAAAAGCTCGCGGGCAAGTACGCGCCACCAATCACGGAGACGCACTTCGCCAAGTGCCATTGCCCGTATGATGAGCGTCGAGGCTTGGGAGCCGGAATTACCGCCAGAACTAATTATCAACGGAATAAACAAAGCCAGAACCACGGCTCGCTCGATCTCAGATTGAAAGTAACCCATGGCGGTGGCCGTAAACATTTCCCCTAGGAAAAGAACCAGTAACCAACCGGCGCGTTTTCTAATCATCTCTAACATCGAAATTTTTAAATAGGGAGCATCGAGAGCTTCAACAGCTCCCAGCTTATGGATATCCTCCGTGGCTTCTTCTTGAAGGACATGAGCCACGTCATCGAAGGTCACGATACCGACCATGTGGTTAGCGGCATCAACAACGGGCATTGCCATAAGGTCTTGGCTTGAGAAGACTTTGGCGATCTGCTCTTGATCCGTATCAACCAGGACCTTTACCATGTCAGTTTTCATTATCTCTTTTATTTTTTTATCAGGCGACGAAGCAAATAATTCTCGAAATGAGACAACTCCCAAAAGTGTCTGATCAGTTGCTAATGCATAAGCATAGTAGATTGTTTCCACATGGGTCTTGGCTTGAATGCGGATGTAGCTGATGGCCTCATCTACGCTCATATCAGGACGTAGGCGAATAAATCGAGAGCTCATCAAGCCACCGGCGTTATCTTCGGCATAGGCTAAAAGGGCGATGACTTCGCGTTTGGTTTGGGGATCGAGAAGACCCAGGATTTCGTCTCGGTGTTCAGTCCCCATCTCCTGGATCAAATCGGCAACGTCATCGGGGGCCAGAAGACGAACCCAAGAACGTTTTTCAAGAGGACTGGCTTCTTCGAGTAATTCAACTTGATCATGGGTTTTTAATCCTAAAAATAACTCCTCAGCTTCTGTGCGCGGGAGTTGCTTGAATTTTTCTCTGCGCTCACCAGTGGAGAGAGCTGACCAGTTCTCGAAAAGATCATAAAACTGTTCTTCGGTTTGAGTGAAGTCCTTAGAGCTTGTGATATTTTTATTTTCAGAGTCCATAAGGCCCTCGAACTGAGAATTTGATACCTTGTATTGTGGTCTCTTATCGACTTCAAGCATTTAATTCTGAAGGGTATTTTTTGTAAAAAACTTATTTAAGTAAGATTTGTGGTTTCGAATCGCGGAAGGACTTCGCTTGTTGGTCCTAGACTTTGAATCTCGCCCTTGTGTAGCCATAAGACGCGGTCACATTTTTTCAAAGTCGATAAGCGGTGGGCAATAATAATCTGAGTACGGTCGGCGAAGAACTCCTCGGTGGCTTTTACCAATATTTCCTCGGACTGGGGATCCACGGAGCTGGTAGCCTCATCCATAATAACGATCGGAGCTTCTTGTAAAAGGCATCTGGCCATGCAAAGCAATTGCCTTTCACCAAGGGATAAGTTTTTTCCACGCTCCTCGATTCTTGTGTTGATGCCGAGGGGCTGCTGTCGAACCCACTCATTCAGGCCAACCTGATCGAGGACAGCAAAAAGTTTTTCATCAGATAGTTGGTTTTCAATATCTAAATTGCTGCGCAGGCTGCCTTGGAAAAGAACTGGATCCTGGGAAATAAAAGCTATGGACCGACGGTATAAATTCAAATCTATTCCAGATTCTGAACTTTTGATCTTCGGACTATTGCCGTTAATAGCAATGCGGCCCTCGTGCAAAGGGTAAAGATAAAACAAGGCTTGAATCAAACTTGATTTACCACTGCCAGTGCGACCGACAATACCTAGGCGTTCGCCAGCTTTGACTTCAAAGTTAAGGTCTTTAAGAACCCAGGGAAGATCTTCGCGGTATTTAAACCACAGGCCCTCTACTTGAACCGAGGCACTGCGTTCCTTGGTGAGGCGGCGGTTGTGTAGATATTTTTCCAAACTTTCGTCGTACTTCGGATGTTGTGTTTTGAAATGGGCCGAGGAGGGCAGCAGGTTTCCTGGCTCAAGGTCTTTCCGTAAATATTGATCTAAGCGCTCCACTCCAATCATGGCTTCCTCAAACTGCGTGAGCCACTCAAAGAACATTTGCACGGTATTACCGGAAAGCGCGATAAAGCTAAAGGCCACTCCCACGGAGCCAACGGAGGCTAGTCCATTATGAACAAAGTAATAAGCTGAAATGCCTGTCATTAACAGTAATAAGGCTGAAAGACTATTCATCTGAACAGAAAAACCAATAACTCTGCCTGCTGTTTTCAGCTTTTGTTGCAAAAAATATCGATCTAAACGATAGAAGCGATTCATGAAAGAATCTTGGCGGCGGAATGATCGAATTGTGCTTGCTCCCTGTGTGGTTTCTGCAAAGTGAGCAATGGAAGGAGAACGGCTCGCAGAAAGATCTCGGCGAGTTTGACGCAGTTTTTGGCGATTCAGGCGATAAATCCCATAATTTAATACAGCAATAATCGCTATAAAAGTTAAGTAATAGGGACTCGCCACAGTGATAAGAACAATCATTACTAACAAATCGAAGATAATGGAGCAAAACTCAGCCAGTGGGCCCCCGAAAAGTCTAAAAACATTTCCATAGTCGCTGGAAAAGCGCGTGATGATTCGACCTGCGGGAGTGGCATCAAAAAAATTCATCGGGAAACGAGAGGTTCTTAATGTTACTTCATCATAAACCTGGCTGATTGCAAGCGCTGAGAGTCTTGAGAAAATCACCCGAAAACTGACAGTCAGTACAAAACCCAGCAATGCCATAGCACCTAAAAGCTTTAGGTAAGTTTCCGAAGTAAAGCCTGCAAAGAAGCTTGGCGGAATTTTGCATTGAACCCCATGCTCAGGTTTACAAAAGCTGTCGACCCAAACGCCGATGATATTGGCATTGGCCAAAAGTAAAGTGCGGCCAGCAAGCCCGAGAAAAAAAATAAAGATAATTTTAGCTTTGAAGGGGCCATAGGCCTCACCGAGGGTTTGAAAAACCGAATGACTATAACCGCTCTCATTTCTTTGCTCGCCATCGGAGAGGTGCTTAGAGTTCGACATTTTTTTTCAGCTCCACGCTTTGCGTATAGTCTCTGAAAAGTTGAGACCTGCCCATCAATTCAAAGTAAGTGCCACGATCTACAATGGAGCCCTCTTGCATAAAAAGAATACAATCAACGCGGTGTAAAATGCTCAAGCGATGAGTGACAAGGAGCCTAGTTCTTTCGGCCCATGCGCCGTTAATCAACTGACTAAAGAGCTTCTCTTCGGTATCAATATCCAGCGCACTGAGGCAATCATCTAGAAGTAAAATCGGTGCTTTATGAAAGTGAACTCGGGCCAGGCTAACTCTTTGCTTCTGTCCACCTGAAAGATTCACTCCACGTTCGCCAATTTCAGTAGCAAGGCCATTTTCAACTCGTTCGTTATAGATTTCGAATTGAGCCAAGCGCAGGGATTCCTCGACATCGCTGTCGCGTTCAGATTCAATCTCATAGAGAAAAGCAACGTTCTCGCGAAGGCTGGCGCTCATGATAAACCCCTCTTGAGGAACATAAGCATAGTGGCCGCGAAGATCGTGCAGTGTCATACTGACTGCGTTGTTGCCCTGGACATTATAAGTGTCGACTTCCGCCCCGGTCTCTCCAAGCAAAGAGAGTAGCAGCATAGATTTTCCAGAACCAACTTCGCCAACAATGGCCACAAGTTCCCCTTCGTGAATGTGAAGATTGATGTCATTCAGAATTTCTTTTCCACCGATTTTCAAATTTAGATTTTTTATTTCAAGAACTATATCTTCAGGTGTTTTGTGATTATTTTCTTGCGGGCCATTATTGCTGATTTTATTTTTTGGCATATCGTTTGTGGTACGTAAAAAACTTTCCAGGCGTTGCAATGAAGTCCAAGAGTCAAAAGCAAAGGTGAAAAACCAAGGCATCTGTCGGAATGGCCGGGTCAAGAAGACTCCTACGATCCACAAAAGCGCCAAAAGCTCGCCGGCGGTCACTTGGCGTTTTGAATAGTAAATTAAAGAAACCAAAGTCACCACATTGAGAACAAAGGTAATCGAAGAGGCGATGGAGTTCATTACTTGCCCGTTAGTCACCATCAACATGCGATTGGAGGTCTCGACTTCGCGCTTTTTAAAAATATTTTTCTCAAAAAATGTGAGCCAGCCCAAAATACGAATAGTACGTATATTTTGAATCCACTCATTTACCAAGGCAATGCGTTCCCCTGCCAAAGCTTTAAATCGATAGAAAAAAAGCGATTGGCGGAAAGCCATCCAGGTATTTAATGCTGTGATGGCTACCATTAAAAGCAAAGTGGGCAGTATCGGCAGATCATAAATCAGCGAAATTGCAAACGGAGCTAGGATCAACGGGAAGATTGTCGATGCCCCTGAGGGAAGCGTTTGCTCTAAAAAAACCGTGGAGCTAGGTATATCCGTGGCATAAAGCTGAATGATTTCCCCCACAGGACGGTTGCTCATGGTGTCGACCCGTAAATCTAGAGTTTTTTCGTAAAGACGCCGAGAAAACACCGACTGCAAATGAATGGATTCGCACATCCCTAAGTAATTTGTCAGTTGAAAGAAGATTTGGGAGAGAAAAACGCAGAAAAAGGCTAAAAGGATTAGCATTAGTGGACTTGCTTGAAAACCAAAAGGCAATAGGCTGGGCTGACCTGTCAGTTCATCAATAAAAAACTTTTGAAAGTAAGGAGCAAAAAGCGCAAAAATAGTGGCTACTAGGGAGCTCAAAACGATGAGTATACGGGCGTGAAGTCGGGTGAATAAGACATCGTGGATAAGCGGTTTCATGACCTGCCATTCTACGCGTTATTTAGTCAGAGTCAAAGGTCAGTTCTGAAGCATCTAGATTTGATAAAAAAATAAGAGTTTTTCTTTGCTTACCTTTCTAACTTGGTCTCAGAATACTTTTATGTCTCGCTGCCTAGATTTTAAAAAAATTGTTAGAATTTTACTGCAGGAATCTGAAGATTTTTCTTCGGGGCGTCGTAATTTCGTAAAGAAAACAATTTATGGCTCCCTGGCATCTGTTGCTTTGACAAGTTGTAGTAGTTTTGATCGCTGGGTTATTGGCAATAGCAATCATCTAGACCAAGAAATCATGGTTATTGGAGGCGGACTTGCGGGCTTATCTGCGGCCTATCATTTAAAAAAGAACAAAATTCCTTATAAAGTTTATGAGGCATCCAGCCGGGTGGGCGGGCGCATTCAGACACTATTTCATGTTAATGCGGATGATCAGTATGCAGAACTTGGGGCCGAGTACTTCGAAGCCTCCCATAAGCTGGTGGTTCAGCTTTGTCGGGATTTGAATCTGACTATTCAGGACATTTCCTACGATCCCAAAATAAATCGCAGTCTGTATTGGCTTAATGGTAAAGTTGTCAATGAGAAAGACTTTCGGAAAAAGTTGAGACCGCTAGCTCTAAAGCTTGCTCAGCTTCGTCGCGAAGCCTTTGTTAATTTTAGCACAGAAATCAATCCACGCACTATTTTGACAAACCCACAGATGGCCGCAATCGATCAGATGTCCTTGTTTGAGTTTCTGAGTCCACTTCGAGGTGTTATGGACGAGGCCACTTTGCAATGTTTTGAAAACCTTTGCATTTCCGAGTGGGGAGTCGATATAAAATTCATCAATCTTTTGCATTTCCTGGTGAAGTTGGATTTGGAAGAGCGTAGTGCCCATGCAACGCCCTTAAAAATTTTCCGGGCAGAAGGTGGGATGTCAGTAATGACACAAACACTTGGTGAGCGTGTTCAGGGGGTTGTTCCGGATTCAACTCTTAAGCTAGGGTATCAGCTAAGCGCCATTCATGCAAAATCAGGTGGCTATGAGTGTACCTTCAATACTTCAAAAGGTTTGGATACTATTTGGGCTCGACAAGTGATTTGCGCTTTGCCTTTGTCCATCCTTAAGGATGTTGAAGGTATTCAAAGCGTGGATTTAGGTCTTAAGAGAGATTTTATTGTAAATAGCAATTATGGGACTCAATCCAAGGTGATCTGCAGCTTTAATGAACCACCCTGGAGTAAAAAACAAAAATCTTCACAGATTTTCCAAGGCGTTTTGCGTGGACAACTTTTAGGACAAAGTTACTGGGACAGCTCCAGAGGACAAGCTGGCAGCCGGAGGCTTTTAACTTCGCAACGAGGTGGAAGCACTGGCCAGTCAACTGGAGTCATGGCAGCCAAACAAACGCTTGAAGATTTGCACCATTTCTTTAAAAATGGCGCAGAGGAAGAAAGTTTTCAGATTTGCAACTGGAGTTTAAAGCCATTTGCTAAAGGTTCGAGATTAAATTTATTACCGGGAACATATTTGAAATATCTGGAAGTTCTTTCAGAGGAGACTCCGCTGGAAAGCTTTTTTATAGCTGGTGAGCATTGGAGCTTCGCTGACTCTGGCACCATGAATGGGGCTATTGAAACTGGCATAGCCGCCGCTGAAAGGGCAATGCAAAAGTCTTTCCAAAATGGAACGTTCAGATAAGAAGTCACTACTGGAGAGTCAGGACCAATCCACCTTCAAGCCCCTGGCCTGTCACCATAGATTCCAGTTCTGCTTTTGAAAATGAACGAATCAGACTGGCTCTATGGTTTTGCGTATTTTTCATTCCAAAGATACCTGAGCCATCGGCATTCACAAAGCTAAAGTCTGGGCTCGGCGATACCACAACCACCACTAAGTTATAGCCTGGGCGGAAACCCTGCTTTTCTAATTCGAGCTGCGGCAGAGTGATGAAGTCGGCAGTGACAACTTCTGTTTTAGTGTTTTTGATTTCTGAGAGGGTTACTTGACCGGAGTCCGTTGAAAAGAAAGGACGAGTGCCTATGGCGTAATAGGCAGTGAGATACTGACCTTTAAAATTGCCGAGTCTTTGGATTTGAATTTTTGGAACTATTTCCGTGGAGGCTGCTTGAGCATCATTTGTGGAAAAAGACCCGCTCATCAAACCAAGGCCAATAATCAGCGTTAGTGCGTTGATGAAAAAGAATTGTAGGGATCTCATTTTTTTACTCCTGAAGTGGTTTTATAGTTAAGATACATAAGTAGATGTCCATTTGGATCCATGCTTACTTTTTGTACATCGAGTTTTATTCCTAAAAATGCCGGAGGAAGGTCCATTATTCCGGGAATTGTTTCATTATTTTTAATCCAGTCTTTGCTGCGAAGCGTGAGTTCGTCTTTAATACCCTTTGTAACTTGGCCGCCGAGGCGCTCTGCTATTCTTCCTGCAAAAGTTAAATACTTTGTATCCATATATAGAGAGTTCACGTCAATATATTGCTGTGCGATCTCCATGCCGTTGGGGCTTTTCTGCGACTTTCGTATTTTAGCAACGAGATCAAAAGATAGAATAATTTTTTGATCAAGCCAAAAAGGTTTGTTTGGCTCAGTTTCCACACTAACTCTGATTTTAAGATAAGTTTCATTATTTCCCGTAGCCATCGGTGGAGTGATGTAGTCTATAAGTGGCGGTGCCGCCAATTTTAGGGAGCTTCCGTCGGCCTGAGGGATTTTCTCAAAGTTTTTTCTTATAAAACTTAATTGAAGAATGCGATTAATTAGGCCGCGATCTAAAGTCATGCCTATATCGTAATTTGTTTGTGGCAAATGAATTAGGCTCGGAGCCCCTCGTGAAGTTGCGCCGGGTATCAAGCCCACATTGGGATTGATCGGGTCTTCAGCATAAGCGGCCAGGCCGATATTCAATGAGTTTTTCAGTTGAAAACGGGTGAGCTTTAACCCCCACTTGAAGGCTGGGCGGTTGTCATTTGATTCTTGTCCTGGTGGTGACATATCTTGTACTTGTTCCAGAGCCCCAGATAAATTCTCTTTCACTTTTTGATTGAGCATCTCTGGCAGTTGTTTGTGGGTAAATTCGCTCAAGTACTTGCGTACGACAACCAAAGCCGTAGGCAGTTGTTCATCAATAGTTGTTTTAAGTTGATCAGTACTCATTACATAGCGATGTCCATCCACTTCGATGGCTACTTGTGGGACGATGAGTTTTTTATATTTTATGGTCACTGGAATATCAGCGAGGTTTTCTTGGATCTGAAGAGCTTCAAATTCTACGGATCCTTGAGCATTCATGCGAATGTAGAACGGGAGACGTATTTTTAATGGGGTTCTCTCATCTGCCGCAGTTAAGCTTACGTCATCCATGCCGATCTTTATAAAGGACATATTGTTCATATCCCAGGCGCGAATAGATTGAGTGGCAACAGTGAGACGCTTCACTTCTAAATCAATTGCTAAAACAGCGCCATCACGCTTTCCCAATTGGGACATCAGGGCCTCATCGGTGACCAGGGCAAAACGCGTAAATGAGGCTGAGTATCCGGATTCGCCAATTTCCACCACAGGGCGGTGATCAGCAAGAGAGAACCCAACCAGCCATTTTGTGAGCATGTCCTTCACTATGCGATAGGCTTTTACCGCATCAGGGCTTTTCTTTTCAAGATCATTTATATCAATAGGTTTATCAGCCACAATTTTTTTGGCTGGAAAATAACCCTCAGAGAAGTTGTAACCCATATCTGCAAGGATAGAGCTAAGCTCGGACTCAAAGTACTTAAGACCCTTTCTGGTGATTTGTACTTGCACCGCATTGGGAATAATATGCTTGTTGGCGATAGCAGGAATCTTCTCTTGGGCAAGCGCAAATGAACACAAAGACAATATCAGTAGGGCCGCAGTTAGCTTTAGCTCTGGTCGTTTATTTTGCATTCCATACTCCTTGCATTGTAGGCCTTTATGCAAGTTCGAATCCGCAGTTAGAATAACTAAGGTTGATTCAATCCCACGTGGGTGACAAAGTTCTGAACAGGGTGACGATTTTTGGTTTGCCCTGGGCGAAAATCGCTTCTACAATTGTCCAATAAAGAGTGGATATCAAATGGGGTTGCAGCGTGATTTTACTTCTTCCAGTTTTGGTTTTGATCGGCCTTTTAACTCCTGAAATTGGCAAGGCTTATCCAGATTTTATTTCCTATGGGTATAACACCTGCATTACTTGTCACTATAATGGGCAGGGTAGTGGGCCGCTGAATGATTATGGCCGAGCTCTTTTTACGACAGAGATTGCTTCCAGAGCAATTTTTAAAGAGAAACTCAGTGAAGAAGAAATCGCCGCGAGGTCAGGATTTTTAGGATCCACAGCTCTTCCTTGGTGGTTTCGCCCTGGGCTTAAATATCGTGGCCTATATTTTATCAATAATCCAGGTAGCCAGGCCGCAGTATCAAAATATATAACCATGCAGGCCGATCTCAACATGGCTCTTCAATTGGATACAAAAGCAAAATATTTAATTGTCGCCTCTGGGGGGTATTCGCCGACCCCAGCTTCACAACAAGCAAATAAGGATCCTAAGGACAAGAATTTTATTTCCCGCGAGCATTATTTTCGCTGGCAAGCGAGAAAAAAGTTTTTTGCGTATTTTGGTTTGATGGACAAAGTCTATGGTATTCGCATGGTGGATCACACAGCATACAGTCGTGCTGTGACTGGTGTGGCTCAAAATGATCAATCAGATGGCATTATTGGTCAGTATTACGGCGAAGGTTGGGAGCTCACCGGCAATATGTTTTTTGGAAACATAGCTCAAGAGGATGCTGATGTCCGCCAAAAGGGTGGTTCTGTGATGCTGGAATATGATTTTGCTGAGAAGAATCGTGTGGGTGCTACTTTACTATCCTCAAAGAATGACTATGTGGAAAAAACTCGTCTAGAAATTCACTCAAAGCTTGGGCTAGATAAGGGAAATAGTCTTTTGTCTGAAATTGGTTTTGTAAATGATAATCCGAAAGCTAATCCAAGCAACAAATTCGGCGGCTACTTGATGATGGAGGGTGTCTACCTTATTACTCGCGGTTATAATGTTATTTCTCAGATCGAGTATTACAATGCGACTCTGGCACCTGAGTCTCCAGATATGATACGGTGGACATTTGGACTTTTAACATTTCCAATGCCTCGTGTGGAGTTTAGAACAACGTTCGTGAATGGTCGTTCCATCACAGATACAACTGTAGCAAAGGATACGTGGATGTTGCAGGCGCAACTTCACTTATCGCTTTAGAAGAGGCCTATGAGAAAAGCAGTAAGTGTGTTTTTGTTAAGTTTTATAGTCTCTCAATGTTTTGCTCAGATCCCTGTGCCGGCTGTTGTGGGTCCCGGCAGAGTAAAAGGCAGTGTGAAGCCAGACGATCAGAGAGCTTATCTATCCGAACAGGGAGTTGAAAGATACCTTCTGACTTTGGACTATAATACTTGGTTTGAAAAACTCACTATCACGAGCACTTCCGGGACGGAGCAAGACTCTCAAGCTTTATGCTATGGTTTTGGACTTGGGGTTGAAAAGAATTGGTATCAACCAAAGTGGGGTTGGGGGCTTGGCGCTGCTATACTTAGTGGCAGTATCGTTGGTGGTGATAAGTCTGGAAGTTTGAGCTATTTCCAAGCTCGGGTCCCATGGTGGGCTGTGAGAGTTGCGCCACGTCTGTTCTATCGATGGACTCCACGGACTGATTTTGGGTTGGATCTGGCCGCTTTTTATAAGAAAAGCAGCTGGCCTGACGGTTCAAGCAATGCTGTGGCGAAATCGGGTTCTGATTTAATCACTGGGATTTTTGCGGATATGCGCGTGCGTTTTAATCTAAAACTAGAAATGATCCAAAGTTTCGGAATGGTTTACAAAGATGAATCAATTTACTGGCGCTTGGGTCTGGCTTATCGTTTGTAGATTGGACTTATATTCCTAAAATCCAGTCCTCAATGGTGGTGAGTTCTGTCGCAGTCAGTGGAGTCCCACCATCAGGCATATTTCCAGGAGTGCTGGTCCTATTGCCAAGAATTTTTGTATATATTGTTGAGCCGCTCAAATTACCGACCTTCACAAGCCCCTGAGTAATAAAATCCTGCTCGCTCATCCCGGCCCAAGCCTGATGAGAGGCGCGAGTATGACAGCTAGCGCAACTTGTGTTAATAATCTGTTTAGCAGCAAGAAATTTTGCACTTCCCGTTGCTGAACCGTAGGTGGCAGCATCATAAGTGGATGAATTATAGACCTTCCCGCAGCCAAGGGGTGAAAAAAAACTCAAGGCTGTCAGACTTGCTGTTAAAAGCTTCCTCATGGGTGAAATCCTAAATCTCAATTAAGGCCCTTTTACTGGAATAGCAACATGAAGCACAACCTCGTTATCAACGCCCGCACCCATATAGCTTATGTTAGTAATTTTGAAATCAGAAAGCTTTAACTTAAAATCAGCGAGCAATTCATTGCCATTAATTTTATATGTGCCGGCAATGTTTTTCTCAATCCCTCGAATACGGATTTTGCCAGTGCCTTTTCCATCTTTTCCTGTAGCTGAAATAAGGACGGCCTGAGGGTATTTATCGGTTTCAAGATTTTTAAGTGTGTGGTGGTCACGAAGCTCGATACCGGTCTTGAGACTTTTCAAATTCACAATAATATTTTGCGCTGAAACTTCAGCGCCCTTTTTAATGGCGAAGCCTTTGACATCCGTAGTTTTTCCTTTAAAAGAGCCTGCGGGGCTCAAAGCGACATCAACTGAAGCAGAAGCTGCCCAGGTTAAAGCTGAAAATAAAAAGATATACACAGGCAAGGCAAAAGAAAGGGTTTTCATGGAGACCTCCGTGAAGTGTTATTTTAAGCTTTTGACTTGGGTTGAGTCAAGTCGGCTGAGATCCAGGTCTTAGATTGAAACATTAAAAACCTTGTAAAAAATGACAGGAAAGGAGGAGAGTCCAGGTCCATGGTTTACAGAGGCATAAACTTTTGAGATAAGAGCGTATTATGAAAAAAAGTATCAAAAATCTAAAGTCGAAACCCAAGTTATCAGTTAAAGCAACTCCAGCTAAGCATCATCACTTTAGCGCTGAAGATATCCTATCCAATGTGCTGCCAACTCCAATGGTAAAAAATGGTTTTAGTGAAGAAGTAAAAATTAAAAAAATCACGGAAAAGTTTTTGGAGATCATGGAAGTTTTAGGTCTTGACATGAGCGACGACAGCCTTCGCGACACCCCAAAGCGTGTGGCGAAGATGTATGTGCAAGAGATATTCAGTGGGCTTAATCACGAACGTTTTCCAAAGATGAGCGTGATTGAAAATAAAATGGAATATGACCAAATGATTTGCGTGTCAGGCATATCTACCTTGTCTTTTTGTGAGCATCATTTTCTTACCATTGATGGTCTTGCAACAGTGGCTTATATTCCAAATAAAAAGGTTATTGGCCTTTCCAAGATTAATCGCATCATCAAATTTTTCAGTCGCCGGCCTCAGGTGCAGGAACGCTTAACAAAGCAAATTGCGGATTGCCTGCAGTATGTGTTGGGGACAGAGCATGTAGCGGTGTATATCGATGCAAAACATTATTGTGTTATCGCCCGTGGAATTGAAGACACGGCGAGCTCTACAGTGACTACGGAGGTACGTGGTCATTTCCGTACAAAGGTGCAAACGCGCGAAGAGTTTCTACACCAATGCAAACGTATCAATCGGCAATACTAAAGAGCACTTTGAAGAAGTTCCCGCGAGTTTTTTGAGAGCTTTTCGCTCGCGACTATCCGTCGAATCTGTTGCATGGCAAGCTCTTTTAATTGCGGTGGCAGCTTTTTTACAAAGTTAAAGGCAGCGCATAATCGGGCTGCGACTTGAGGATTCTTCTCATCGATTTTTAAAATCATATCCGCCAAAAACTCATAGGCCGGGGTATCCAAACTGTGGAAGACAACATAGTTTTGAGTAAATGAACGTAAAAGAGCATAGACATTATTGGGATTATTAATATTAAAGCTTGGGTGTTGGATCAGACTTTTTACTGTCGCAAAAGTATCTTTGCGAGTCGAAAGGGCCTGGACGGAGAACCATTTATTAAGAACGATGGTATCCTTGCTCCATTTTTGGTGGAAGTCCTCTAAGGACTTCAGCCGATAGGCACTCTCCCCGCTTGAAAGCAGTTCAAGTGCGACGAGTTGATCTGTCATGTTTTTGGCTGTTTGATATTGCTGAATTACGATTTCAGTATATGAGGCATTCTTGAGTTCTGTTAGGAAACCGAGAGCAATATTTTTTAAAAATCGATGTTCGAACGCTTTTTGACCATAGCTCAGCGGCTTCATGTCATGGTACTTAGTGTAAATGTCAGCAAAAAATTTCTCATGCGCAAGAGCAATTTCATAGCGCAGACAGCGGCGAGCCGCAAAGAACGCTGAGGTATCTAAGGTATCTTGTTGTTGCGCTAATAAAATATCTGAGGGCAATTGCAATATCTGAGCCTTAAAGGAGTCAGAAAGTGTTTCATTTGCAAGAATTTTACCAATCGCTACTATAAATTTTTTATCCACTTTAAGTGTTTGCTTTGCCTGGTGTTGAGCTATTAAATCCGCGAACAAGCGCAAGCTGATTTTTTGAGCCGCTTCACGACGATTGAACTCATCAGGATCTTTTTCCATCAGAAAGTAAAGATCTTCAATTTGCACATCCCATTTCAATTTTACCGGAGCTGAAAGCTCGCGTAAAATCGACAGAACAGGGCGCGCTGATACGAATTTAAAAATAAAGGACTCAACATCTTCACGAAGCTCAATCAAAGTTTTTCCATCACTATTGCGAGTAATTTTCGGACAATGAAGCTCCATTTCCTTTCCTTCGTGATCAAGAAGTCCCATTAAAAGCGGAATATGGAAGGCCTTTTTTTCAGGTTGTCCCGGAGCTGAAGTATAGGATTGAGCCAAAGTTAGGCGGTACTCCTTAGCCATTGGATCATAGTTTTCAGAGACGATTACTTCTGGAGTTCCAGCTTGACTGTACCAGCGCTTAAACTGAGTGAAGTCTTGGCCGTTGGGCTCAGCAATTGCGGCTACGAAATCCTCGATGGCTACAGCGTTCCCATCGTGCCGACGGAAGTACTCATCCATCCCTTTACGGAAACCTTTGCGTCCCACTATGGTTTGCATCATGCGAATAAGTTCAGCACCTTTATCATAGATCGTAGCGGTGAAGAAGTTATCTACAGACATGCAGGATTCGGGGCGCACTGGATGTGAATTTGGACCCGCATCTTCGGTGAACTGCCGCTCACGTAATGAATCTACGCTTAAAATTCTTTGAACGCTTCGGGAGGTCATGTCGGCTGTAAACTCTTGATCACGGAAAACAGTGAGCCCCTCTTTAAGGCTTAACTGAAACCAATTGCAAAGAGTCACCCGGTTGCCAGTCCAATTATGGAAGTACTCATGGGCAACCACGGCTTCAATTGCATGAAAATCTGCATCCGTTGCAGAATGTGTGTCGGCAAGTACCAAGCGAGAGTTGAAAACATTAAGACCTTTGTTTTCCATGGCACCCGCATTGAAATCATCAATGGCCACGATCATGTAATCATTGAGATCATACTCGAGACCAAAAGTGTCTTCATCCCATTTCATTGACTTTTTCAAAGACTCCATCGCGTGCTGGCAGCGTTCTTGCTTTCCATGGGCAGCATAGACTTCAAGATTTACTTTGCGCCCCGATTTAGTTGTGAAGTCATCGCGTATAACGCCAAGGTCGCCGACGACTAGCGCAAAAAGGTAACATGGCTTTTTGTGCGGATCATTCCAGAAAGCTTTGTGGCGACCATCTCCAAGATCTTCTGTTTTAATGCGATCACCATTTGAAAGTAGCACTGGATATTTCTTTTTATCAGCCTCAATTGTGACAGAATATTTTGTCATGACATCCGGGCGATCCATAAAGTAAGTGATTTTACGGAAGCCCTGGGCTTCGCATTGCGTACAAAAAGTGGCGCCAGATCTGTAAAGACCTTCAAGAGAGGTGTTTTTTTGTGGATAGATTTGAGTTTCGATTTTTAATTCAAAAGATGCAGGGACATTTGGAATCTCAAGACTTGTTGAGGTTAATTTGTATTGAGCAGGCTGAAGCTTTTCATTATCGAGAAAAATAGAGACCAATTCTAAATCTTCTCCATCAAGCAGAAGTGGAGCTCCTGCTGAGAGAGCGTTTATTTTACTTGTGGCAAGGACTCGACAAAAGTCTTCGTTGAGATTGAAGTCAAGAGTAACGTAGTCCACTTGAAAAAGCGGTTTTGTATAATCTTTTAAATAAATTTTTTGGCTTTGCTTTGTCGTCATAAAACCTCGGTCCAGATATTGTGCTTAGAGGGGCTTCCCTACCCACGACTCTTGACACTGTTCGATAATAAAGTTTGCATAGAAGAATGGGGATTGTTTTTACATCTATCACTGTTAATACGCCAAATCTAGAGAATATGGTTCGTTTCTATGAGGTTTTGGGCTGTGAGTTCAGCAAAGTTAAGGTCAATAATGGCGGCGATCTTTTTCGAAGCGCTCTAGAGGGCTTTGAGCTTTCCTTGCTTTCTATCAAGTCAGCACAAATGGTTGGAAATCCTAAAGTCATGATGGGCTTTAAGGTTAATAATTTCGAATCGAAGATCGAATTGCTGATCTCAATTCCAGGGGTCATCTTTATTCTAGACCCCACCGATATGCCTGATGGAAGAAAAGCCATCATTCAAGATCCCGATGGCCACACTGTTGAGCTTTTGGAAAATTAAATTTATTTTTTTGATTTTAGCAGGCTAATCTTTTCTGCCATTTTTTCTGAGTCGATGACCGGATCAACATCTTTTTCAATAAGTTTAATTTTAAGATCTGGATCGATCACAAAGGTCCAACGCTTAGACATCTTCAGCATGGCGACTTTGGTTCCGTAGGTGTTAATAATTTTATCTTCTGGGTCAGCCAGCAGCGTAAAACTCAAATTATGTTTTTTGTGAAAAGCTGCCTGTTCTTCAACTGTGTCTGCACTAATTCCGAAAACATCAGCTCCCCGGGCGCGGATTTTCTCGATACTATCGCGAAAAGCACAGGCCTGTTTAGTGCATCCTGGTGTCCCAGCTTTTGGGTAGAAGTATAAAACAGTCCACTGACCTTTGCGCGATTGCAGGCTAAAGTCCTTTCCCTCTTGTGTTTTTGCAGCAAAGAGCGGGGCCGGATCATTGATTTTAAGCTCAATTGCAAAGGCATTATAGGTCGGGAACAGTGAACAGAGGATCGCGAGTCGAGTCAAAAAAATGTTCATGGTGCCCCCTTAGCGCTGATGATTTCGCATAGCCTAACACAGCAAAAATTATGATCAATGTAAAAAATGTGGCGCTCATTTAAAGATCCGAACTCCACATGAATGCTAATTATAAGGTCAGGGCTTTTTTAAAACTTGTAAGGCCTTTTGCGGTCGCGGCAAGTCGCGCAAGATCGTGAACCTTGTCTGGGGAAACGTCATGACTGCGAACGGCTTTTTCATGGCTAGCGACGCATGCAGGGCAGGCATTCACTATTGAAACTGACAGTGCCATCATCTCGAAATCTTTTTTACTGCTTATGGGTTTGCCAAGTGAGTTCATGCGAAGCCCGGTTCTTGGATAATCTGCGGCAATCAACTCTGGTGAGAGAAAGGACTTGAACTTATAATACACATTATTCATTCCCATAATGCCTGCGATCTCTGCTGCCTCTTGAATAATTTCCGGTGCAGTATCGAGTTCAGCAAGTACTGACTTCGCCAAAGCGACCATCGCCTTGTTTTCTAGTGCAACAGCAATTGAAAGAAGATTCGTAAATCGCTCTTGAGGCTCCAGTGGTGAGTCTTCCAAAACCTTTTTAAAGTTCAGTGAGAGGTCGCGATAAATTGTACTCGTAGATCCTGGATATTCTCCATCAAGGAAAGCATCGACTTTTTCTGCAATAGTGCTCATAAATAACTCCTTTTAAAGTAAAGGCCCGAAGGCTGCTCAAAAAGCAACCTCAGAGCCTCAGTATTTGATTTAATCCGGAAAAGCGACCTGGTTACCCTAAGGTTTTTTGGCCTTTTTCCCAGTTGCATGGGCAGAGTTCGTCTGTTTGAAGAGCGTCTAAGGTGCGAATGACTTCTTTAACGTTGCGGCCAACTGATAGGTCGTTCACAGAAACCCAGCGGATAACGCCTTCTGGATCTACAATGAAAGTTGCTCGAAGTGGAGCTCCATTTGCTTTAGAGGCAATACCCAAAGTTTGTGTTAAAGTTTTGTTGTAATCTGCAATCATTGGGAAGTGAAGGTCCTTAAGATCTGCATGGTTCTCTCTCCACGCCAAATGAGTAAAGTGAGAATCAGCGCTTAAGCCATATAATTTGGTTTCACGGTTTGTGAAATCTTTGTGAGCTTTGTTGAACTCAGCAATTTCAGTTGGACAAACGAAAGTGAAATCCAAAGGCCAAAAAAACATCACGGCCCAAGAGCCTTTGAAGTTTGAGTTGCTAATTTCAGCAAACTCTTTGCCTTTTTCGCGCGAAACGCAGGCTTGTAATTTAAATTCCGGGAACTTTTCGCCAATACCTAACATAAAATACTCCTTGTGATTAAGTGGCCTTTAACTGGCCTTTAAGAACGATTTCTATAGAGTTCACAATGAACTTTGGGGGAACTTCCATGTCCACAGAAACATCTTTTGTTTCGATGTCATAAAGATTCCCCGAGCTTTCATCAAGAAAATGATAGTGGTCATGAACGTTGTTGTCATAGATCACTTTTTCAGAATGCGGGAACTTGAAGATTCTTAGCAACCCCACTTCCACCAATGTGTTCAAAGTGTTGTACACCGTGGCCTGGCTGATTTTATCGAGATTCTTTTCCGCCCACTCCTTCACCTGCTCCGCATTGGGATGATCAGCTTCGCACAAAACATACTTGCAGATTGCGATTCGTTGTAAAGTCGGCTGGACCCCAGAAGCCTGAAGCTTGGCCTGAATCTCCTCTGTGCTCAAACATAGTTTGTGGTTCATCGATAAATCCTCTCACGTTATGAACTCGAAATTAGAATAGTTCTAAATATGGAATGAGTCAATAGAGAATTAGAACTATTCTAAATATAATCATAAACTATTGAAATTATTTAATTTTAAATGATACAGAGTTTACTGTTTTATTGTTTATATCACGAATCTGCAGGCTTATTTTTTTACTGCTCCAGTCAATTTGGGCCAAGCCAAAGCTTTCACCGGCGTAGGCACTGCCCTGAAAGGCGCTGTCCTCCTCAGCGGCTGCGAGCGGTTCATTGATTGGGCTAGCGGTGATGTCAAATAAAATGCCCCAATTTTTTACCCCAGTTTTGGCAATAGATGATTGATGTCGATTGCCACTGAAAACGACTACATTCCGTGCCCCAGTTTTTTTCAAGAGATCAAAAAAACGTTGACGCTCCTTTGGAAAGTCGGCCCACCTATCGGTGCCGTGCTCAGTTGCAATAAGCGGAATGCTTGACACAATCATTCGAACTTGCGCGGGGCGCTTAAGTTGTCCCTCAAGCCAATCCCATTGTATATCGCCAAGAAGTGTCGCCTTCGCATCGTCTGCTTTTGTGCGGAAGCTCCGGGTATCCAGCATCACAATTTGCACTTGTTTTTTTTTGGGACCAATAATTTTTGCGTGATAAATGCCTTCCTGCCCGAAAGACGTAGAGTTAGCAACATAAGCCCAATACTGTAAAAATTCTTTTTGTCCGTAGTCCTTATCATTCCATGTTGCCATGAAAGGGATTTTTTCGCGAAAGCTACGATACCCTGAAATATGATCGAGCTTGTGATACTGCTCAGTTAGTGATTTTTGACCAGCCTTTGAGGCTTGAACATTGTCGCCCATAAATAAAAATAAATCAGGATTATTCCCAGCAATAGTTGCCCAAATTGGCTGTGCCACATCCTGATTGGCAGAGGAGCTAAATGCAACAACCTTAATAGTGGCACCAAAATCGATGCCCCGAGGAAGAAGGGGGGAAGCGACATTGACCTCGTTTTTAGTTGGTACTACTGCCGTTATTTTTGAAGCTTTAGATGCCGTAGTATGCGCGCAAGAGATCATAAATACTAAAGCCAAAAGTGCCAGTTTATTCATCATCCATCCTTTGGTCGATTGACCTCATATTCAATCGAAAGGTGGATGCTGAGTCAAAAACTTTTTACAGCAAAGAGAGGTCGCTAAAAACTGAATGAACTTCACTTTCTGTAATGTGGCGGGTATGCTTTACTCGACACTCTTTTATTATGACTGAGGATGATATGGAAGACTCGTATTTGTGGCTGGAAGATCGGCTGGGCTCCAGGGCAATAGACTGGGCCCAAATGCAGAGCAATATCACAAAAAATATTTTTGAAAACGATCCACGCTTTCAAAAAAGTTCAAAAGAGATTTTAGATATCTTGGTAGCAAAAGACAAGATTCCGGCGGTGAGCCTGTTTGAAGGCTATGCTTATAACCTATGGCAGGACGAAAACCATAAACGGGGCCTTTGGCGTAGAGCCACAACTCAAGAATATAAAAATTCGAATCCCACTTGGGAAGTATTAATCGACTTTGATGAGCTAGCGCAAAAAGAGGCACAGCCATGGGTATTTAGTGGCTGCACTCGTCTGCCTGGTTATGACCACTGCCTGGTGCATCTCTCTAAAAACAATCAAGATGCCAGGGAGATTCGCGAGTTTTCTCTTTCTAAGAAAGAATTTATCAAAGACGGGTTCTTTATTCCAGAGAGCAAGAGTCAATGCGACTGGTATGATGAAAATCATCTTCTGGTGAACCTGGCGCTCACTGCAGATCAAAAAACAAATTCTGGATATTCCCGCCAGGCATTCTATTGGACGCGAGGCGAAGCTCTCGCCAGTGCGCAGCTTCTATATGATGGTAAAAAAGATGATGTATCTATATGGGCTACTACTGCTCGGGATCAAGGACGTCACTTTGGAGTCATCAATCGATATGTGAACTACGATTTCATAGAGACATTTATTTTGTCTTCTGACTTAAAGCTACAGAAACTACAGATTCCAAATGATGCAAATTTACTTGCCGTACATCAGGGGCGTTTTTTTCTTAGTGCACGCAGTGAGTGGCGGGGATTTCCCGCTGGAAGCGTCTTAGCAATTCCTCAGTCAATGGGAGGAGATGCTGATATCGCCTCAGAGAAAATCGAAATGCTTTTTCAGCCGAATAAGAAATCTGCTTTTGTATCCCTGACCCATACAAGGGATCGAGTCTATTTGGCGGTGAATGAAAATGTTTGCAGTCAAATCTATGAGGCCAGATTCGGCGCTCGCGATGGGTGGCAGCTTGATAAAATATTTAATTCCGAAAATTCATTTTACATTTCGACCATCGATAAATTCACTGATACAGCGATTTTTCAAGAAGAAGGCTATCTTCAACCTCGCCGTTTCATGATGAGGGAGGGGGCAACGATTTCTGAGATTAAAAAAACTCAGTCCCATTTCAAGGAAGCTTCCTATTTGACTGAGCAGTTCTGGGTGAAGAGTAAAGATGAAGTGGAGATTCCCTACACGGTGGTCCGCGCAAAAAACTTGGCTTATGAAGGAACAAATCCAACTCTCTTGTATGGTTATGGAGGCTTCGCGATTTCTCGTACACCGGTTTACAATCCTGTTATGGGTAAGGTGTGGCTCGAAAAGGGCGGGGTGTTTGTGATGGCCAATATCCGTGGTGGCGGAGAGTTCGGAGCCGAATGGCATAAGGCCGCGATGAAAGAAAATAAGCAAAAGTCCTATGACGATTTTATAGCGATCGCAGAAGATCTCATTGCGCGCAAGATAACGTCGCCACAGTATTTAGGTATCCAAGGGGGGAGCAATGGCGGGCTTCTAGTCGGAGCAGTGGCAATGCAGCGTCCGGAGCTCCTAAATGCAGTCGTTTGCCAAATTCCTCTCTTAGATATGATACGTTATACAAAACTTCCACCCGGTGCTAGTTGGGTCGGCGAGTATGGGGAGCCTGATGATCTAAAGTTTCACGAGATCATTATGAAGTACTCGCCTTATCAGAATATTTCAAAAAATAAAATTTATCCAAAATTCTTCTTTCAGACGACCCAGGCGGATGATCGAGTTCACCCTGGGCATGCAAGAAAAATGGCGGCCCGAATGAAGGAATACGGCCACGATGTTCTGTTTTATGAAGCCGCCGATGGAGGACATGGCATCGGGGGAGTGGACCTTGAGGATCAGGCCCGTGTTTCGGCCTACGTGTTTATTTATTTGTACCAACAGCTTTTGAAGTGTACAGAACCCGAGAACTGAAAATGTTAAGGGCTATGGGTATGTTCTCACGAGACGGAACCCGATAATGTTACTGGCATACTGAAAGAACTGGGACACGCTGACTATTTTGATTGCGGAGCCCGACCTCGGCTAGCTCACGAAAGTTATGAACCTACGCGTACGTTTTATTTTTCAAATCCTCATCGTGTTCGAGCTTTATTTTGTAACCTGAAACAGCAGCAACGCCTTGAAGACCATTTTTTTTGGTGCAATTTTTTAATATTTCTAAATCTGTCTTCAGATGTCTGCATAAGCTAAAAACTATACAATCACCAGGCCAACGCTGGCCACTTTTTTGCACTCAGTTATGCTATGCATAGAGAGGGACACCATTTTATCGCCAAAACTGTCGAAAAATTAGTCACTGCGGTGACAATATTGCTGTCAAAAAGCGTCTTATGGCTCTCTTTGACTTTGGCCCTGGCAGTACCAGCAACAGCATCTTCAAATATCTGCTCGAGTTTATTCTCACAGACACAACAAGATGCTGCCGCCTATAACTTATTTCTACAATCTGATACTGGTAATTGGTTCAGAAAAGTGGGGCTCGCAGAAGAGCTCCGTCTCAGCGGCCTGAGTCCTGAATCTTTAAAACTCATAGAAAAAAAATCCAAAGGTGTTATGACTATCGGGGAATTTTTAATTCAATCTGAAACAATTAAACCCAAATTCAGATTAGGATTAGATTACTACCATTTTGCGTGGGGCGCGATTCAAAAGTTAGTCCCCTCGCTAGTCACTAATGCGTATAAATACTTCGCAGTCAGTCCGGCCAACCCTGATCATTCCC
>JANMPT010000093.1:0-3185 GCA_031370005.1 Bdellovibrionales bacterium | reverse complement strand
ACTTTTAAAATAGTTGATTAAAGGGAATCAAGTGAGCTTTTGGGGCGATCAACTGGAGCGTGACACTCAAAACCGTTTATAAATTTCTTAAATACCTCAGGAACAATATGAACCTTGGAAAGCTTGTCTAAATCTTGTTTATCAACGGGAACTATATACTGCATACTTAATTTTACTTCACCGCACGGAAATATTGCCGTCCAGAAAATATAGCTCTCAGGTCCTTCTCCCTTTTCTTTACTTGGAATGGACTTAACTTGATCATAAAATTTAACAAGCTTTTCATTCAGTTTCATTTCTTGCCCGTGCCCTTCAGGTTTTCCGATTACAACACCCCCTGGTGGTGCGGTAAAATTAATCCGCCACTTCCCTTGTTCTGATTTAGGACAACTATCAGTGGACTCAAGGTATAGGCTATCTGGACCATCTGATGTATAAGCGTGCGGAATAGCATTCCAACATTCAGGATAACGAAGGGAAAAAGAGGGGCTAAACTTGCTTGACCAATATTTTATTTTTCTTTCGCCTGAAGTGTTTGACCCCTTTTTGATTTCATTCTTCGTTGAAGAGGGAGCAAAAACAATGGTAGCCACCGCTTGGCTCGCGCAAAACAAGACCGAGAATATACTTATCAGAAATCTGGAATTAATTTTAAATTTCATTTTTTATTTCCATTATTTAATACGAACTAAGATTATTACATTGTCGCTTCATTTTTAGTTAGTAAATCTTAGTTTTTAATTTTTTGCTTAAAAAAAGACGCCCTATCGTCTGCACTTCACTTACTGTGATATCCTTTTTCTTGCTGCTCTTCTAAGGAAATCACAATTGCTCTAATTTGAGAGATAACTTCATGCTGTGTTAGCTCTGAGGTGTCGCTAGTTGTATAGTTTCTAATAGTTATCCGTTCAATTTCCTCGATTAATTCCTGCAAGGGCTCAATTGCAGATATCGGTTTTTTTGAATTCATTAAATTTTTAATTCTTGTAATTTTTCGACTTAAAAGTTTTCGATCTCTTACAATTAATTTTGAAATACGAGCCTTTTCAATTGGATGACGGTCATCGTGCTCATTCCTGCCCCATGTTTTAAAGGCATTATCCGGGATGCGTGAAACGATTCCAGATAACATCTGACTTTTAAGTGAAGTTTTTTGCAAAACTTTTCCGTTTTGAAAAACCTGTATGAATTCTACACTTGAATCTTGTGGTAACGTGACTACTATGGGCATCGTTTCTGATTCTAGAATAGTTTGTTCGTAGCCCCCACCATCAACACGCATTGCAATCAATTTATAGTTCGATTTAACCCATACAGTGCTGACTAATTTATTAGTTATATCTACTGTGCTAATGGCGATATCTCCCTCAGGATCAGAAGGGGTGGCCGTACCATCTGCTACTTCGATTGAAGAACGAAATCCGAATGTCCCAGATTTATTTAAAATTCCAGAAACAACTAATATTGGAGGATCTTGTGGGAGTGGTAAAAGAACCGATCGAAGAATTGTATTATAAGCGGCATTGTCGACCCAGTAGTCATCCAAATCACTCAAATCGGCAATTTTTCCTTTGCTTTTAGATGGTCCCATAAAGCTCATTCCAGACACAGAAAATACATCAAGCGGATCTGGGAACGGCCAAGTATATGACAAGCGTTTGCCATTCTTTGGAACTGCATCAAACCCCTTCACGGTGTAACTATCGTCGTATACTCCATATTTTTTTCCGTCTACTCCTATTATTGATTTATACTCTTCCCAATTCACACCATACAAATGGCCAAGTTCGTGTGGAACCGCAGGCACGTGTGATTCTGTAACTAGTGCAGATTTTTGGGGATGATTATTGTCATCAAAAAGAGCAATGCCAGTCACTCCATCATAGTAGTGATCTTTAAAATAACTGTTGGGCACCACGCCAATCATTTTTCCAGCGCCTTCGGTTATGATCAGTCTAACCTGTAGCTGCATAAGATCTTCTATTACTGCCGCCAGACCGATCACGTCATTAGGAGTTATCGAAGTTGCATTGATAACAACTGGCACTGCAGGAACAGGAGTGGTTGTGTTTGGTATAAAACTAATCGAACTGTCTGGCACGGGGAAGACCCTAGACAGGAAGTCAGTGGTTTGCAAAAGGATATTGAAGTTTTGATCAGTTGGCACTGTACAATCTTGAACCGAATTCGGGCAGGTTGTTGAGGCAAGATCTGTTTGGACCTTAACTATTCCAAATTTTGGCGGAATTACTTGATGTACATTGATTTTCTTAACCTGGTCTTTGGTAAACTTGGCTGCGCCAATTTTTGTTGTGCCTTGATTTAGTATAATTTTAACTTTGGCGGCCATCGGGCCCGCTGTCTGAGGAATCCAACTAAGCCCTGGATTAAATGGCACTGACATAAACCCCGAATACACGGGGTAACTACCACTCAGCTGAATCGCCGTATTAATTGCTTGGATGTCAATCTTGCCAGAGACCTCCAGTGGATTATTGTTTTGATCCAAGACCTCAACTTGTACTGTTCCCGAGGCAAGATCAAGATTCGTACCGGCCAGAAAAACCTTAAATCCAGCGCTCTTTCCAAGAATAAAATCAGCATCAAAAGAATCGGTGCTGCCTGCAATCTTCGGATTGCCAACGACTTGAACTGGAACAAGTTTTATTGCAGAGATCTCCGCAGCCATTTTCACAGTCGCGCTAGTTACAAATGCGACGTAAGGGGAGTTCTGAAATGGCTTAAAAGAAATCACGGCAAAAGATGCAATCGGCAAGTCACAACTGATTGAAACCGCCGCTGAATTAGAACCTATTGACTTCAAATCAGCGTAGGACAAATTTAATATATTGCCACTCATTGAGCCTACAGAAGACATGCAGTTATTCGCGGTCTGTTGCGAAAATTCAACATAGTAGCTAGTAGTTGACTGGGTTTGCAGTTATTAATTGTCGTAGCGAACTCAGCGGTCTCTCGTCCATCGGGCCCCGTAAAGGCACCGGCGTTAGAACCTAATGGGGCAGAGGACAAATTAAAAACAAGGGTGCTTGAGTCTGTGGAATAAGCCATCGGCGAAGAGCTCGTAAGCTGAGCCATTGCCCTTATTGAAATGAAAAAACTAAAAAAAGAAGCCAATATGAAAAAACGTGCCATTTGGTTTATCCTTTTGTTTTATGTTTTAAGGA
>JANMPT010000092.1:0-93862 GCA_031370005.1 Bdellovibrionales bacterium | reverse complement strand
CGCTTTTGAGAAAAATGGTTTTAAATTTATTAAAAAAAGAGCCAACAAAAAAAGGCATTCGCAGAAAACAAAAAATTGCAGGCCTTCGGGATGACTATTTATTGAAAGTTTTGTTTACTGGATAGGCTTTGCGGCCATATGTGTAACCCCTACTTGCTGGCCAATCATTTTTTAAATTTATCGGCATCTGGCCGACTCGACAACAACTTGATCGAAAATTTTGGATAATCTGGCTCGCATCAGTGGCATTCGCTGTTGTTAGTTTGGCATTGGAATATCGTCTAAGTGAGGACTTTAGACAGATGTTAATGAGCGACAGTTCACCCTACGGCAAGATCTTAAAGAACGGTTTTGATTTTAGCGCAGTTATCAAGGCATTGATTTACTGCTTTGTGCAAGCAAGCGCTGCTGAAGAACTTCTTTTTCGCGGTTTGATCGCGAAGCGATTTTTCAATGCGATGGGATTCTTGAAGGGGAACTTTGTTCAAGCCTTGATATTTTGGCTCATGCATCTGGCGATTTTTTGGTTGGTAACTGGCGAGTGGATTTCTTTAATTCAAGGGGTGGCTTTCATAACAAGTTTTGGAATGGGGTTAATTTTAGGTTACGTAAATTATCGAAGAGAGGGTGAAAGTATAATTCCCTCTTGGTTATTACACGGGAGTGCTAATTTTTTCAGTTTTTTCGCCCTGGCGATTGTTTGGTCGAGATAGGTCTAAACTGCAGGCATCTTCTCCGCCCCACCTTTCGACAAAGTACTTGCCGTTTTCAAAATAGCTAATCATATTGCGTAAATTAGGCTATTCTCGGTTGATGGTGGTGAAAATCGAACTGAAAATCGTCTTGAACTCTGTCTTACAATTATTGTTATTTTCTCTAAAGTTTTTGCGGAGTTAGGAGTTTGAAACTTGAGTCATCTGCGAGCGGTCCGAAATTTCACTTTACCCGAGAGTAAAATGGCGGAGAGCGAGGGATTCGAACCCTCGAGCCCCGCGAAGGGCTGCCAGTTTTCAAGACTGGTGTATTCAACCGCTCTACCAGCTCTCCGTCGACCGTTTTATTGGTTTTAAAGAACGTATTCAAGCAGTTGTTGCGCTAACGCGGCGCTTATTTAATCTCCTTGCGGTCGCACATGTAGCGCTGAAGGGCTTTCGGAATTGCTACACTTCCGTCCTCTCGCTGGTAATTCTCAAGTATGGCCACCAGAGTACGACCCACGGCGAGTCCGGACCCATTCAAAGTGTGAACAAACTGAGGCTTTCCTCCCGCAGACCTAAAGCGAATGTTTGCGCGGCGGGCCTGAAAGTCTTCAAAATTAGAGCAAGAGCTAATCTCACGGTAATTATTTTGTCCCGGTAACCACACCTCAAGGTCATAGGTTTTCGCAGCCCCAAAGCTTATGTCGCTCGTACAAAGAAGCATGCGCCGAAATGGAAGCTCTAGGTCTAACAATACCTGCTCAGCGTGAGCCGTTAACCTCTCATGAATTTCATAGGACTTTTCTGGATGAGCAAAAGTCATCAACTCCACTTTGTCGAACTGATGCTGACGAATTAAGCCTTTGGTATCACGCCCTGCGCTTCCAGCTTCAGAGCGGAAACATGGAGAATAAGCACAAAAGCTTTTCGGCAAATCAACCTCGTTCAAAATTTCATTATTATAGTAGTTCGTTACTGGTACCTCAGCCGTGGGAATTAGATATAAGTCTGTACCGACAAGGCTAAAGACATCCTCTTTAAACTTCGGAAATTGTCCGGTTCCAAGCAAACTATTACTGTTCACCATGAATGGAGGAATCATCTCAACATATCCATGCTTCTGAGAATGAAGATCCATCATAAACTGAATTAGACCACGCTCCAGTTGTGCCGCCGCCCCTTTTAAAAAAGCAAAACGAGTCCCCGTGGTTTTTCCAGCGCGCTCAAAATCAATAATATCGAGAGCCTCGCCCAGCTCCCAGTGCTCTTTCGCTTTAAAGGAAAAATTCGGTGGTGTGCCCACTTGTTTCACCAGTACATTGTCTTTTTCAGAGCGCCCGACTGGAACACTACTATGAGACTTGTTCGGTAACGTCATAGCTATATCAGTGACTTGTTGGTCAACCTCCGAGGCTTTCGTCTCTAGGTCCCTCACAGCGCCTTTCAGTTTTTCAACCTCTGCCATCGCCGCAGAAGTATCGCCACCCTCACGCTTGAGTTTACCGATGTCGCCGCTGAGTTTGTTTTGCTTTGCTTTTTCGCTCTCAGCCAAGGTGATCATCTCTTTACGTTTTTTATTGAGCTGGATGATATGCTCCAGGATCTCCGTAGATGTTCCGCGATTTAAAAGGTTTTGTTTGTATTCATCAAAATAAGAAAAGCCACTCTCGGCTTTCCTCTCGAGAAACTTAATATCGATCATTGCTAAAACCCTTTCAAATTATTATGGCGCGACGAGAATATACATTCTAAGAAGCATAGCCGCAAGAACGAGTATTAAATCAAAGATGAGGATTTTTCCAAGCCCCCATTCCGAGGTGGTTTTCACCACAAGACCCATCACTACAACCAACATAAAGGTCAACGCGAAAGCTCCATAGCCTATAAGCTCTTGCCCAATAAGTCCGAGGGTCAGTCCTAGCATAAATCCGGTCACAATACGCAGGCTAAGGCAGAGTAAGGCCACCGAGGAGTATTTCACTCCGTCTTGAACGTTCGTCGTTAGACCCTTCATCTTATCTGAGATGCTCATGCTTCCCCCTTATTCGCCACCAAGACGGTTGATACGAGTTTCAATTTCACCATAATCTGGAGCATTTGGCGAGAGTCCTAAATATTTATTATATGACTGTACCGCCGAGCGGATATCCCCACGAATTTCGTAAATTGCCCCCTGCTCTTTATAAATATCAGCATAACCTGACTCTCGGGAAGACGCCATGGATAGCAAGTCTTGCGCAATATCGATAGAGCCTGACTGCCTGTAACACTGGGCGGCTTTGACATATGCATCCGCCCCTTGCGCCCGTAATTTCATAGCCTGAGAATACTCTGCAGCACATTCGGCATATTGCTTTTTGGCCCCATAAATCTCCCCCGCTAACATGTAACTGTCTGCCAGGTTTGGGTTCTCTTGCTTTTCTTTTTTAACCGCGTCCAAGGCCATATTGAAATTACCAGCGCGAGCTGCGGCCTTTCCAATATAATAGTACGCTCTTGGAAACTGAGCGTTGACGCTCTTAACTTGTCTAAATTGCTGAATCGCTTTATCGAAGTGGCCAGCATCCATATATAGCTTTCCAACTTGGAATAGGGCTTCGCCATCGGACGGATCTAAAACTGCCGCAGATAAAAAAGCCTTCAAAGAACGATCTATCAAGCCCACGGCTTTATAACATTCGCCCAACCCAATGAATGCTTTTTTATTTTTCGGGTCAACTTCAGTCACTTGCTCATAATATTCTTGAGCCTTGGAGTACCGCTCTTCTGACTTATAAATCTCAGCCAAAGCCACGCGGTATTCTAAAGAGTAAGAGTATTTTTTAATGAGTTCCTTTATGTAATTCACACCGGAGTCCACTCCATTAATTTGAGCCATGACTTTTGCGTAGGTGATTTGCGCATCTGTGTTGGTCCCATCAATCTCAACCGCCTTTGTTGCATAGCGAAGAGCATCGTGCTGATAGCTTTCCCGCGCTTCCGTGTCTTTTTTAGTTGAAGAAACCATCCCGGCATAAAGTGACGCACTGGCCTTTGCCAAAAGTATATAAGTCTCGATATCTGCATCATAAGCCCGAAGCGCGCGCTGAGCGAAATTGATCGAACCTTGCATATTATTTCTGCGAAACTCAATCAAAGCCATTCCACGCAGTATTTCATAATTATTTGGCGAAACCCTTGCCGCATTTGTTAATGCATTGGCCGCACCTACAAAATTATAACGCTGAGACATATAGTCCGCTTGAAGAACATAAGCTGTGATGAGGTGTGGCTCTGCTTTAATTGCCTTTGTTAACCACTCAATAGATTCAAAGCTTTGATTTAATTGCCACAGACATTTTGCTGCCTTAACGGCGGCCATCCCATTCTTTGGCTCCATTTCAAAGGCCGCTTTGTACTCTGCCTGTGCCGCCAAACAATCGCCAGTGCGAGCGTACTGATCACCGACAAACATCATCTCACTGTTTGTTGATTTTTCCTTAATTTGGTCTGAACCACCAAGCCTCATCACCAATTGTCTGTATTGAGAATTGTTCGGGCTCAGTCTATAGGCCCCTTGAGCAGCCGTCAGTGCAGAACTTTTTTCATTCTTATTAAGATACAGTTCGGCGAGAGCAAAATACCCCTCGGCCTCAAGATCTCTTTGCACGCGTGCCGTGGAGCTCATGGCTGACTTTAAAAGTTTAAAAGCTTTTTCTTCTTGTTTGAAGGCTCTGTACTCAAGAATCCCCTCGCGAATTTTTGCTTCGCGATGGTTTGGGTTTTTTGCGAGGACATTTCTAAAAAACTGGGACGCCCTTGGGCCTTGATTTTGGGCAGCCGCCATCATGCCAGATTTCACCTGCGGACGAAGCCATCGCTCCCAAAGCTGCGCGGCTTTTTCATAGTACGGTGCCGCATTCGCATAGTCTTTGTCGGCTTCCAGCAACTCGGCCTTGAATTGATAAAGAACTGGTAAAAGAGAAAACCGATCTGCAGTTTCAAGAGCAGACTCGACTACGCCACGAGCTTCATTGTAATGACCTGAGGTCTCGAGGTTTACAATCTCGCAAATGCTTCCGAAAAGCCCCACCGCATTTAATGCCCGAGTCGCCTGTGTAACACTCGAAATGGTCCGAATGTCACTTGCATCCTGCTTTGCAAAAGGCCAAAGCTCTTTGTACACCAAACATAAAAGACCACGAACCTCGAGATTGCTAGGAGCACCTTCGACTATAGAAACCAAATGGTTTTGCGCCACAAGATAAGACTCAATAGTGTCAGCCTCTATCGCAGCAACTGCGGCACTGTATTTCTCTTTCGCCTGCTGATCACTCATCGCTGCAGCACCCCTTTTCGGAGCAATAAGGCTAATTTTTTCGCCCGCATCAGGTCCGTTAGGTAAAAGAACATAGACCACAAGCAAAAGAGCCAAAGAAACTAAAATGAGCGGCCACTTAGCATTTTTTACGAATGCAATCCGCTGAGCCTGTTCAATGTTCTTAAGCTCAATAATAGGCCCACCGCCCACAGAGGGGGGCAATTGAGTTCTTTCTATGGGCTTATTCTTCGAGCCCTGCTGAAATGCTTCCGATTTTTCTAAAATCGATCTCTGCGTGCTATGAGGATTTTTTAGATGCTCTGGTACTGGGCCAACAATGGTTTCTGCATTTACATTGTCATTTGACCTTGGCACTTCCTCGACTGAGTTCTCAAGTGCCTCAAGCAATTTGTCATAAAACTGCGGTTCCTTAGAAAGTATAGTCCACTGACCACCGGGATAACGGGAAACCATTTCGGAGCCCGAAAATGCACCTTCACTGATCAGCTTCAAAAGAGCTTCAGTAGTGTAAGGCCCCTTTGTTTGGCCTGCGCTAGCTTTAACAATCCAATGAATTTGAATACGCGACATAGATAGTTGATTATATTTTGCTTTTTACATACAGAGTACTATCTGCTCCAAATTGGTTTCAGGTCCCTACAAAAGTCCTTGGACCTTAGTCCCAAATTGGAATCAGGCAACCCAATATGGAATTACCAAATTGGGTTTTGGGTCTCTTTAATCATATTAAAATCAAACTCAATTCGCCCCTAACCACTGAAAGGGTTGGCACGGGTGTTGCTTTAGCTCTTACTCAATGGGAGTTATGAAATGATCCGAAATGCATTTATAGCAATCTACATCTTGGCAGTTCTCGCTATTTCTGCAGTATCGCGGGCCGAATCAGAATCTTCAGTTTATTTTACAGGGCCTAAACATCCTGTCAGACCTTTCTTTAATCCTTACAAGGTGGACCCCCTCCCCAAATTCGGAAATCAAGGTCATGACATGATGACAATGCTAAGTATCGGTAACAGTGGGGCTAGCAAATAGCCTCGATACCACGAGTGTCTCGGTCCATCCCCTCCGGACTGGGACATTTTTTTTCTTCTCTTGAAAGCCTCGAATGGACCCCTCCCTCGAGGCTTTTTTTTGTCCAAAATTCATGGACAGTGGAGAGTACGATTAGCTGATTGCTTACTCTGCTCTTTGGATTTTTGCGCCGAGTCCTTGTAGTTTCGATTCTAAATTTTCATATCCCCGATCGAGGTGATAGATGCGACCAACGGTGGTTTCGCCTTTAGCGACCAGACCAGCAAGGACTAAGGAAGCACTCGCTCTTAGATCCGTCGCCATTACCGGAGCCGCCGTGAGACCATCTGGTCGTCCTCTGACTACGGCAACCCTTGTTTTAGGAGTAATATCCGCACCCAAACGGATGAGCTCCTGAACGTGCATGAAGCGGTTTTCAAAAATTGTTTCGCTGATAATACTTGTTCCATTTGCAACTGCCATCAGGGCCATAAATTGAGCCTGCAAATCAGTTGGAAAAAGTGGATGTGGAGCCGTCGTTATATCTACGGCCTCCCAAGTATTCGTTTTAAAAATTGTAAGGGAGTTTTTGCCTTGTTCAATTTTGAAACCGGCTTCTCTCATTTTTAAGACCAGGGCCTCTATGTGTTGAGGAACACATTTTTCTACAGTGACCTCACCTTTAGTAATGGCGCCCGCGATTAGCAGCGTCCCTGCCTCGATACGATCAGGCATGATCGTATGCTCTGCTGGCGTCAGCTTATCCACACCTTCGATGGTGATAATACTTGTGCCGTGGCCAGTAATTTTAGCACCCATCTTGATTAAGTATTCCGCAAGATCAACAATTTCGGGTTCTTTTGCGGCGTTCTCTAAAATAGTCTTTCCATTTGCGAGGGTTGCCGCCATTAAAATATTTTCAGTTCCACCCACGGTGCAGGTTTCAAAAAGAATTGTGTCACCCCTGAGGCGCTTTGCGGCCGCGTGAACGTAGCCTTCCTTAAGGGTGATTTCGGCACCCAGCGCTCTCATTCCTTCTAGATGTAAATCAATCGGGCGCGTGCCAATGGCACAGCCTCCTGGCATTGAAACTATAGCCTCTCCATATTTTGTGAGGATCGGGCCTAAACACAGAATGCTTGCTCTCATTTTTCGAACTAAGTCATAGTGAGCCTCAACGGATTGAAGCTTGCTTACTTTCACCCGAAAGGTATCTCCGTCTCTACGCGTTTCACATCCTAGGCTTTCTAAAAGCCTTGCTGTGGACTCAATGTCTTTCAATTGCGGAACGTTTCTGAAAACGTGTTCACCTTCAGCGAGAAGAGTTGAAAAAAGAATCGGAAGTGCGGCATTCTTGGCACCGCTCGTGCGAACACTTCCTTGAAGAGTCACGCCACCCGTGACTAGCATTTTATCCATTTTTTACTCCTCGAATGACTCTATCAAGATTCGCAAGATCTTTTAATATGTCCACTTTGTTAAAAACACCTAAGCCTTCAAAATGTTTTTTCATAACCGGCCCCTGAGTCATTCCCATTTCCATCAAGAAAATGGCATTGTCGCTCATAAATGGGCCATATTTTTCAGACCAGTCGCGCAGGAATCCTAACCCATTTTCTTCCGCGAAGAGAGCAATTTCTGGTTCGAATTTTTTTACGTTTTCTTCTAAAGCTGTGTCCTGGGACGCAATGTATGGCGGATTAGAAACTAGGATATGAATTTTCACCGCGCCCGTGTGTTCATCTATGGCAGTCAAAACCCCATTGACATCCTCAGCCCCTGTGTTTACGAACCGAACGCGATCCACAACCTCCAGCGCCTCGGCATTGGCTTTGGCAACCTCAAGTGCATTTTTTGAAATATCAACGGCAACAAGTTTTGCTAATGGTAATTTTTTAAGTAATGTTAATCCGATACAACCCGATCCAGACCCTAAGTCAACAATGCTATACGCAACGTCCTTATCAGGATTTTGCTCCTTTGCCCAAGCTAAAGCAGACTCCACAAGATGCTCAGTTTCTGGTCGAGGGATAAGAACAGCAGGACTCACCTGGAAGCTATAACCATAGAAGTCTTTTGCTCCTAAGATATACGCGACGGGCTCTCCTTGAATACGACGACGAACAAGCTCGCGGCAAACAGCGAGCTCTGCCTCTGCCAAGGGCTGATCGAACTTGAGATACAATTGAATACGCTGAAGCTTCAGACCATGGGCCAACAAAAGTTCCGCTTCGAGACGTGCAGACTCGAATTTTTTATCTTTAAGGAACTGTGTCGTTTTATCCAAAATTTCTTTTAGTGTCATTGCCCAGCAGTGGTTTGTTGTTTCAAGGCCTCGGCTTGAAAGTTAGCAATGAGCGGATCAATCAGCAACTCAAAAGAACCCCCCATAACTTGATCAAGTTGATGAATCGTCAAGCCAATACGGTGATCTGTAATGCGGGTTTGCGGAAAGTTATAGGTCCGAATACGTTCAGATCGGTCGCCGGTTCCGATTTGTTCTAGACGAGCATCAGAGGCCTCTTTACGAACCTTGTCGTCTTCAATTTGCTGGAGCTTTGCATACAAAATTTGGAAAGCACGCTCCTTATTTGACCCCTGTGACTTACCCTCTTGGCATTTCACATCAATGCCTGTTGGCAAATGCACAACGCGCACTGCAGATTCAGTTCTGTTGACCGATTGTCCCCCTGATCCTTGAGAGCGCATGGTTTCGATACGGACTTCATTCAAGTTAATTTTAATTTCATTGATGGGCACCTCTGGAATTACCGCCACCGTAACTGTCGAAGTATGAATGCGACCTGCTGCCTCCGTTTTAGGTACCCGCTGAACACGGTGAACACCAGACTCGTACTTCAACTTGCTAAAAACAGCGCTTCCAGAAATGCTAGCGATTACTTCTTTTGCTCCACCCACATTTCCCTCAGAGTAGGAAAGCATTTCCACCTTCCAACCTTGATTCAACGCAAAATGTGCATAGCCTCGGAAAAGCTCATCCGCGAACAAAGAGGCCTCATCGCCACCCGCTCCAGCTCGAATCTCAAGAATGATATTCTTTTCGTCATTAGGATCTTTAGGGATTAAAAGGATCTTAAGCTCTTGCTCAAGTCTGGGAACGTCAGCTTCGAGCTCTTTCAATTCTTCGCGAATCAGCTCGCGCATTTCATTGTCTTGCTCTGCTGTCAAAAGCTCTTTGCTGGCCTTGAGGTTTACAGATTTGGTTTTATATTCACGGTAGGTCAAAACGATTTTTTCGAGATCCGCCAACTCTTTCATAAATGCGCGATACTTTTTCTGATCAGAAGCAATATCGGGCCTTTGCAGTTGGAGATTTACCTGCTCATAGCGTGATTCAACTTCCGCAAGCTTTGAAAACATCTTTCATGCCTCTGGTTCGATATAATCGGTGATCACAACAAGTAAGCGTCCAAAAAAAACAAATGCGGCCTCAGAGTGGACCGCATTGCCAATGCAATAGTCCTCCAGCAAATAGTGGAGGTACGTGTGCTTATTTTTTCCCGTATTTCTTCTTGAAGCGATCAATACGACCCTCTGTATCCAATATACGTTGTTTGCCCGTATAGAATGGATGTGATTCAGAAGAAATCTCTACTTTGATCATTGGGTATTCCTTGCCGTCCTCCCACTTTACAACTTCAGACGAGTGCATAGTGGAAGTCCCCAGGAAACTGAAATCACAAGAGATATCTTTGAAAACAACAGTGTTAATTTTTGGATGAAGATCTTTTTTCATGACCTAATTCCTTCTAATTATTGAATATTATTGGCCGTAAGCCTCAGTTTTGTAACATAGAGGGCCAAGCAATGTCCATCAGAAAGCGCTAATTTTTTAAGCGCTGCTATTGGCTTAAAAAACTTCATATAATCAAATGCTTACAAATTCTAATTGCCTGACATAGCCTTCAAGAAATCCGTATTGGTTTTAGTTCCCTGAACTTTGTCGATCAAAAACTCCATTGCGTCGACGACATTCATTGGCGCTAAAACTCTTCTTAATATGAAGAGTCGATTCAAATCACTTTTTTCAATTAGCAAATCTTCCTTGCGAGTTCCAGATTTATTAATATCCATACAAGGGAAGATCCGTTTATCCATAAGCTTACGATCCAAGTGAATTTCTGAGTTACCAGTTCCTTTAAACTCCTCAAATATAACCTCATCCATGCGCGAACCAGTATCCACCAAGGCAGTTGCAATAATTGTAAGCGATCCACCTTCTTCAATATTACGGGCTGCGCCGAAAAAGCGTTTTGGTTTATGGAGAGCATTGGAGTCAACACCTCCCGACAAGATCTTTCCAGAGGGAGGAACCACCGTATTATAGGCACGGGCCAACCGGGTAATCGAATCAAGCAGAATCACGACGTCATGTTTGTGTTCCACAAGTCGTTTTGCTTTCTCGATAACCATCTCAGCAACCTGAACGTGACGAGTTGGTGGCTCATCGAATGTTGATGAGATCACTTCTCCCTTCACAGTTCTTTGCATATCTGTCACCTCTTCGGGGCGCTCATCAATCAAAAGAACAATCAGTTTCACTTCCGGGTGATTGGCCGTAATGGCATTGGCAATATTTTGCATAAGAACAGTTTTACCAGTTCTTGGCGGAGCAACGATCAAGGCCCGTTGACCTTTTCCGAGGGGGGCCATCAGATCCACAACCCGCGTCGTATAATCACCTGGATTATGTTCAAGCTTTAAACGCACATTAGGGTAAAGCGGCGTTAAGTTATCGAAAAGAATTTTATCTTTTCCTTTTTCCGTGGTCTCAAAATTCAAAGAATCGACCTTCAAAAGTGCGAAATATCGTTCGCCCTCTTTTGGTGGACGAACTGTTCCCGTTACAGTGTCCCCAGTCCTCAAACCAAAGCGGCGAATTTGCGAGGGGCTTACATAAATATCGTCAGGCCCAGGAAGATAATTATAATCTGGCGAACGTAAGAAGCCGTAACCATCCGGCAGAATCTCTAAAACGCCAGAGCCATAAATATCAACGCCGAGACGAGCGGCACGTTTTAAGATTTCAAAGATCATGTCCTGACGGCGCATTCCTGCCGCATTTTCGATTTTTAATTTAAGAGCTAGATCTGTTAATTGTTGAATATTTTTAGATTTCAGATCTTTGGAGTTAAGCCAGCTTTTCTCCTCATCACTTAAATTTATGTCGGCAAGTTCAACATCTAAATTTTGATTAGACTGCTGATCTTCCACACCCATTTCTTCATTTTGGGTGCGATTTTGACCGCGGTCTCTATTCTCGTATTTTTGAAAGTTGTCTCTGCGTTGCCCGCCGCCAGACTGATGTCTTTGCTGGGCGCCACCACGATTGTCACGATTCTTATTATCAAAGCGACGATGTCCGCCGCCACGGTTGTCACGATCTCCGCCGCGATCATTACGAGCACCACGATCAGCGACATTGCGATTTTCCTGAGGTCGAAGATTCGTCTCTGTCTGAGGTGCTGATGAGGCCTCCTGCGAAGTGGGAGGTGCGCTTTCTTGAGGAGGGGGTTGCGGCTGTGCATCGGCGGTAACATCTGGAGCGGGAGCTTCGGTGGCCTCTATTTTGGGCTTTGCGCGAGTGGGACGTTTTTTAGCAACCTCAACGTTTTGCGAATCTTTTGGGTCTGACAAACTTTACTCCTTAGTATTCAATTCACAGGTGTTTTTATATTTAATATACTTGTTTTTATAAGAATGGATTTATAGGTTTAGATGTCTTGTTTGTACTTAATATTAAACAAGATACGATCATCTGACTGATTGGTCGGTCGATACCGTAAGTTCTCCATTAATTTGCTGAACGAGTCTGGCTTTGTCAACGGAAAACCCCAGAATTCCATTTGCCCAAGCAAAATCGGAAACATAAAAAGGATCTATTTTATTTTTTTTAAGTATTATCAAATAGATAAGGCCTCACACGCTTAAAGCGCGCAGGCAAAGTGCCACGAGGCAGACTTGGCCTGTTCGCGTCTAATTGGCTGTTTTATACTTGTTTCACAAACTCAACATCGAAAGCGATCGCGACCTCGTCACCTACCATTAGCCCGCCGGCCTCAAGGGCCGTATTCCAGGTGAGGCCAAAATCTTTTCGTTTGATTTTAACAGATCCAGAGGCGCCAATTCTTGCGTTTCCCCATGGATCTTTCATTTCTTCACTTGGACCCTCAACAATCAGGGTCACCTGTTTTGTTACTCCGTGAATTGTAAGATCACCGATAACATTCAATTCATTAGCCGAAGCATCCACACGGCTGGATTTAAATAAGATTGTTGGATACTTGTCGACATCAAAAAATTCAGGACTTTTCAAGTGACTGTCCCTTTGCGACTCATGGGTATTGATACTTGATGATTCAATTGCAATCTCAACTGCAGTCTTTGAGGGATTCGAAGAATCATAAATGACTTTGCCGCTTATTTTCTCAAAACTGCCGTGAACTTTAGCAATCATCATATGTTTGATGCTGAAACTTACACTAGAATGGGACGGGTCGACTTGGTATACCTTGCTCATAAGGATTCTCCTTGTTTTATTGGTAACGACTATCTACGCACATCATATCGAATCTTTTTATAATTTATTAGATGGTAAAAACTAGAATTATATTTCAATATGCTGTATAATCAAAAAAGTGGATTTTAACGAAGTCGTAGTTTTTATTAGGGTTGTGCAAGCAGGAAGCTTTAGTCTTGCTGCAAAAAAGCTCGGAATGCCGAATTCAACTGTCAGCTTTAAGCTGTCCTCTTTAGAAAAGCGCCTCGGCGTCACCTTGATTCAGCGAACCACAAGAAAGTTAAACATCACTCCTGCTGGACAGGCTTATTTTAAGCGCTGCATTCACGGTCTCGAGGAGGTCGAAGCCGCAGAAGTTGAACTTGCCACCATTCAAGGTGAGCCTCAGGGGCTCTTGCGCATTACCGCCCCGATAGAGCTGGGCGGCAGCGTCCTTCCAGGGTTGGTTTCTGAATTCATGAGCAAATATCCCAAAGTCAGAGTGGAGATAATTCTTACTGGACGGCGCGTGGATCTCTTAAGCGAAAGTGTGGACCTTGCAATTCGGGCCGGTGAACTGAAGGACTCAACTCTGATCGCAAAAAAAATAGGCGCAGTTTACTTTGCACCTTTTGCCTCTCCAAAATATTTAAAGGCTAACGGAACTCCCGCCCATCCCCGGGAGTTGCGTAACCATCAATGTATCCAGTTTACAGTGCTCGGACTCGACGAGTGGAAAATGACCGGACTCAAGGGGTCATTAAATGTTCCTGTTCCAGGCCGCCTCGTGGTGGATGACTTAAATATGGCAAAAATGCTTACATTGATGGGCAATGGTATTGCCTATTTGCCCACGCATATTTGCTATCCAGAGGTGCAGTCGGGAAAGCTCATTCGAATTCTACCCGACTGGCGCTCAAGTCTGAGCCCTGTGCACTTTGTCTATCCAGCACATCGATTTGTAACTCCGAAGCTCAGTGCATTTATGAGCATGGCGAGCACTGTTTTAAAAAATAGTTTTGAGAATTTTGAGATTCGCTAGAAATTTCCAAGAATTTAATATAACTACAGTCTATGTATTTCGAAAAAAGAATTCCACTCATCCTCGAGCTGGGCTTTCGCAAAGAAGCCTTGCCGCAATTAAAATCATATATTGATCTCCTATGGGCTACCAATGAGGAGCTTAACCTCATCAGCCGCAAGATGACTTATGAAGAGCTAATCGACAACCATCTCATCGACTGCCTTTTACCCCTTAAGAGGTTTCCAGCAGGAGTAAAAACCGTTGCCGACTTCGGCTCCGGCGGAGGGCTTCCGGGGGTCATCTATGCGATCCACTTTTCAGGTGTTGCGCTCCATTTATTTGAAAAAAGCAAAATGAAGCAAGAGTTTCTAACTCGCTGTGTGGCGTTTGCTCCAAATTTACAAATTCACGGAGATATCCCTTTAGAATTAAAAAATATTGAGATCGTCACGGCTCGCGCCTTTAAGCCCATTGATGTGATTCTCGACGTCAGTCGCAGATACTATGACCGAGGTGGAAAGTATTTTCTCCTAAAGGCTCGTCGTGAAAAAATCGACGAAGAGGTAACTCTCGCTCGTAAGAAATTTAAAAACCTCAAGGTGGCAATCGAGCCTTTGGTCTCGCCGATTCTCGAAGTCGAGCGCCATTTAGTACTGATTTAGGCCCACTACAGCGCAGAGGAAATAAGACCTTCCCAAATCGAGAAATCTCATTCTTAGAATTTCGTTTTTAAATCGAATCTGGTGATTTGGCCTGAAAATAAAAACAGCGCCTTAAAATTTTTGTTAAATTTAACTTTATTTACTAAAGCCTTCTGGACTTTTGTCGATAAGAATTAGGATCGTAAATCCACTTACGCTGGAGTATAAGTTTGAAAACATCACTTTTGTTCATTCTTATGGTTCTTTCTATAAGCCTGCAGGCCTTCTCTCAAGTCGTAAGACAAAATCCACCGCAAGTTTATTCTCTAAGTACCCCTGCCGGGGTTCCAGGCTCCTTCAGTAATTATGCGGCTCCACTTTGCTATGGTTGTACTTTGTTAGTGGGCCCTACTATTGTGAATGCTCCTCCAGGTTTTTCGGTGAATCTTTTTTCATGCCAGACCGGAAGTAATTATTGTAGCTATGATGTTAAGTGGTGTTTTGATCAACCTGGCACCTATACTGCTTCAATCACCTTCGATTTAACGACTCTTGGTGGTGGCACCCCAATAGAAGTTATCGCACCAACGGTTTATCAAGTACTAGTTACTGTACAGGCTAGCTCAACTCCAGCGCAATGCCCTGGAGGACCAAAACCAAAGCCAACTCCGGCACCAACTCCTATGCCAATTCCTGATCTATCGGTTGGGCAAATATCAATCCCTAGTGCAAATTTAGAAGCTGATTCGAAATTATCAGTAAGCCCTGGTACGCATATAGATGTTGTTGTGCCCGTGAGTGGTGCCAATATCCAGGCAAACGATGGAAGATCTGTCCTTGTGACTCTTCAATATGGCCCAAATATACTCGGCGCTAGCTACTCTAAAGAGTTCTCTCCAAATGAAGACCCAAACGATGCGGCTACGGATGAGTTACCGAGTACAATTATGATAAATGATCAAAGTGCTATTGCTGGTCAATACAAAATCGATATCTACAAAACCTCTGCAGGGACTGCTGAGCTGAGAGTTGAGGGTTATGACGTCAACGGATATTTAAATCAAATGTTTCCTGTAAGCCAGACGATGAAAGCTGGTGATCACGTGCAAATTATTTACCAACACACAGACCAAGCTTTGATCCCTGCGCAGATTGATGTGAGCAAAGCTCTATTCTTTGAAGGAAAAAAAGAACATTGGGATCGAATAACTCTTGAGGGAAAACTCATTTTGCCTGCAGGGCGTTCGGGCTTGGATATTTCCGAAGCGATCACGCTCAGTGTAGGTAATTTTTCAAAACGCATTGATATTAAAGAACTGCATAAGCATAAAGAACAAAAGGGATTTGAATACAGCTACCATCAGCAAGATTTATCTTTTGAGTTAGAGGAGAATGGAAAATTTGGAATCACTATTCGAAACCCAGGATTTGATATCATCAAAGTGAGCTCGGAGCAGCAGGTGGATCTTCAATTAGACGGAATATATGGAACATTACTGGTCAAGTTCAAAGTCATTGATAAGGACAGCAAAGACAATGATCATGACTACGGGAATCTTAAAAAGGACGATCGCTGATGAAAATAACACTGAAAGTATTATTATTTTTATTCGCAGTGGCCTTGCCCCAAATAACAACGGGGAAGGTCGCTGCTCAAACAGATTCTCCAAAAAAGATCACCGGCAGTACTCAAATTAAGAGTAAGTATGGCTATTCATTTAGATACCGTAACTGTTGGAGTATTGTCGGAGACGATGACGACTTGAAAATAAGTGATGATATAACGATGCACACCACATCAGCCTGCCCAATCTCAGAGCAAGGAACATGGGCTATGGGGCCCGATCGAATGGGAAACATGAATTATTCTAACGAAGATTATATGAAAGACAGAGGGAAAACATATATAAATACCTTTCATGAGGCTAGGAAAGTTAGCAAATATAATGCGCTGTTATTTTCTGGAGTTAAGGCGGAGACCAATGCGCTCATTGACATACAAGATCAAAATAATTATGAGTGGACTTTAAAAGTTATTTGTAAAAAATCAAATATTGTTCTTGTTTATCTGGATCACATTAACAAGTCGGCGCGTGAAAAAGCTCGTAAAAAACCAGAGATGCCTGCGGTTTTTAAAGAACTCATCGCTGGTTTTAGTTGTGAATAGAAAAATCGGGCACGCGCGCGGGCAGTAATGAGGGTCATTCTATTTTTTTTAATGACTGTAGTGATATTCCATTGGGCTAGTGCAGAGGAAAAGCCTTCGGCGAATAAGTCATGGAAGACTTTCCGTAGCGACTACGGTTATGAATTTAAATTCCCTGATTGTTGGGAGTTAAAAATTAATGATCCAGATGAGATCGGCAACTTTGAAAAAATAAAAAATATTGCCGTAGTAGAAGGTCAAAAATGTGCGACGAGTCGTCGATCCCAAAGCGCGCCCAATTCTGTTGGTTTTATGGGAGAATGGAAAATTTGGAATCACAGGATGAAATGCCCAAGGACATTGATAGAACTGAAAAATGGTCAAAATTATTGGTTACGCGAAAAGAACACCTAATTGTTAAAAGATATAAGCTCGGCAGTAATGAGGCAATCACATATGTGGAAAATATGCCACAGCCTACATACAATGAAATTAGGTGGCATACAGAGCTTTATTATCCAACCCAAAAAATCATCATTGGTGGTCTTACCATAAAGGAACCCGGCCAATCCTACTATGAGAAATTCAAAGCAGGAGAGCTGGCATTACCAGAACCGGAGAAAACAATATATGAGTCAATCAGGTGCGTGGAACCAAAAAAGAAGAAATCAAAGAGCGCAAAAGCGAAGAAGTGATCAACTTCTACCAAGAAGAAATTTTATTCGTAGTTCGTGTTTGTGAATCACACACAAGAACCCAGACTCAAGTCTGACAATAAGACCTTCCCAAATCGAGAAATCTCATTCTTAGAATTTCGTTTTTAAATCGAATCTGGTGATTAGGCCTGAATGTTCTGTTTTTCGTATAAGAAATTTTCAGATGAGACTTTAGTCTCGGTATGAAAACCGATACACTAGAGACACGGTATGTAACTTGAGGAGAAACAAATGCTTAAATACTACGTAACATTATTTATTTGCTCTTTACTTATGGCTTCTGCTTTCTTTGCTCAGGGCCAAAACCAACTCGTCGACACCAAGGGTAATATCGTTTTCATGAAGGCCGAGACGCTTGGTCTTCAAATGAACACACAGTGCAAGTCATTTCGTATTACTAGAAATCCTTCACTAATGCCACGACTTAAATGTCGTTTTTCTTGAGATCAAATTGCTAAAATAATAAAATAAAGTGCATGAAACTTTAGGTGCCTCAGGACCTCTGTGGCGATTCTTTTATCCTCGTTGACAGGATGATTGATCTCCAGAACACTTTGAGTATAAGACTAACCTAAGGTTTCTCATGCAAACAAATGAAATTCTATCTTTAAAAAATGTCGTAAAGACCTATCATCTCGGTGAAACAACAGTTCAAGCGCTTCAAGGGCTTGATCTCAGCATTAAAAAAGGAGAATTCACCGCCTTGATCGGAAAATCTGGCTCAGGTAAAAGCACTTTGCTAAACCTCGTTGGATGTATTGATTCTCCTGACGCGGGACAAATCCTTTTCGAAGGCAAAGATATTACGCACCTTAGTGAGGTCGAGAAAAGCTCTCTTCGTAATCATAAAATCGGCTTCATCTTTCAATCTTTCAACTTGATCCCCGTACTAAATGTTTATGAGAACGTCGAGCTTCCATTGGTAATTCAAACGGAGGTCAGCGCAGAGGAAAGAAGGAACCGTGTGCTCTCAGCGTTGAAAGATGTTGAGCTTGAGCAGTTTGCTCACTACCCACCTGATAAGCTCTCGGGCGGTCAACGCCAAAGAGTCGCGATTGCTCGTGCGCTAGTAACGCACCCGACACTGGTTCTTGCCGACGAGCCGACCGCTAATCTAGACTCAAAGACAAGCCATAAGATCATTGATTTGCTTCTTGATCTTAACCAAAAAAAATCCATCACGTTTTTATTCTGCTCCCATGATGAAAAGCTTATTGATCGTGTCGGGCGCATCATTCACATTCAAGACGGAGTGATTACTGAATGAATCTTTTTAGCAAAATGGCTCTCCGTAATCTCTGGAAAAACAAGCGGCGCAGCTTCTCAACAGGCATTGCAATTCTTGCGGGATTCACGGGCTTGTGTTTATTAGGTGGTTACATCCTCCGCGTTGAAAAATATCAAAGAGTAAGTACAGTATATAATAATCACACCGGTCATTTAGCTATTTATAAAAAAGGTGGACTCGATGGCTTTTATAATAACCCCCGCAAGTATCATCTGGCGGCTGATGACTTAAAAAAAATTGAAGAAATTGTGACGGCTGATCCACAAGTCGAGTTTACCGCCCCCATTCTTCAAGGAATGGGACTTCTTAGCAACGGAAATAGATCGGTGCCATTTTTAGCTTATGGAATCACCCCCGCCATTGAAAAAAGAATCCAAGATCATGAACAGGTAAGAACCTGGACTCATGATCTTGCTCCGCCACCTGCAGAGGCCTCCATCAAGGATGCCGTAGGCGATTTGTCAGAGACAATCTCTATCACGAAAGAGTTGGGCTCACTGATTGGTCGCAAACCCCCATTTCAGAATCTTACGACCACGGAGAAAGATGTTCAGCTGGCTGCGAGAACTTTTGATGGGGATTTAAATGCGGTGAATGCAAATCTTGGGTTTAAACATTCAACTGGAATGATGCTGTCTGAAGATACCAGCATGGTTGCGCCTCTTGGTGTTCTGCAAAGCCTTTATGGAACCGATGGCGCAACATATCTCGCTATCTATCTAAACCCAAAAGCCAACATCCAGGCAGCACTTAAGAGAATCCAAGGAAAGATCGATGCCGCCGGTCTCGATTATCAGGCTTATCCTTTTAATGATGACAGAATCGGGCTCTTCTATGCCGGGACACTGGGGTTTTTATATATTATGGCTGGATTTTTTATTTTTTTGATTTTTGGAGCTGTGGCCTTATCCATTGTTAACTCCATGACCATTGGAATTCTTGAGCGCGTTCGCGAAATTGGCACCCTTCGCGCCATTGGCTTTACAAACTCACAGACAGCAAAACTTTTTACAATTGAGAGCCTCTATCTGACAGGAATCAGCCTTTTTGTCGGCTATATCCTTGCTGAAATCATGGGCGTAGTTATCAATGCGTTGAATATCCGCTTTGAACCCCCGGGAGTGCCTGGAGACATGCAATTTATAGTTACTCCGGAAACATGGTTTAGTTTTCTACTAGCAGTTCCCATTTTGATAATTTGCTTGATCAGTGCGTATGTCGTGGCAAACAAGTTGGTAAACAAACCCATCATTCAACTTTTACAACAGTCTAACTAGCGAGATTTTTATGAAAAAAATATTTATGTATTTTACTCTTGTGACTAGTTTCTCTTTACAAGCTTTGGCGGCAAATACGGCAACAGAGCTTTTAAAAGATAGTGATCGTGCCCGTGGCGGCATCATGGGGGGTGTGGTTTGGAATGCCAAAATAATAACTCAAGACGGTGGCGAAAACAGCGCGCGGACTTTTGAAGTTAAAGCCAAAGGCAATGATGCCTATGTTGAAGCTTTAACACCTGCACGCAATAAGGGAGAAGTCTTCTTGTTCAATGATCGCAACATGTGGTTCTTCAAACCAAGCCTTAGAAAACCAGTTTCCATATCGGCTCGCCAAAAACTTTCTGGTCAGGCGGCCAATGGAGATATTGCGTCGACAAATTATGCTCGTGACTATAACGCAAGTGATGCCGGCGAAGAAACGGTAAATGGCCAAGATACCAAGGTCTTGCTTTTGAAAGCTAAGTCGAACAATGTAACCTATGATAAAATTAAGTATTGGATCTCAAAAAAAGACAAGCTTGCTTTAAAGGCCGAGTTTATGACTTTGCAAGGAGCCATTTTTAAAGTTGCCACCTTTGAATACAAAAACACCATGAGCGCTGAGGGCAAGACCTTTCCGTTTATCAGCAAAATGATTATTCAGGACTCAAAATTTCAAAATAATAAAAGCATTATTATATATACAAAACCAAAAGCAGAGACCTTAGCTGCCTCTTTGTTTAATGTGAACAACCTGAGCCGATGAGAAGTCTTTTCATAATTGCCCTTAGAAATGTTTTCCTACACTGGCGACAAAGTCTTGTCGCCACGATCAGTCTTGCCGCCGGCCTGGTTTCTCTTGTGATGTTTCAAGGCTATATGAAGGACGTGCAAAGAGTTTATCAAGAAGCCTTCCGCTCGCGTATGATGTGGGGAGATGTCATTGTCGAGAATCAAGGCCTTCGCCATGCCGAAGGGCGCGCGGAACCTTGGAGGTTTTCCGTCACGCCTCCGGAGCAGGAGTTTATCAGGAAGTTTGCAGACCTACACGCTCGTGAGATCGATGCCTATAATCGGTTTTTACAAATTACAGGCGCCGTCACCAACGGCAAGACAACGACAATCTTTACAGGTTATGGCTACGACCTTGCTGAAGGCGAAAAAACTCGTGGGAATAATTGGGCCTGGAATGCTCTTTATGGAACCCCCTTAAGAGAACCGCACACAGCCCTTCTCGGGCAGTCTTTAGGAAAAATTCTAGGCTGCGTTCCTGATAAACAAGAGCAAGTCCTCAGCGCAGGAGCCGGATATAAACCTGAAGTCCGTCCTTTTCATTGCACCCAAAAAAACATTCAATTAAATATCACAACTCCTGAGGGGCAGCTTAACGCCGTCGATCTTGAGGTCGTAGGGCTTCTGGACGCACTTTACAAAGACGTGGATGATAAGCTCGTCGTGACCTCAATTGCTGATGCACAGACTTTGATGAATACACCGAACCTGAGCTACATCACCATTAAGTTTTTGTATGAAGGCTCCTTCATCGATAAAATCGTTAACGAATTCAATCAAACCGCTGAGGCGGCGGGCCTAGAGCAGCGAATGGTTCGCTGGGAGAATCACATTGTTGGTGAAATGTTTATACGAACAATGAATCTTCTCTCTATTTTTAGAAACTTTGTGGTGACTATTATCGTGGCCATTGCGGGGCTTTCTATTTTCAACACAATGTTGAAGCTCGTAAAAGAAAGAACGCGTGAGATTGGAACTCTTCGCAGCATCGGTTTCCTTCCTAAGCAGATTTTAGTCATTTTTGTAAGTGAAGCCATCATTTTGTCTGTCATCGGTAGTTTGATCGGAACCTTGATTGCTATCATTTGCACCTTGGCGCTAAATGGTATCGGTATCACTTATAAAGCTGGTGTTTTAGTTGAACCGATACCATTCCGTATTATTATTAGCCCACCACTTTATGTTTTTAGTTTTATTTCCTTAAGCCTTCTTGCTGCCGTGACGACTTGGCTAGTTTGCAGATCAACTCTAAAAAGTAGCGCCGCAGAAAATTTAACCTATGTTTAAAGGTCCCCTTTTTTTTATCCTATTATTCTGCACGGGATCTTTGGCCCTTGCGCAGAGCTTTCGCTGGGATACGGAGTGGTACAACTCAGCTCAGGCTGTGGATCAAAATAAGAACAATATTATTGACCCAACAGGGCGGCGGCTTGATAGCGCTAGAGCTCGACTCGAAACTGATCTGCGAATCAATACAAAGTATACTTGGCAAAGCGGCACCCGTTTTATTTTTAGACCCCGACTCCTCGGCGACATGAACCAGTATCATTATCTAGACACCAATGAAACTAAAACTACAAATACAGGCAAGGCCTCTTTATCCGAGGCTTATCTTGAAGGCAACCCTCTGCCGCCCATCGCCTTGTCTATTGGTTTACAGAATTATCAGTGGGGCCCGGCTGAATTTATTAGCCCAACCAATACATTCTTTCGTTTTCGAGCTGGTCAAAGAGCTTATAACTTTAAAGAAGACGGACGTTTTTTTTTAAGAATGAATTGGAGCCCCAAAGCTGATTGGAGTGTAATTGCTATTGCTGAACCTATTAATAATGGCAACTCATTTTGGATATACGAACAGACCTTTAAACCTAAAAGCCTTATTAAGTTCGAGTACCGAGGGCAAAACTCGCTTAATTATTTTGGATTTGATGTGGGGACAATTGATGATTTTGTTCCTTTTATTGGCGAGTATTTTAATTATGAAGTGCTTCAAGGATTTAGTATCTATTTGGATGCGCGGCACTCCAATGGTTTCGCACAATACGAACCCGAAATTTCTTCTGATGGCCTTTATGACATGGTCTATGTCAGAAATGCTCAAGCCTGGCGGTCTTTGCTCGTCACTGGTGTGCGCTGGGAAAGTCGCGTAGATATTCGAGCAGAATATATTTACAACTCATATGGCCTCAATAAAGATCAAATGTTGACCGCATTCCAATCCGCCGTGCCTCAGCATCCCCGAGGGGATGAAAATCTAAAAAAACTTATGGGCTCTGGCATGGAGATTCTAGGGCAACACTATGCCTATATTTCATTTAGAGTGCCGGATCTTTTTGTTCAAAATAATAATTTGGCGCTTCGCTATCTAAGATCCCTTATGGATCAATCAGCCACAATACAGTTGGCTGCAGATACAGCCGTTGGCAGCGCCTGGACCTTGTTTGAAGAAGCCAATTTTAGCGTTGGAGATAGCACTCAAGAGCTTTCTGCACTTGAAAAGGCAAGTGGTCAAATTGGAGTTAAGTGGAACTTTTAAAAGAGACACTGCAAATATATCCCTCAATATTTTCAAAGAAATTTAGCTGCCATAGCGAAAGCCTGCCAAAATCTAAAGGAAGCTTTTTAATTTGCCAGGTCTGACTGTCAATTTCAACTTCACGAATGTTTTTAAAAACCCCCCCGCCGACAGTTTTAATAATTGCTTCTTTGCCGGACCAAAATTTCGAAAAAATTTCTATTTGTTTTTTTGCATTCGACTCCTGCCGAATCAATGCGGCCTCTTTATCAGAGAAAAACCTAGTCGTGATTTTCGCAAGACCGTAAGGCGTCCGAAATTGCTCAATGTCGACTCCCACTTGACCTTTTTCCGAAACAACAAGTGCGAAAAACTCACCGCTATGTGAAAGATTAAAATCAATCCTTACCGAGGAAAGATTCAAAACAGGTTTTCCTTCGCCAATTGAATGAAAATGAATATTGCTTGGCAAAAGCGAAGTCCTATTGGCAAGCAAGGTCTTTAAAGTGAACCGGGATTGTAGATATTCAGCCCTTCTTTTTTTATTCTCGATCTGGTGAAAATACTGACATTCTTCCAAAGAAAGAAAGCTCTCTGGAACCTCATAAAAGTCATCGACAAATTTATGAATCTGTAAAAAATATTTATTTTCAGAATCTTGGGTTTTAAAAATAAGCATAATTATTTAAAGCGCTTATTGAAACCTTGCCAGCACTCTTGATAATTTTCCTGCAAGAATGGCTTTTGCATCGCAAAGTCCGTTAGCATATAGGGCGCACGGGTTTCAAACATAAAGGCCAAAGCATCTTCAAGTTTATGAGGCGCCAGTTTTATGTCACTGGCCCTCTCATAGGTATCGCAATCGGGACCATGGGCCGAGAAGAAATTATGAAGACTTCCTCCGCCGGGAATAAAGCCTCCGCTTGTCTTTGCGTCGTAGACCCCATTAATAAGACCCATATACTCGCTCATACAGTTCCGATGGAAATATGGCGGTCGGAAAGTATGCTCCGCCACCATCCACCGTGGCGGGAAAACTACAAAATCAACGTTGGCCACCCCGACGGTATCACTTGGTGAGGTTAAAACCGTAAAAATCGAAGGGTCTGGATGATCAAAACTCACTGTATTGATTGTGTTAAATTTTCGAAGATCATATTTAAAGGGAACATAGTTTCCATGCCAAGCAACCACATCAAGTGGCGAATGGTTCATCTCTGCATTCCAAAATTGACCAGAGAATTTACCAATAAGTTCAAAGTTACCATCTTGATCCTCGAAAGCTGCAGCTGGCGCCATAAAATGACGAGGATGAGCCAAGCCATTGGCTCCAATCGGCCCTAAATCTGGCAAACGAAAAGGAGCCCCAAAGTTTTCACAGATATACCCAAGACAAGCCGCCGAACGTGGATTAACTTGAAACTTTATTCCGCGAGGGACTACAACAATTTCACCGGGTTCAGCTTCAAACACTCCGAACTCTGTTTTAACTTCCACAGAGCCCGATTGAAGAACAAAAAGAAAATCACCATCCGCATTCATCAAATAACGCAAACCCATGGCGTGATTAAAGGCATAGAGGTGAATATGTAAACCCCTTTGCTCAAGAGCGGAGCCAACACCGCAAATAGTGCGAAGTCCCTCAACGAAATCCAGCGGTATTGTTGGGATCGGCAATGGGTTCCAACGCATTTGATTTGGATTTATATGTTTTGGTCTAAATAACGTTTTTTCAGTTAATTCGACCATTGGAACAAAGGTCTTATGCATAACAGAAGGACGAATTCGGTAAAACCACGAAGCCAAATTCGTTGAGCGCGGGGCCGTAAATGCAGAGCCACTCAGCTGTTCTGCATAAAGCCCCAGGGGACATTTTTGCGGCGAATTTTGAGACAAAGGCAATGCGTTAGGCAGTGCTTCTGATGAAAAGTGATTTCCAAATCCTGATAAGTATTGTTTATCCATGCTAAAAGAATAACCAGATCTCTGCTCTCAAAGTCAAAGAGGAATTTTATTCTACGAAACTGGGCCAACGCCAAGGGTCTAGACCTTTAGTCTTAGTTTTAATTCATCGATAAGAATCTATGAGATTTTTATCGATATGCTTATTTTCTTTTCTGGGAACCACCCAGGCCTTTTCGCAAGAGCTAACAAGCACTGTATATGAATGCAGTTTTCAAAATCATATAGTCACAACCAATAGCCTACGTATGAAGGATTATTTCGATACTCAGCTGGGGCGGCGTGTAGGTAAGATCGACCTTCTGGACGGACTTGCCCTCATTGAAAGCACGCCTGTCCTTGTATATCAAATTCCACTGTGGGACCAACAAGTTTACATACAAATTTGGTACTCACCTGAGGCACGTGTGGACGCCGAGATGTCACTCTTGGGGTCGAACAAAACCTTCCAAGCGACCTACCATAAAGGCCCCCAGCAGCAAGATCTTTTTTGCACCACATTTAGCAATTGATAACCCGCTAGATTACGATCTCTGGCTGCGAATCATCCACGCTGCCTTGTCGTGGAAAAGCGCAAGTTCATCGTATAAAGCCGCTGTGCTTGCGTCCGCTGCCTGATCTGCCATTTTTCTGAATTGATGGATATCCTTAAGTAGAGTTTCGTGATCGTCCACGAGCATTTCAATCATCTGATGAGCGCTGATTTTATCTGCAGGGGCATCAAGAACTTTCGATATTTTTTTAAATTCATCATAGCTTCCAGGGGCTCTCTGCCCCAAAGCACGAATGCGCTCTGCTACACGATCAACTGTTAGCTGCATCGAGGTATATTGCTGTTCAAACATCAAATGCAAAGAATAGAACATCGGCCCTTCCACGTTCCAATGAAAATTCTGAGTTTTCAGCATAAGTGTGTACTCATCCGCAAGTGTTCTTGCTAAATTATTACAGATTGCTACGTTTGCCATAAAAGCCTCCCTTGTTTTTTCCTAAAAAATGCCTTAGCGTTTGTTTATGAAAAATATTATCTATACCATTGTTCTTTCTAGTGCCCTCTGTATTGCTTGCGCACACAAAGAAACCGACCAGCCATTGGCAAACAATACTATAAACGAGCACACAGCACACCGAGTAATTGCAAAGCCTGTTGAGGATCAAGGGCCATTTTCTGCCCAAGCAACAATAAAATCTGCCAAAAATCAAAAGGCGAGAGGCGTCATCCATTTTATGCAATCCGGGGACAAAGTTAAACTTGAAGTGATGCTCGAAGGTTTAAAGCCAGGACCTCATGGGTTTCATATTCACGAGAGGGGCAATTGCAGTGCTCCTGATTTTACAAGCGCTGGCGGACATTTCAATCCTACTCATAAAGCCCATGGCGGAGCTGAGGCCCTTGAAAAACATAGCGGCGATATGGGAAATGTCATCGCAGACGCAAAAGGAAAAGTGAAACTTACTTTTGTGCTGAGTGGAATCACAATCGGTGGAGCCGAAGGAATTCTTGGCAAGAGTGTTATCGTCCACGAAAACGCAGATGATTTTAAAACTCAGCCAACAGGAAACGCAGGCGGGCGGGTCGCCTGTGGCGTGATCGAAGCCTTGAAATAATTTATCGTTAAAGATACCTGCTTAGTTGACTACATTTTAACTGCGCGAACTTTTTGGCAAATAGTTCCAAAGATATTTTCACCTTCTGAAGACTTCATTTTTATTTCAACAATGTCCCCGTCCTTCATAAATGGGGTAGTAATTTTCCCTTCATGAATCAGCTCTAAAGTTCTTTTTTCTGCCAAGCAACTTGAACCCATAGACAGATCTTCACTAGAAACAGTCCCACTTCCAATAATGGAGCCTGCCACCAAATTGCGAGTTTTTGCGGCATGGGAAATCAGCTGTCCAAAATGAAAAAACATATCCTTCGCATTGGCTTTACCAAAGAAAGCCCCATTATAATTTACCTCTAATGGCAAATGAATGCGGCCATCCTTCCAAGCGGCACCAAGCTCATCCACGGTCACAGCAAAAGGTGATAGTGCGGACGCAGGCTTGCTTTGGAAAAACCCGAACCCTTGCCCAAGCTCCTCTGGAATGAGACCACGTAAAGAAATATCATTTATCAAAATCAGCAAGCGAATTTTTTTTAATGCCTCTTCGGGGGTCGTTGCCATTGGAACAAAGTCAGTGATCACACCGACTTCGCCTTCGAAATCAGTTCCATGAGCGAAGTCAAGCTGGGGAATATCCTCAGTTGGTGCCAAAAACTCTCCGCACTCACCTTGATACATTAGAGGGACTGTGTTCAACGTAGCGGGCAACTCGGCTCCGCGGGCCTTACGTACAAGTTTAATATGATGAATAAAGGCCGAGCCATCCGCAAAAAGCCACGTGCGGGGAAGAGCTGAATGGAAATCAGACTCCTTTACATCAAAACTTTGAACTGCTTTTCCCGCACATAAGTCTTCAGAAATTAGCAAAAGCGCTTTCTCGACAAGAGACCATTTTTCTAGTGCCTCTCGAAGCGAAGAGGCAATTTGTGGGACTTTAACGGCTTTCTTATTGTCATGGCTGACAACAACAAGCTCCCCATCCAGAGATTTTACCGATTTCAGCGAGCCCAGCTTCATAAGTTATCCTTAATCGAACGTGATAAGAAGATTCGCGCCAACGGCACTCCCGTCTTTGAAGCTGTCATTAAATTTGTTCATTGCTTCGAAGTAAACATCAAGACCAAAGTTTGGAGCAAATTTGAAACTTCCACCTAGAACCATGGGCATAGCACCCTTTTTATCGACAGAAACACCGCAGTTATCACAATCTGCGGACGCCGCCAGAGCCAAATTTAAACCACCATAAATCCCACCGAAGTCGTTTAGTTTCCATAGTACAGTTAGTGGGATATCAAAATAGTTAAAAGAATATTTAGTAGTCGTAGCGCCAGACTTTACAGTAATGGGCCTTTGTGTGTAAAGGAAACCCGAGCGAAAAAGCAATGATCCGGCCATAGGAAAGGCGCCAACCAAACCGAATTGATATGCCATTTCAGTGCTAGTTGAAGCTCCGGCTGCTGTCGCAGATGCTGACTGCTGACGAACTCCAAGCTCTACACCCATATATTGGGCTGACGCATGGAAAGAAACAAAAGTCACAAATGCTATTATTGTCGCTGCAAACTTCTGAAACATAAACATCTCCTCTAGCCTCTTTTGGGGCTTTGCGAATTATTCTTCCACAGAATAGAAGGATTTAAAACTTTTTATCGAAAGCCCAGGCCGGGCTTAATGTCATTTGATTCAGAATTTGAATTTGACTCACCTCTGCCTGCTCCTTGTTTAAATGATGCGCGGTCCAAGTTCCCCGTGCCGCCAATGCGACTGTCAAAAGTGGTAATAAAAAACCCGTCAGGAATAGAACTGCTTTTGATTTTCTAAAATTTGCCTTTTTAACGGGCATTGTATCGAGCTCTTGCTGGATCTTGCGCAACGGAAGGACACCGCGGAAAAGCCAAAGCATCAAAAACAGAGCAATCACTCCGAACGTAAAAAAACCACCCCAAGCATTTGCAACCCTGCCTAGAAACGACAGCCCGCTGTCTCTCCAGTCATAATATGTCCAGCGCTGACTATTCGCTGCAAAGAACATCATGTCAAAAAGACCAAGAATATGAATGATCAGAGTTGTCACGATCAAGTAAATCCATGGGGTCCACTTCCGCAGAAGCTGAAAGACCTTATTTGGCGTATTTATTGTGAAATCCATACTAATGGCCCACACAAAAAACAACATAGGAATATTGATGAATCCTAAAACGCAGAGGTCAAAGCGAACTCCATTGATAAAGCTTTCAGCAATGCTTAGGCGGTCAGAGCCGAAAATCCAGTGACGAACCACCACAAGAAACAAGACTGCACGCTGTAAGCTCATAGAAAAAAGCACAGAGCTGTTAAAAACCAACAGTTTGCTAAAAATCTGACTCGATTTGCTTAGTAAATTCATCATTGCGTTCATCTTTGACTCATCCAAATCTTAATAGTGGAATCAGATTATGGCAGAATTTATTTTACACAACTATTTTCGAAGCTCGACATCTTACCGTGTCCGCATCGCGCTGAATTATAAAAACATCCCTTTCAAATACGAGGCGGTGCATTTACTTAAAGACGAGCACTACTTACCGGAGTATAGAAAGTTAAATCCGATTGGCGGAGTCCCCACACTTATTCACAATGGGAAGGTTATTCCAGATTCTTATGCCATTATCGAATATCTTGAGGAGATTGCTCCAACGCCCCCGCTACTACCAAAGGATGCCTATTTAAGAGCGCGAGTCCGTCAGGTTTGTGAAATAGTTAACTCCTCCATGCACCCTCTAGGTAACTTAAGAGTCCTCCGATATTTGGAGGAAACTGTGGGCTATACTCAAGAGCAAAAAGAGGCCTGGGCTCAACACTGGGGACATAGTGGCCTTGATGCTTTGGAAAAAAACCTGCACGCCTTTGCTGGTACTTACTGTTTTGGTGATAATGTAACGATGGCAGATATTTTCCTTATTCCTCAAATCGTGACCTGCTTGCGTTTCAAGGTAGATACAGAGAAATACAAACTACTAATGAGTATTTTCCAAAATTGTCAGAAGCTTGAGCCCTTCACGAAGGCCCATCCCTTCCGACAACCCGATACACCCGAGGAAAACAGACTTGAATAAGCCACACCGCATCCGAAAAAGGTACGGCCTACCTCCAGAATAGGAAGTTCCATTTGTCAATAACGGGGACAAAGACAAATACAAGCATGCTCATATTCGTCCACATAAAAAATGCGAACCATCGCTTTGTAGCTTTGGAAGTGTAGAAGCGAATAAATTCCTGCATCACCTTAAAGGCAAATGGTAAGACAGCCAAAATGTAAACCCAACTCGCATGCACAAACCACGGAGCAGCAAGGGCAACGCCTACATACAAAATAGTATAGAGACCGATTTGATAAAGAGTTTTTTCGACCCCCATGGCAACAGGCAAGACGGGAACTCCCCCCGCAGCATAGTCGTCTTTAAATTTAATTGATAAGGTCCAAAAGTGCGGCATTTGCCAAAGGAATAAAATCAGAAATAAATATACCGATTCTGAGTTAAAAATATCCGGCGAATTTGCTGCATAACCAATGGTGATGGGAATTGCACCAGGAATTGCCCCAGGGACAGCTGCGTAAATCCATTGTGGCTTCAAGTAAAGAGTATAAAGGCCATTGTAAAAGAAGACTGTGAAAACACCCAGCCACCCTGCTGTTGTTGATGTCTCAAAAAGAAAGCTGCCTCCAAGTATCAACAAGAAAAATGCCAAGATTCCCGCTGCGGCAGGCTTGATTATACCCGCGGCCACTGGGCGCATTGCTGTCCGTGGCATTTTTTGGTCCAAGGGCCACTCCTGCACTTGATTCAATGCCAAGCTGCCAGAACTTAAAAAATAAAGACCCAAAATTGTTTTAAGAAAATGGTGCCAATCAAAAGGGTTTTCTATCACGAAGCCCGTGGCATAACCCGCCACTCCCGAAAGAAGAACGAAAACGACAATGCCAAACTTAGTAAGATCAGTGTATATTTTCAGCACAATATATATTACAACGTGCTAAACACTACAACGCGCGTCCAAATATCTAATCCCGAGAATGCCAATAAGATTGCTAAGAAAAAAAATCCTGCTCCAAAAATCACACGGTTGACAACGCTTTCGTATTTTAAATGCATGAACCACAACATAACTAAAATCGCCTTAATCGTGGCAATCAAAAATGCCACTGGTGCAGCAAAGGCCCCCAGCTGTTGACTGAAGTGATGGGCTATAACCGTCAAAAAAGTAAGCGCAAATAAGGCTGCCGCTACCTTCAAATAAACGACAAATGGAGTGATATGGTGTCCCTGACTGTCTACATGATTGCCTGCCATAGTATCCTCCTCTAGCCGACCAAATAAAGTAATGGAAATAGAAAGATCCAAATCAAATCAACGATGTGCCAAAAAATTCCAACACCCTCAACTGCCGTGTAGTAATTCGAGTTGAAGTCGCCGCGTAGAGTTCTGAAAAGTAACCACGAGATAAGCCCCATGCCCAAAAGAACATGGATTCCGTGTAGGCCCGTCATACAGTAATAGAAACCAAAGTACATTCCTAAATTCGCATGGTGTGCTCCGACTTTAGTGACATCCAAGAACCTCCCAGGCAAAATACCTAAATGAAACTTATGAGTGTACTCAAAGTACTTAACAACCATGAAGATTGCGCCACACAAAATAGTAACCGCCAGAGACACTGCTGCTCTTTTCGGCTGGTTCTTCTGCAAAAAGAAAATTCCTAGGGCCATGGTCAAAGAAGAAAAAATCAGAACAAGCGTGTTCAAAAATCCCATTTTCCAATCAAGATATTTTGCACCTTCAGCAAACATCTCAGGATAGATGTTGTGGAAAATCGAGTACCCAACAAATAATCCACCGAACATAAGAATCTCGGTCGCCATGAACAACCAAATGCCTTCTTTGCTTGTCTGATATTCGTGCTCTGCACTTCTAAAGTGGTGAGCAAAATGATGCTCATGTCCCTTCGCTGAATGACTATCTGTACTCATATGGCCCCCCAGTAATAACTGGCTCTACATCAAAGTTAAAATGTGGAGGAGGCGAAGACGTCGTCCACTCGAGAGTTTTGGCTCCCCATGGATTCATTGGCGCCTTCTCACCTTTTGTTAAACCGTTGATGATTGTATATAATGCAATCAAAAATCCAACCGTAATTAACCATGACCCGACGGTCGAGATAGCATTCAAAGAGTGATATGCGGGAATGTAATCAAAATAGCGTCGTGGCATACCCATTGAGCCCAAAATAAACTGAGGGAAGAAGGTCACATTGAAACCAATAAAAATAAAAACAAAGGACAAGCGTGCCGTGATCTCGTTGTACATCTTTCCGAACATTTTTGGGAACCAGTAATAAAAACCGCCCATAATCGCCATCAATGTTCCACCTACCATCACATAGTGAAAGTGGGCTACCACAAAGTAAGTATCGTGGAAATGCACGTCCAGAGGAATCACAGCAAGCATAATTCCGGTCACGCCGCCAATAGCAAATAAAAACAGAAATCCTAGCGCAAATAACATCGGAGACTGCATCTGAATAGAGCCCTTATACATCGTCGCAATCCAATTGAACATTTTGATTGCAGTAGGTACCCCGACAAGCATGGTAATGAATGAAAAGACAATTCCCGCCGTTTCAGACTGGCCAGAGACAAACATGTGATGTCCCCAAACAAAAAATGATACACCAGCAATACCCAGCGAAGAGTATGCAATTGCAGTGTAGCCGAAAATCACTTTGCGCGAGAAGGTTGTGATTAATTCACTAACGATTCCCATTGCAGGTAGAATCATGATGTAAACTGCGGGGTGGGAATAGAACCAGAAAAAATGCTGAAACAAGACTGGGTCTCCACCCAAGGCTGGGTCAAAAATACCAACTCCAAATACTCTTTCAACAGAAAGAAGCAAAAGCGTAATCGCCAAAACTGGAGTTGCCAAAACCTGCAAAATTGCTGTTGAGTAAATCGCCCATACAAATAGTGGGATACGATACATTGTCATCCCTGGAGCACGAAGCTTATGGACTGTCGCAATGAAATTCAAGCCTGTTAGGATTGAAGACATTCCCATAATGAAGGCCGCAAGCACCATCGTTGTCGCCGAGGTCCCCGTTTTGATAGAGTAAGGAGTATAAAAAGTCCAACCAGTGTCGACCTTGTGAGTGAGCAAAGTCGAGAAGGCCAAAAGCGCTCCTGCCATCAAAAAATACCAAGATAAAAGATTCAGCTTTGGAAAGGCCACATCTTTGGCCCCAATATGTAGTGGCAGGAAGAAGTTCCCCAGAATTGCGGGAATCCCTGGAATAATCACCATGAAGACCATGATGGTTCCATGATAGGTCATCACTTGATTGTAGGTATCCGCTGTCATGATCGTTTGGCCCGGAGACATAAGCTCTAAGCGAATTAAAATGGCCATGACTCCGCCTATTAGGAAGAAGGTCAGGACCGTGACGAAGTACATAATGCCGATGCGTTTATGATCTAGGGTTGTTAGCCAAGACCACAGGCCGCTAGACTCGTTTAAATAATTTTTATCACTACCATGACCGTGGGCCGCAGCTGTTGCCATTATGCCCTCCTTTATTTCAAAGTCTTAATGTATTCGATAAGTGCGTTAAGTTCCGTTTCATTTAATTGGCCCTGGAAAGTAGGCATAACCCCTTTTGGGAAGCCTTTCACAATCTTGGCATTTGGACTCAAGATGGATTCGCGGACATAATTTTCATCTACGTCCACATCGCTCATGCCCTCGATATGTTCTTTTGTCCCATATTTTTTCCAAAGAGACGGGCCTACTTTTGTGGAGGCATCGGCAACAGAGTGGCAAGATGCGCAAGCCTTCACAGCAAAAAGCTTTTCGCCTCGTTTTGCCAAAGGCAAGGTTCCTACCTTAGACTCCTCTTCGAGCCAAGCTTCGTACTCTGCCTGGGGAACAACTTTAAGCGTCGCCAGCATTCCAGAGTGTTGAGTTCCGCAATACTCTGCGCAGAACACATGGAACTCGCCCAGTTTATTCGCATTGAACCACAGGGCCGAGTAGCGACCAGGAACAACGTCCTGCTTAATTCGAAAGCTCGGAATATAAAAACTGTGGATGACATCATTCGAAGCCATGATGAGCTTCACATCTTTGTTCACAGGAACAACAAAGAAGTTACCTGTTTTCACGCCAGACTTGTATTCAAATTCCCAAGCCCACTGTTTAGCAAAAACATTCACTTCCAATGCATCTTTTGGCATGGTTCTCATGTCATGATAGAGGAGCCAACCCCAAGCAAAAACCCCCAAGAAAATTACAAGCGGAATAAAAGACCACAGGAACTCCAAGAAAGTATTGTGAGTAATGTAAGCCGTCTTATCATTATTCGTTTTACGTCGGTATTTCCAAACGAAAAAAACCATCCCCCCAATAAGGATGACACACGAAATAAGACTCACCACCAAAAGGAATTCATAGAGATTGTCGACCTGGGTCGCAATCTTCGTACCCTCAGTCGGCATAAAGGATTGTGCCTGAGCAAAATTAAACCACATCATTGACCCTCAACTCCTCGCCATTTTTTTTCTGCTCTACGTGAACGAATAAAAACTGGCAGTAACCATAAGCCCAACACCAGAACCATCAAGGCACCGCCCAACTTCATAATACTAAAAGCATACAAAGTATATTTACTCTGGTGTGGGTTGTATTGAAAACAGTACAGAACCAGCGAATCTACAAAGGTTCCGATTTTACCATTTGAAGCTTCATTTAAAGCAAGCTTTATGTCTTTAGGATCAAACACGATCCCCGGCAAATAACGAGAGATTTTTCCGTCAGGCGTTACAACAATGGCCGCAGAAGCATGGGCCCACTCTTTGATGTCGGCATTCCACTTAAATTTAAAACCCACTGCGGAAGTGAAGGCCTTAATATTTTCCTCGTCTCCAGTTAGAAAACTCCAACCCTTTTCCGTTCCCGGACGATCATAGACTTTCATGTAGGATGTCTTTTTCTTCATGGCCACATCAGGCTTCTCTTTGGCATCAAAACTAATCGCAACAACTTTAAATTTGTCGCCGACATTCCAGTCCATTAATTTTAACGCCTCAGTCAAACCATTTAAATGAAAGTTACAAAGCCCCGGGCAAGAGTAATAGACTGGGCTAATAATGACTGGCGTGTGACTTCCGTCAATATATTTAGCCAAAGTTACCGTCTCGCCGGTTTCATCTTTAAAGCTAAGATTCAAATCTATATTATTGCCAAGCTTTTCTTCAATACCAACGCCCTCAAGCCCTTTAGCTGTTTCATTTGCGGTAAGTTCCGCTAGTTTCGGCTCATAGGCATGGGTTTGTGGCGCGGACAAAAGCAGCAAAATAGATGCGACTGCAACTGCTAGGATTTTTATTTGCAAACACCTTAAACCTAGCTTCATGATGCTTCCTATTTCGCTGTTTTCGCGAATTCAGCGACCTGTTCGGGCGTGTCAGTGGATTTATTTTGAGTTATTGACTCTACGAATTGTACCAGAGCCCAGCGATCAGCTACTTTAAAGTGCGCAAATGAGGCCATGGACGAACCGGGGATGCCATTGGTGAGAACCCTAAAGTGAGCTATGTCCCCACCACCCTGAGTCCATTTTCCTTCGACCATATTGCGTGGTTTTGGATTCAGACCTGCACCGGCGGCACCGTCTCCTTTACCCTCATTGCCATGGCACATAGCGCAGTTCGTGGCAAAAAGTTTTTTCCCGTACGCAATCACCTGATCATTTTTAACCCAGGGCTCTTTTATCGTCGTAATATCGAAGACAGGGGCTTCCGAGCCGGCGACAACTGCCGTTGGATCAACTACCTTTTCACCAAGGTCTACACCTGGATGAATCGCAATGATGTAAATAAAAAACAGGGCAACGAACACCATTGAAAAAATGAAGGCATTCATGCCTCCTCGGTTATACTCTTCTCTAGAATTAGAATCAGACATAGGACAACGCTCCCCAGGGGGATGATTTTATAATCAATTAATTTTCACATTTGTATCACTGATTTGTAGCGTGAAACGAAAGTACCCGCAAGAATTTATGCCAGTGCTTTCGACATCTTATTGCATTGTATAATTGCCCTGCCCGCCTCATATTTAGGCATTTTTTAAAAAGGCCTGTCTCAAAAAGAGACTTCCATTCCATTTTTTAGAAAATACAGTGAAAATGAACTGAAGGGGTGAGGTGCCAAATGTTGCGCTTTATTTTAGCTTTCACAATGCTTATCGGTAGCCTTATGCTTTCAGCCTGTCAGACCAAAATGTTTGACGAGTATCGAAAACTTCGACCGGGAATGGAAAAAGACGATGTCCTAGAGGTCATGGGCAGCCCTCAGCGCACGCAACGCTTTCACGGAAAAGACCGCTGGACCTATGTTTTTTATGACGACAAGCTTCGCCAGGAAAAAGAAGTTCAATTTTTTGAAGGCAATGCCGTCTATGTCGGAGATCCTTGGCAGCCAGAGGTTAGCGCAGCCCAGGCGGATGCCAACAATGAAGCCTCTAATAAGGTCCTCGAAGACGAGGCTTTGCGTAGATTTCAGGAGACTCCTGCGGCCTACTCAACCTATGAAAGTGAGGTTCATGGCACCGATGGAGTACGCTATGTCCCTAATTTTAAACCTGTTCAGTAAAACAAATTCGCTGCATAGACTTATTTTTGAAGGACAATGGGCTCAGTTAGGGATGGGGCATCTGTTTCTTTTTTCAGAGCTTTTTTCTTTTTAGAGGCCTTTGCCTCGGCGGATTCGCCATATTGAGAGCGCAGTGTTTTTAAGTTGCGTTTAAGCTTTACCTCAACACTCATACGATTTTCCATTTGATCTAGTGGCTTCACATCCATGCGTTCATAGTTACGAGTTCCAGAGTAGCCTTTTTCTGGATAGCGATAGCGAAGAAGGCTGCGATTTTGTTCATATTCCTCGATCATTTTGCTCATCTCTTTGTGCTCAGCTACCATCTCAGCGATGATCTCCTTCACTTTTGCCGCATCATTGGTTTGGTTCTTTAGCTCGATCAGTTTATTTATGGCCTCCTCTTTTGACTTCACTCTGGCCAGAAGCGCCTGAACCTTTCCCTGAAGCTCCATGGCCTCACTCATTTGCTTTTTTTGAGACTCCGATACGTCACTCTCAGGGCCGGCCTCAGCGCTACCGACTTCTTCATTTTTTCCTTCTTTTTTGGGCTCACTCGCGAAGGCGGTAACTCCATGAACCAATCCAAGAACTAAAATAGCTACAAAAACCTTAAGTGCTGCTCGAGAGAACATCCTGCCTCCAACTTATTTTTACCGGGAGATACTTCACTCTTTGCATCAGTATACTGGCTTTCACCGCACTCATAGATTGAATTGTCAAAACCCCGTCTTTTATCTGGGCCATAAGTTGGGTCACATTCCAGCCAAATTTAGAGTCCAAAAGTGCCTCTTGAACTTCTAAACGAATTCCACCTGAATCAATGCCTGAAATAATCATAGTATAACTAAAGGCCACTTGCCCCAGGTCTGCGTTGCCAAAATCAGCAATATCGGAAAGATCAGAGGAGTCACTTCTTGCCTCTGTCATCGCTGGCAAAGCATTTTGTCCGTACTGCGTATCAAGGTTTGGAAACTCTTCCTCTGCGGAGGCTTGGACAGCTACAATCTCATCAGAAGTTTCTACTACAAGCTCATCACTCGCGACTTCCGGCAGACCTGCCCAGTCAATAAAGAAGACGGCGCTACATTTTGGACATGTAAATAAAGTCCCGTAGTTTTGTGGGTCGACCTCTGTCTCAGAGTGACAAGTCGGGCAAATGGTCAAAACGACAACTCCCTTTATTTTAGAAGGCTATCTTTTTCTGTTTTTACGGCGGTCCGCCCGATTCATTTTTTGATCCTCATCGGGGGTTTGTCGGAAAGACATTTTTTGTCTTTCCGGAGCAGAAACCTCCATCATACCAATGTTTGAGTCGCTTGGCGCCTGGTAATCAAGCTCACTCAAGCCAACGCCTTCAGGCCTTAAGCCCTCAAGTGCCTCTTCTGCGCCAGGCTCTTGTGCCACCAATTGCACCTTCATCAATTTCTCGATGACATCGTTTTTAATAATACGATTAAGATGTTCAAAGGTCTCGAAAGCTTCTTTTTTGTATTCAATTAGAGGATCCTTAGCCGCGTAGCCGCGTAAATTGATGCCCTCTTTAAGCTTGTCGATGACCTGTAAATGCTCTTTCCAGTGATTATCAATGGATTGCAAAAGGACCATTTTTTGAACTTGCGCAAAAAACGCCCCCATAGAAACTTTCTGCCGATCAAAAGTTTCCTTCACAGCCTTACTCACCGCTTCGGTAATTGCTTCAGAGTTATTCGCCAGCGATTCGAGATCTAAACGAATGCCAAATTGTTGTGACAAAGCAGTATTCAGACCGTCGATATTCCAATCTTCTTTTTTGCCCATTTCTGGAACGTGGGTATCTAAAATACCTGAGGTCACTTCGCCCAAAAAATCAAGAATTGTTCTTTCCACATCATTGCCCTCAAGAACTTGGCGGCGCATGCGGTAAATCACAGTCCTTTGCTTATTCATCACATCATCATAATCAATCAAGTGCTTGCGAATATCGAACTGATGCCCCTCAACCTTACGCTGAGCACCTTCTATGGCATTGGTTACCATTTTAGCAGTGATTGGCTCGTCCTCTGGGATGTTCAGCATTCCCATAATTTTCTGGATACGCTCGCCATTAAAAATACGCATTAAAGTATCTTCAAGTGACAGATAAAATCTAGACTCTCCAGGGTCCCCCTGACGTCCTGACCGTCCACGCAATTGATTGTCAATACGGCGAGACTCGTGCCGTTCAGTACCTATAATATATAGTCCGCCGGCGACCACAACGGCCTGCCGTTCTTCATCAAATTGTTTTTTAAATTTTGCGTAGGCCTCTTGGTATTCCGGAGAGGCCTCGTCTTCTACCAGTTTTTTCGCCATCACCTCGGCATTACCACCAAGCACGATATCAGTACCTCGACCCGCCATATTTGTTGCAATAGTAACGGCCCCTTTGCGCCCTGCCTGCGCCACGATTTCTGCTTCTCGCTCATGGGCCTTTGCATTTAAAACGTCATGGCGAATACCTTCACGCTTCAAAGCTTTGCTAAGGGCTTCTGATTTCTCGATGCTCACGGTACCGACCAAGATTGGCTGTCCTTTTGCCGTACGCTCACTCACATCAACAGCAATCGCTTTAAATTTCGCAGCTTCAGATTTGTAAACTACATCCTCTTGGTCAAGACGCAAAATTGGTTTATTGGTTGGAATGACAGAAACATCGAGATTATAGATTTTCTTAAACTCCGTTGCCTCAGTGTCTGCAGTTCCAGTCATTCCAGCAATTTTTTCGTACATACGAAAGTAGTTTTGAAAGGTAATTGTCGCGAGCGTTTGGTTCTCGTTTTTCACCTCAACGCCTTCTTTAGCCTCAATCGCCTGGTGCAGGCCATCACTCCAACGACGTCCAGGCATCAAACGACCTGTGAACTCATCAACAATGACAATTTCACCATCTTTGATCATATACTCCACATCCAAACGATAAAGGTAGTGGGCCTTCAAGGCTTGATAAACGTGGTGAAGTATATCGATATTCCGAGGATCATAAAGATTTTCTAAGCCGAGAAGCTCTTCAACTTTTGCATTTCCCTCATCCGTCAAAGAGGCGGTTTTAGATTTTTCCTCCATAGTAAAGTGCATATCACGCTTCAATGAAGGGATGATCTTATCAATCATAACATATTTATCAGTTGAGGCCTCAGCAGGGCCTGAGATAATCAATGGTGTGCGGGCCTCATCGATTAAAATGGAATCGCACTCATCCACGATCGCGTAGTGAAGTTCGCGTTGAACGTAATCTTCAAGGTCAAACTTCATATTGTCGCGAAGGTAATCAAAGCCGAGTTCGTTATTTGTACAATAAGTGATATCACAACGATACATCTCTTTACGTTGTTGGTCGGATAAGCCGTGGGCAATGATCCCAGTAGTTAAACCCAACCATCCATAAATGCGACCCATCCACTCCGCATCACGACGGGCCAAATAGTCATTCACAGTTACGACGTGGACGCCTTTGCCAGTGAGAGCATTTAGATAAACCGGTAAAGTTGCAACAAGCGTTTTGCCCTCACCTGTTCGCATCTCAGAAATAGCACCACGATTCAACACAATACCACCGATCATTTGAACATCATAGTGGCGCATACCAAGAACACGCTTTGAGGCTTCACGGCAAACAGCGAAAGCCTCCGGCAAAATATCACTAACCGTTTCGCCTTTTTTCAAACGTTGTTGAAACTCTGGAGTTTTTGCTTTGAGTTGATCATCAGTGAGAGCCTGCATTTCGGGCTCATATGAATTAATTTTGTCCACGATGGGACGAATTCTTTTCATTTCACGATCATGCTTCGTACCGAATATTTTGCGTAGAATTTCATTTACCATAGTCAATGAGAGTAGTCCCAAAGTGTATTAACTGCAAGAATACAGGGCATTTTTTCGCCCTGGCGAGATGTGTTAAGTCAGACTTTTAGCCAGGAGTACTTAAGTTTAGGCATTTTAAGTTTTTAAGTCTATTAATTAAGTTTGGTTTTTCATTCCGAGCATGTGAGGATTTTGCAATGAACATTATCTTGAATTTGTTATGGCTTTTTTTTGGCGGCTGGACAACAGCACTATCATGGTTTGCCTCCGCAATTTTCATGGTGATTTCAATTGTCGGAATCCCTTGGGCTCGCGCAGCCTTTAATATTGGTTTATTAAATTTGTGGCCCTTTGGCTCCGAAGTTATGGTTCGCAAGCATCTAAGTAGTCCTGATATAGGCACGGGGATTTTTGGTTTTATCGGAAATATTCTTTGGTTCATCTTCTGCGGATGGTGGCTCGCGCTAATTCACCTGGGCTGGGCCCTTCTTTTCGCCGTAACTATCATTGGTATTCCGTTCGCCGTTCAGCATTTAAAGCTTGCAGGGATTTCAATAGCCCCAATTGGCAAGGCGATTGTTTTTAATTAGACTCTGTTAAAATCAACTGACGAACCCCTTCATACGCGGCAACCGCGACACAGGTTGCAAGATTCAAGCTACGGGCCCCTTCACCAATCATTGGTACCGTCACTGTTTGCTTTGGGAATTTCGCCAAAAAATCCGGGGCAAGACCCTTCGTCTCCTTGCCAAAAACGAACCAATCCCCCGGTTGATATTTTGGTTCGAAATATGAATACTTCGTTTTCGTCGTAAACAACCAGAGGCGCGAAGTGTCTTTGACGTGCCCAAGCCAGTCCTCAAAAGTCTCATGACGATGAAAGCTCAAATGCTGCCAGTAATCTAACCCCGCCCTCTTTAAATTTTTGTCATTGATTTCGAAGCCTAGTTTCCCGACGACGTGAAGCTCGCAGTTTGTAGCAACGCATGTGCGCCCGATATTCCCAGTGTTTTGCGGGATCTCGGGCTCAATTAGAACAACTTTAAAACTCTGCTTAAGCAAGATGTCTGAAAACTTCATGGCCGAGCTTTGATAATGCAAGTCTTCGGCCCTTGTCCACAATTAACTCTAAGTTCATGAGCTCTCTGTAAAGCTGCAGGTCGATGGGAACAATATCACGGCCTGAAGTACTGCCCAACTTTGCGATATATGCCTTTTGTTTATCAGACAACTTCTGAGTCAATGCAGGCTGCTCTTCAAGTGACCTTAGCCAATCTCCGCCATGGATTGGTATTGCATTCACAGGTAATTTAAGTGGATTTAAAAAATAGGCCCAGGCCTTCTCAAGTCCACCGTCAGCAGTACTAACAATGCTTTCTTGACGATGGTAAAGGCTTTTTGCTGTATCCATCGCGTTATAGCCAAAAAACTCATCCAAGAGACTAATTAAAAGACCTGAGGATTTGAGTTCAACTAACTGTCCGGGGACAAGATCTGTTCCGGATTTAATCATTGCTGGAAAACCGACTTTAAGCCTATAGGCAGTTGCACGGATTTGAGCAGGAACTGAAGATTCGATAAAATTCTGAATCTTAGAGAAATGAACCATACCCTCGCACAATGAACCAAAGACAAAAAAACGCGTTGTAGTCATGAATCCCCCCCGAAATTGCGACAACAATTAGCTTTTTGAATGAATTTGAATGTGTAGCAGACGCAGGAGGGCCTCGCAAGTGTCAGAATTTGATTTTGAAATATTTTTGGAACATTCGCATATATTTATTCGAGTTATTTTGTCTTGCGTTAACAATCCGTTCTTTGACTAAAAAGCTAAATTTGCTATCTTTCTAAGAACTTGAGAATACATGAAAAAAATTGAAGCAATTATTAAACCTTTTAAACTTGACGACGTAGTTGATGCTCTTGCTGAAGTCGGAGTCGAAGGCATCAGTGTCACTGAAATCAGAGGCTTTGGACGTCAAAAGGGCCGCACAGAAGTATATAAGGGTGCTGAATACGTTGTAGATTTTCTTCCTAAATTAAAAATCGAAGTCGTCCTTCCAAGTGCGCTATGTGATGCCGCAGTAGAAGCCATTGCCAAGACAGCACGTACTGGGAAAATTGGAGACGGAAAAATCTTTGTACTCGACGTTGAAAGTGTATTGCGTATTCGGACTGGTGAAAAAAATGAAGAAGCCTTGTAACCTCATGTAAGGAGACATATGAACGCTCAGCAAGCACTACAATTTGGTAAAGATAAGGGCGCCCGAATGGTCGACCTTAAGTTCTGTGATTTGATTGGCGCCTGGCAGCACATCACGATCCCCTATACAGAACTTAGCGAGGAAATATTTGAGCAGGGCTTAGGTTTTGACGGAAGCTCAATCCGCGGATGGAGAGGTATCGAGGAGTCTGACATGATTATTTTGCCAGATCCATCAACAGCAAAAATGGACCCATTTATGCAAGTTCCCACTCTATCTTTGATCTGTGATGTCTGCATGCCTGAGACTTTGCAACCATATGATCGCGATCCTCGACATGTCGTTAAAAAAGCGGTTGCATTTATGCAGTCGACGGGAATTGCAGATACGGCTTTTTTTGGACCAGAGGCTGAGTTCTTTATTTTCGATGATGTTCGCTTTGAGCAAACTAATAACTCTGGTTTTTACATGATTGATAGTGATGAGGCCGCTTGGAACTCTGGCCGCGATGAGGGTGGGAAAAATCTTGGTTATAAAATTCGCCATAAAGAAGGCTACTTCCCAGCTCTGCCAACGGATTCTCAGCAGGATATACGCACAGAAATGTGCTTAGAGCTGGAAAGAGCCGGCATGATCGTTGAGCGCCACCACCATGAAGTAGCAACAGCCGGACAAGCTGAGATAAATTTCCGCTATGATGCAGCCCTCGAGATGGGCGATAAAATGATGTGGTTCAAATACATCGTTAAAAACGTGGCTCGTCGTCATAACAAAACAGCGACCTTTATGCCAAAGCCGCTCTTTAACGACAATGGCTCTGGAATGCACATTCATATGTCCTTGTGGAAGGGTGGCAAAAATCTTTTTGCAGGAAATAAGTACGCTGGTCTTTCTGAGTTAGCCTTATTCTATATTGGCGGAGTTTTGAAACATGCCCCCGCTTTGTGCGGCATCATCAATCCAACAACAAACTCTTACAAGCGCTTAGTTCCAGGATTCGAGGCTCCGACAAAATTGGCCTATAGCTTTAAAAACAGATCCGCAGCAATGCGTATTCCAAATTCTGGTCCAAACCCAAAAGCAAAACGTATTGAGTTTCGTACTCCCGATCCTTCAGCGAATATTTATTTGGCGCAGGCCGCAGTCTTGATGGCAGGCCTTGATGGTATCATCAATAAAATTCATCCAGGCGAACCTTTGGATAAAGATATTTACGGTCTTTCTCCTCAAGAGGCGGCGGGAATTCCTTCGGTCCCAGGAACACTGGAGGAAAGTCTGAAGAATTTAAAAAACAACAGTGGATTCTTGAAAAAAGGTGATGTTTTCAGCGATGATTTACTAGAAACATGGATCAACTACAAAATTGATCGTGAGATCCGCCCAGTTCAGCAGCGTCCGGTTCCTTATGAGTTCCATTTGTACTATGACATTTAGATTTAGGAGTTATTTATGCCGTCCAACGATGTAAGAAATTTTATGGGCTATCTGTGGATTCAGGAAGAGGATGGGATTATCACCATTGGGGTCAACGAAGAAGGTCTTGCTGATTTTGATGAAATTACATCCGTCGATCTTCCGGCAGAACACGATAAAATCGAAGCAGACGAAGTTTGCGGAACTATTGAAACTGACGATGGTCCTATGGATATTTACTCGCCAGTTTCAGGTACTGTAATCGAAGTAAATGCGGCCGTAATTGACGATCCAACTCTTATCCAAGAGGATCCCTTAGAAGAGGGATGGCTTATTCGCGTAGAGGCAACAGAAGCTCTTGATGAAGACGAGGATGACGAGGATGACGACGATGACGACGATGACGATGAGGACGACGACGAAGACTCTTCTGATGAGGAAGAGGACTAGGAGCAAAAAAGAGCCACCACATCGGTGGCTCTTTTTTGCATTGCGCTTAACTCAAGACTACCGCACAACCCCGCCGCTGCTTGGACTCGTATCTACATCCGCAGCCCCACCTGCGACTTTGCGAGTGTGACTATAGAATTTTTTCTGTAAGTCAACCGTGACCTGCTCAATTGTTGACGCCAAGATCACATCAAACATTTCATCCACATTTACATTATACATTTCCGCGAGCTTCTTTAATGTATGCATCGGTGGGCTTGACAAGCCCCTCTCCCAATTAGAAATAAATTGGGCAGAACTATATCCTAGCTTATCAGCTACATCTTTCTGCGAGAGTCCTACTTGGGTTCGTTTTTCTTTTAAAAAGTCTGAGAGTGCTTTTATTTGTTTCATTTTCCACCATCCCTGTTTTGCGTTCGTCATTAGTTAACAACCAACAACCAACTGTAAGTTTACGCTTATTTTCTAAGCAATAAAACCCTATCAGTGATAATTTAATCGTAATTTTAAAACACTATGAGTTAAGTCCATGTTTCCTTGATAAATCGACCGTACATAAATAAATTAGGTCCAGTTTATGTTAAAAATCATGTGTGTTGTTAAAAATAATTTTACCAGAAAAAGAATTAACTATTGCTTGTGTGCTTGAACAAGATCTTTATTTGTGCAGAAGTCCATAAATAAGGTCCTGTTCAGCCTTTACTTTTGCTACGTCCTCTTCAGTGACGCATGCCTTCAGCGCCTTGGCTTGATCAGGGAAATTTCTTTTAAATTTTTTCACATCCTCTGATTGGTAAAAATCTGTGATTACATAACCTGTCTTGTCACTGCAATTCTTGCACTCTTTCCATTTGGCTCCGTAGATAATGCGTCCATCTTTTGTCATTCCTGGAAAAGAGTCAGGACGAATCAGTTTCGAAGGATCTCCTAAGAAGAAGGTTCTTTTAAGATTGCGATCATAAAGATGAATGCCATAAACCGGAGTGTTCCCTCTAATGCTACTTGAAAGAAAAACCACGGGAGCTTTCCCCCCGCTCTGCGGAAATCCAAAAATTGCTTTTGATGCCGGAACCTTTAAATTGTCCACCGGCTCACAGTCCTTATTATTTGCCGCGAAACGATAAATTCGAATCGTGACTTGTCCATCTTTTGGATTTTGTGGCAAGGCCGAGAATTCGACTCCATCAGTTGATATCATTGGCAGAGAAAAAAGCCAACCATCTGTCCTGCGCAGATTCCCACACATAGTGAACGGACCATGGCTATCCGTTTTGTCGTAGCTGCCGTCTGAATTTTTTTTCACAGTGACAAGTTCATTCGTTAGCTGACCAACCCCTTGCGGATCATCCCCATCTTGTCCACCCGTATTGGGCCATGATAAAGAACGAATCATGATTTTTTGATCTATAGCGCCGGGCACTTCGGCAGCAGCAGTGTAGAATCCGGAAATTCCGCCTCTAAACTGTCGTTTGGCATTTTTTTGGTTCCTTACTAAATCCTCCACGCGATAATGTGACCCATCGAGATCAACGAGGAAGCGCCAAGTTCCCTGCACAGGAAAGGCCTCATTGTTAAAATCTGTTTGATAGGCCCTTGCGCCCCTTGTCCCATCGGCCAGTTTTATAATTTCCATCAAAGTTACGGCACTTAAGTTATCTCCAGAAAAAGAACGCATCACAAAGCGGCCATCCGGACTAATTCGCGAGTACATTCCAAGGGGCACATTGCCTGTTTCGTCAGGTATTGATGCTTGGCCAACAAATGGAATATACTCGTTTGCAGGAATACATTTTGCTAACCCAATCTTAGCTATTAACAGGAACATAAAAATAACTAGTGTTTGTTTCATTTGATTTCCGCCATCCATTCATCCAGAGATTTATTGAGACCATCATCAGACAGAATTCCTACAATTCTTCGTGGGTGAATTTTACCCTTAGAAACCACAAACATTGTCGGGAAGTGAAGAGTTCCATTTCTCATATAAAGATCAACAGAGCTTAGTCTTTTATAAAAACTCACAGAGGAGGGCTCGCGACTCAAAGCTGCTATTTTAACTCCCAGCTCAACACCCGCTTTTTTCATGGCCGCTCGGGCTTCTGCTGTCTCAACCATAGGGTCGAGAACAGGAACGAACTCCATCTTTCTTTTTTCAATTACGGCACGCAGGCGTGCGAACTCGGTTACAGAATAAACCATTCGTGGCGACCAAAGGTATATCACTGCATTTTTCTTGCTATGAATAAGCTTCGCCAAATCTTGATCCGTAAAAGATGCTTCTTTATCTCCTGGAGCTGCTTTGAAAAACTCGAAGCCCGGGCCCTGTTTGGTAAGTAGCTTGCAGGATTTAGTCCACTGGGAAGTGCTGGTTTTTGCTAAGGAGTAAAAAAACAATTCCGGAGTATTATTTTCGGAGATGTGAAACTCATACCACTCGCCAGTTTTAGACGTTGGCGCACGAAACGCCTGAGTTTCAAAATCAGCATCAGCAACCCTTTCCCATTTAGGTTCATTTTCTGCAAAAACAACTCGGAGCACTTTTTCGGCTTCTTTTTGGCATTTGAAATTTTGATAAGCTACTTTCGGTAAAAAAACATCCGCAAAGCAGCTTAGAGATCCGCAAAACATGAAACCCAATATTAATGCATTTTTCATAATCTTACCTTATTACAGATGTTGCCTTATCTGTTTGATATTTATTTGATAAACATTGGCATCGAAAAAACAAAAAAGCCAACTTAAAAAGCCATCCACTGACCTAAATAGAGCAAGGGCGGCCAAACACCAAACCACTAGAACTGCTAATCCTTTTTTTTAGCGTCTCTAATGATTGATGTTTTAAACTGAGAACTTCAACCTTGTCGCCCTCGAGATTTAGCACATGAAACTTAGTTCGAAAAATGTGACCCATGGCATTTCTATTTTTTTTTGAAATTTGGCCAACCGCTAAATTTAACTCTGCCTGTGTCGATGGAAATAATGATAGTACGCATTCTGTTTTGCAAGACAACGCGGCTATTTCATCATAGCAGTGGTCTTTCATTAATCCTCGCGCTTGATAGACAGTGCTTTTCGCAAAGACGTTCAAAGTAAAAAATATCGGCGCAAGAATTAAAATCGTATAGATGCTTCGCATTTACGTGCGTCCTCATAGTCATTAATAGTGAATTTTTTTTGGGGAAATTGATTCGCAATACTTCGACTATATTGAAGGGTCTCAGCATCCTCTTTATTTTTTTGCCCCGCTATTGTCTCTGGCTGATTTTCAAACAAACAATTTTGAACTGTAAGCAAGTCCTCGTATGTTTTACTTTTCTTCAACTTTATAATTATCGCGTCCGTTTGTTTTTTAAGTTGATTCGCATCTCGGATAGCATAAGTAAAGCCTTTAGATTGATCCCAAACGTTTTTTGCAATACTTAGGTTTTTTTTCGAAAACTTACCCCATTGTGGCTCTTGGCCAAGTGCAAAACTGTCACTCAACTCATATATTTCACCGGCTGAAAGATGCCTCATTTGTTCTTTCACCTTCCGGGCATTAATAGAAATAGCTGCAGCATTTTTACCAACCCAGCTGCCAATTTCCATTTCTTTATTCGCTATCATCTCAAGTTCATGTATGTTTTTTTTAATACTGGAGTCAGACCGCATGATTCGCCCGCTCGCATCGCAAACCGGCTTCGGCAAATTTAAGCTCTCGCATGGCTGGGCACTTTTCGCCAATACAGAGAACACCTGTTTGGCGACAGCTGCCAACTTTCCCGAAGTAAGATCCACATCGCGACAGTCCTTTGGATTATCCAATATCGGAAGATTTGCAACGAAAGATAGATTTGAGACCGATAATTTGCTGCCATTTTTTTTCCGAGCTCCTTGGCAAAGCTGCTGAAGCATTAGCTGTGACCCGAGCAATCGCTCTGTACCAGACTCATTGAAAATTGGCTCCGATAAATCTGATAGATTTTGCGGATGGCGTTCAAGAACAGAATTCCATAAATTTCTGCGCCCCATCCTTCCAAAGTTTAGCCGATCAGACATCGATGCCGTACATATTTCGGAAGTTGCCAGCTCTGCGAAAGCCCCTGAGAAACAGGAATCGGCATTAATAAAGACTTTTACTCCCGCTGGCTTTTTTAACAAAATATTTTTTAAATCGTTTTCACAAATGAAGTCTGAGGCACTCAACCAAATGCACGCTGGGCTCTGGCCTGAAACTGGAGCCCCGTGGTTCTGCAAACTAATAACAAGGGTGTCTCCACTTTTAGCATTTTCTAACTTCTCGCTGATTAATTTTTTTAGGGATTTGGCAGTGGGGCTGCCCTGGTTGTGTGGTAGCTTAAAAGAATTGGCCTCATCGTAAGCTCGAAGCTTCGGACTGTTGTTCAGAAAAAGAATACACTCTGGCTTCTTATTCGAACTTGCACATTGATTTTCAAAGTCCTGGGCGCTCTTATAAAACGAGCCATAATTTTGCTGGACCCTTGTCTCGTTGATGCCGACAGCGTGAATCCAAACGTCTGTGGCGTAAACACGAACAGATAACTGCAAAACTATAAATAAAAACGTCCCTATTGGCCTCACAATATTAGTTTAGACATTAATGGCTAAACTTTCACCCATTATTATAGATTTCATCTCCCACTTGCCCTTAACGTTGGCTATAAGAATACATCACTATGCCCGACTTTTTGGTTCCGAAATTTGTTTGATGCTTGCTAGACTAAAGGAGAACTTTAGCAAACGCCAATCTGCGCTAAACTTTTTTGGTATCATGTTTGTGGTTAGTGCCTTTGACAAGCCCTCTTGAACAAATAATTCATTTCGCCCCTCAGGCAGGCCCACTAGTATTTGAAACGAGGAGAATCCAAAGGGAGCAATTTGAAGCCATCGACGCTTCGAATGACTAGGCGTCACAGTTTTAAGCTCATCAGTCGTCCAGCTAGCATAAAGCGAGTCGTAAAAGTCAGAGTATAAATTTTCAAGGCCTTGTTCTTTATAAGAAGCGCCACCAACTCTGTGATAGCGCTCTAATATTTTTTTTGATTTAGGCCGTATCGGATCTACTAAAATAATTGTTCCACTTGGTTTTGCTACTCGTTCGGCCTCAGTCAATATTTTTTGAACATCGGCCAGAGTGGCCATGTGGTGGGCGCCATCCATGAAGGTGACCAAATCAAATTCGCCTGAATTTAATTCCACTAAAGAGGTAACGTCAGATTTTATATATCTAATTTTCTCTGTCAGATTTTCACTCGCCGCATTTCCCCTGGCTACGGCCAACATTGGATCCGATAAATCAACCCCTACAACACGTTTAAATTCTAAGTGTTTTGCCATGAGACGGGTCATGTGTCCCGGTCCGCAGCATAAATCAAGAGCACTGCTCTGATTAGAGCTTTTAGCAATCCGACGAATCAGATCAAGGACGAAAGTATAAAATACAACCATAACTGTATCCATAGCTTTGTTATAGTCACTGACATTACTTTTTTGGTTAGTGATCCTATGAGGCTCCGGAACTCTCTCGAGCTTGTTCTTTACTAAACAGCTCTGGCCCACTAGTAATGAATATTGCAGCGGCTTAATAATAAACATACGGCCTCCTTTTTCTTTATCCAGAATAAGGGAGGGCAGAAACTTTAATGACTCATTTAAATTGTTCAGAAGCTGATAAAAGCCCTGTGTTTTCGACAAGATACCTCTGCAGCACGGATTAAAAATATAATTTGTTTGGTAATCCGATATTTACATGTGATTTCGCATAGTTATAGTCCTATGTCGATGTTCTCGATCCTTAAGAATTAGTCTCAGTTCGCCGATAAGATTCATATGGGAAAAAAGCCAACAGACTGGGCGCCAATCATAGATCAATTGGAAAGGCACGTTGTCGAAGGCCATCATGATGAGGTTAAAAGAGCGACCAATAAGCTTTATCTTAAACAAGTCCCTAGAAATTTTGCTTGGCCGTTAGCAGAACTGGCCTGGCGAATAGGCGAACCTATCCTGACGCTCAAGCTTTTAAACAGAATCGTATTTCCCAAAAATGCACTCGCAAGCTCTCCAACGGATAGGGAGAAGTTTATATATGCTACCGCGCTTGGTAATTTGGGTGCCGCTGATGAGGCCATTACAATATTTGAATCAATAAACAGTCAGAAAGAGCCAGAAGTATTGCTACGTAAATCCTTGGTTCACTTTAGAGTTTGGAACTATCCAGCAGCAATTCCGTACTTAGAAAAATTCTTAGCGCAAAGTGAGTTAACACCCTATCGACGACTTATTGGGAAAGTAAATTTAGCCGCCGCATTTGTTGTTGATTGCAAATATGATGTGGCCAGCTCTCTTTTGCAGGAAATTAAGTCCGAATGTTTACTAAATAATTATTTTCTATTACTTGGCAATTGTTATGAGCTAATGGCACAAGTTGAATTTTTTAATAAAAATTTCGATCCTGCAATTTCCTTATTAGATTCTGCAATTGATTTACTCAAAAAACAAGGCGGCGAATTTCTTCTATTTGCAGAGAAATGGAAAATAATTTGCGAGGCCTTCAAATTAAGAGATTCTGAATCACTTGAAAAATTAAGAACATTCAACAAAAAGTCTCAGGGCGCGGGCCAGTGGGAAACCGCTCGCGAGTGCGATCTTTTTGAGTCCATATTGACTCAAAATGAGGACCTCCTCCGAAAGGTAATTATTGGAACCCCGTTTGAATGCTATCGCGCTCGAGCACGTCACCTTTTTGGTAAAAATATTTTGTCACAGGGGCATTTTCATCTCGAACTTGGTAAGTCTCAAGGCTTTACAAAGGCATTTGTATTTAATCCCTATGACATACAAAACGAAAATGAAGGCCTTCATGCCAAACCTTTGCTGCTTGCTCTTTTTGAGACTCTTACATTGGATTTTTACAAGCCCAGCCATATTGGATTAATATTTCAAAAAATTTATAATGGTGAAAAATTCGATCCTTTTTCCTCACCAAAGCGAGTCTTAGGGCTCATAAAGAGACTTAATCAATGGTTTGAAGACCAGCATGTTCCTCTTCGGGTTAAAATGAAAAAAAGTGAATTTTGCCTAATACCTTTAGACGATGCCCCGGTAAGTATTCTTGTTCAACGTGCGAAAGCCCTTTCAAAGCAAGATGGAAATTTGTCGTATTTACGTTACTTTTTTAGTACTCGAACTTTTTCAGCACAAAATGTCTCAGAGAAAATGAAGATCTCCAGAGCCTCAGCTTTAAACTTAATTACCCAGGCCGTTGAGAATGGTTATGTAACAAAAAGAGGGTGCGGTCGTGGAACGACCTACGCTCTTATTCCCAGAAATAAAAAGAGGGCAACTGCATGAATGCCATACAATTTCTTAAAGGTCGGCTTTTTGGTTATCTGGCAATAACGTTTTGTATATTCTCTGTATTCGTGTTGTTTCAAAATTGCAATCGGGCCACATTATTTTCTAACTCGAGCTCCTCCTCAAATAATGGCGCAGGATATGGCGGCATGCAGTCAGACCAGTACTATCGCTTTGCTCCAAGGTTTACCTGTGAGAACAAGGTTGCAGCGGTAAAGGAAATCAATTTCACAGATACGTCGATTACTTTAATTGAGAATAAAAAACTTGCCTGCGGGGCTGTTACGCAAAGCCTCGATCGTAGCGCGATTGACTCATCCATCTATCAAAATGATATCATTGGCTATCAAGAAGGGATATTTGAGGGTGCTCGCAGTACGCCAACTTCAATTCCAACTAACCTTGTCGAGGTTTGGTGTCGGGACAAAGTAGATCAAACGGGAATTGAAAACATTGTACATTTTGACCGCGATTCAAACTTAGCTGTAAATAGAACTTACTATGCAACGACCGCTTCAGATGGAAATTTCACCAATCAAGTAATTCCCGATTTTACTGTTGCACGGGTTGTGGCCAATAAAACGGTGACCATTAGGGATGGGAAGGGTTTTGAATTGATTGTCCGTAGAGATCGGCCGGCACCACAGGTAGGACTTTTTATTGGTGAGCTCAGTGCCATAATCGATGGAAAGAACCTTTCCAGAAAAACCTATTGTCGTCTCGGAGGATCTTTGGATCCAAATATTTGGCCGGCAAAACAAATCGTTGATTTCAATGTTTTATTTTTTAAAAACTCTCCTGATGTAAATCACTTTTCCTATACATCAAAGACGGGAACTGGGAATAATGCCCTTGAGTATCTATATATTTCAAACATAGATGGAAACAATCAATTTAAAGTGAGTACTAACTTAACATCGACAAATAGCGGGTTCACATTCACCCCAAATTCAAATAAGCTTATATATGTCGATGACTTTATCTCGCCCAGTCCGCTCATGAGTATAAACACTGATGGTAGCTCTCATATTTCCCTCGACAATGGTAATGTAGGAGTCTTTAAAATTTCTGAGGACGGACTCGATGTCGTCTACAACAGAACGACCCAAGTAGTTTCGCCGTTCGGCGTAGGACTTTATTCAGTTGGCATTAATGACGGTTTAATCCGTGGATTGGCCCCAAATGTTACAAGCACTGTGGTAGCTAACTTTGATGTGACACCGAATAAAGTCGCATTTTTTGATGGTGGGTCTATTTTCAGTAATAATATTGATGGGACCGATCTCACAGAAATCACTCCCCTACTGCCGGCAAATTGGTCTTATACTGCAAAAATATGCGCTCCAAATACAGGAAGTATTTTATCGGTTTGGGCTATAACAAATGGTTCATCCGCAAATTATGTCATCGCTGAGGATGGTTCCTGGTCATTGCAGCTTCCTGCTGGATGGGATTGGGTCTCGACAAGCCCATCGGGTCTTTATGGAGTGCTAGTCAATGAACAAGATGGCGTATCCTCGATGTTGATCAATTTAAAAACAGGGACAACGACCAACTTACCCCCTTCAATGTGGGGATCGGGCCAACTTATAAGAGATGGAAATCAGAGCTACGCCTCTGTATTTTTCACAGCCGACTCAACAGCGTATGTTGGATTGAGAAGTAATTCTGCCAAAACAAGCAAAAATGCAGTTTCCATTTCAGTTAGTGACGGCAGCATTACTGAGCTATGTCCGGGAATAGCAATGTCATTTATCAAGGAAAGAAGTCCCCACGACTTTTTAATGGCGGGCTTTGACACTAATACCAAATTATTAAATATATATTCAGGAACAAATGAGCATCTTTGCAAAAAAATAAATTCCGTGCCTTTGAGTATCACGTCTTTGAGCCAGATAAGCGTGTCAATATCGCCAGACAATCAAAACATACTTGCAGTCATTCGGGGCATGAGTATTAACACTCCTATGTCTCAACTGCTTTATATTCCACTCAATGGGCTTCCCTCTTATCAAGTGGATACTCCAGTGTATCCGTCTGCGACAATTCAGAAAGCAATATTTTTGAACGACTCATCCACAGTGCTTTTCATTGGAGACCAAACCCGACCTGGAGATAATAACATCTTTCTGTGGTCTGCCCCGCAAAAGCCACGCTGACGAAGCGCATAGATGGTAAGGAGTAAGACATGACAAAATCCAAAAAAAGATGCCTTTGGGCCGGATCAGATCAGCTGATGATTGCCTATCACGACACTGAATGGGGTGTTCCCGTTCACGACGATAAAAAGCACTTTGAGTTTCTTATCTTAGAGGGGGCACAGGCTGGACTGAGCTGGTCCACTGTCTTAAAAAAGCGCGAAGGCTATCTGAAGGCATTTAGTGATTTCGATCCGCAAAAGATTGCAAAATATAATTCAAAAAAAATTGAAAAGCTCATGCTCAATGCTGGCATTATACGGAACAGACTTAAAATTGAATCAACAGTCAGCAACGCTAAGCAATTTATAAAAATCCAGCAGGAGTTTGGCAGTTTTGACTCTTATTGCTGGCAGTTCGTAGATGACAAACCGAAAATCAATAGTTGGAAATCCCACAGACAGATTCCAGCAACAACACATGAGTCAGACATTTTTAGCAAGGATCTTAAAATGCGAGGCTTTAAATTTATAGGGTCGACAGTGATATATGCCTATATGCAGGCTGTCGGCATGGTAAATGATCATACGGTTGATTGTTTCCGGCATCACAAGTGTCGATAGTAGTGAATCTATGAAACTGAATAAAAAGTTTTCCCTCTCATGGGCGTTTGAAGCTTTTCAAGATGATCCTTCATTTATCTCGAAGAAAATGTTTGGCGGCCTATCCGCTTATGTTCATGGTCGAATAGTCATGGTCCTCTGCGAAAGCCCTGGGGACAGACTGTGGAGAGGCAAAACCTATTCATTTGATATCTGGAATGGGATATTGATTCCAACTGAACGGGAATTCCATTCGGCCCTCATAAAAGAATTTCCAAGCTTGATAAATCATCCAGTACTTTCTAAATGGCTTTATTTACCTATGACTACAAGTGATTTTGAAGAAGTCGCTGAAAAGGTTGCTCATCTCATTACTAAAGACGACGAACGATTTGGTGTTGTTCCGAAACCAAGGCTTCAAAAACCTAAAAGAAATAAAAAAAAGAAGTGATCGGCCTGTAAATAAGCTTATTATCAAGGTTTAATACCAATCGATTTGGTAGGCCGCGTTCAGGAACCTGCAATAATTCGGCTGGCCATGATTTCATTGGGCTTTTTCAAAATTCCAAACATCGCATTTTCTCGATCATAGCCCACTTTATAGCCATGGCCACTCTTTAAATGAAATTTCAGCGATAGCGGGAATCCCATGTTCGACACTCAATGACGAACTCAAAAAGCACAATGTGCAACTGAGGCCCAACAAAAGTGTCAGTCCAGCGGTGGTCTTCCGGCAGAAATTTAAAAGCTCAACGCCACCGCCCTACGGTTTTACTTACATGGGTGGTCAGCTTGAAAAGGATGCCAGAGAGTATCCAACCTTACTTATCATCCATCGCCAGTGGCAACTTGGACAGTCCGCTACGGCTATTTCTCATCACTTGAACAGCAAAAAGATTAAATCCCGGAGTCAGAAAGCTTGGTCGCGAAACGTCATCTTAAACATTATCGAACGTCTTGAAAAGAAAACCATCGTTATAGAGAGGAGCTGATTATGAATTTCGATAAAATCTCAAGCTTTGCCATGGCCGGAAACTTGGACCGCCTCAACCACTGGGTTCAGGTGGCGACAAGTAAAGTCCTTTGGGAATCCCGCGCGTCAGCCTGGGGCAGTCCCCGTTTTTGGCCAGAAAATGAGCCTAAACACAATAAAACCCATAACGAGTCAAAGGAGGTGCGTCGATAAGCCGTCAAAGTCCATTCAAATTGAAAAAATAAAAAATTAACCCTATATTCGGAGGTGCATTATGAATAAAAAAGTTTGTCTATACGCCAGAGTTAGTACCGATCAACAAGCTGCGGGCCTTGAGTCTCAGGTCCGTGCATTGAATGATTATTGTCGTTTGAATGGCATTGAAAACTTTGAACTTTTTACTGATGAAAACCAAAGTGGAACAAAAGCGTCACGTCCTGCTCTTGATCGCATGATGGCAGCCGTTCGTAATGATGACGCGGAGTGCGTGGTCGTTTATTCTTTTTCAAGGTTTGCAAGAAGCACCACCCATATGCTTGCGGGTCTTGAGGATATGAAAAAGCATAATACAAATTTTGTGTCGCTCACGGAGAAGGTTGACACCAGTAGTCCTATTGGAAAAGCGATCTTCGTTATTATCTCAGCGATTGCAACCCTAGAGCGTGATTTGATCGCAGAAAGAGTTCGCAACGGTCTGGCTAATGCGCGGGCAAAAGGCAACCTCATTGGCAGAAAAAAGATGAGGGATTCAGATTTAATTAGAAAGCTCTTAAAAAGTGAACTCACCTATCGCGCGATTTCGGTCATCGCAAAATGTTCACACGGAAGTGTTCACCAAGAAAAATTGGCTGTCAAAAAAGAAGAGCTTGCGAAACAAGCCCTTCTTGAAAAAGAAAAATTAGAAGCGGGAAAAGTCGCCAAAGAATTGACTCCGAATATTTTTCCGGAGGCGGCTTAAATGGAAATACAAATCCATGACTCCAAGTTTGATCTGCTTATGAAAAAAATGGCAGATCATTTTAAACCGACAAAAATATATCTTTTCGGCTCTCGCGCAAAAGGGACCGCCAGACCTGAAAGCGACTACGATCTTTTTATTATTGTGAAAGATTCTAATAAGAGTCCCATTCAAAGGATGCAAGAGGCGAATCGTATTCTTTGGGGAAGTGGTATTTCTGCTGATATCTTCGTTTATACCGAGGCCGAATTTAATGCGTGGAAAGATGAACTTAATTCCATAGCTTGTATTGTGGCCAGCGAAGGTGTGGAGTTGCCAATTGTCTAAACCTGGAAAAATGGTCCGAGAGTGGTTTCGTTTTGCGCAAGAAGATCTCATTGCTACACGCGCCCTTTGGGAAATAAACAATGAACACACTTGGCGAGCTATTACCTTTCACTCCCAACAAGCCAGTGAAAAGGCCATCAAGGGCTACCTCACGTATCAGAAGTTTTCGTTTACAAAAATTCACACCATCGACATTTTGGTGAAGGAAGTTGAAAATCTTCACCCAGGGCTCCACGAGCTTCTCATGAAGGCTCGGGATCTTACTCCCTATGCCGTTCAGTTCCGTTATCCCGACTCGGTCACTAGGGAGCTTGAAAAAGCTGAGGTCGAAGAGTCCATGAAAATAGCAAAAGAAGTCGTTAAAAAAATGAGCGAGCTTGTCCCGTTTGATTCTCTCTTCGATATTTAAGTGTTTTTTGCCTCAGTATTTTTAAGGCCTTGGTAATTTCCAGGTCGTCTCTAGTTTTTTGTTTTATTCATCGCTCACTCCAAAAATCCCTTTTTCCCCGAGAGCTTTGCATAAGCTCCCGCCAAATGAATTTGTCATGAGCCTTTGCCCCGTAATAACGGGCAGCTCGCGGGAGGGCTTTTCTTCACTCACTTTTTTTTCTCTCAAATCCCTGACTTCTTTCAAAGGGATTTTCGAACAAAGAAAAAAATTGAAACAAAAAATGGAGAATATTATGATTACAGAAATTAAAGAACAGCTTAAAAAAATCGCATTCGCTAAAACAATTCCTTTCTGCTACGGATGCTACAAAGAAGCCGCCACTGGCTGATGCCAAACTTGTGGCTCCGATGATTTAATGCTCATGTTACGAGGCTCCGGCTGTGAATATGGCACTGACTGGGTTATCAAAGAACTTCTTCAAGAAAGTCTTGAGGCTGTTGACCTTGACGAGGCGTTTGAGAGTTTTGTGCGGGAATCTTACCCCGACGAAATTACGGTCGGCTGGATGACTTTAGACGCTGTATCCGTCATGAAAGAAATGGACCCGGTCTCCTGGAGCTGCGCTTAATCTGAGTGGGAATCCCAAATGTCTGACGAAGACCTGATTTCTTTCGATAGTGGGTCCACGTATTACTGGAGATCGGATCTTGAGGGCTTTATTGAAGAGCACGGCCTCTAATCGAGGCTTTTGCACCCGAAGGGTCTCGCCTTGATGGTCCCTACGGAGGCCGCTGCTTTCAATGTCTGCATTCCGTACCAGGCGCCTGCGTTTTAAGCCACGTTTGGCGAGAAGGCGATTACTCAAGTACCCAGTACGATTGTATTCGTTTTTAGGCTGAATAAGATTTGGATATTGAACTTCCCATCCGTTCATGATCCAATTTTTTTGAATGTATTAGATTTTGATTACTCATAAGGAAACATTAATGACGAAAATACTGTTTTGCACTTTGATGTTGGGCGGCGTTTCAATGGCAAATGCTAATGCTGAGAACTGTTTTAATAATTCAAAACTTCAAGAGCGAGGCGAAATGCTTACTGCCTTCTCTAAAAAACAGTACGATGAATTTGATAAGAAGTTTCAAGCACTTTGTAAGAAATATTCTTCTAATCTAGTTTGCTCTGTAGATTCAGTAGAACCTGCTAATGCCGATAAGAAAATGAAAGAACTAACAAGTCAGGGCCGATGTACTGAGGTTATGAGATATGATTCGGGTGGGGTTGCAAAAATTTATTTTACAAACGATAAAAACGCCGCCAAAAAATAGGCTATTTAACCCCTTGTTTTGAAGAAAAGTGGTGTTACAGAAAATATATCAAGCTCGATCATAGAATGAGCGCGTTTTTGGTCGGATATGGGCTGCTTTTTAAGCTCCACTTTTCGATCCGGCATCAGTTTTAGCCTGTCTCCAAAGGATATCGAGTGATCCTAGCTGACAAAGTTTTTGACAGGTAAGATTTGCCTGGTAAAAAGCTTTCAGGGGAATAAAAATTCGTTTGATACCTTTGCTGATTTAAGGGCTTCAAAAGGTTTCCTTTAGTGACCGACACCTTGTCATTTGTTAGCATTTTTTATGAGGAAAAAATCGATGTGGATAGCTGGTATTTGTATCATTTAGGCTTTGATGGCCGTATTTGTATTGCCGGTGGAAGAGTTTTATTCAACTTTCCAATTTCGCTTTTTTCCGGAAGCTGCGAAAAAATCCCATTTCGTCCGACTGACGAAGACCAATTCGAACCAAGTGGTTTATCTACTTGGACCGGTTCACGGTCGCCATTTCAATCATGACTCAACTTATCCATACTGGCAACTGCGCTCGGTGATAGAAACCTTGCGGCCAGAAAGGCTCATCCTCGAAATTCGTCCACAGGAATATTCAAACGGCACTTGGGGGGCTAAAAGATGCAGGTATCGCTGCTATGGATTGTCTTAATTTGACTTGAGATTTTCTGAAAAACCAATTTCCTTGACCGGAATTTGGTAGGGGGCGAGGGAATCGAACCCCCGATCCGCCGGTTATGAGCCGGCTGCTTTAACCAACTAAGCTAGCCCCCCCCCTTAGTATAAAATCCTTCTGAACCTATCAAAAATCATATATTTAGCAACTCCTTCCGTTACGTAACACGAGGTGCCTACGCGCCTAGGGTTTTCCAATAGAGTTGAGGCTGTAAATCAGCTTTTTTTTTGACTAGTTATCACGAGTATTTAAAAATTGGACATGCAAAAAAATTGGATACTCATTCGTGGGCTAGTTCGCGGCGTTGGGCATTGGAGTGATTTTCCGGAGAGGTTCAAGAAAGCCTTTCCTGACGATAGCCTAGAGTTGTTAGAAATCCCTGGAAATGGAACTCTTTATAAAGAAAAAAGTCCCACCAACATGATGCAAATGGTGGAGTCCTTCCGCAAACAGAGCCAGTTCATCCAGCAAGGAAAAAGTGCGCATGTCCTTGCTATCTCTTTAGGCGGCATGGCCGCTACAGCTTGGGCGGAGCACTACCCTGCTGAAATCAAAAACCTAGTTTTAATTAATTCGAGTTCGGCAATGCACTCGAGGTTTTATGAGCGCCTACGACCTGAAAACTATTTAAAAATGGCAAAGCTCTTTTTAGGCTTTAAAAGTCTTTATACTATTAAAGATATGGAGCATGAAATTCTTAAAATGACCGCGAACTCTTCTGAGCGTAGGGAGTTTGCACTGCCGATTTGGGTTGAGGAGTCGGTTGCACATCCAATTGGAATCCAAAACTTCTTCCGGCAGTTGTTGGCCGCTAGTTCTTATGTCTTTCCGGCAAAGGCACCAGCACCAACCACAATTTTGGCCTCTGAAAATGATCATTTAGTGAGTGCTGCATGCTCTAAACAACTGTCAAGGAGCTGGGACTGTCCAATATATATTCATCCATGGGCCGGTCACGACTTACCCTTAGACGACCCAGACTGGGTCCTGGAGCGACTACAAAAACTTTAGCGAGCCGCTAGTTCCAAAAGCAAACCTCGCCCGAACTTCTCCAACTTAGCTTCGCCTATACCGTAGATGTTCTCAAGTTCCGCCATATTTTGCGGATTTTTAATCGCCAATTGCTTCAAGGTTTGATCGCTAAAAACTACGAAAGCTGGTACATCGAGCTCCTGTGCTTTTTGCTTTCTCCATTTGCGCAGAACTTCAAAGCGAATCTCCTGAAGCATGTCTAAAGCAACATCATCGTGACCTGGCTTCATGCGCCTAGTTTTGGATTTGACCAGCTTAATAACAAGCGGTTTTGCAGGCTTCTGTATGCGACGCTCCGACTTTGGATCACAGCTATCACAGTGACCACAACGCTCCAGCCGCTGCGAATCTTTATAATAAGTCAAAATTTCAGCGTGTCTGCATTCGCCACCTTCAGAGTAATTAACTAAAGCTTCGAGATTTTTCCAACGCGCACTCTTGATCATCTTTGGCGCATCTGAGCTATCAATAAAGAAAGACTGAAGTCCTTTGTCCTTCTTCGCATACAACATCAGACAGGTAGACTCTTTGCCATCGCGACCGGCCCTTCCCATTTCTTGATAAAGCGAATCTATATTCGCCGGCATTTGAAAGTGCACAACCAAGCGGACGTCCGGCTGATCAATTCCCATCCCAAAAGCATTCGTCGCAACCAATATCCGCAGATCCCCGCGCGTATAGCTCTCTTGAGTCGCCGTTCTTTCCTCAGTAGAAAGCCCCGCATGATAGTACCCAATCTTATCAAAGTTTTTTGAAAGTCTCACAGAAAGATCTTCTGTCATCCGACGAGTTCCACAGTAAATTATTACGCGCCCCTGTGGAGTTTGGCCAATGGCCTGATTCAGCAACAAAAACTTCGCGTCTTCATCTGCGCACTGCTCAACCTGGTAATAAAGATTCGAGCGATAAAATCCATGAACCATGCGCTCAGGTCTTACAAGACCCAAGTTCTTTGCCACATCACTCAACACAGTTGGAGTTGCGGATGCTGTCAAAGCCAGAATCGGAACATCAGGCCGAAGCATTTTAAGAACCTTCAATTGCCCGTATTCCTCGCGAAAGTCATGCCCCCACTGAGACACGCAGTGGGCCTCATCAACTGCAAATAAGGCGATTTGACGTCCTTGTACCCACTTCTGAAAGCCCTCTTTCTGAACTCGTTCAGGGGAAAGGTATAATAAGTATGGTCCGCCTTTAGCAATTTCAGAGAAAATCGTTCTCTTTTCAATATCAGATTGGCCGGAGTACAAACATCCTGAAGGAATTCCCTGTCTTTGCAAAGAGGCCACCTGATCCTTCATCAGTGCTATTAATGGCGAAATTACGACTACCAATTTCTGAGTATAAACGGCAGGAAATTGATAGCAGAGAGACTTCCCCCCGCCGGTGGGCAAAACCGCAAGGGCATCTTTCTTTTCAAGCACAGCAGAAATGATTTCACGTTGTCCTAGGCGAAAGGAAGGCATAAGAAAAGAATGTTGCAAGAGTCGTTCAAGAGAGGCTTTTTCTAAATCCATACAGAGCTACTTTCGTCGAAAGACTCCAGCGGAGCAAGAACAATGCCCATCTCTATTCAAGTTTTTATGGATTACAGGTTCGCAACTGGACAATAAAGACGAACACCGGATTGTAAAAAAAAAGCCCTTGCTTACAATCGCCAAGAGCTTCAAATATTTATTTTCTTATAAACTACTAGCCATCAATAAATGCCTTCAGCTTATTGCTGCGGCTTGGGTGGCGAAGTTTTCTCAATGCCTTAGCCTCGATTTGACGAATACGCTCGCGGGTTACGTTGAAGTCCTGACCCACCTCTTCCAGGGTATGATCCGATTCTTCCCCAATCCCGAAACGCATACGAAGGACCTTCTCTTCTCTTGGAGTCAAAGTAGAAAGAACACGGCGGGTTTGCTCAGCCAAATTCAAGTTTACAATAGCTTCTGCTGGGTTAATAACTTTTTTGTCTTCGATAAAGTCGCCTAAGTGCGAGTCTTCCTCTTCTCCCACTGGGGTCTCCAGTGAAATAGGCTCTTTCGCAATTTTCAGAACCTTGCGAACCTTATCGACAGCCATATCCATTTTTTCCGCAATCTCTTCCGGAATTGGTTCTCGGCCAAGCTCTTGCACGAGGTAGCGCGAGGTCCGAACAAGCTTGTTGATCGTTTCAATCATGTGGACCGGAATGCGAATAGTCCTGGCCTGATCCGCAATCGCACGAGTAATTGCTTGTCGAATCCACCAAGTCGCGTAAGTTGAGAACTTATAACCACGACGATATTCAAATTTATCAACGGCTTTCATCAAACCAATATTGCCTTCTTGAATAAGATCCAGGAATTGCAATCCACGATTAGTGTATTTCTTTGCAATAGAAACCACCAAGCGAAGATTGGCTTCAACCAGTTCAGATTTTGCCAAATCAGCTTCGCGCTCGCCCTTCCAAATAGCTGTATAAGTGTCTTGAATCCAACGAAAGTTCATCTCAGTTTCACTGTCCAATCGACCGAGGCGAACAGAGGCCTCTTGAGCTTGAATCGCGTAAGAACGAAATTTGTTATAATTCAAGCCGGTCTCACGACTCATTTTGGTAAGTTCTTTCTCGTTTCCATCAATAAGCTTTAAGCGCTCTGCAAGTGCATTGACATCTTTGGCAAAAGTTTTCTCCGTGCCGTCCTTGATTCGACGACGAAGAATCGACATACGGCCCACCAGATTTTTAAACTTAATCACAATGCGGTTGATGGTTTTGCGATTAAAGTTAATGGACTCAAAGCTAGCCATTAACTCATCGTTCACTTTCAGGAGCTCTTCCATTGCGACTTTGCGTGCAGGCGTATTGGTCTCTTCTTTGCGAAGAACATCAAAATATTTTCTCACAGATTCATGGTAAGCCGTTACTGTTCCAATGAGTTCGTGGATTTTATCAATATACTCTTTTTCATCGTATTGAGTCTCTTCGTCTTCCAAGCCACGAAAGATCGCTTTTACTTTAATTCGACCCTCGTCTAAGCGTTTGCCAAGTTGAATAATTTCGTAAGTTCCAAGCGGAGACAAGAGAATCGCTTTAACGATCTCGCGCTCACCTTTCTCAATACGACGGGCAATTTCAACTTCACCCTCGCGAGTCAGGAGTGAAACACTTCCCATTTTTCGGAGGTAAAGTCGAACCGGATCATTCCCTTTAACGTCCTCGCTTTCCGCGATTTCGTCTTCATCTGCTTCCTCGTCCGCCTTGTCCGGATCAGCGAGAAAGGATCCATCCGCCTCATCCTTTTCAGTTTCCACTAAATCTGAGATCACTGCACCAGCGGCCTCTAGGCCGTGCATGAAGGCATCAAGCACTGCGGGCGCCACAATCTCTTGCGGAAGATGGTCATTAATCTCTTCAATGGTCAGGTTACCTTTTTCTTTAAAGAGTTTGATAAACTTCTGAATCTCTTCTTTGATCAAGGCCTCTTGCTCTATAACACTAAGAATTTTAGTTGGCTCTTTAGCTGTGGCGTTGGGTGCGTTTGGTTTCATTTAGACCCCGTTTTCCTGCATGTAAAAACTTTTTTAAAACTTAATATAAATAATCTACAAATTTGAGGCTTCAGATTAGTTTTTATTTAACGAATACCTATTTCTTTGAATACTCATAATCTGCTCCATCTTTTCTGCGCTCGGCTCTGTTTTTAAATCTCGAGCCAACTTTTTTGCCTGGTCACGCAAGCTGTTGTCGCGAACTCTTTTGAAAACATCGCGGATAAGCTTGCGCTCGCTCTCATCATCAAATGTTTCATTGGCATTTTCATTTACGAAAAGCGCCTCAGGATGATCTACAAATGATATAAGAAGACTGGTTAACTTATCAAATTTATTAGGATCCTGTCTATAGACATCGGTGGCTTTCTTTAAAATCTCATGAATAGCAAAGTGTGAGATATTTTCAGAGATGTTTTCCTGCAAATACAATTCAAAGTTGGCACGACTTTTGAGTGCCAAACCCATAAGTAGAACTTCTGGTTTCGGCGCGCCCTTCAAGATAAATTGCGGAGTATTTGGCATAGTTTTTGGCTCTGAGTCTGCAGGTATCGACTCAAAAGAGATCCCAGGAAGAATTTTTTGTGAATTAGCATGGTTTTCGCGGCGAAGGTTTTGTGCCTCAGCGACAAGTTTACCGGTCGGTCTAAATAAAGCATCCTTGAGCCAGTTTGTTGGCACACTCATGCGACGAGCCGCTTCCTGAAGGTAAAGATCTTTTAAACGCGAATCAGGAATGACTTCAAGAACGGGCTTAATTTGATCACAAAGCTTCACCTTTTGCGATGCTCCGCCGTTATAGTCCTGCATCCAACGCAGTAAAATTAACACAAAAAGGTCAGGCGCTTTGTTTATTAGGTCTCTCAAAGCCTCCGCCCCGTTGGCCTTGACGAAGTCATCAGGATCCATACCATTCGGAAGAGTTAAGCCCTTTGGATGAACATCGACTGAAAGTAAAATTGGCAAACTGCGCTCTGCGGCCTCTTGCCCAGCGGAATCACCATCAAAAAGTACGACTACATTTTTAGTCATTCGTTTTAAAAGCTTCCCATGGTCCAAGGTTAACGCCGTTCCCATGGTCGCGGCTACATTGCGAATACCTACCTGATACAAAGAAACCAAGTCCATATATCCTTCGACAATGAGGGCCTGGTCTTCGGTTCGTATATAACGCGCAGTTTGAGCAAGTCCGTATAAAATTTTACCCTTAACAAATACCGGGGTTTCAGGACTATTGAGGTATTTTGGTTCACCCTGGTCAATGATACGCCCACCGAAAGCCACAGCTTCACCCATGGGGTTGAGGATTGGAAACATTAGCCGGTCACGGAAAATATCAAAGCATCCAGTTTTTCCACCGCTCCGGGCCTTGGCGAGACGAGCCTCCTCCACCAAATCCATTGGAACTTTTTTGGACTCCAGATACTTAACCAAGCCGTCCCACTCGGGGGTCGAGTAGCCCACTTGGAATGCCTCAAGAACCTCTTGAGAAAGTCCACGCTTGGTTATGTATTTTTTAACGGGATGATCATTCGGCACTCGTTTTAGCTGCTCAATAAAATATTGATTTGCGAGCTGATTCACGCGAGCTAAAAGTTTTCTAAGCTCTTTTTGACGATCGTATCGCTCATCGCCTTCTGTATTGTTTTTCTCTGGCATTGCAATTCCAGCGCGACTGGCAAGAAACTCGATGGCCTCAGGGAAATTCATTCCTTGATAGTTTTGAAGAAAAGTAAAAATATTGCCTTTTTTATGGCAGCCAAAACAGTGATAAACCTGTTTAACTTCAGATACAGAAAAACTTGGCGTCTTTTCCTGATGATCCGGAAAGGGGCAGCGGCCCATAAGACCACTTCCCGTAGGTTTTAACTGCGTATACTGAGAAATGATGTCAACGAGATTGCTGGAATCTCTGACCTTCTCGATAAACTCTGGAGAAAATTTCATGCAACTCCAAAATTACAAGGTTAAGTAAGTTTAGATTTAATAACTTCGCTCACTATCTTGTTGTCGGCTGCGCCGGCCGTGCGAGAGATGACTTCCTTCATTACAGGACCCATATCTTTCACGGTCTTTGCACTTAAAGCTGCAATCACTTCCGTAACAACCTTCTCGATCTGCTCTCTTCCCATTTGAGCAGGCAAGTATGTTTCTAGCACTTTTAGCTCAGCAGCCTCTTGATCAGCTAGATCTTGACGGTTACCGGCTTGGTATTGCTCAATTGATTCTTTTCTTTGCTTAACTAATTTTTTGATCACACCCATGACTTCGTCAGAGGTGATCGGGATAGGTCGAAGTTCAATTTCACGGTTTTTCACTGCAGCTTGAAGAAACCGCAGAGTGTTGAGCTTTAATTGATCCTTTGCCCTCATGGCGTCTTTTACGTCCGCCATAAGTTGTTCTCTGATTTCCACTAGAAACCTCCTAGGGCTTAGTCGTTACCCCAGCCTTTTTTAGATTTCTTCACCGCACGCTTACGGGCCGCCATTGATTTCTTTTTCAAGCGAACGCTTGGTTTTTCGAAATGCTCACGCTTTTTAACTTCTGAAAGGATGCCTGCTTTTTCACAAGACTTTTTGAATCTCCTGAATGCTGATTCAAAACTCTCTCCATCTTTGATTTTCGTCATTGACACTGAAAATCACCCGCCTCTCGCATGTGTCGGAAGTGAATGCCGATAAAAAGGGCACTCCATATCTATTCCCAACAGGGAATTTAAAAGAGTAAGTCTATAGCAAAGGGGCCGGGGTATGACAAACCCTAAAGCCGTAGCCGACATAGATTTTAACAGCTTTGCGCTTTGCATCATTCGTGTCCGTCAGATGATTAAGCCACCCCTGTGTGCTTCAATGACATCATCATTGATAAAAGCGGTTGAGGTTCTTATGAGGCGTCACGGAGAGCAAAATTTTCTCGACGAGAAATGGATGCGTCATGCTCTGAAACTTGCTGCAAAGGCTGGGGCGGAAGGAGAGGTGCCGGTTGGAGCTCTCCTTATCGGGCCAGATGGTTTGACCATTGTCGCCCAAGCTTGCAACCGCCGCGAAGCTTGGCAAAGTCCCCTCGCCCACGCTGAAGCCATTGCCCTGCATATTGCCTCCAGAAAAACTCAGAACTGGCGGCTAAATGATTGCACTTTATATGTTACTCTTGAGCCCTGTTTAATGTGTGCAGGAGCCCTTTTGCAATCTCGTGTGAAACGAGTCGTCTATGGCGCTAAAGACCCTCGCGGCGGCGCAGTTGATTCTCTTTACAAAACTTTTCAAGACGATCGATTGAATCACCAAATTGAAGTTACGGCGGGAGTTCTTGAAAAAGAATGCCGTGAAGGTCTTCAATATTTTTTTAAATCTCGACGGGAAGAGCGCGCTTCTAAGCGCGAACAAAAAATATATCGTAATCGGGCGAGCGTCATCGTAGTTCATAACAATAAAATTCTTGGGTTTCACGCGCTTGACCCAACAAACAAAAAAAAATATTTCTTTTTGCCCGGCGGTAAAATTGAGCGCGGTGAAAGCCCTGCTGAAGCCGCCGTTCGCGAGACGCTGGAGGAAACCGGGTACTTGATTCGCATTTTGCCAAATCTTGAGCTTCGACGGCGATATGATTTTGAATGGGATGGAAAGATCAATCCTTGCGACACAGTTTTCTTTGTCGGTGCGCTTAATGAAAGCTGGCACAAGCCCGCCCCTATCAAAGATGCTGACTATAACAAAGGAACGGAGTGGGCCCCGTTGAAAGACTTGGATCAGCTTTTCGGCTATCATCCAGATATTTTATGGGGCGCGCGGTGGGGGGCAAAAAAAGCTCATAGATCGCGATAAGTTCTAATCCTGAACCGCAAGGCGGTATCCAAGACTTGGAACAGCAAGGATCTTGCCTTGGAACTTTTTGATTTTACGTTTTAGGTAATTAATTTGCGAGTCCACATTACGTGAAGTCACCTCTGTGTTTCCCCAAATTTCGTCCAAACATTTTTCGCGAGTTACAATATTGTTCTTGTTGGCCACAAGCATTTTTAAAATGCCGAACTGCTTAGGCGTGAGCTTGACCTCATCTCCGTCCACAAATACTTGCCGGGAAAGTGGTCTAATTCGCAGGTTTCCCGCTTTAAGCTCTGCACTCAAATCAAGATCCTTTTCCGAAAGACGAGCCTTGATACGAAGAATAAGCTCCTTAATGTGAAAGGGCTTAGCGATAAAGTCGTCCGCACCTTGTTCAAAAGCGTTAATCTTCTCGTCAACAGTAGCCGCCCCGGAGACAAAAATAATTGGAGTATTTTTGGCAACTTCATTCTTGCGAATCATTTTGCAAATATCTACCCCCATAAGCCCCGGCATTTTATAATCTAGCAAAATGAGATCTGGTTTTTTTTCATCCACCATTGATAATGCCTTAGCGCTATCAGAAGTGTAACTGCACTCATAAGTAGAATTCAAAATTTCAGAAAGCAGCTTACAACTTTCTTCATAATCATCAATTATCAATATTTTTCTTTTCAATTGGCCCACGTACTTTCCCCCTTGCCCTAACTATACTCCATGAATGGGCCTAGTGAGCGCAAGGCCAGTATTTAAATAAAAAATGTTTATAAATTAGTATTTACACTTTCACTGTCCTTTGTGTTTTATGCCCTTTTGATCAAAAATTTTTTTTATCTGTTCGCGCTTATCCCCTTGAATTTCAATTAAACCGTCTTTTCCAGACATAGAATAGGTTCCACCTACGCCACATTTAACTTTCAATTCTTTACAAAGGTCCTTAAGATAAATTTCGACTTTGGGCAACGCATCAATCACAGTCACCGTCTTGCCGCCCCGCGCGGCCTTTTCCAAGTGGAATTTTGCCACAAAGTTTCTTGATTGAACGGCCTCTTGCTTAATGCACACGCACTCGCTCAAATACTCTTTACATTTTGGGCAGTGTTGGTCTTTAGGGTCAGTTGAGTAAACAAGTCTCGTGTTTTTCTGACTCAATTTTCAGACTCTGTATTGGATGGCTTGAGATTCTGTTCTTTATCTAATTTATAACTCTTAAATTCTTTTCCATCAAATTTAAAAAGCTGACCCTCTCCGTCCATCACCGTAGCAAGACTCACTGGGCGCGTCCAAATCTTATAGAGATTCTTCAAGGTTTCCGTCATAAAATCTGGTTGCATGTCTATTCCTTCATGCAAATGCGTGAGCAACAATTCCCCGCGATTTTCGAAGTTTGCATCTTCTATTCGGATGATCGGCTGCCCGAAGTTTGTCATATGAAATAAGAGCTGATGTTTAATCGCCTTGAAATCCCGGGTATCCACCTCAAACTTATTTGTCTTTTTATTAAACTTGTAGACAAAAAGCTTATTGCGGACACAAAAGTCCTCAGTCATAAATTCGTCAATAAAGGTTACGTCGTTATAAACCTTGCGCACCTCGAAAATCTTCTGGTGACCTAAACCAAGCTTCATGTCCCAATGTTTTCGCTCGCGAATATCATCACAGCGCTCCCACTCTCGACCAAACTGCCCCTTGTTCCAACGCTCCTCTATGTCGCGTAAAAGCTCAATACCAACCTTGTAAGGGTTATAACCATTGGGCGCCATCGCCATAGTTCCTGCATGGTGATCAGCAAAGTCGATGATCTCAGAGTCATCTAAAATCTTTTCAGTCATAAGCTTTGAGTGCCAGTAAGACGCCCAGCCCTCATTCATTGTCTTCGTCATCCCTTGAGGCGAAAAGTAATAGGCCTCATCGCGGATAATCGAAAGAATATCTTGCTGCCAATCCGCTAAGGGCGCATGATAAATCAAGAACTTAAGAATATCTTTTTCAGGCTCTACTGGATACTTTTGAGCTCTCTGAGCAAGCTCTTGCATCTTGAGCTTCTGCTCCGCCACAAATGCGGGTGGATTAATATAGTCACGCATGTAAGGACGATTCACCTTGAGTAAAAAATCCGCGTCTTGAGGACCTGTTGCAGACAGCTTGGAAACAACTGATTTGTCTACATAGGGACTATATCGATCGATCAGATTTTCGAGACTAAGGCACACGTCGATAAAGCCCTCGACGGCCTCCGTTCCATAACGATCAACATATCTTCGAATCCGCGTCGCATGATTCGCCATTTGGTCCATCATTTTACGATTGGTCTTAGAAAACCAAATATTATTTTTAAAAAAATCGCAATGACCGTACACATGCGCCATCACAAGTTTTTGGTCCATCATGGCATTGCCTTCCATTAAGTAGGCATAGCAGGGATCTGTGTTGATTACCATTTCATAGATTTTAGAAAGACCATACTCATAAGACTTTGAAAGGTGTTCGTATTCCATTCCAAATTTCCAATGTGGATATCTCACCGGAAAACCGCCATAGGCAGCAAACTGATTAATTTGATCGTAAGTGATCAGTTCAAAAATTGTCTCGAAGCAATCGAGCCCAGCCTGTTTGGCAATTTTACAAATTTTCAGTCTTTCGTGCTCCAGTTCAGGAGTAAGGTTTGCCATGGCCTACTTTCCTTTCCCTAAGAAGTCCTTGATAGAGTCGAGAATCTTATCTCTGCTTTCAATTTGACTACAGATAATTCTTTCGTCAGAACCGAATTCCTTTTGCAAGTCTTTTAGGAATTGACCGCTGCCATATTTACTCTCAACCTGCCCATAGCAAAACACGTTGGCTTTTGGCAGAAAAAAATCTTTAAGTATTTTCGTACAAAGCCTCGTGTCTTCACCACTCCAATTATCGCCATCGCTAAAGTGAAATGGGTAAATGTTCCACTCATTTACTGGATAATCAGTTTCAACAATTTGCTGACATAGCTTGTATGCGGAACTAATCAAAGTTCCTCCGGATTCGCTCGTTCTAAAGAACGTGTCTTCATCAACCTCTTTAGCCGCAGCATCGTGAATAATAAAACGTGTCTCGAGACCTTTATAGTGCTTTTTTAACCAGGTATTGATCCAAAAACTTTCAAGACGAACAATTTCTTTTTGCTCGTCTCCCATAGAACCAGACACATCCATCATATAAATCACAACAGCTTTAGCCTGGGGCTTAGTTACTTTTTTAAAAGATCTGTATTGGAAGTCGCGACGTATCGGCACAATCACTGGGTCTTCGGGCGTATAGATTCCCGAACTTACATAGCGCTTGAGTGCCCTCTTATAAGAAGCTTTAAAGTTACGCAGGCCTTCAGGTCCCACTGGGGCAATGCCTGAATAACGTGTTTTTTCCATTTCAATGTTTTTATTACCTTTAGGTTCTATACGCGGAAGCTCAAGCTTTTCTCCGAGAATGTCGGCAAGCTCGTCCATACTAAGTTCGACCTCTAAAAGATGTTCTCCAGGGTTTTCTCCAGCTTGACCTTGTCCCGCACCGGGCTCCCCAACTCCTTCGCCAGGTTTTCCCTGCCCCTGTCCAATGCCCCCCTGCTGTTTCGCTCCGTAACGAAAGCTTGGAATATCAATGTGTGGAAGTGGAATTTTGACAAATTCGTTCTCTCTTTTGCCAATCATCTCCCCTTGGGTGACATACTTTTTAAAGTCCTCCTTCACCTTTCCCTTAACTATATCCTTAAACCTGTTGTGGTCTTCTTTAATGGACATTGCTTCACACTACTTGTTTTTGACGTCACCACGGGCAAAAATACTTGCCACATAGTGGAGTACATCAGTTGCAGATACGTCATCGTATCCAAAATCTTTGATTAAGCGACTTTTTACGATATCAATTTTCTCTTGTGTATCTTTATCCGTCACAGAAGATACCAGCGACGTCAGTTTAATACTGTCTTTTTGATCCTCAAAAAGTTTCAATTCCAAGGCCTTATGAAGACGGTCATTCATTTTGTAGTTGAATTTCTTGCCTTCAACAGCAAGCGCGCCAATATAATTCATAATTTCTCGTCGGAAGTCATCTTTTCGAGACTCCGGAATTTCAATTTTATCCTCGATAGAACGCATCAGCCGCTCATCTGGCTCTTCATCCTGACCAGTAAATTGGTTACGAACTTTTTCTTTTTGAGTATATGCTTTTACATTGTCGATATAATTTGCGCACAATCTCAAGAGAGCACTCTCATCAGCGCTAATAGCTCTCTGTACCTCGGCTTTAATTATCTCTTCGTATTCTTGCTTAACCACGCCCAACAATTCGCGATAATCCGCCTTTAGCTCTTCATTCGAAAGCAAGGAGTGGTTTTTAAGCCCTGATTCGAGTTCATTTAAGACCATGAATGGATTCACGGAGCCTTTGTTATTTTGTTGAGCTGCCACCAAAGCATTTGAAAGCTTATCTTGGATATAACGCGGCGAAATCCCCTCTAAGCCTTCGCGCTGGGTCTCTTTGCGAAGCTCTTTCACATTATCTTCCGTATAGTTTGGCAATGTCTTGCCATTATAGAGTTTCAATTTTTGCAGCCTCGTAAGGTTCGCCTTTTTGGGTTTTTCCAAACGAGTCAGGATGGCCCACATTGCTGCCATTTCAATTGTATGCGGAGCAATGCTAATGCCTCTTAGTTTTTGCGAATTAAAGTCTTTTTTATAGATGTTTACTTCATCTTTCCAGCGAGTAATATATGGAATATCAATTTTCACGGTACGATCACGTAGGGCTTCCATGAATTCATTATCTTGTAGTCGACGGTATTCAGGCTCATTTGTATGACCAATGATGACTTCGTCAATATGGGTTTGTGCAAACTTTTTAGGTTTTACTCTGTGTTCTTGAGACGCTCCCAAAAGATCATAGAGGAAGGCCACGTCGAGTTTCAAAACCTCAACAAACTCAATGATCCCACGATTGGCAACGTTGAACTCGCCGTCAAAATTGAAGGCACGCGGATCAGAGTCTGATCCATACTCGGCAATCTTGCGGTAGTTAATGTCACCGGTGAGCTCTGTGGAATCTTGATTTTTTTCATCCTTTGGTTGAAAGGTGCCAATACCAATTCGATCAGCTTCCGATAAGAACATTCTCTTCACCCGTACATGGGAGAGAACCTTCATTAGATCTCCATGGTATCTGTCCATCAAAGCTCTAAAGATAAAACGGCTTGGTGGACTAAGCTCACCATCAATGCTCATACGGAAAGCGCCCTCTTGTCCACGATTGAGCTCTTCACAAATTTTCGGGCGCAACTCGTCAGGAATAAGAAGCAAAGGCTCCTCGTGCATTGGACTTTGGAAAGCCTTTACGCCTTTTCCAAGAAGCCCATCGAGCTTGCCGTCTTCATCAACCCATTCAAAAGTATAAAGCGGTCCGCTTTCTGTTTTTGAATAGGCCTCCAAGCCTTTTTTAATCATGCGACAAATAGTAGACTTTGCACTTCCGACAGGCCCATGCAAAAGAATAACTCGCTTCTCCGTGCCATACCCAAGGGCAGCGGCTCTGAGTACATTCACAAGTTTCATCAATGCCACATCTAATCCGAAAACAGCGTCTTTTCCGCCATTGACGGCATCGTCAAAAAATTTATAACGAACAACTTGTTTTTTAAAATCGATATACTCTTCCGTACCGGCCTCAATGATCATGTCATATAAGCGCTGATAGGCGTTCCGAGTGATCTTTGGATTTTTCTTTACCATTGCCAAATAATCATCAAAACTGCCAGACCAATGCGCATTAACACGATCGCCAGAGCTCTGCCAATTTGAGACAATTTGTTTTAAATCTAGTGGAGAGGTCATAGTACACTCCTTGTGAAGAGTTGCTCCACGATCCAGTGGCTCTAGAGGTTCCAGGGGAACCCTTCTATTTATGATGCTATCTCAATCTAAGATGGTTAGAAACTGATTAATAAAGTTTCAGGCATTAGCTCTTATTGTTTATTTGAGCTGTATTGTTTTGAATCCTGAAGGTGTCTCGAGTAGAAACGTTTCATCTTTAAACTGGACCTCGGTCTGGGGGGGCCTAAACAGCCATCTCATCTCGAACGAGGGCGCAGTTATAAGTACTTTCTTTTGTCCCTCGGGGGTTCGGTCAGACCACTGAACTTTGATCCCACGGCTTGCTTGATTGCATTCAGTAAGTAAATTGTCGGCCCCTCTGACACAGTTCCAGCCAATGCCTTTTATAGGAATGTCATAGGCGATACTCATAAAGTTACGAGGGTGAAGTGGCATATTCATCAAGGGTAAAAAAGAACCTTCGCTGGCTTTACCTTGAAAAAATTTCTTCTGTGGATATATCGCATAGCGAACCTCATCGTCGTTCAAGATGAGGCTTGCAACCTGAACTCCCATTAGAGCCCAAACATCCATACGTAGCTTCCTTGGATAATCCCCTAGAATATCAATATCCACAGTATGAGCTTTATTTGCCTTTAGATCGCGAATGACCGCTTTGGTTTCCCACTTTTCCTTTTGAAGAAGACCTTCAGAAAAAGACGTCGACTTAGATGGGTGAGTACCACAGGAGGTTAAAAGAAAACTTGTAATAAGAAAGAAAAACAAATGCCTCATGACCACAAGGATAATGAAGCACATTTAGATTTGACAAGTATTAATGACTATCGCCCCTGCGTCGACGCAGGCATACGCATCTCAACAGGAACCTGCTGTTTTTCAATCGCCGTAATTTTCGCTTTAATAACTTCAACTTTTTTAGTGTCTGACTCCAGGTCAGCCGCTTTTATATACATCCTCTTAGCTTTTTCAACCATTTGATGCTTGTAATAAGCATCACCTAAGTGCTCCGCAATAATACTCACTGAAGATTGGTATTTAAAGGCGGCCTCTAGCACCTTAACTGCTTCGTTGAATCGACCTTGTTTATAAAGAATCCACCCTAGAGTATCCATGATGTAACCATCTTTAGATTCAATCGCCAAAGCATTACGAGCCATCTTCTCGGCATCGCCCAGATTTGTATTGCCTTCAGCCCATGTGAACGCAAGATAGTTCATCGCCTGAGCATGCTTGGGATCAAGCTCTAAAACTTTTTTCATCTCTGTAACTACGCGATCTTTTTTTCCTGTGCGGTCGTAAAGCGTTCCATAGTAAAATCTCAACTGTGCGCTCTCTGGAAACCTCTCAACAGCGTCTGTGAGCATTCGAATCGCCTTATTGTAGTCACCACTTTCATCCAACAGGGACGCATACATCGCATATAGCTGCGCTTGGTCCTTGCGCTCCTTCAAGGCTCCTTCGACAAGCCCCACAGCGTCGTGCAATCGACCTTCATTTTTCATTGCATAAGCCGCGTGCACCATTGCCTCACCAAAGAATTGGCTCGTTGGTTGAATTTTTTTAAATTGTGCAATCGCTTTATCTAGACTTTTCGTCTCCTCATATACAGCGCCCAGATAAAAACGAATCTTATCAGATTCCGGGGCATCACGAAGAATGTCCTCGAGCTTTGCCGCAGCCGCGACAAACTCTTTTCTTTCAATCAAAATTAAAGCCATTTTAAGTTTGATGTTCAAGGTGTCTTCCGTTGTGTTTTCTAGAATTTGATATTGCTCATATGCAAGATCGTACTTCTCGTTCTCCACATACATTTGAGCCAAAATCTCAGCCACTTTCAAATTAGGGCCTTGCTCCTTTTGAAATTTTTTGTAAAGAGCAAGGGCTTTTTCCTCTTGACCTTTTTGGATATAAAAGGAGGCCACGGCGATATACCCATCCAAGAAGTCTGGTTTTAATTCAATCGACTTCTGGAATGCAGCCACCGCCGCCTTTTGAAAGACCACACCTTTTTGCTCTGAGCGTACGCGGCCAATATAGTAGTAAGCAAGGTGAGGAGTTGCATAGTCTTCATTCTTAATCAAAGAATCAAAAAACTTTACTGCCTTATCATACTGTTTGATTTCTGTGTAGGCGGCTCCCAAATATACGGGGGCCTCCACGTTATTCGGTTGCACCTTTAGTATGTATTCGTACTGAGTAATCGCCTTTGGAAAAAGCTTCAGAGACAAATAAAGTCCACCAAGAAGTAGGCGTGCTTCAATGTTATTAGGATCTTTACGAATTGCCTCTTCAGCTTGAGTCAGGGATTCAGTAAATTGTGCCGTTTTAAAATACTCTGTCGCTAAACGGATATTCACCGTCGAAGATTCTTGATCGTAAATGAGTGTCATTTTGAAGGCGTCAATTGCTTTGCTATGATTACCCTCAAGGCTTTGTGCTTCACCCATTGCAAAATAATAATCTGCTTGAGTCCTAAGATAGAAGGGGTCCAAAGTCATTACAGTGTCTTCACCACCGGTATGAAGCTGAGGCGTGAATGCCGCCGGCGCGCGGTTCTTATCATTAAAGGCCGCATCGTAGTAAGTGGCCTTGTCCGAATCCTGGAGCGTTGCACAGGCTGAAAGTGTTAGTAGAGCTAACACGATGAGGACGGGCCTTGTTAAGCGGTGAAGCATGAAAACTCCTTAGTCACTAAACTTTTCGGAGCCTTCAAGTGAGCACTTAAATAGAATTGCTGAAATATTAGTCAGGCTGGAGGTAATTGCGACCTAGGTCCGGCTTGAATCACTCTACTCTGCGGATTTATGGTTCAATGACAGGATAATTCCCACGTCATCACCAGTATAGCTGTCGGCTCCGACACCACTATCGTCCTTAGTTTCAAAAGCTTTATTGGGCCCTGCAGACCAAACTTGAATCTTCAGTGGCTCATTTGCAGCACTGAGAATCTTGTAGCGATACGGCTGGCCCCATGGGTCACTTCCGATACTACCTGCATCATGGAAGCCTAAAGCATCGCTACCAGCGGTTTTTACAGAAGCCGGCGATCTTGAACTTGCTGCCTCTGAATTTGATTGATTTTGCTGCGCATCGGTATAAATTTCAAAAATCTGGTAGCCCAACACCTCCGCACGACGTTTGGCGCTTACTATACGCTCCTCGTCCCTTTGTCGGATCCAGCTTGGAATTGCAGTAAGTCCCAATAAACAAGCTAGGCCTAAAACGAAACCGAGTTTTTTGTATTCAACTACCTGATTTTTATCAGTTTTCATTAAATTACCCGCCGGCGAAGAGTTTGTGATATCTAGTATTTCGGCTAGTTTGCGGCTAAACTTTAGACCTTTAACATTGAATAGTTGGGATTTTTTATTTGCCTTAAATCTCTGTTTTTTTGTCAAACTTTCTACTGCATAGCGTTTTTTTATTTGAGGGCGTGACCGCTTGACAAGGGGTGGCGGCAAGGTTAGGTTGCCGCCAACTGCCGCTAAATGAGTCAACAAAAGGCCGAATAAAACAGGTTTCAGTTGATAACATAATGCGGTGGCGAAACGTATTAGGGGTTAGGGACCACTGTTCATAAATAGTGGCTCTAAAAAAAATAAAACCGAGTCGACTTTCCAGTGGGAGGCACTTTGATCAACCAAAATGAAACACTGACTTCTAAACAAAATTCAAAAGTCAAAATTATCAAGCGCTATCAAAACAGAAAGCTCTATGATACTCAGCAAAGTTGCTATGTAACTTTGGACGATATCGCTAAAATGATTCGTACAAACGAAGAGGTCATGGTTATCGACAATAAGTCGAAAAATGACATTACCGCGGCTACTTTGACTCAGATCATTTTCGAAGCTGAAAAGAAGGCGTCTCAATATGCTCCTCTTTTTACACTGCGCGAAATTATCCAAAACGGTAATGGAAGCATCTCTAACTACCTAGCTAAGTTGGGTGCATTTCCTCAAGATTACATGATTAAGCAAGCTGCCAATATTGCAAATATTGAGCGCGCTTCTGCTGATGACGTGAAACAAAATCTTGAAAACCGTGTTGCTAATGCAGCAACTCGTTACAATCCAGATACAACTGCGAAAGCCGCTGCTGAAAAAGCGACAGTTCTTCCCGGTGCGCAGAACGAAGAGGAAACTCCAAATCTTCCTTCTAGCAACCCAAGTTTGAACAACTAGAATCCAATCTTTTACACGCTTTTTGTAGTTCAAAAGGGCTCTGAGAAATCAGGGCCTTTTTTATTATCCATTTACTAAGTCTCAATACGGTCACTTAAGAGTGCGCCAACGAAGGAAGGTCGTCCGTTGCGACTTGATTTGCACGTTTAAAAAATCTTTTTCATCGCCACTGGCCGCCCCACCCGCAACGAGACCCTGAAGCTGTACTTTATATTCTCCAACTTTCAGTGGCACACGAACCAGCTGTACCGTTTGAGGAAGGGTCGACCACTGACGAAGATCCGCACGCTCTGACAATTGCATCGCAAGCCATGCTACAGTACCGAGAGCTTCATTTTTTTGACGAATTTGATCAGCAACAATATTTTTAGCAGCAAAGGCTCCGATACGTTTTGCGGCCATCCATGCATAGTCATGTTGTAGGGTTTCAATTGCTGCTTTCTCAACATTATATACCTGCTGACTCTGAAAACTGCCAACGCCAGAGATCGTTGCGCTCATTTGAACAATATTGTTATGAACCGGTTGCAAAATCGGTGGATTGTAGCCCCCGGCGTAAATTCCTTGACCGCCGACTTGGGTTTTTCTTGGGCCCCAACCTTGTTCGTAGATGATAATGAGCTCGCCGAAGCTCTTGTCGTACCATTCTTTTTTGTCTGTTACTTCTGGAAATGTTTTTTTCCAACTCAAGTACATGTCCATGCGTCGTGCACGCTTAGCTGAGCGAATGAGGTCTTGCGGTAAAAATGAAATATTCGGATCTAGTTTGTAAGTTTCTTCATAGGCAATGTAGGCATCATCCCAGTTTTGATTTGCCTCCCAAATCATTGCAGAAAGGTATTTTCCAAAGACATTCTTTTCAAAGGTCTTGCGGTCTTCACTATTAAGTTTGTTGTACTTTTCATTCATTCTACGAGTCTCAACTAGGGCTTCATCTAGTTGATTAAGTTCTAAGTAGTCCAAGGCTGCATAAGCGTTGATATAGATTTTTTCAAAAGAATCGCCTTTATATTGGACCATTTCTTGATTCAAAAGAAGAGAGCCAGCCTCTCTTGAAAGTGAGGTGTAGTCTTGGAGTTCTGCAAGGCGATCTGCCCGCTGCAAAGCTAAAGCACTTTCTTTAATTTTACCGCCCATTTCCAGGGCTACTGAGTAATCAAGAAGATAAACTAACTGATCTCCATTTTCTTTGTTTGCCAAAGGCTCAAGATTTTTTTCAGCAGCATCAAATTGACCATTTGTGAGCAGCCGGCGAGACTCCGCAACAGTACCTTGGTATGTTGCACAGGAAATTATGCTTAAACTAAATAGAAAAACCCCTGCCAAAATGACAGATGTTTTCAAGAGGTCCGTCATAGTTTACAAACCAATAGTTTTCTTCTTATACGCCTTACGCAACTGTTTGTTGTCGGCCCATACAATCATACCTGTCTTAAGATTTGTCATATTCAAGGTCACTTTATAATAAATTGTTTTATCTTTTCCAACCTCTTGCACAATGGAGTCCAGGCGACCATTGATAATGAAGTCCGCGCCTACTTGACCGCCGGGACCTTTTTGAGTGTCCTTAGCAACCATCCCAGAGTTTTGATAGTTATATTCATCAGCGATATCCTGACGAGCTTCTTTGTCTATGAAGCTCACCTTGCCTGCTTTCATTAAATCCACACGAACCATGTCCATCACACTTTGTGTATCGATATGTTCGCTGGTTTTATTTTGAAGTTGCGTCACGATCACCACTGGAGGGGTTTTGGCGTCCTTAATTGCTGGATGTGCAATGAGGCTGCCGACTAAATCTTTTACAGCAGTTTGCATGTCTGTTTCTGACCATTTATCATTTAAAAGATTGGCCTTTTCTGGGTCTTCATAGTCTCCTTTAACGAAAGCCTTTGGTCCACAGCTGGAGATAACAAAAGTTAACATCACAGAGATTGCTAAAGTTGTAATAGATTGCAGCAGGCGATTCATAATACCTCCACCTTGGTTTGAATAACTTAGTTTTACCTTATATTTTATCTTAGTAGTCTAGAAACTTCTTTGTAATATTCAAGGCTTGAGACCGCGCTTCATTGAACTCCGCCGCCTTTACTTTGAAATAGCTCCATGTTTACAGCGGGCTTGCGAATAGCCCTGACAGAGAGCACTTTATAGTCATCACTTAACTTAATGATATAACCGGCTTTTTTGGCATTCTCAACAAACTGGCGGGCATATTCTTTTTTATATGCCTCTGAATATGCCTGGTTTTGCTGGGACTCAAAAAGATCGGCTTGAACTGCCTCGTCTGCGTTTGTTGGGTCAGAAGACTCTTTGACATCTCGACCCAAAGCTTTAAGCAGCGCCTCGGCTCTTGGATCCGCCGAAAAATCTAAGCGATGAGGATCCTCTTTCTGGGAAACACTTGGACCTATCCCATGATTGGCAAGCTGGTCAGCCTCCAGCTGCATTTTCTCTCGGGATATTTCAATTGTTTGCGAGGTTTTAAAAAGATGTTTGTTTACTTTTGTCTCAAATTCTTTGGTCTGCGCAATGCCAGCGGCAATATCATGGCTTTTTTCTGCTTCAGGAAGAAAAGAAAGAAGGATGAAAAAACCTGATAGCAATAGCAACGCTAAGCCAAGAAGGTAAGATCTATCCTCTTTTTTTTGCTTTCCCATAAGTCCCCTAATACACAACTTATCGGAAAATATCGAAGTACGCTTTAATCACCCAGACGTTGTGCCTAGAGTCCGTTTAGATAGCCTCATTTTTAGTAAGGCGATTCGATGGGGGATACACTGGGATAATGATCACAAACTCAGTGCCTACGCCGACCTCTGATCGAACCTGAATTTCTCCACCATGACTTTGTAAAATGCCGTAAGAAATACTTAAACCCAGTCCCGTTCCCTGTCCCACGCCTTTAGTGGTAAAGAAGGGGTCAAAAATTTTTTCGAGAACCTCTGGCCTTATACCTTTTCCGCTATCTTGAATCGAGACCTGGACATTGCCATTTTTATCGCCTGTATCCCTAATGACTGCAGTCGAAATCCAGATGTGTCCCGGTCCCTCAATGGCATGCAGCGCATTTGAAAGTATATTCATCAGTACTTGATTGATCTGGCTTGCGTAGCATGACACATACGGAATTGGCTCATATTGCTTATGAATCTGTACGCGGTTTTTAATCTCCCCGGCTAACAAATTCAAAGTGGTATCCAAAGATTCGTGAAGATCAATTTCTTTGAGTTTCGCTTCTTCCAAGCGTGAAAAATTACGAAGCCCCAAGACAATATCCTTTGTCCGTCGGGCCCCATCTTCACAAGACGCAATCAATTTTGGCATATCTTGAACGATATAATCATATTCAAGTTCTGTTTTGAGAGTCAGAAGATTTTCTGGGTTTTTTTCCGCAGTTTCCACAAGTTTAATAAGCTTTTCTGAGTAGTCACGTAAATGGCTCATATTGCTTGAGATAAAGCCGATCGGATTATTCAGCTCATGGGCCACGCCTGCTACGAGTTGACCGAGACTGATCATCTTCGCCGAGTGCACAAGCTTTGCTTGAGTGTCTTTCAACTCTTGATTTGTTCCTTCCAATTCAAATATTTTTTTCTTCAAGTCTGTTCTGGCCTGAGAAATACGCCGACTCATTTCATTAAAGCTTGCCGTTAAAAGGCCGATCTCTGTGTCATTTTTAACAGGAATTTCTACAGAGTTTTCTGAAGTCTCGAATCTTTGCAAGGCTTCAACCAATTCATAAAGCGGCTTTAATACCCAGTTGCTGGCAACAAGAATTGTAATAAAAAGAAGTACCACAATCGCCATAACTACTGATATGAATGCAAAGTTCACATTGCGAAGGACCTCTTTGGCTTCGCTCTTTGAAGCGCCAAGTGCTACATAAAATTTTGCATGGTCCCAATCTAGCGGTGAAATCAAAAATCCATAAGGCATTGCACGGATATTCAAATCAAAAAATGGCTCTCGATTTGGCTTAAAATATGGCTCAAAGAAGTCTTTTTTATAAAGATAAAAATCTGGGTGACTTGCCATCATTAACTGACCAGAGTCTTTGAAGAAAATAACCTCTAGTTTTAATCGCGCCTTTAAGCGATTCAGAAATCCCTTGTCCAGATCAATAATTTGTTCAAAATATCCTACGATCTTACCAGCACTATTCGTTACGCGCGAAATTAAAAGCAAAGAGGTCTTATGTTGTGAGGTGAATTCTACGGAGCCCACTTCTTTTTGAGTTTTAAATGTTGAAATGTATTTTGCGTTTAGAAACACCGCCTGGGAGACTGGCGAAAAATTCCTAACGTCACCCTTTTCATCTTTAAACACGCTTACTATCATCCGTCCATCCCTGGCAAAGAAGGTCAGGCTCGAGGCAAAGTCCTGCTTCAACCACTGGGTTGCGATATTGCGAATGGTGGCGCCATCGCTGACTGAAAGGTGATAAATTAAATTTGGATCACGAATATATTTGTCTCTTTTTTGTTGAAGACCTGCATGGTATTCACTAAAAATTACACTTATCTCACGAGCGTTCCCAGCCAAGCGTTGGGAGAGCTCCCGATCCAAGGCTTTTTCGTATTTAATCATTGAGTAGCCGGTGACAAAGGCCAATGGGAGAACTGAAAATAGTAGGAACCATACTATTAAGATGGTTCTAAGAGACCTTTTTGGTGTTTTTTTTAAGAGCTTCACTTCTTTGCTTCATCAACCGTGATAATTAAACGGATAATCCCATCGGGCATCACTCGCGGATGCTTATCTTTGCTAATTCTAGCCTTTCCGTAGTCAGAGAGAAAGGTCTGGAGCTCACCGTATTTAGCTTCTGGAATAGTAAAGTGAAAGTATGCAGAGCCTGGGGTTTTCTGCCATCCAAGCTCAACCTCGCCAGCCTTGCGGCCGCCCAGCTCGATGATTTTTTCTTTTATTTTCGGCCCCACGGCCTCAAGATTCGTCACCGCAATCTGTCCTCGATATAAATAACCAGTACTAGCTTTGCTGCTTTCGCCACTAGTATTACCAGGTTCCTCTTCATCTGTAGAAGCCGTTGCCGCCACTTTTGCTGGGGCCTTTTTCGCGGCAGCTGTCGTCGGAGTTGTCTTCGCTACCTCTGCAGGAGCAGATTCAGAAATGGCTGTAGCGGAGTCCTTACCTTTAATCCCCTCGTCAACAAACTGTGGAGTTTCTATTGCCTCTGGGCTTGTCTGATAATTTTTATTTACAACAGGTCCTCTATTAAGCTCAGTCAAAATCACATCGCCGGTACCTGTTGAAAAACGGAGTTTCATAATTTTTTCCCAAGGAGCCGCTGTCAAAAAAGTCACGATTACAAAAACTACAACAAGGGCTTCAAGCCCCCACTTCAAACCTACAGGCCATTGATCAAAACGTGATTTTTTAAAGAGAACCGATAAATAAGAAGACGGTGCGCTTAATTTTTCATGAAGCGTATGGGAAACCGTGATTTGTTTCATTTTTTCTGCATACTGTAGGCCAATCTGAATTTTCTGATAATCCAGCTGCGCCTCTCTTGAAGAATCAAGATGTGCCTCAACGGCCTTTTTGCGTTCAGCATCTAAGATGCCGCTTATGTAATCATACAAAAGCTCATTCCCCGTAAATGGGGGCACTTGCCTTTGACCTTTTTTTGAAAGTGGGTGACGACTTACATCTTCAGACATGTTCTGACCTCACCGCATTTAGCTTCTTCGTGGAAACACCCTGGGCCATAGATCCAAGTTTTCGGATGGCGCGACCGAGGCGATAGCGGATGGTTCCTTCAGAAATACCGAGGCCTTCAGCAATTTCCCTCTCAGGAATTTCAAGAATCTTTGACCAAATGACTGCAAGTAGCTCGTCTTGGGTTGCTAGCTTTTGAAACTCACGCCATGGACCCAAATCTAAATTTGCGGGAATCATCCAGCCAGCATCGGTAGTGATATTCGGATTTCCGCGGTTTAGTTTTAAATGGTGTTTTGTCCAAACTGCGAAGCATGACATAACAATCAATACCTCACTGCTAAACTGAGGGTTTTTTTTCTTTTTATTTGAACAAATAGCAATAGCTTGAGTAGCGGCCTCAACGGCCCTGCGGTCATCCAAAAAAGCAAAGAAGAAGAATAGGGCTATAGATTTTATTTCAGACTCACCCATTTAACTCCTTAGTCGATGGTCAGTTGTCTCAATAAATCCAATTGATCGAGGACTTTTCCAGATCCCATAACCACACAGCTTAACGGGTCTTCAGCAATAGATACAGGCAAACCAGTTCTTTCTCTTAAAAGAACATCTAGATTTGCAAGCATTGCACCGCCGCCGGTAAGAACAATTCCGTTATCAACAATGTCAGACGCAAGTTCTGGAGGAGTTTTCTCAAGAGCCGTGCGAACTGCATCAACCACCTCAGACAAAGGATCCATTAAAGCATCATTTACTTGGGAGCTTGTGATCTCGATTGTTTTCGGCGCGCCCGCAACCAAGTCGCGTCCTTTGATTTCCATAGTTTTTTCATCTTCGAATGGATAGGCGTTGCCAATTTGGATTTTAATCAGCTCCGCAGTTCTTTCCCCAATCAAAAGATTAAATTGGCGACGAACATAGTTAATGATTGCTTCGTCAAACTTATCGCCCGCAACTTTAATCGATTTGCAATAAACTATACCACCTAATGAAATGACCGCCACGCCAGTTGTGCCACCGCCCATGTCTACAACCATGTTACCAGAAGGCTCTGTGATTGGAAGGCCTGCGCCAATTGCGGCCGCCATTGGCTCTTCGATCAAATACACTTCACGGGCACCGGCAGATTGAGCGGCCTCTTTCACCGCACGTTTTTCCACCTGAGTAATTCCGTAGGGAACGCAGATAATAATACGCGGACGAATAAATGATTTTTTCTCGCCCATTGATTTTGCTATGAAATACTTTAGCATCGACTGCGTTACTTCAAAGTCTGCAATAACACCATCTTTAATCGGACGAATGGCAACGATACTGCCTGGGGTTCTTCCCAGCATATCTTTTGCCTCTTTGCCAACGGCAAGAACTCGATTTTGCATTCCACGATAGTTTTTTTGTACAGCAACGACAGAGGGCTCATCCAGAATAATTCCGCGACCTTTAACATAAACCAATGTGTTCGCCGTACCCAAATCAATGGCGATATCGTTCGAAAAGTAGTCTGTGAATTTTTCAATAATTGACATTATTCTCTCGCAAAGAAATTAAGTTTGGTTAAAGTCTAGGTTCCACAAAAACGAGAGTCAATGCAGATATTTAGACTCTGCTGAGCAGCTGCGTCGCGGCGCATCTAAGGTGTGGATCTCCAGGCCAGCTCTTTTTCCATATACTGACTAAGAGCTTCTTTCTGCTTTTGCAGCTCAGAATCTGACCATGAGAGCTTTGTTTTGAAAACCTCGCAGATGCGTCCCAGCTGTGGAATTCCATGCTCGGGATATGCTAAAAACAAGGGAACACGTCTTGCGTAAAAATCCGTCAAATTCAAGCATAAGGTATGGTCTATGGCCTGAGCAGCCTCGAGCTGCCAATAGCTATAGTCAGCTGGATAAAAATGCAGAATCTCTGCTGCCTCCATTCCGTAACGCTCTGCTAATTTCTGCGTATCCTTCTGAGATCTCCCCGATTCCTCGGCCCAGATTGATGACATTCCCATGGCCTGCTGGAAAGAGCTCACGTCCGTATAGGGATTCAGGGCTTTGAGAGTGTCGTTTTTTGTGAAGCGAACTTTGTCGTCAAAATCAAAAAATTTTAAACAATGCGAGACGACCTGCTCCGACATTAATCTGTATGTGGTGTACTTCCCCCCCGCAACAAGAGTGACACCGCGATCATCATCAATAATCACATGTTCGCGGGAAATTTTCCCCTCGGAAGAGGAGTGATCCTTCACGAGCGGGCGCACACCAGCATATGTGGCAATAATGTCTTTTTTCGTAATAGCCGCCCCTGGAAAATATTGACGTGTTACTTCTAAAAGATACTTTACGTCCTCCGCAGTGGCGACAACCCCATCCGGAAGTTCTCGATAATCTGTATCCGTTGTTCCGATCACCACCATCTCGTGACGAGGAATCGCGAAAACAATACGATCACTTTTTTCTGCGGCCATAACGACAGCGCTTGCCAATGGAAGACGAGACTTTTGTAAGGTAAAGTGAACCCCTTTTGTAGGACGTAAAATACTCTTCCAATCATCCAAAATTTTAGGACCAAGATCATCAGTCCATGGCCCTACGCAACTGACCACATGCTTTGCACGAATCTTAAATTTTTTAGAATCTAACTGATCTTCACACTCAACGGCTTTGATTTTACCATCCACACCAAAGCTTGCGCCAGTGGCTTTGACAAAACTCGCGCAAACTGCGCCCATTTCATTGGCAGAACGAAGAGTTTCATGAACCAGGCGATCGTCGTCCATATAGGCATCGGAATAAACATAGGAACCTAAAAGTCGATTTTTTTCTAATGATGGAATTCTCGCCAAAGACTCCTCGGAGTTCAGACGTTCATGCATTTCAGGAGCCTGAAAAAGCGCCAGGGCATCATAAAGCCACATTCCCACGCCTAACTTAAACATACCAACTCGGCTATTTTCATAAAGTGGAATCATGAAACGCAATGGATGTACCAAGTTAGGTGCAATTTCAAACAATCGAGTGCGCTCACTCAAGGCTTCAAATACCAAATGAAACTCAAAATTTTCTAAATAGCGAATCCCGCCATGAATCAATTTACTGGATCGAGAGGAAGTCCCCGATGCAAAGTCCTTCGCCTCAATTACCGCGACACGCATTCCTCGGCTAGCAGCATCGCGAGCGACCCCGGCCCCATTGATCCCGCCTCCAATTATGCATAGATCAAAAACCTCCTGTTGCATTTGCTGAATATTCTGGATGCGCTCCGCTTTAGAAAACTTCCTCATGATGCCTATGCCTTCGTCGTTTTAATATGCATGACTGCGGGACTCCAGGTTTCTGCTTTAAAGCTAGAAATAGAATTGCTTATCCCTGAAACATTTGGAAAAAATACTTTTTGAAAGTGCTTTTCCCGTGAAACTTTATATGCTAGCTCGCAGAGCTCATCGCGAGCCTGTAGAGAGGCATACTGTAGATGCTCTACCCATAGGCTTTGAGTTTGCCCATCCAAAAAAAGCAGGGGCTGAGCCATATAGTAACCCACCAGAAGACCTTCGTCTGAAAACTGACTCGAACAAGCCGTGTCCCGAACCAAAAAAGACCAACCTAAAACTAGGTAATACTCGAGCGCCTCTTTGCGCCATCGCACATTCCAACTATGTAGAGTTCTCTCCATCTCATCGGAGATAAGTTCTTGAAGCTTTTTATTTTCAAAATCGAGAATTTCGTTCAGATCTTGGAGCTGAATTGCCCGACAAAAAAGGGTCATTTTTCGAACTCTCCTGTCAATACCTCTCCCGAAGCATTACTTGTCAATTTAATGATCCTATTTCATACTAAGACGTTATGAAATACAAAGCTTATTCAAAAGAAATTTGGGACCGAATAAATACTGCGCTAGATTATGCTTTAGCGAAAGATTCTGAGCCGATTGCGGCTTTCGATGCGGATGGGACTCTGTGGGATATTGATTTGGGAGAAGCTTTTTTTCAATATCAAATTGATCAAAGACTTGTTTCTCTCCCGCCCTCCCCATGGGACTTCTATCAGGACTTGAAAAAAAAGGATCCTAAAGAAGCCTACCTGTGGTTGGCGCAAATCAATCAAGGCCAAAAAATTGAAACCGTTCGCAGATGGGCAGAACAGGCCATTAAGGAACATTCGCCGATCCCTGTTTTTGATGAGCAGAAGAAGGTCGTGAATCTTTTTGCAAGTAAAGGTGTAAAAATTTATATAGTCACAGCTTCCATTGCCTGGGCAGTGGAACCCGCAGCAAAGCTCATGGGACTAGATATGGACTCTGTTGTTGGTGTTGAAACCTTGGTTGAAAATGATCTTATAACTCATAACCAAAAGGGCATCATTACCTATCAAATGGGAAAGGTTGAGGCCCTTTTAGATCTTACCGGCGGAAAAAAGCCATTCTTTGCATCCGGCAATACTATGGGCGACTTTCAGCTTTTGAATTCGGCCTCAGATCTCGCAATGGCGGTTAGCGCCGCAAATCAAGATGACAGATTGTTTAAAACAGAGAACGATTTGCAAACAATTGCCACTCAAAAAGCATGGATTCATCACAGATTCATCTAAACATCACTATATAACGACCAATTATTTGCCAACAATTTTTTCGATATCAGCAATTTCTTTTGGTGCCGACGATGTCATATTCTCGCAACCATGATATGTCACTCGTATATTGTCCTCGATGCGAATACCGATCCCGCGGTACTTCTGAGGCACACTGGCATCATCGGCTGGGATATAAAGACCCGGCTCAACAGTGAAGCACATATTAGCAGCGACTTCACGTGGTATACCCTTTTTATAGTAAAGGCCTGCATCATGGACATCCATCCCAAGCCAGTGACCAATTCCGTGAGGATAATATTTTTTTTGTTGAAGGGCAGAAATTAAGTCATCCTTTCGCCCCGAAAGCAATCCCAGCTCTAACATCAAATCTGTCAGCAAAGAAGTTCCCATGTCATGAAGGTCCTTGAAGACAACTCCTGGCTTTATGTAATCAATTATTTGCTTTTGAACATCAAGAACACCCTGATACACGCGGGCTTGCTCATCAGTGAACTTACCATTTACAGGGTAAGTTCGCGTGATATCCCCAGTAAAGTAATTATATTCTGCACCCGCATCAATTAACAAAAGATCGCCATCATTGCAAATCTGATCATTAAAGTTGTAGTGCAATGTCGTCGCCGCATTTCCGCTGGCTACGATATAGTTATAACCCTCCCGAGCCGCCCCCTTCATAAAGAAATTGTGGGCCAACACGCCCTGTACTTGGCGCTCGCTTACCCCTGGCCTTGTAAAGCGCATTGCCGCAACGTGAGCTTGTGCCGAAATCTCACAGGCTTCGCGAAGATTGGTAAGCTCAATTTCTGATTTTATTAATCTGTATTCGCCGAGCAAGGTGTCCGCATCGTAGATTGGCAGCAAACCATAACCCGTTCGACCTTGCATGAGTTTCACTTTTTCCAAACAAGCTTGAATCTTTCTGTCGGCTTCTTGATTTTTGTAAAGCGCATAATAAACTTGCTCTACTTCTTTCAACAAGGCCGGAGCATGAACTAGAAACTCATCAATTTGGTAAGCCTTATCGATTTTGAATTCCTTTTCAACACCATCGGGCCCATAGCGAAAACCATCCCAAGTTTCACGCTCTTTATCGCGACCACGCACAAACATCACGCTCTCTGGTTTCAGGCCAGGACGAAAAATTAAAATGCTCTCAGGCTCTTCAAAGCCTGTCAGATAATACATATTTGAATCTTGACGGTAAGGATATCCAACATCGTGGTTGCGAATTTGCTCTGGGTGGGCAGCAACAATGACTGCAGAACCCTGTAGATCTCGTCCAATGCGCTGCCTGCGTTCAGCAAAAATTTTTGCGTCTTCCGTAGATTTTCTCATAAGTCATCCTTTGCAATCAAAATCCCAATTTACGAGCCCAACTTTCAATCGGTTTCAGTGAGCTCTCTGCGCTTTTTTGCATGATTTCTCTGCGTTTTTCAAAATCTGTCACCATATACGAACCTAATTCAATGGGAATAACAGCATCGATTCCAGCCTGTGGCTTCGCATAAAAACTTGCTAGTTCAGACCAAATTACAGATCCCGCGCTGTCAACATCTTGCACTAAAGGTCTTCTGCCGGCCTCACGCCCGAGTACGTTAACAAGGACGATGTAGTTCGCTCCTTGAGATCGTAAGTAATCAGAAGCCAACTTTAACTCCCGTATAGCACTAACGTTATGGTTGAACGGTTTAAATAATGGCGGATAGGGCATACAGTACGGCATCAGTTGTTCTACCGAGCCCCGACTCATCATATAAACTTGGTTCTTAGCGATATTGTATGCTGGGCAGGCAAAGGGATGATGAAACTCTTCAACCCGTTGGTGGCCAAAAATCGTTTGAAAAAATTCTTTCAGCGCACCCATGTCGTTAATTTTTGTATTTGAACCAATTAGCGACTTCTTCGACAACACCTCGTCTTTTAACTTAAACATCTGCCACTCAACATCATAGACCTGTCCCTTGGAAGAAAAAAGAGCCGCAGCAGGGGCTCCCCACTCAATGCCGACAGTGGCATAAATTGGTACTTTCAATCGGGCAAGATTTTGAAGAGCTCCGATATGGCCATAGGCCCTAGCGCCGCCTGGACCAAGAATTAAACCAATTTTAGGAATTGCAGGAATCGGAGAGGAGACAGGAGCTTCCTCTGAAGTTGATGTCTGCGGCAACGAGCTTGGGACCTCATACCTCGGCGCCGGTGCTGGCGCTGGGGCGGTTAGGTCTTCACGCGTGCGAATATGTTGGCAAGATGTGATTAAAAAAAAGTTCAGAATTAAAAAACTATGCTTTTTTCTTTTGAGCAAAAATGAAAAATTCATGATTCCCATCTTTTCCATCGATTGATGAGTTGAAATAATCCTTTACGCTCATCTCAGAGCTTTCACAAAGAAGCTTTATTTTATCTTCAACTATAGAATAGAGTCCAGGATCTTTCACAAGCCCCCCTTTTCCAAGACCTCGCGGCCCCACCTCAAACTGTGGCTTTACAAGACTTAATAAAATGCCCTCAGGCCTTAGCAGGCTGACAAGTCGCGGAATAATCAAGGTGATCGAGATAAAAGAAACATCCATAACAATCATATCAAAGCCTACATTTGGCATAACCGTCATTATCCGAGAATCCTGATTAATTTGCCGAGCGTTAAGACCCTCAATATGTTTCAAGCTTGGGTTATTAACCAAGTTCGGATGCAATTGACCATGACCAACGTCGACCCCCAAAACTGAACACGCCCCCTCTTGAAGTAGGCAATCAGTAAAGCCTCCAGTAGAAATTCCAACATCTAAAACATTCCATCCCTTGATCAAAAGCTGACAGTGCTTCAGTGCGCCCTCAAGTTTAAGGCCGCCACGGGAAACGAAGCGATTTGCTGGCCCGGCTTCAACAAAAATCTGATCCATGGTTTCAGCAACCAGGTGACTGGGCTTTGTAAGAATAATTTTTTCATTATTTTTTAATTGATAAACCTGATTTGCACAAATGAGCCCTTGCGCTTGAGAGCGTGAGGAGGCTAACTTCTTTTGAACTAAGAAAAGATCCAATCTCATTTTTGGCGCTGATGATTGAATTCAATCATATGCTCAAGAATTACCGCTCGTTGAGAAACTTTACGAAGTTCACTGAGCGCTTTATTACCAACCTCTTGAAGATACTTCCTCGTTTCAGTCATTCCTAACAGGCTCACAAAGCTTCGCATTTCTTGACCCTTTTCACTATGATCTAAAATGTCATCAGCAACCTGGAAAGCAAGTCCTAGGAATTCACCAAATTTTGCGATACTTTCGATTTCATAGGAACTTGCCCCTGACACAATCGCAGCCCCTTCCGCTGCAACTTGAATCATTCGTCCGGTCTTTAAGTTATGTAAACGAGCAAGTTCTTCAACTGTGAAGTTTTTGGCCTTTAAGTCCATTGCTTGACCGCCAACCATACCGCGAACGCCTGCTGCTCGTGACAAAAGTTCACAAAGTCGAGCTGCCAAAAGGCCATTTTCCTTATATCCTTTGGTAACTAACAAAAAGGCTTCAGTTAGAAGTGCGTCGCCAGCAAGCAGTGCGGTGCTTTCACCATATACTTTATGGTTAGCTGGTTTGCCGCGACGAAAATCATCATTGTCCATACATGGAAGATCATCGTGAATCAGTGAGTACGTATGGATAAGCTCAACGGCTGTTGCAAAGGGCAGGATATATGAAATCGGGATAGAGAATAGTTCCGCAATTAAAATTGATAAAACTGGGCGAAATCTTTTCCCCCCACTGCCGATAGAATAATACATAGCCTCTTTTAATTCAATGACAGCGACACTTGGAGGCAAATCTAAATTAGAAAAGTATTGGTGAATGTACTCATCCACCACCTCAATCCGTTGCTTAAGCTGTTCCTCGAACGGGGTCATTGGATCCAAAAATGTCCTTAGGCTTCCTCAGCAGAAAAGTTCGTCGTCGTCGCTTTGCCGTTTTGGTCCATGCTTACAAGCAACTTAACTTTAGACTCAGCTTCGTTCAATTTTTGATGACACTCGCGAGAAAGCCTTACGCCTTCCTCAAAGAGCTTTAGAGATTCTTCCAATGCTAAGTCACCCTTTTCCATTTTGTTCACAATTTCTTCGAGACGGCTTAATTTTTTTTCAAAATCCATGGAATGCTCTCCTATTTCGTAATATTTTCAACCCGAACCTCAAGTTGGCCTTGAGCCAAAGTGATCTGCAAAAGATCGCCATGCTTTACTTGGTCGACATTTTTAATCACAGTATTTTCTTTTTTAATAATCGAATAGCCTCTCTCCACCACTTTTAGTGGGCTCAAGCTTTCTAAAACAGATATTCCTCGACAAAGCAGAGATCTCTTCCGCTCAAGCCCCAAGGCCAGACCTCTTTGCATACGCTGAAACAGATACTCAAGCTCTTTGATTTTTTGCAGAATAAGTATCTGTGGAGACCCTATGCGCTCGTCAAGGATTTGCAGCTTATAACGTCGCTCTGAAAAAATGCGGGTGGTGGCCATCTGTAGCCGCTCCACCAGGTCATCATTGCGTAAAATAAGGTCTTGCAGCTTTTTTTGAGGATCAACAAGGCCCCGAGTGAGCATTTGCAGTTTCTGCACAAAGGCTTTGAAGTGTTTTTGGGCGTTGAGATTCAAAAGTTTTTGCAGTTGCAGAAGCCTATGGGTGAGCTCCTGGGAGCTCTTTGCCACGAGCTCCGCCGCTGCTGACGGGGTTGGTGCACGAAGATCTGCAACAAAGTCCGCAATTGTAAAGTCGATTTCATGTCCCACTGCCGAGATTACAGGAATTGTTGAGGCCGCTATCAATCGTGCAAACTGCTCGTCATTAAAACACCACATATCTTCAATTGAACCACCGCCGCGGCCCACTATGATCACATCCACTTCAGGAAGTCTTTGTGCCTTTAAAAAAGCCTCGCGAAGTTGTGAAGCTGCGCTTTCGCCTTGAACCACCGACGGCACAACTGTCACCGAAAGCCACGGCGCCCGACGAGAAAGTATGTTTAAAATATCACGAATCGCAGCCCCCGTCGGAGAGGTCACGATCGCCACATGTCGTGGCATATGCGGAATGACTTTTTTGCGTGCCGCCTCAAAGAGTCCTTCAGCTTTAAGTTTGGCTTTAAGCTGCTCAAATGATTTCTGTAGCGCACCAGCGCCCACAGGCTCCATCATTTCGCAGAGAATTTGATAATTGCCACGAGGCTCATAAACTGACACTCGACCGCGAACGATAACTTCCATTCCATCCGTTGGCTTAAATAGCAAGCGAGAGTTATACCCGCGAAACATCACTGCGCTGATTTGGGATTTAGCGTCTTTTAGGGAAAAATAATAATGCCCTGAAGTATGGGCTTTAAAATTAGAAATCTCCCCACGTACCCAAACAATACTGAGCTGCCCCTCAAGAAGTTGCTTGATTGTAAGGTTCAGCTCCTCAATCGTTAGAACTTGAGGCTCGTGACTTTCAATGGCCTCCGCCATTTTAGTACTTACATCAGTTTTCAATAGTGACTTTAATATGGGTTGATCAGTCATCTTAGGTTGAGAACCTAATGACCCACTCTTACAGAGTCAAATAAACATTTTGGATTGACCAAAGGCCCCCAACAAAAAAACAGATCCAAGCAAGTCCTTTGTGACGACTTAGATGCTGGAAAGCCGCACCCAGACGCTCCTCCCCAATCTTTACTAGGACTGGGTTTTCCAGCACAAGTAGTAATAGGAGTCCATAGAAAAAAACGATAAATGGGAACAAATAATCCAATTTTTCGACTGTCATAATACGCTTATCGGACAAAATCGTCATGGCATGAGTCTGGCCTAATTGCTTTTTTTCGAAGAATATATAAAATGGAAATCAGGGTTCGACGGCGTAAGACTCGGTCGAAAATAAACCTTATAAGCATGAATTGGGGGCTGTCCCTGACAATGGTGTGCAAGCTCAGCTCGTACTGAGAAGCCTAAAGTTGTTATCATGGCCACCCACCTTAGCGACCATAGGTTTATATTTCAGAGTTGCCTTCGAACCTTTTTTTCTTTTCTCAAGCTGCTACAATATCCATCTAATATATTTCCATTATAGACATGTCGATATTGCCAACAATAAACCACGACCTGGCATTTTGTCTTGTTTTGAGTCGAGATCACATTTCCAGCGAAATAAAATTGTAAAGATTTAATCAAAAAGACCCGAAAAGATAACTAAGGAGTCTTGCTTTCACCATGAAAAACACTAGCTTATTCGCCGTATTCATTTTGCTTTTTCCTGCGGTACTTTACGCAGACGAGCCCTTGATTTATGTCGTGAAGAAACAGGAAACTCTTTCGCGGATTGCGTTGTCTCAATTGGGTGCGCC
>JANMPT010000074.1:0-57361 GCA_031370005.1 Bdellovibrionales bacterium | reverse complement strand
TGCGCCGCAATACTAAAAAGAAGGCCGTACCTCCCGAAAAATGCTACAACATTTAGATGTTACGAGCTTCGCAAGCCCCCTATAGCCATAGGCTTTACGCTAAAAAAAAAGTTATGGACCTTGTCGCTCGACGCGATCATTCGGAAAAAGAACTGCGTACAAAGTTGCACACATACTTCAAGCGAAATTTTCAATATCGACAAAGACTCGCTAAAAAACAAGGCCATGACCTCACCGAAGAATTTACAGCCCAACAGCAAGAGATCGCAGATGCCATTGATGAGGCAATCACGTTTGCAAAAACACAAAATTGGATCTGTGCACCTGCTGACCTCTCTGAAAAAATGGCCCAGATGCTCCATCGCAAAAACAAAGGCATCGGCTATATCAATAACTATCTTAAAACAAAAGGCCTGCCCTGTGTCGCTAATGATCATAATTTGGAGCTTGAAAAGGCCATGGCACTTGTGAAGAATAAATATTCTGATTTTTCAAAACTGCCCTATGAACAAAAGAAAAAAGAACAAGCCCAAGTAGCCCGATTCTTAGCCTCCAGGGGATTTGATTCTGAGACTGTACGAAAGGTGATTTATGAAAAGCTCTGAGATTAGAACCGCATTTATTAATTACTTCGAAAAACATGGACACACCCCTGTCGCATCATCTTCTTTGATTCCAGAAAATGATCCCACTCTGCTTTTCGCTAATGCCGGGATGAATCAGTTCAGGAATACTTTTTTGGGCCTTGAAAAACGTGACTACACTCGTGCGGTCAGCTCACAAAAATGCGTGCGCGCAGGCGGTAAACACAACGATTTGGAAAATGTCGGCTTCACGGCCCGTCATCACACTTTCTTTGAGATGCTTGGGAATTTTTCTTTCGGCGATTATTTTAAAAAAGATGCCATTCACTTTGCCTGGGAGTTTCTCACTAAAGAATTGAAAATTCCTCCAGAAAAACTTTATGTAACTGTCCATCTTTCTGACGATGAAGCTGCCGACATCTGGCACGCTCAAGAGGGAATCCCTCGAGACCGCATTTTTCGTTTTGATAAGGATAATTTCTGGAAAATGGGAGACACCGGCCCCTGCGGCCCCTGCACTGAAATCTTCTATGATCATGGCCCCAAAGCCGGTATAGAATCCGATCCCTTCAAGGGAATTGCTGCTGGAGAAGACCGCTTCGTTGAAATCTGGAACTTGGTCTTTATGCAATACTTTGAGAATCCTCCGGGAACACTCACTCCACTGCCAAAGCCCTCTGTGGATACAGGGGCCGGACTTGAGCGCTTGGTTGCGGTCATGCAAGGCAAATTTAACAATTATGATACTGATCTATTTGCTCCGATGATTGAACGCGCGTGCAAAATTGGCGGCTTCGAATACGTTTCTGATATAGATGTCCTTTCAAAAAATCCGGAAATTCGCGAAAAAACAGCAGCAATCCGAGTGATGGCAGACCACTGCCGGTCTACAGGCTTCTTGATTGCCGATGGCGCACTTCCCTCAAATGAGGGGCGTGGTTACGTTCTTCGTCGTATCATGAGACGTGCGATTCGTTACGGACATAAACTCAATGACAAACATTCCTTCTTGCCATCCATGGTAGAAACAATGATCGATCACATGTGCGATTTCTATCCTGAATTAATGGCACGTAAAGCTCACATCTTGGGCGCAGTGAAAGATGAGGAAACTCGTTTTATGGCCACCTTGGATCAAGGCTCCCATATCTTAAATGAAGAAATCTCCAAAGCAAAAGACCAGGGTCTCAAGGCGCTTTCTGGTAGCGTTCTTTTCAAACTCTATGACACCTATGGATTCCCAGCAGATTTAACCAGCCTGATCGCTGCAGAAAAAGGCTTATCTGTAGACGAGCTCACTTTCGAAAAAGAAATGGAGGATGCTAAAACCAAAGCCAGAGCCTCCTGGAAGGGCAAAGCCATGCAGGCCGATGAGGCTCACGTCTTGAGATTTGCCCAGGACTGCCTCGAAAAAAATGGCTCCACAAAATTCACGGGCTACGACTGCTCAACGGGTCAGTGCGAAATTATTGCTCTTTCCGATGGCACAAAAGAAATTCAAAAACTCAAAGCTGGACAAAGTGGCTTACTTGTTTTGAACAAAACTCCTTTCTATGCAGAGGGAGGCGGTCAGGTCGGTGACCAGGGAGTAATGAAGCTCTCCATATCCACGTCCACTGTGAATGTTCACAACACGACAAAGTCTTCAGATGTTCACCTCCACCATGTTGAAGTTGTGTCTGGAGAAATAAAAATCGGCGACTCAATGTTCACACAAGTCTCTGAAAGTGTTCGCAGAAATACCATGTCGAATCACTCCGCGACTCACTTAATGCACTCAGCACTCCGTAAGGTTTTGGGACCTCACGTGACCCAGGCAGGGTCCTTGGTGGATGCAACACGCACCCGCTTTGACTTCACTCATAACAAGTCTTTGAGTCCTGAAGAAATTTTTCAGATCGAAAGCCTGGTAAATTCTGAAATCAGCAAAGCTCTCGAAGTTAAAGCCGAAACAATGAATCACAAAGATGCGATTGAGAGAGGGGCTATGGCTCTTTTTGGTGAAAAATACGGCGATGTCGTTCGCGTTCTAACAATAAGTGACTTCTCCTGCGAACTCTGCGGCGGTCTACACGTTAAGAACACCTCGCAAATCCGTATGTTTAAGATTGTCTCTGAAAGTGGCGTTAGCGCCGGAGTTCGTCGGATTGAGGCCATCACCGGAGACTATGCTATTCAGTATGCTCTTTACGGCATTCAACAAAATCAACAGGGCCGCATCACGGCTGGACTCGATCCCGCATGGTCGCACTTCTCTTCACAAGCTCCCGCTGAGTCTTCAATCTCAACTTGGATTGAAGCAAAAAAGAACGATATCAAAAATCTTGAAAGAGAAATCAAAAAACTTCAAGGTGCCCAAATCAACATTGATGCCCTGGCGAGCAAAGCACAAAGCTTCAATACCAAGGCTGGTACTGCGAAACTCGTCTTAGCTGATCTTGCTCTTGATGACCGTGATGTTTTGGCACAAATCACTGATCACCTAAAAAATAAAATCCAAAAGGGAATTGTCGTGGTTATAGGGCAAAGTGCAGAATCACACCCCGTAATCGTTTCTGTCAGTAAAGATATCTCAAATGAGTACTCTGCTGGAAATTTGTTGAAAGAAATTGCCGCAGTGATGGGCGGCAAAGGCGGCGGACGCCCAGACTTCGCCCAGGGGGCCGCACCAGACCGAACGAAAATTTCGGACGCTTTCAGAAAAATTCAACAGATTTTAGGTCTGTGAGGTTGGTCGATTTTTTCTTTCTTACTGTTGAACCACTTTGAATTCGCATTTTTTTGAAGCCAGGCTGCTTTGAACATGAGCTAAAAATCCTTGAAGCATGTCTTTTCCCTCACCACAGAGGTCAGGCCCTTTGCGACAGCCACTCATAGATTCGCCTAAAGAAAGCTGGGACTCCGCGAAATGCAGTTTGGCATACGGAAACTTGTAATCAGCCGTACAGACGATCTGCTCATCCACAACAGCATTGTCTTCGCAGACCTTCGAGGAATCAAGAATCGTATGAAGCTCATTGAGGTCCGATAAACTTAAACAGTATTGAACGCCGCTTACGTCCTCGTTATTTTGATCCACAACATGAACTACGCCTGTTTTTACATCTATTTCTAGATGATGGGCTGCAAAAGTAGAAGTGGGCTTAGAAGCCCTTATAGCCAACTCTAGCTGCGACTCGAGATATGCGCTTTCAGGAACTTCGAGTATCTCAGTCTGAGACACATTGATTTTACCAGCCGGCGTGACCTCCGTCGGATTGCTAAGTGCGTTTGAACTATTAACGTCTGAAAATTGACTGCGACTGCAGTTTTGAAATCCCACCACAAAGCAAAAAGCAAAGCCCGCGAATACGTACCTTTTCATCAGTCCTCCAAAAAAAGAGTCTCTTGCTTGATGGTAGCTGCAAACCCGATACCGACTCTGGTCTTAGTATATTCGGCTAGAGCGTGCAAAAACTTGACGGTGTCCACTGGGGTAGTTAACAATTCTCACTCTGAGACGGAGCCCCGCTCTTGTTACTATAATGTCATAAGTTTTGGATTGATGTGCCTGCTTAGCTGAATTAGTTTTTATCAAAATTAAACAAAAGGAATTCCAATATGAAAAAAACAATTTTCGCTATTGCATTGCTATCATTTTTCTCTGCTCACGCGGCACAAGTGCCGGTCTTTAAATGTTTAGTCCCAGCTAAAACTTCAACAGTCACTGTCGATGTCGCAATTTCAGACAATCAAGCCATTGATTACGTAACTGTTGATTTAAATGACAAAACAGTCACAAACCTTTTCATGCAACTTGAAAAAGGGAGCCTCGAAAAACAAATCAATGATGGCAGTATTACTACTTTGGTTTTAGGAAACCAATTCAGCCAAGGCGATGATGGCGTTATCCGGGATAGTGGTCTCTTGGGTCTTGGTGTCGGCGCATCCGGAAAATGGATAGGTTTGCTATCAGTAAAATCAAGTGTGTACCCACTGGAGTGCACGAAACTTTAATTTACCTGAGCAGCCTCATTTCATAAAAAAAAAGACTTGGGTGACCAAGTCTTTTTTTTTATGAACTTTAAATTCCAAATACGAATTATCGTTTTGAGAATTGGTAGCTTCTACGCGCTCCAGATTTTCCGTACTTCTTTCGCTCAACCATACGAGGATCACGAGTAACGAAGCCAGCTTTCTTCAAAACACCTTTGAACTCTGGATTAAAAGCTACAAGTGCCCGAGTGATTCCATGTCTAACAGCTCCCGCCTGGCCATTCTCACCGCCACCAGAAACTGTAACTCTGACGTCAAACTTATCAACCTGATCTACGGTATCAAATGGCTGAAGAATAACCATGCGTGACTGCATTCTTTTAAGGTAATCATCAGCTTTTTTGCCATTGATAGTAATCGTACCTTTTCCAGGCTTCAAGAAAACACGTGCTGAACTTGTTTTTCTTCTTCCAGTAGCGTAGTAAAATTTTTCTGCTGCCATTGACTGTGTCCTTCTTAAATCTTGCCAGTAGGAATGTTATACACCGCAGGTTTTTGAGCTGAATGTGGGTGCTCACCACCTGTGTAAATTTTTAATTTTGAAATCACTTGCCGTGAAAGCTTGTTAGTTGGAAGCATTCCACGAACCGCCTCATGAATAATAAAAGTAGAGTCCTCAGCTTGCATTTGCGCAGCCGTTTTCTCTTTTAAAGATCCAAAGAAGCGAGAGTGTCTAAAGTATTTTTTGTCAGTCGCTTTGTTACCAGTCAATACAGCTTTATCAGTGTTGATAACCACAACGAAATCCCCGGTGTCCACATTGGGTGAGAAAATTGGCTTATTTTTGCCACGTAAGATTGTTGCCACGTGGGTGGCTAATCGACCGACTTTAAGACCTGTGGCATCGATAATATGCCATTTTCTTTCAACTTCTTCGGCTTTTGCATTCCAAGTCTTCATAATGACTCCAGTTAAATCTCTTCACAAACGCTTTGCGAGGCATTGTAGATACTTCTTTTGCCTCAAAACTGCAAGAAGGGATGTTTTAAATTTCATAGCACCTAATGTCAAGTTCCTGGGGATAATAAACACGCATTAAAAAAAGGCCTTCTGCGGGCGCCGCAGGCCCGGCTATTTTTCGATCCAGGCTCGCTATAATATCTCGAAGTGTCTTGGGTGCTAAGTTCTTTTTTTCGAGCATCATTTGGGTCCCCACAATATTGCGAACCATCTGTTTCATAAAGCCATTCCCTGTTATAGTGAATTGCAACAGATCGCTTTTACGCCATTCCCAATCCGCCTGATAGATCTCCCGCACGGTATGGGTCACCGGGGATCCGGCTGATTGAAAGCTCTTAAAATCTTGTTTTCCCAAAAGAAATTTGGAACTCTCCTGCAGATGTTGGACGTTTATGGTGTGTCTCGCCCAGTCTGCGTAACGGGTCAAAAAAGCCCCGGCGCGTAGTCTATTATAGACCAAATAACGGTATGTTTTTTTGTCTGCGGATAAGGTGGCATGGAAATCCTGGGGTGCTAACCATACCTTTTTCACTGAAATAGATCGAGGAAGACGGGACTTCATAGCCCACGCTAGGTCCCAATTCTGTAAACGCTCGATTGGACGAGTCGTGTCAAAATGGCAAACCTGGCCAATAGCATGCACTCCGGCGTCGGTTCGCCCACTAGCAAACAGGGTAATTTTTTCCTGGAAAATTCTTTCGAGGACCTCTTCAAGAACTTGTTGGACGCTTTTATTAGGCATATGGCTTTGCCTTTGCCAGCCACAAAAGTCAGTACCATCATACGACACCAAAAAACGAATTCTCTGCATGGGGCCGGTTATAACAGAACCTGATTCAAAAGTCAGCGCTGATTCCAAGACTCATGATACTGCCAGTGAAATCAAGGTCTTTAGAAAAGGCCGTTTGCAAGCGATACTCAGCCACAAGCCAAAGATTGCCCACGCCATATTCATTGTCCAAATTAAAAGCCATGCTTTTATCGATAGCAGTGATATTAAACATCAAACCGCCCGTTGCATAGGCCGCCGGGGTCCCTGTAAAACTCTGCTTTCCATCGTCGCGTAGTTCCGCCACCGCAATATAAGTTCCGCCGCCAGCAACATAGGGAGCAATCCATTGTCGCTTGAAGTACTCTAGACGATAAATCAAGCCAAGATCCAGAGGCACAATCAAGAAAGTATATTTCTCGGTAGCAGCAGTACCATCTCTAAGGAAGTGACCTTGACCGGTGGCCGTAGCGATCCCTGCCCCTGTTTGCATTCCGAGCTTTCCATATTTAGAGAATGGCTGCCATTCGTAATCAAACAGAATTGTCGGAACATCACTGCTGGTATACATAGATTTAAAATCAGATTTGCCATCGGCGGATTGGATATTCGGCGGAGTCATAAGACCAAAGCGAACAATACCCGTATGATTTTTTTTAGTGGTCTGAATTTTATAAACATAAGTTCCATCTTGCTCTATGCGAATCAAACCCTTCTTCGCATCTGGATGATGTATTAGCTTCACACCCTTATTCAAAGTTTTTGTTGGCGCCGGAGTCTCACTAAGAACCGAGTCAAACTCGCTGTCACTTGTATAGGGAGGCTCCATCGGAGGAGTTTCTTTGTTGGCCGCATGCCCTTGCAAACTTACCAAGACGAATGCGATCGCAACGAAAGCTCCTAAAAAAAGCTTCACGCATCCCCCTTAACGGCCTTACGACTTGGAAACACAATATAGAATACTTTTTTCAGCACGAAAACAGAAAGCAGCGCCGCTAATAGTGCCGGAATCACTCCAAAAGCCAAGCTGATCTTTGCAAACATCAAAAGCGGCCAAAGAACCCACAAGCTAAGAGCTCTCAAGGCTTCACTATGAGAAACCCACTCGGCAACCTTGGGTCCAAACTTATAATAAAATTTGACGAAGCCTCTGCCGGCAAGGTTCGTAAGCAAAAACTCATTGCGAAACTTTCGGAAGGTCTGAACCTCTGGCGCCATGTCACTGCCAAATGTTGCAGTGGCAATGAAACAATGCTTGTCATCAAGAAGCCCCACCACTTGAGAGGGCGTGGCACAAACTTGAGCGGAGCTCAAAACTGTACTGGGCGGAAAATAAGAAATAATGCCGGTTTGATCCACATTTCCTAAAGCAAAACAGTACTTAACGTCGTTCTCTAGACCGGTAATCCTTTGGTCGGAAATACTGGGCTCAAGTGGAGAGTTATTTTTTAAACTCAAAAGAAGATAGTCAGAATTATTTGTAACTGCCGCCGCATTCGCCACGTTTTTTTGGTAAAACATGATGATACGGTTGTAGTTCACAGTGGCATTGCTCGTATGCAGATCATTGCTAGCCGCTGCGTAGTCTGTAATATAAACTTTCTCGTCTCCTGGGGACACTGTGTAATCGCAAATTCCTTGGTCAACCACCGCCGATGAGCTACCAACTGGGCATGCCGTCAGAGTGTTCGGCGTTGGGACTCCTGGCGCTAAATAACGAAAAACAAAATTAAAATCAACCTTGTCTTCGATAGTTGCATCATCGTTATTTGTATCAATACCAATGCTAAGTGTCTTGCTGGAGCTCAGATCAAGAGTACAACTGGAATTCCCACCTGAGTAGGAACACAAGTTAGACCATTTTATTTGAACAGTAAAAGGAACACCGACAGAAAGGCTCGGGGCTGCTGCGTTGTCAATCGCGTGACCTGAGGTCTCACCACTGAACTTCCAGCGAACTCGTGAGGTCCCTGTAAAACTCCCCGCTGTGCTCGACTTCAAAGTAACTGTTAAATACAAGTTCGGGTGAATTGAGGATTGATTGCAAGTAACCAGGCCGGAGCCATCGCAAGAACTACAGGTCGAAGACGTTGACGGAGACCCCGTGGTTCCACAGCCACCAGAGGTGCCGGTATAGCCACCGTAAATTGTCGGGGCAGTTGCTGTCGCCGTTCCCGACGCGGCAGTACCACCATCATAAGCTGATAAACCTGAGGGCGACCCCACGAGTTGCATTCCAGTGGCCGTTTGCGCAACTGCAAGATTGGCATTAAAACCACTTACAAGTAGGCAGCTAACGAGAATAAAAATTGAAATAATCTTCCGTGATACTTCCACATTTTAATGGAATCACGCCTGGGGCTTGATGTCAAAAATATGCTCGGCGATTTGAAGGCCATTCAAGGCAGCCCCTTTGCGGATATTGTCGGACACTACCCACATGAGCCACAGATAAGGGTTCTCGGGATCTCTGTGAATACGTCCCACATAAACGGGGTCCTCTCCTGACACATTGCGCGGCGTTGGATATACAAATTTTCGCGGCTCATCTTGAACCGAGATTCCATCGAATTTTTTCAAGGTTTCCACAATATCTGCACGATCCGTTTTTTTCTGAAGTGTTACCCAAACAGACTCGCTGTGCGCGTTTAAGGCCGGAATTCTGACCGTAAAAGCAGAAACCCTAAGCTCCGGCAGACCTAAAATCTTGCGAGTTTCTTTCATGATCTTCACTTCTTCACTACAGAAGCCCTCATCATCAAAACTGCCAATTTGTGGAATGCAATTAAAAACAATAGGGTGAGGGAAGACTGCCGATTTTGGACTTGGGTTTTTATAATCATCAGTTTGCGCCAGCAGCTCTTCATAACCCGCAAGACCTGCACCACTCACCGCTTGGTATGTACTAACACGAACTTCATCAATGCCAAATTTGTCAGCAAGAGGTTTTAAAGCCACTACCAACTGAATCGTTGAGCAATTTGGATTGGCTATAACCTGCGCTTTTGACTGTGAGTTCACAAGGTGACCGTTCACTTCAGGGACAATCAAGTGAACGTTGGGATCCATACGAAAAGCGGCTGAATTATCAATGGCAAAAGCCCCGGCTTTTGCGGCCAAGGGCGCCCACTCTTTACTGATCTCATCTCCAGAGGAGAAAAATACTAAATCCAAACCATCAAAGCAGCCTTCTTTTAAAGTCTGGATGCTCCAGTCCTGGCCTTGCACGTGGATTATCTTACCTGCAGAAACATCGCTGGCAAAAGCGCGAAGCTCTTCCATGGGGAATTTGCGCTCCTCAAGAACGCTCATGAAAGTCTGGCCCACCATTCCTGTGGCTCCGACGACTCCGACCTTAAGCTTTCGTTTCATTTTTAGGATTTCCTGTTTCTTCATCTTCCTCGATAAGATCGTCTTCGTTCACTTGAGCTGGAGCATAGACACTCGGACGAATCTTACGTGCAGCTTTGCCCAACTTGAAGACTCCAAAGACCGCCCCCAAAATCGCATAACCGAAAAAAAGAACAAAGAGCATGACCTCTGGACGAAGCGCTACGATCACAAGAACGCCAACTCCAAGAAGCAAATATCGGAAGGGCATGCGCTCCTTAAGATCCAAATCTTTGAAGCTACGATAACGAAAATTACTCACCATCACGAAAGCCAAAAGAACCGTCATGACCAAAAGACCCACGTTGCCACTAGCTCCAAGCTCTAAATCTTGAAAGGCCAAAATTGAAGACGCCACGATACCTGCAGCCATGGGAATCGGCAGACCTTGAAAATAGTTTTTCTCGACAATATTCGCTTGAACATTGAATCGAGCCAATCGAAGGGCTCCACAAGTAACAAACAGAAAGCAAGCAATCCAACCCAAACGGCCAAAAGGATTCAAAGCCCATTGGAAAAGCATAATTCCAGGGGCCACGCCAAAGCTGACGAGGTCGCACAAAGAATCATATTCGGCACCGAACTTACTGGTCGAACGGGTCAAGCGTGCTAAACGGCCATCGAGCAAATCAAAAATAGCAGCGGCAACAATGGCATAAGCACCGTAAATGAAATTGGATTTCAATGCTTGGATGATTGCAAAAAAACCGCAAAAAAGATTTCCTGTGGTCATTAGGTTTGGCAAAACATAAATATAAATTGCCAGCCTCTTGCCGCCAGTTTCCCCATTGTCAGAAGATGCCGTATTATCTGCCATAAGATATTTCCTTTATATTGATGCCGACCTTACCCGGCAAAGAGACCAAATAAGTAGAATAAAATATAAAGACCAAGTCCACTCAATACGGGCAGTGTGAAATTATCATCTATTTTTCCGATCGGAACAAGCTCCGCGAGTGCGCCGATAAGTCCGGCGAGGAGACTGACAACAATCACGCGATCAAACATAACATTGTAATAAATTAAATAAATGGCTGTCGCCACAGTACAAACTACAAAAGCCGCCATGAAACCTTGAATGGATTTATGCCCAAAGACCTTGTCTTTCCCATACTTAATTCCCACAAAAGAGGCGATAGGATCTGCAAATGCTAGAAACAATAAAGTCAGAGCAACGACTGGACGCGGAAAGGCAGCAACAATTAAACATACTCCGCATAAAAGGTAAGTGGATCCTGCAATCTTATGAACCTCATGATCTCGCATGATGGGCTTAAAAGCATGGACAATCCAGTCATTGAAAGCTGGATTTTTATGGCGCAGAAAATCAACTGGCAGAAAGAGAAGCACTGACAAGGCCAAAATTATCAATGAAACTGTTTCCGGCAAAAAAACGTAGGCGAGGAACATGCCAAAAACCCCTGCCATGTGCCAAATCTTACGCGCCAAATGAATGTCAGATCGTTTTCTAAGTTCCAAATTATTTAAACTATCCAAAGTGTCTATTACGTATTCTGTCATCACGGCAGCACCATAAGGAAGCTCTAGTAAATGATCAAACCCTAAATCACTGAATTTTGTATATTGTGCGTTAATATTTTAATTAAGAGGGTAAAGCATGGGAGTTTTTGTTAAATTAAATAGCATCAGACTTGACATTTAAGACATGCTCTTCAACTTGGCCCGAGGGCGTTTGATACTCTATGGAGATTTGGTTCTCACCTTCTTTTAACTGGATCAGGTCTGTCTGATATTCTTTTGTGTTTAACAAAAAGACTGATGCCGTGAAGCCATTTGTTTTATTGGTGATGTTTAATTTTGGACTTTGAGAACTCTTAGCGCAGTCCCTGCCTCTCAGCTGAAGGAACGCGCCTTTGACTTTAAAATCCGACATTTTTATTTTCGCGCAACTAAAATCATAACTGATAAGACTGTTGCTATTGTTGCTCAATTCTTTTTTTGCATCTGGGACAAGCGCCTCCAGCTTCGGTGAGCCCGGCTCCGGAAGACTCGATGGCAGACGAGCTTTCTGTTCATTCGAATAAGGCGTCTTAGGCATTCGCTGCAAGTCTTCATCCGGGACCACTAAAGATGCCAGCGTTGGAATGGCAATCGTGGCCACCAAAAAAGCTGTCGTTACAATGAATTTCCACTCTGTTTTCGAATCATTCATGCTCTCATATTCGGCGGAAATTTGACGGGACTTTAGGCGTGTCATTTTGATACTATGAATATAGACTAAACTCTATTTGACTTTAACTATGTCTCGTCTTTAGTCTATGCGCTGTACAACTTAAATATAGATCTAAATGAGGAGAACCCATGAAGGCATTTTTTGTTCTTTTTTTAATGGCTGTTTCCGCATCCGCGGCACCCTACAGTATTGACCCCTCCCATACTGACCTAAGTTTTTCGGTCAAACACTTGATGATTTCAAATGTAAAAGGTCACTTCAAAAAATTCACTGGCACTTTTGACTTTGACCCAGTAAAAAACAAATTAAGTAACATCAATGTAGAGGCTGATACAGTATCTATCGATACCAATGAGGCTGATCGCGATAAACATTTACGTTCGAACGATTTTTTTAGTGTTGATAAGTTCCCAAAAATGACTTTCAAAAGTGAAAAAGTTGAATACACGGGCGAAAAGCCAGTAAAAATCATTGGCACTTTAAAAATTCGCGATAAATCCAAAAAAGTAACATTTGATTTAGACTATCGAGGTACTGTCGTGGATCCTTGGGGAAATAATAAAATTGCTTTTGCCGCAACGACAAAGATCGACCGCAAAGATTTTGGTATTACTTGGAATAAAGCCTTAGACAAAGGCGGCGTCACTGTGGGTGATGAAGTTATTCTCTCCATAGAGGGCGAAGCCGCCCCAACAGCAGCAAAAAAATAAATTAACCTTATTCTATCAAGGAGGAACTAAATGAATAAGAAAATGATGATTCTTGGCGCAGCAGCAGCCGGCATTATGGCAGCAGCAAGTGTTGGCTCAGCCAATGAGGCAGCGAAAAAAGCGGCGACACCAGCAGATAGCAAAGCTGTTGCAATGGGTGAATGCACTGGCGTAAACTCCTGCAAAGGCAAAGGCGAGTGCGGCGGCTCTGGTCATGAGTGCGCGGGTAAAAACGCATGCAAGGGCAAGGGTTGGGTAAAAATGTCTGAAAAAGACTGCGGCGCAAAGAAAGGTAAATGGAAATCCGGAACTTCAATGTAAAATCAAATTCCAAATCTGATTTCTATGGTGGAGTGGGTCTGCGAGCCACCCACTATCCTCATCTACTCGAACACGGCGCGGGTTCGGTGAAATGGTTTGAGGCCATTTCCGAAAATTACATGGACTCCTTTGGTCGCCCACGAAAAATTCTTCAAATGATTCGCCAAGATTTTCCTCTAGCACTACACGGAGTCTCAATGTCTTTGGGCTCCCCTGAGGGCTTGAGTGAAACATACTTAGCACGTCTTAAAAAACTCGTTGATGAGGTTGATCCTTTTATTGTATCCGATCATATTTGCTGGACTAAGCTTGGCACTCATTACTCCCACGATTTGCTGCCTATTGAGTATACTCGCGCAAGCATGGAAGGACTCGTACGCAATATTCAGCAGGCCCAAGAATTCTTGGGTCGCCAAATTTTAATAGAGAATATTTCGGCCTATGTTCAATCCCGCGCAGCAGAGTTCACCGAATGGGACTTTGTCGTTCAGGTGGCTCGTTCTGCGGGCTGCAAAATTTTGCTTGATATTAATAATCTTTACGTAAATGCAGTGAATTTTAACTTCGATCCAAAAATCTACCTACAAGCAATTCCCAAAGAACTCATTGGCCAAATTCATTTGGGGGGATTTACCGATATGGGAACCTACCTCTTTGATACTCACTCAAAATCTGTCCACGAAAATGTATGGAAGCTGTTTGAGTATAAGGCAAAAGAATTAGAATCTGTTCCGGTCTTAATTGAATGGGACGACGATGTTCCTGCCTTTGATGTGCTTGAAAACGAATTGCTCATGGCGCAAACCTTGTGGGTTAAAGCCCATTCTTCAAAAGGAGCTTATGAAAAATCAGCTCTTTTATAATTGTGTGGCCGCCAAAGGCCAAGTGCCTGACAACTATCAGGCCGCTGGAGGCTTAAGCACTCAAGAGGCTTTTGCGGTTTATCAGCGCGGCTATGTGGCGCGCCTAACAGAAACTCTCGGTGACACTTATGAATCAGTTTGGTCCGTTCTGGGAGATGATCTTTTTTTTGAAGTCTGCCGCGAGTTCATTTTTTTACATTCTTCTCTCAGCTATAATCTTTCTGATTACTCCGTTAAGTTTATTGATTTTTTAATTTCTCATCCGATTAGCCAAGAGTTCCCCTTCTTAGCAGATCTCGCACATTTAGGATGGCTGCACAAAAAGGTCTTTCATGCCGCTACTGAGCAGGCTTTGGCTGGAGAAGAGCTTATTACTCTTCTCGGAAACGACGACAAAAAATTGATGTTGGTTAGCGACTTTGATGTGCTTAAATCCGATTTTTGTCTTTTTGACATTTGGAAGTCCTTAAAAAACGAGTCCGTCCCTCCAGAGAAGTGGCAAAATCCTCAATGTTTAGCTTTCTACAAACTAGATCAACAAGTTTACGTTCAGCAAATCAGCATCAAAGAATTCGAGTTCTTTGAGCACCTTCGTTCAGGACTAGACATTATCGATGCCTGCGAGTGCTTAACCAGCACAGAAATCACGTCTTTATTTCATTTTCTCAAAACCTCCCGTTGCCTTAAAAGGTACGCCGTACCTTTTTCGGATGCGCCCGGTCGCGGATATTAATTTATTGCGATATAGGACTGGCTAGATTTTTGCTGCCCAGATCTTAATGCCTAGAAAAAAATTTACTCCTAGCTCGGACTTCCCTTATCACATTACTGCGCGCTCAAGAAATCAGGAGTGGTATAAACTTCCGATGCCGGATGTCTGGGATATTTACAGCGACTATCTTTTTTTTATCCAAAAAGCCTACAGCCTTGAGATTCACAATTTCGTACTGATGAATAATCACTTTCACATGATCCTTAAAACTCCTCATTCAAATCTTGATCAAGCGATGAATTATTTCCTAAGAGAGGTCAGCAAAGAAATAGGTCGAATTTCAAAAAGGACGAATCAGATATTTGGCGGCCCGTACCACCGTAGCTTGTTAAAAACCGATGCCCATTATTATAATGCTTATAAGTATGTTTATCAGAATCCAATTAGAGCCGGGCTCTGTCAGAACGTCGAAGATTATCCCTACAGTACAATTCGTAATATTTTTGGTCTGCAAAGATCAGTCATCCCTGTCAGTGGAGACAATATCATCGGAGAAAATCCATTTGCCGCTCTAAGGTGGCTAAACCAAAAAATAGAAGACTCCGCTCTCAACTGTATTCGCAAGGGTCTCAAAAAACATGAGTTTAAAATTCAACAGGATAAAAATAACGGAAAAATAGTTGAACTAAGCCTACCCCACTTCGACTAGATGCATCCGAAAAAGGTAGGGCGTACCTTTTATTTCTTATCGATTGAGATGGCGAATTTTTTTACGCCGGCGGTTTTAACAATGTCTAGGAGGCCTATCACTTTTCCGTGAGGGACATCTTTATCTGCTGAGATTATGGCTTGAACATCTGCGTTTTTAACAACTTCATCCATAGCCCTTTGCCTAACGGTCGCTTCGTCCACAAAAACTCCATTGAGGTTTATACGACCATCCACCGTCAATGCAATATTCAATTTGCTCGGCGCTGTCTGATCGCCGCTGGCTGCTTTTGGCAAATTCACATTGATTGTCGGTTTAATAAACATAGGTGCCGTCACCATGAAGATAATCAACACCACAAGAATGATATCCACAAGCGGAACAACGTTAATGTCCGCTATGGCTTCATTGTCGAGATCCATCTTCATTGCCATACTACACACCTTTTTTCTTGGCGTACGCGAGACAAAGCTCCTTAACGGCCTCAAGGCCTTGCATAATACCACGAACTTTTTTGCTATAATAATTGTATGAAATAACTGCCGGAATCGCCACAAAAAGACCCGCTGCCGTCGCAACAAGCGCCAATGAAATCCCCGCCATAACAGTTTGCTGACCCGCCTCTGCTGACATTGCCAAATCATTAAAGGCTTTCATGATTCCCAAAACCGTTCCCAACAAACCAATATAGGGAGCATTTGAACCAACAGTCGCCAAAAAGCTCAGGAATCTTTCTAGATCAGGTTTCTCAGTCAGCGAGAAGGTATTAAAAACCTCCTCCAATCCGCGGCTACCACTGTCTTTCATATGTTTTAAAGCGTAACTCGCCGCGCGCCCCTCAAGGCTCTCAATATCTTTAGCAATGATTTCGATATCCTCAACACTATTGCTCTGTAAAGCCATACGGATGCGCGTGCGCACGAGTGCCGATTGTGCTGAGATTCTATGAAGAGCGAAAAATCTTTCTAAGATCATGCCAATACTCAAAACACTCAACACCACCAAGATCCACAAAACAACCTGATCGGCCAAATGAGCGACTGCAAAAATTTTCTCGCTAAGTACGGGCATGAATGGTCCTTTCTTTGACTCTCCTAGATAATTAAATCATTATCACTAAATCTCATGAATGCGGTCAAGGCATCCTCTATTATTGCAATATTATTGGTACTGGCAGCAAGTCTAGTCCAGCCATCCTGTCAGTCTTCTACAAAACCTTCCATACTGGTTATTGCGGTTGATAACCTCAGTGTCCTTGATGTTCTCTGTAACGAAGACATGACAAATACAAAGAAATCTGGCTTCGAAATTCTTTGTAAAGAATCCGTGCGTTTCACCCACGCTTTCAATCCCTCAACTTTAACAGTGCCAACTCTAGCCAGCATCCTAACTGGCCTTTATCCTTTTCAACATCGGGTGCGCAACAATGGACAACCGAGCCTTGCTCCTCAGTTTGTAACAGTAGCCGAAGTTGCTTTAGAAAAAAAATATCGTACTGCATTTTTCTCCGGGGGCCCTCCTGTTTGGAGAAAGTCCGGACTTAATCAAGGCTTTGAGCTTTTTGACGACAACATCGTTCCGTCCCGGCAATCCCTCTATAGACCCTTCATATCATCTATAAAATCATTGCTACAGTGGATTCGTCTGGACCTCGGGCGCTCCTCAAACTTCTTCGCAATGGTTTACGCTCCGGATCTTACATTCACAAATACCCTTACTACCAATGAGTTCGGCGAAGCTCGAAATCTTTCCCACGAGAGCCAACTCGACGAACTCGATAACAATCTATATACGCTCTTTAGTGAACTCAAGACCGCGCAACGTTGGAACAATACTACACTCATCGTCGTCGGGCTCAATGGTCACACGAGCGACGACCGCCCAAATGAATTGGGCCCCAGCAATCTTCATAGTGAAAATACTCAAGTCGCTCTTTTCATAAAGCTCCCACAAAAAGACCACGATGATGCCTTACAATGGAAAATCGATCGCAATGTCAGTCTCGTAGATCTTGGGCAAAGCCTATTTGAACTTGTTGGTATGCCCCAAAATCCAAATAAGCCTGCAGAAATATTTTCAGTTTATTCTTTGTCGCGGTTAATTCAAAAAAATCAAGTGAACTGGCCGGAAAATCGCCTAATGCTCCTAGAGTCCGACTGGGCACAGTGGCGCGGCTTCAGTAATCGCCGTTCTGCGGTTCTAAGTAATCATACTCTTTTCATCTATGATCATAACTCTCAGGCATTTAATACCCTCATTGACCGCAATGAAATTAATCCCCTTCGCGGCGAAGAAATTCCAGGTGAAGAGCGGCAGCAAATTCTTGCGGCCCTTGATGCTGTGGAGGCAGAGCCTTGGCTTGGATATACTAAAGAAGTTATTAAAAAATACACGCCCGATCTTTCTCGCTGGATGCGGGCCGATCAAAAAAAATCTCTACTTAGTGACCTAAAAACTAAAACTAATGGCAAGACTCCCGATCCAGAGATTTTACGATGGGCCGCTCAATTAGCTTTTGAGCTAAAAGACTGGAATAGTCTCAAAACCATTGGCCAAAAAGCGGAGCAACTCGTGTGGCAATTTGTTGCCGAAAAAAATGGTGCCACTGGAGCTAGCGTTCGCTTTAGTGCGTTTCAAGACCCCTGCCTACGCCTTTTATCGATTCCAAAACTGGACTCAATGGATTTAAAAAAATGCGACAACACTCTTTTTCTGGACTTCATTGATTGGCAAAGAGCAGACCTGCGCAGTCTTTCCAAAGACACGCAGAAACGTCGCTTTGAAAGAGCCTATTTTAACTTCTTAGTGGATCAGAATATCAAACAGGGAAACCTTGCAACCACACTCATCTGGGACACTCCTGCCAAATTTCAAGTGGGCCCTGAGCTTACAGAGTTAGTGCTAAGCCTTCCCGAGTTTCAAAAACAGAAAAACAACCTCATGAAGTCACTTCAAAACAGCAGCAATTGGCAAGAGGAGGACTAAGTATTGTCTTCAAAATTGACAATGCCTAACCAAAATGGCGACTCCGGGTTCATTTGTACCAACTTCTGAGTAAGCAACTGAAGATCACTTGCCTGATTCGAGCTCCAAAGAGACTTTGGCCAAACACCACCAGCATAAAGAATTAGCCGATCTCCAATATCGACACGAAAATCCCCTGCTCGAATATTAAGACTCGAATCCAAGCCGAGAATTGTCTGTGGTAGCGGTGGAAACGGATCTTGATCCTCGCGACTCATTTCAAAGCCTGCATCAAAACTCACTGAAATGGGAACAGGTACTCGATCTCGTTTTTGTATTAAAAGGTGCGGGGCCCCAACTTGCGCGTAGGCAACTTGCGAACCACTGTGAAGAAGCAAAAGCGTCTCCACTCCGGCCTGATAATCACTTTTATTATTACTGCGATACAAAGATTCATTGGAGATTAGCGCTGCTATTCTTAAATAATTGGCTTCATTTGTCAGTGAGCTCAGAAACTCAAAAGGGGATGTAACTTCGACGTCGGCTTTAGCCCCCTGAATATATTTTGCAACGTCTTCATTCACTCTATCCGCATGCTCGGGGCTTCCCCATGATGTCGAGATGACCATAAAAGAACCATCAGGCTCTGTGTAAATAACCGGCCTAGGGCGAACCGTTTTAGTCGAATAGGAGCGTTCCACTATTCTCATCAAATCGCTCCATATTTTCTAAGTTTTATTTTCGCTTTGCCATAATATTCACCATCTAGAATATCGAGGTTCATAATTTTTTTCCATTTGTCTTTAGCGCCAGGACGGTTCTCGCTGCCCTCGACGTTGCCATAACTTTCTTCAAGAATACCCTCTTGATAAAGAACCATCATTTGTTTTTTGAGCTCTAAAACATAGCGGGACAATTTATCCTTGGTTTCATTATTATTTGGGTCCACATCAAGAGTTTTTCTTAGAATTAAAATTGCCTCTTTTAGTTTTTGATCTTTATAAGCCGCATCGGCTTCTTGTGTGAACTGATCTATCTTTTGCTTGAGTGTCTGCTGAATCGCCGCGATCTTTCGTCGTGCTTGGGGCTTTAACTCATTTGGATCTGGCAAGCCTGAAGTTGTCACCACTTGGTACTCTTTAATTGCACGTAAGTACTGATTTTGCTTAAAGCTGCTCTCAGCTTTACTAAAAAGTCCATGCAGCCTATGAACTTGTGATTTGTACTCTGCCTTTTGACTGTCTCTGATCTGCTTCTGGCTCACCAATTCTTCAACTTGATGGCGAAGCTCTGCAATCGCAGGATGATTCGGATTGAACTGCAGGGCGGGACTCACACAGTCTTCGAGCTGCGCAATTGTAAAATCCGCATTGATTTTCGGTTTACACTCAGCAACGACTTTCTGAATCTTTTCTTCGTTATCGGCTTCTTTTTTCTCGAGCTCCTCTTGTTGGCGTTTTTGATCTTGAATTGCTAAGGCTTCATTTGCCAAACGCTCGATATCTTTGGTGTCCTCATACTCAGGAACAAGTTCGTAGATTTTTGTTACTTCAGCTTTCGCCAGTTCATATTTCCCCTGCATATAGAGATTCTTTGCCAACATATAAGTTTGTTTCACTAAGATCTGCTGCTCGGGCGAGAGTCTATTAAAAATATCTTGGGATTTAAAAACTCCGCCCGCTTGTTGTGGCACGGTCTTCGACACATTGCCTTGATCGCTGAAAAAATAAACCACTCCTAAAAGGACCACGGCACCGGCAATTATCTTCACACGGTGTTTTTCAAAATCAAATTTCCTATTGACCACCGGCTGTGTCGGAAAACCATAATCCAAATGCGGCTGTGGGTATTGGCTTCCCATAGGAACTGTGCCTTGACTGATGCCCACAAGGGGGTTTGGAATATCAACTTTGACCAACTCCATCCGAGACTTAAAGTCAGGATCGTGCAACTCGAAATAAAGATGATTATCAAGCACGCTGATAGCATCACCACTTTTAATATTTACAGGCTCGATGGACGAGACCGGGTTGCCATTAACCAAAGTTCCGTTCACACTTCCTAGATCCATAATTTGGAACTGACTCCCTTGACGACGAACTTCAAATTGGCGACGACTCACTCGCTGATCGCGAATTATAATATCGCAAGTTGCATCCCGCCCAGCGACCCAGGTGTCACCGCCTTCAAGCTTAAAAAGCTCCTTAACCTCACCGCCTTCGATCACTACTTTGATATAAGGAATACTGTGGGTTGCACCAACAAAGGTCTTTTCATCCTCTTCTGTTTCTGCGAATGCCGGGCTAAATAGGGGCTCCGGATAATTCGATGACTTAGGCGAAGGGACTAGATCTGAAGAGTTTTCAGAGTATTCAAATTCGTACGGCCCCAAGTAAAAAAGCCTTTGGCCTTCAAGAGTTGCTTGCTGAATCTTTTCGCCATCAAAAAGCACATCACCAAATCTAGAAAGAACTTCGAGATACCATTTGTCCTCAGCGAAAAATATTTTAAAGTGCTCTCGGGAAATCCCCTTCCCGTTTAAAAGAATAATATCGCAATCGTCGCGACGACCTGCCATATAAGAGCGTTCTGGCGACAGCTGGATTTCTAGAGTGATTTTACCGCGCAAACGCACCCGGAGGCGTGCCATTAGTATCTACCCTCCTGTGCTAGTGAACACTGATCGTAGTACTGCCGTGCTTCTTTAAAAATAGGATCTTGATTATTACTCACCATCGTCATGACATGAAAATAACTTGATTTGCACATCCTCCAACTTTTCTTTTCTCGATAGCGATTGCCCTGAAGCATGTGAAACTTTACAAGCTCATCGAATTTCAACTTCGCCAACTGGTAATAACGTTTTGCAAGCTCATTATCTGGATCCAAGTTCAAGACCACCTGGAAAGATTCGCGCGCCCTTCCAAAATTGCCTTGCTTATAATCTCGAAAACCACGGATGTAGTTCTCTTGAGCTCTTTGAAATTGTACATTATCAAGTTTTTCTTTTCTAACCTCAAACTCTTGTAGCTCCTCCCGGGAGCTTTCCATGTCTTTTTCAATTTGCTCAGAGGAACGGAAGCTTAGTTCTTTCTTTTTAGTGACCTTGGAATTCATCAGCCACGCAAAAGCAATACCTATGATGGCGACAATAATATAAAAACGAAGTTTAGAGGTGCCAACTGCAGCGCGAGGGGGCAAACGAGGGCTCGAATGCACACCAGTACCACTCATGCCTACTGGGCCCACGGACGCCATAGAAAATGGCACGGGATTTGGACGAGTTTGCTGCAAAACTGGCATTTGAGTGACAACGGGCTCTTCGAAAAACACTTTCGTTTTAGGCTCTGCAAATTCATTGTCTGCAACATTTTCGAAGTCAATGCGGAACTCAGTCTCACCTACGGACACAATAGAGCCTGACTCGAGCTTGGCGCTCTCTACTTGGCTGCCATTAACCGCCAAAAAATTTTTTGAACTGATATTTTGGATCCGTAAGTCGACCCCGTCCCAATGAATTTCAAGATGCTTTCGGCTTGCGCGAAGATCATTGGATAAAATAAGATCATTTTCTGTCCCGCGACCGATCCCCACCACTGCCTTATCAAAAGAATAGCTTTGTCCAGCAAGAGGCCCTCGCTGAATTTGAATTTTAAAACTTATGCCATTCTTAAGCTGAGGAGTTCCCACTATTCGCTCTCCTCAATTGGCGTGATACAAATCACGAAATACGCAATTGTGTTGTTTTCAACACCCATGGCTTGACAGTGTATTCGGCAATTATGCCCACTGAACTCCAACTGATCTGTTTGAATGACCCCCGGAAGCTCCCGAGACTTCTGCATCAAATGCTGTAAGTTCTGCTGAAGTGCCACATCAGGAATTGCGCTCAGAGTCTGATGATTTAGCTGTGCACTCAATGCATGAGATATCTGCTCAAAGTTCCCATTAACGCAAATAATACGCCCCTCACCACTCACCGCTATGGTCGGATAACCCATTAACTGTACAAGATTTTCGGCCTCCGCATCGCGACCGACCATATTCACTAACCCACCATCGTTGCCGCCGCCATGTAAGTAACGACTGAGTAGACTATTGATGTTGCTAACAAGACTCTGCAATGCTGGAAATCTGAAATTCACATCGGTGGAATCTTTTTTATCACGAAGAGCGACATCCAATTGATTGTTCAGGCTTACAATCGGATACTCAATTAACTTATACATAAAGAAGAAAAGAAGTAGACCCACTAAGCAAGCCAGAATCAGAGTTTGAAAGAAAAGACTCAAAACATGGCCATCATCAAAGGCCAGGCTGCCAATATCATAGATAACAATGGCATGGGCCTTTACCGAAGGCTCTCCCGTATTCGGATCATATTGACCAATTGGAAAGCTCGCACCAATGGTTTGACTATCGATTTGTTCAACCTGCGCCTTGCCCTCTCGCCGGACCATATGGACAAATGGAATTTTTGGAGTTACGCCAGCACGACTTGCAGGTGCCACAATCATTCCATCGGAGGCCTGAATAATCATAACCTCTTTGATGCCATCCTCTGTTTCCGCCGAATGAGTACTTAGTGAAGAAAGATTCCCCTGAAGAAGCATCTGCTGATTGGATATTGCCACATCTCTTGCAATAGATTGGGCGCGACGCTTACTTTCAGCTAAAATACTCGAACGAGTGATTTGCACCATGGGAATCATTGACAACAGTGTCACTGCAAAAATAAACGCCACAATAAAGCCACCCAGTACGTACTTGAATTCCACCAACTGAGGTAACTTATAAACACCGGGAAGAGCCACTCTTTCAATATACTCTTTTAGTTGAAGCATTAAGTTTTGCAACAACCCCCGAGGTGGCTGCACAAAATCCACAGATTCCGATGCCATCATTTGTGGCGCTGCTTGTTGCTGATAGGTCTGTTGTTGTTCTTGTAAATAGTAATTTGGAGCGGCATTCCCACCAGGCCCTGCTTGGGGCACACTCGCGCCATGCATTGGTACGGCCGATGTTGGTGTCGGACGAATATCTGGAGCTGGAATAATATCGAAAATCACATCGTGAATGCTCACCTTATCACCTAGACGGATAAGTCCATTCTGCACACGAATACCATTCACATAGGTTCCATTGCTTGATTTAAGATCTGAAACCACAATTTTGTCTTTATAGATGTAGATTTCGGCGTGTTCTTTAGAAACGCCATGGCTTGCGATCTTCACATCACAATGCGAAGCACGGCCGATAAGGTTTCGACCCATTTTTAAGTCATAAGCTTGGCCCGCCAGCGGGCCTGTTAGGACCCTAATTGCCCACATTCAGTTGCTCCCCGAGCTCTATATTCAATTCTTTTGCTCGCCCTGCTGGGAACTCGATCACCGAGCTTGCCCCCCATACAGGCCAAACCAAACGAAAAGGCTTTATATCAGAGTAAATCGCCTTCACGCGCAGTTGCTTATCTAAAAACACACAATCAATCGTAAATTTCATAAAAAAAGTGTGAATGGAGTTACAACGACGAATCCAAAGAGCCTGCTCACTCCCCAAAGACCTTCTGCCCAACAAGCCTTTTCCGCGCGCCCATTCGGTCGCGGCTATATCTAGCTCGGAGATCAGTTGTAAATTCTTTGTTTCGCTCTTTAGCACTGCCATCCTCTAGTTTCCACCGCCATAAATAAAGCTCACGGCAACTGGTCCAAACACCATAATAAAAACTGCTGGTAAAATAAATAACATCAATGGAATCAAAATCGCCTGCGAAGCTCTTGCGCCGGCTTTCTCTGCCCTTACAAAACGCTCAAGACGCATTTGCACTGATTGGTCCTTTAACACTCTTGAAATACTGGCACCGCTGGCTTCGGCATCAATCAAGACCGCCACAAAACTTGTAATTTCGGAAATATCCAAACGCTCTGCCATGTCTTTCAAAGCCTGGGTTTTAGAAGCCCCGATTTTAACATCTTTCAATACAGTTCCGAACTCATCGGCCAAGACGCTGTCCCCGCCTTGAGCCTTTTCAACAATCTTTTGAATCGCTGCAAAAAAATCCAAGCCTGCCTCCACCGATAAAGCCAAAAGATCAATGAAGAATGGTAAATCACCTCGGACAGAAATCTCACGACGTTTTTTCTCTGCGCTTGCGTGCATCTGAGGAAAAACAAAGCCACCTAGACCCATGGCGATTAAAAGCACTGTCGGCATGTCCAAAGCCAATGCAAAATTCATCACAGCTAAGAAAACCGGGAACATTACTCCCCACAAGATTTGTAAACCAATGAACTCATCCTCGTTCAACTCCGAAGACAGTCCTGAGGTTAGAATATATTTGCGCACTCGCTTACGATAACTCAGGCTTTTTACTCTCATTGCATGTTGTAAAGTAAATTGATGAACCAAGGGACGAGAGAGGTTAATCACTGGGGATTTTGACTTTTTCGGCTCACCGCTGTTAGCCCATGAGAGCTGTTGCGAATCTTTATTGCTTGAAAACAATGCAGAAATGAAGAGGTAGATACTAAGTCCCCCCAACACGAAGCCTGCAATAAGCATTAAATCTGCGCTTCCCATTCATCTCCCTTTGTGTTCAAGTTATGTTATGTACCAATTAATTTTGGCATCTGAGTCTCCCCGCCGCCGACAATTGCTTCAAACCGCTGGTTTTGTCTTTAATGTGCATCCAGTTAAAGTATCGGAAATACCTGACAAAAACCTGAATATTGATGAGCAGATTTTGGACATTGCTGCACGCAAGGCCAAGGTCGCATTTTCTGAGCTGAAAATTACTTCCCATAAAGACTTCCTGCTGCTGACTGCGGATACAATGGTAGTCTATCACACTCAAACTCTTGGAAAACCACGGAATCAGGTCGAAGCTTATAATTTTTTAAAACTTTTGTCTGGGAAAACACACGAGGTAAAAACCGGACTATACCTTGTCGAAAGTCTAGGAGGGAAAATTGCGTCTCACATTGAGACTTCCCAAGTGAGTTTTCGGAACCTCAGCGATGATGAAATCTGGACCTATATCCAGTCTGGCGAACCCATGGATAAGGCCGGTGCTTACGCAGTACAAGGCCTTGGCGGAAAATTTGTAGAACAATTTATCGGCGAGTATGACAATATTGTCGGACTACCTGTTAAAGCTTTCGAAAATATATTGGCGAAAATGAAGTGGTCTATTGAAAGAGTAAATAAATGAGCTTAGAAGCGATTCACCAAGAGTGTAATGACTTGCTTAAAAAACTGCACCGCACACGCGAGAGCTTAAAAATTCTAGCTGTGTCCAAGCTACAGCCCATTGAAAAAGTTCGTCGTCTTTACTCATCAGGACACAAGCTGTTTGCGGAAAACTATGTTCAAGAAGCCCTGCTTAAACAAGAAACATTAAAGGACCTTGATATTGAGTGGCACTTTATCGGTACTCTACAAAAGAATAAAGCTAAACTCGTGGTAGGAAATTTTGCACTAATTCACTCGGTTGATTCCTTTGAGCTGGCCAAGGCGATTTCTGCTCATGCTGAAAAAATAAAAACCACACAGAAGGTTCTTATCCAGGTCAACCTCGCTCAAGAAATTTCAAAGGGCGGCTTTGATCGCGAAACGCTCCTCGAGCATTGGTCAGAGATTTCAGCGCTTCTGGGCCTTGAAATAACCGGATTGATGACCATGCCACCTCTAACAGATAACCCGGAGGATGTCCGATCTTATTTTCGGGAACTGAGAGGGCTCCAAATTGAGTTACAAAAACGTGGTGCGGGCAGACATCATTTGCACGAACTATCTATGGGGACCAGCCACGACTATCATGTGGCAATAGAGGAAGGAGCTACCATTGTTAGACTGGGAACGATACTCTTCGGAGAGAGAACAAGAAAGAACTAAAGGACCTACAATGAATCAACTCTTAAAGCGTCAAAAAATCGGCTTTCTGGGTGCCGGCAATATGGCTCAGGCCATAATTAAGGGGATGTTGGAAAGCGGAGTGGCCACAAGCGACCAGATTCTTGTCTCAAACCGTACTCCAGGAAAATTACAAAAACTTGCTGACCAATATAAAATTCAAAGCATCGGCAATAACGAGTCACTCGTTGAAAATTCTGACCTCATTATCCTCGCAGTAAAACCACAGGATCTATTGACCGCGATTGAGCCCATTGCCAGCTCCTTTCACGATGATCAAATCGTTATCAGCCTGGCTGCGGGAATCAAGATGCAAACTCTAGAAAAATACCTGCCAAATGCGCGGCTTGTCCGCATGATGCCAAATACTCCGTCGGTAATCGGCCGGGGTGTGATTGGTTATTTACTTAATGACGTCGATGAAGCACTTGAAGCTACGATAGACGACATGTGCTCTCCTTTAGGTTATACATTGAAGGTCGAAGACGAAGACCAGCTTGAAGCCTTGATGGTTTCTTGCTCCTCAGGAACAGGTTTCGTTTTAGAAATGATGATGTACTGGCAAGACTGGATCGTCGAACATGGCTTTGACGAAGAAACTGCGAAACGAATGACTTTAGAAACCTTTACGGGAGCCTCGATGTTGGCCGCACAGCAAAAGGATACTCCTTTTGAGGAGCTACAGGCCAGGGTCGCCTCAAAAAAAGGAGTCACAGCAGCAGGACTTCAGTCTATGAGAGAGCTTGAGATTGAACGCGCTTTACGCATTAGCTTTGAAAAAGCAGCCATGCGAAGCAAAGAAATCTCTCGCGAAATAAAATAAGTTCATTATACTTTAAGAACATACTTTAAATATTAGTTTCACGGAGGAACTCAGGATGAAAATTACTCCTATCGATATTATTCACAAGTCTTTTGGTAAAAAAATGATGGGCATTGACGCTGAAGAAGTTAATAACTTTATGGCTCAGATCGCATCACAAATGGAAGCCCTCATTCAAGAAAAAAATTCTTTGAAAGAAGCTCTTCGTGAAAAAGAACTCAGTCTTCTAGACTACAGAGAGCGCGATCAGATTCTAAAAACTACCATTACGACCGCCTCACAAATGACAGAGCGTCTTCGCCAAGATTCTGAAAGAGAAGCAAGACTCATCATTGCTGATGCAAATCAAAAGGCCGAAATGATCATTCGAGACTCTCGTGATTCATTGAAAAAAACTTACCAAGAAATCACCGATTTAAAGCGTGCTCGCATGCAATTTGAAGCTAACTTAAAAGCATTGGTTCAAGCTCATTTGACTTTACTTGAACAGGGCGAGAAGTACATGCCGCAAATGCAATTGCCAAATCACAACATCACATCTGCACAAGGAAATGGAAAATCCACAGAAATTTCCCCACTATCCGCAGGCTAAAGTGTTCACCAAAACCGAAGGAGGCATAAAACTCGCCCTCTTCGTTCAACCCAAAGCTTCCAAAAACGAAATCATCGGGCCTCACAATGGGGCTCTTAAAATTAAGATCACCGCTCCCCCCATAGACGGCAAGGCCAATACGGCTCTTGTTGAATTCCTGGCGAATGCACTTGATATTCCTAAGCGCCAAATTAGAATTCTTAAAGGTGAAACAGGACGCAATAAATCCGTGGAGATCTTCGGGTTAAATCTTGATGAAATTCGACGTAGACTTGGACTCCTTAAGCCCTAGTGAACCGATGCCTTTGACGTCTCGGGTCGGGATTCCATATTAGCATTATAACCAAAGCCATTGCATTAATATCGGCCTAAGAGGATTTCCTCTTCTTCTTTTTCTTTTTGAGCTTTAACTGCATTTCACCGCCATCGATGGCCTCTCGGCTTCGCACTGCTGGCGGCCTTGGCCCAATTCTTCTTACAACCACGTTTTCGTTGGCTGGAGTTAAATCTGTCCCTTGTCTTGGCGTAGGGTTTGGCGTGCCCTTTTTACGAAAAATGTTTTGATCTACGCCATCGTCGATCTCTTCTTTAAATTCAGGGACCTTTTTTTCAGAACCCAAATCATCTTCCTGTGTCGATACTGGAAATTTCTTTAAATAATAGCTGGGTTCGCTATCCCAGGAATACATGAGACTAACACCCGCATGGTATCCAGCTGCAGTATTGACTCCGGTGATGGTTGCTCCCCCGCCGACTCCGATAACCCATGCATTCTTGATTTTTAATTTCATAAAAACTTCAGAATCAATCACAGAAGGATTTACAGAGTAAAACCTTAAACTGCCTGCATCCACTCGGTCAGTCACTATCGTGCGTTGGATCTTGTTATTGGTATCTGGATCATCGGTAATGCTTTGGTAACCAAATACTTTTCCACCCCAGCCCCACTTAGGGTAGAATGCTTGAACCCCCAAGCCCCAAGGCAAAAGCGACGAGCGGCTTTGACGAAATGTTCCACCAATATAGCCAAATGCTGAGAGAGCACTGAAGTCTTTTTGAATTCGCAAAAGGCCCGTCGCCTCAATCACACCCTCTCCACCCAAGACGGAGTCCGTATTCACATCGACTTTACTAAAAGGAATTACCACGCTGAAGTCTGTGATCACATCAAACAAATTGCTATAAGGCCGATAAGCGTAACCCAGTTTTGCATCTGATACGGCAGAATTTGCGCGGGTGTAACTAAGCCCATAACTGGAGGCATTGGAGATATCGAGATTTCCATACCAGGAGCTTTTTTTGCTCAAATCATAACGGGCCTTCAAATAGACATTGTAGATATCATAGGATTGGCCGTAAGGTAGCTTCTGATAGGAGCTTCCAGAGCTGATATAGTTCGCATCAGTTTTAAAATACTGCGTTTCTATCTCAAGATCATAAGTTCCTTTGCGAAAATGTTGGTAATCGTCAAAAGAGGCCCAGGCAGTTTCGCCGACAAGCACTAAAAAATTTAATGTGAGCACGTATGTACACAGAGTATTTGCAATTTTCATAACTCTCCCATATTAACAGGAATAGAAACGAGGTAAAGAACTTGTCCGCCCCGCCAAATAAATCACTACTTGCTATCATATTTTTTACCGTTTTCATTTACCTTGTTGGTTTTGGAATATTAATTCCAATCATCCCCATCTTAAGTCGTGATTTCGGAGCAACCGCATTGCAAACCGGCCTTCTGATGTCGGTGTATTCGTTTATGCAGTTCATATTTGCACCCTTCTGGGGAAAACTCAGCGATCGCATGGGGCGTCGACCGATCTTGCTTTTCTGTCTATTGGGCGAGGCCTGTTCTTATCTTGTTTTTGCGTGGGCAAGGTCCCTTGAGTGGCTTTTTGTCGCGCGCATTTTTGCTGGTTTCTTTGGGGCGAGTATTTCCACGGCCTCCGCTTATATTTCAGACATTACACCGCCAAATGAACGCTCCAAAGGTATGGCCTTGATCGGCGCAGCCTTTGGCTTGGGTTTTGTGGTAGGTCCCGCACTGGGCGGAGCCCTTGCTCTATGGGGTCAGCACATTTCAGATGCTCCACATTTTCAAACAAGCTTCTGCGCACTTTGGGTCGGGGCATTGTGCCTCGGGGGTTTCTTTTTTGGCTTGAAGTTCCTGAAGGAGTCCCTCACAGAAAAAAATAAAAATACTCACGGAAAAAAGCGTTTCCAACTGTTAAAACATTATCTCGCACAAAAAACCATGGGTGCATTGCTCAGTGTTTATTTTCTTTCTTCTTTAGCTATGTCTGGCATGGAAGCCACCCTGATTTTATTTATGGCTGAAAAATTCGACTGGAAACTCCAACAAGTCAGCTTCGGCTTTGCATATATTGGCGTAATTACAGTTTTCTCCCAAGGCATCCTGGTGCGTCGGCTTATTCCTATTTGGGGTGAACGCAAAACCTTGCGCATAGGCCTTGCTAGTTTTGCCCTTGGCCTCATCGGAATTGCTTTTGCGCCAAGCATTCCTTGGATGGGCGTCACCATGACATTTTTAGCTTTGGGAACCAGCTTTACCAATCCAGCAACAATAGGGAGCATTAGTTTGCTTGCTGGCATGAACGAACAGGGCGTCACTATGGGCGTCGCCCAAAGCTTGGCCTCTTTGGGCCGAATATTAGGGCCAGCGCTTGGTGGTTTCGTTTATGAAAAAATTGCGATCACTTCGCCGTTTATAATTTCTGGACTTCTTGCTTTGTCCGCACTCGTCACAGTGATTCTTATCTCTAAAAACCTTCCCAACTCCGGCCAAAAAAAGAAGGAGGATTAATGTCACATCCAAACATACAAACTATTGGCTTTTTCCAATTCGATAATCTTATTAAAGGTCGCGTGGGTTTTGTTTTTATTAATCTTGGAGTTGATACTAGCCCTATTTATTCACACTTATACAAAATGCATTTAGACGCCAACCTTTTACAACTTCCTGAGGGCGATCTTGCCACGGCAAGCACGGCCACACTCCTCATGGCACTTAACAATCATTCAAAAGACAGCCCGATAGTTGTCCTTAGCCCTGATGGAGCGCGGTCTTTGGAGCTTGTCCTTGCTCTGCAAAGTAATGGTTTTTTAAATGTTTTTGATATCAAAGGTGGCTGGAATCAAATTCTCGCAGAGCATGCGCGTAATATTTGAAAACAAATTGAGATTTTAGAGGAGCTTAAACCCTTGTTCCAACTATATTTTTTTCAGACTAATAAGCTCTAATTAGATTCTAGGCACTTTCGCCATAATCTCATATAAATTCACCCTCTAAGGCTTGCGCAATAGGTCGCCACCGACTAAACCGACCTCTGCATGATGAAGTTCAAACCCCTGTTATTCGCCATACTACTCGGCCTAACCACCATGGTAATGAATGGCTGCGATGCCATTTATTGGGATGAAGCCGCCAGCTTAGAGAAGGTCCAAGGCCAATCTGAGATTAAAGTTCTGACCCTAAAGAACCCAATGATCTACTCAACAGATAGGACGGGTTACCAGTTCGGCATCGATCATGACCTGCTAGAAAACTTCGCAGAACACTATAATCTTAAAATTAAGTTTATTCCGGTTGCAAATGAAGTTGAAATGAAAAGAGCCCTGTCTGCGGGCCAAGGTGATATCGCTGCCGCTCGCATGGCTACCCCTGCAAGCAATCAAGGTTTTTTGGTGGGACCTGCTTATGAAGAAACTTTCTTAGGTCTCTTCTGTCGAACCAAAGCCCAAGTCGCCAATGTGGCGGACCTCAAAAATAAAGATATCGCCATTCTTTCTAAAGACAATGTCGATAATATCACTCGACGCTTGATGAGATTAGCCCCTGGAATCAAGATCCAGGTCGCAGCCTTGGCGTCACCAAAATTTTTGTTTGAACAAATGGCTGATAAAGAACTTGATTGTGTGGTCGCCGAAAATCTCGAAGGCGAGTTCTATACTCGCTACTATCGCAACGTAGAAAAAGTCACCTCACTGACTGAAAATTACTCATTAAGCTGGTTGGTTCGCCCTGATCTAACTGATCTGAATCACTTACTTCAAATTTGGTTTCAAAAAGCTGGCCGCGCTGATGCGCTTATGCGCATCAGCGATCGCTATAAGCTTTATCTCTCAGAGCTTGACCGTCATGACGTCTTATACTTCCTAAAGCAGACTCGTCGGATATTGCCTCGCTATGTCCGCAAGTTTCGCAGCGCTGGACGTGAACACGGGCTACCTTGGAAGCTGGTTGCGGCAGTGTCTTACCAAGAGTCTCAATGGGACAGGGAGGCCATTAGTTACACTGGCGTGCGTGGCTTGATGCAACTCACTCAGGATACTGCCCGCCACTTGGGAGTTGAGGATCGTACGGACCCTCTTCAAAGCATTTGGGGCGGGGCAAAATACTTACGCTATTTACTGAATAAGACCCCCCGCAATTTGAATTTTAAAGATCGTACTTGTTTGGCTTTAGCCGCATACAATATGGGCTATGGTCACTTACGTGACGCACAAAAGCTTGCAGTGAAACAGGGAAAAAACCCCTATTCTTGGCGTCACCTACGAACAGTTTTACCTTTGCTTGAAAACCCCTCCTATGTGGCAAGCTTGGAATATGGCTATGCTCGTGGCCGTGAGACAATTGAGTTCGTAGACCGAGTCACTGGATTCTATAATCTAATGGTTGCAACTCAGAAGTAATTTTCATCTTGCCTATGAAGACGCTTGCAGTTTTTGACCCTGTTGCTTCTTGTTAAAATGTTGAATCATTGTATACCATCTTTCATCAGCAGAAATTATTTTCAAACCCGCCACACCATATTCATCTTCCCACACTTTCCGTGCAGTGATTCTATATGTACCACCGTTTGCAGCAGGAATTGATATGTCGACCCTATCATTTACTATATATTTACTTGCGATTTTAATTCCATTATCTGAAATATCTAAAACACGAAGTTTAATAAGCTGTTGATTAACTATGGCGGTAGTAAAAATAGAAACCTCAAAGCGCTCTTTTTGCGGGAAGCGATTTATCTCGAAAATATTGCGTTGCTGCAACACCTCGTCAATCAAGCCTGCATGATCAAGACCACTAAAGATGGAACTCAAAGCAAGCAATTCTTTTTCGGACATATCAGAAAGCGCAGTGGTTTTTTCCGTGAAGAAGTAAGAAAAATTCTCCGAATTCATGACCGGATAGTTAATTGTAAAATATGAGCGATCAGGGAATTGAAAATTCGGCGATTTCTGCTCAACGAAGAAGCTATATAAATTTTTTGCTCCTTTTTTATGCGAATAATGATTCTCAAATAACCCCCGTGCTTCATCTAAATTCAGATGCTCAGCAATTACGGGCCGAAAATTTGAAAATGCATAGTTGGCCTCTATTTTATTTTCGATTTTTTTGAAAAACAAAATAGATTCATAAAGTTCAAAGGCCTTGGTGTCAGTCGTTAAAGTTGCAATAAGATGATTAATGGAAAGGTAATTGGTGCACCATTCGTACATATATTTTAACAAATGGAATAGCATTCGACCTCGATATTCTTTTTTAATTGCCAGGGCCGAAATCTCAGCGAGACGATTTCCACCTTGTCGAAGTTTCGATAGGTCGATAAAATTATCGCTGGGCAATCCAAGCTTGCTATCCATAATTATAGTAAGTGTTGCGACGATTTCACTGTCAACCTTTCCGATCAGAGTTACCGAAGAGTTCAGTGCATGGTATGGTGTAACTCGTAATCCTGAAGGGACTTGCTTCATCAAGCCAACTCCGACATAAGAATCATGAAGGATTGCAAAAGCGCCTTCGAGCTCCTCCCGTGTCTCTGCCAGTTTGAAAACAACTTGATTCATATCAACATCGGGAACTCTAACAAGTGACCGATAAAGGCTATACTTCATAGAGGTCGGCAGTAAGTTTGTTAGTTTCTTAATTATCTTTTTCATTTCGTCCTCCAGGTTTTCAATCTGTATACAGGTTAAAGTAGTGCATTCTATTTTTCGAATCAGGAAATTCGTGGCTAAAATAAGTTTTTAACTGAGTTATCGACTGGTTAAGATTTTGTTTCATATTGAGAAAAACTTGAGTTTTCCATATTTGATCCGATAAGTTCATATGCTTGACTCAAATTGGACTCACCGCCTTAATGGACTCGAGGCGCTGCTTCTGGCGCGAAAGCATCAGCAGGTATCATTAGAACTAAAGAAGCTTTTGACGGGCAACCCACCACGGGAAGCAATGGCCCCCATGGCCGCCCTTGCCAGACGAGCCGGATATCCCTATTTAGCTCTCAGAATATTACAGCCTTTCTTTAGACAAGAAGGCCGAATCCTTGAGACCAAGCCTACAGATAATGAAATTTTCGTTTATGGAAGCACCTTGGTTGTTTTAGGCGCCAAGACTGAGGGTCTTGGCTTATTTCAAACTATTGACCCTAAAGATCAACCAGACATTTTGCTTTTCCGAGCGAATTCATATATTTCAGAATGGCGCTATCCGGAGGCAAAAACTATTCTAGAGGAGTATCTTTCACGCTCGGGGCTGCGGCCCCTTCAGCGCTTGGTAGGAAATTTAAATCTCTGCTCTAGTTATATTGTCCTAGGAAAACCACAAAAATTTATGCGCTTGCTACGCGAAAGCTATCGGCTAGCCGAGGAGGCTCGAGCCACTCACTTAAAACTCAGTGTGGTTGAGCTGGAAGCTCAATTCTATTTTTACCAAAATGAATTCGCCCGAGCACAACAAATCATTAAGACTTACTTCCCGCAAGGGATCAAAATGCCGTCGACAATTTTTGAGGCTTTGTTGCGCAAATGGGATCTCCTAAGTCTGGCAAACTTAAGCCGAAATATGGAAGAGCGCCTTCAAATCACTAGCGCGGTTGCTGAGTTCGCCAGCTACTGCCATCAGCATCAATTTTGGGAGGTCTATCGTGATTGCGACTTCCATTTCGGAATCTTGAGTGGTTCTGAGAACAATATCTGCCGCGCCTTCTTTGGCACTCCTTATATGGAATATAGAAAAAACATTTTACAACAAACCAAAGGGAAGTTGAATATTCCGAAATCGTGGAACACATCGGAAGTAAGCACTGAATTGTCTCTGAATCGAACCACTGCCAAGTTAGGAGACTCAGTGATCTGCGCGCCATACAAGCGCCTGTGGAATCTGTTTTTTTTATTAAGTCAGGACCTTTATCGTCCAATCTCCCTCGGGCGACTCTTCAACGATCTTTTTCCTGGCGAGTATTTTGTCAAGTCACTTGCTGCACACAGAATCCAGCAACTCATTGGGGATTTACGTTCTACTTTTTTAACTAAAAACATCAATGCTGAAATTCAAGTAAGTAAGAATTCATATCAGCTGCTTCTTCGACAATCAGTAAAATATCAACGCGCGGACCTCATGTTTCGAAGTCATCAGAGCTATCTTGTTCATTTGTTGACGCAACAAAAGGATTGCGGCTATTTAACAACCAAGCAAATTCAAACCGAGCATGATATTTCCCGCACATTGGCTTTAGAGGTATTAGAAAAAATGGAGGCAGAAAATCTAGTCAGAAAAATTCCGAAGGGGCGAGAAACTATTTATCAGTTTGTTACGTCGGGTAAAACAAACTTGTAAAGCATAGCGGCTTTGCTGCCCTTATTAAAACCATTTCCTTTAGTGAATCCATTCAAAAATAATTCTCCTGTATTTGAATTAATTTTAAAATTAAGCGCAGTATAGATGTCTTGTTCAAATAAATTCAAAAGATAAGTTGGCTTCCCATTAAAGGGCATAAAATAAACCAGCGTCGGTGAATCCTTAGTGTCGTCACCTACGATTAACCCTAAACCACTTTTTGAAAGCGCAATTTCCATAACTTTATTTTTTATGGAAGGAAAACTATTAATCTGTGTGCAGCTTGTAGGGGTGACTTTATAAGCAAAATAAATTTGCTCACTAGCGCTATAGGTAAGCAAATAGGCGATATCTTTATTCATAGAACCAAGGCTTATTTTATCACCTTTAGCAGAAGTGCAAATTTCTTGGGTTTGATTGGTGACTTGATTGAATTGTATGAGCTGTGGTTTTTCCGATGAATAAATCATTCCTAAGCTCAGGCTTTCATTAAGCTTAAGTAAACTTTGCCCATAACCGCTATAATTAATTCCCTGAAGGGTCGGCGCATTGGTGTACATTGGGATCATTTGTTTGGTAATATTTTTAAATCGATTGCGTGCAAATAAAGGATTATTCTTTACTAAATAATTTGTCCCATGGACTAAATCATAGTGAGTCACATTTAGAGCTTGGCAAGATTGATTACTTTGCCCGTAAGGTTGCGGAATTGTAATTTCATGACCAATTTCAACCCAATTATAGTCCAAAGAATAATCAAGAATGCAGGCGTTTGGTCCAAAATCGATATGGGATTGATTATTCAGTGAAACCCCATATAAGAGTGAATCTGAGGTTCCGCAATTATTATAGCGAACGATCGCTAGATTAGCTTTAGGCAACACAAGAAATACTGAGTAGTCTCCATAAAGGGAATACAGGCCATAGTCTAGACGATTCGAAGGATAGCAGCTTGTTGGAATAGGCGGAGAAATTGTTACTTGCGTTCCCGCGGCAAAGTCATGAATAAGCACTGAGCGTTTAGTGGTGAAAGAAACTGAAACTACTTTATTCGTATCTGGTAATATTCGAATTTGTAATGCTCGCGCGAAATAGACATCGGTTAATTTTCTTGTTTCAAGATTCATTTTTCTAATAATTCCCGAAGAGGAGTCGTCTATTAAATTATAAATTAACTCGCCATTTTGTAGCGGTGAAGGTAGGGTGACTATATTCTCTATGCTTTTTGTATCCCCAAATGGAATGATCCTACGATTCAGTAAATCCATAAAAAAGTATTCTTGGCCGCGCCAAGATAATTTATTAACGCCACTGCCTACCATTAGGGGCGCTCCTGAAATGGATATCGTCAGTGTGTTGACCTTATACTGAGAATTAAGAAGATTTGTCGTAAGATCAAAGTATGAACCGTCTGGGGTAATTTGAATTAACTTCCGCCCTTCCATACTTCCCGTCGCGTCATCCTGGGTGACAACTATTGAATTGGTCGCATAGTTGATAGTGATGTTGCTGGTTCGGAAATCCGTAACTTGGTGAAGCGGCCAAGCACTGACATCAAGTAAGCCTCCGGTTACACAAGTGACTGGTCTTGAGCCGCCAAGGCTTCCTTTAAAACGATGGGTTCCACTGACAGGATGCTGAAGATCGACAGAAAGTTGCAACTCGCTCGACTGATAGTTAACTTGATAGGGAGAAAGCACCCTAGCTACATTGAAATCCAAAGTGCCTGAAACCGAACCATCTGAATTTTTGTGATAAATCCGCCCCAGGGCTTGGGACTTTACCCTGTCATAGTGAGTGACGATCTCAATCTGCGGGCTCTCAAAGTCATCGCGGCATAGAACTTCAGGCAATTGATCTGGAATTTGTGAAACAACCCCATCGAGATGTTTAAAAATCAAATCATTATATGTGATAAATTCAGTCTGTAATGGCGACTCACCGATTGCGGCCTTAGGAAGATTTACTTGCTCAGACTCGCACTGAAGTAATGAATTGCTAACCAACGTGGTACCTTGATCTTGCACTTGAATAATCTCTTTGGCTGCCGGCTGTCCTGCGCAAGAATACCCAGGGATGAAGCGATAATAGTTGCCAGTCAGCTTTCCGTCATAGCCAACGCCACTGCCACCAGAATCCTTTGATGAGGTCACATTTTGCAAATTATCTAGATTTAATCCATTAATACCTGTGCAGTTCTGAAATGCAGAAAGAAACACAATTGCATGCGCAATAAAAATAGATTGCAAAATATTCCGCCGCGAAAGCCGGAGCTTTTCTCTTAACCCCATATATTTCATTTTACGGCATAACTCTGGAATTACTTAATACCTTAGTTCAGCATCTCAACTTGAGATTTTAGATATAAACACCTTCGGCACACCTCTTGAAACACTCTTTGTTGTTAATTGGCTCATGGGTTTAAATGCGTTAAGCGCGCAGCCAGCCCAGCAAAACCACCTTTTACTGTCGAAGTCTTTGGCAACGAAAAGCGGAAATTGGCCAAAAAAATAATAAGGAGAAAAAGGACATGAACACATTCAAAATGCGTTATTTTTTCTTGGTTCCTACAGTGGTTCTAGCAATGGTCGCATGTGCTAAGCGCGATAGTGATTTTGCGCGACGTGCGACTGAGCCCGTTGCTGATAAGGCCGTTGATAAAACTGCCTACAAAGGTGATTTAAAAGCAGTTTATCAGGATAGCTGCAAAAATCTTATTAGCATGGATCTAAAAAATAATACGAGTAGTGACATTGAAAAAGAGCTCACCCTTGATGACGTTGTTACCAAAGAAAAGGGTTCTTACGTTCTTCAATCCACTGAGCTCTATGTGGATCGCGCAGTAAAGGACTCCAAGATTAATAATCAATTATTTGCCACAGGTTCTCATTATGAACTGCCAAAGGATTTTGTTACGACTTCGACAGATAACGGAAAAATTGTTGTTGTATGCCACACTGTCAAAGCAGATGAGGCTTCCGCGCAAAATCTGAGCGCAAGCTTAGTTCTTCCTTATGCATTTAGCACCCTCGACGGCTCCGTGCCAGCTCTTCGTCAAGATAAAATAGACATTGATAACAAAGCCGCTGTCAAAACTACCTCAGTTCTTTATTCACAAGATGACAATTTAGAGAAAATGTTAACTGATTCTAAGGGAAAACACAGCCTGGTCATGAAACACACTAACGGTGATATCACGATAAATACTCAAGTGAGCACCACGGATGAAAAGTCCGGCACTGTCACCAATGTTTTTATGTCCGGAACTTACAGTTTAAAAAAATAATTCCATCGATTGTTCAAATATTTATTCAAATGTTTATTCGACTGTGACTGACTTCGCTAGATTGCGAGGTTGGTCAACGTCGTAGCCAAGACTGTTTGCTAAATGAAATGCCATCAACTGTAACGGGATCGCCTCTAAAAGAGGGTTAATAGTCCAATGAGCTTTCGGCAAGGAGAGATAGTATTGACTAATTGACTTCAGTTTCTCATTATCTCCGGTTCCAATTGCAATCACCTGACCGCCACGAGCGCGAGCCTCCTCTAAATTGCTAATTGATTTTTCATAAAGCTCATCATTTGGTGCCAACATCACAATCGCCATACGCTCGTCAATGAGAGCCAAGGGGCCGTGTTTCATTTCACCTGCCGCATAGCCCTCAGCGTGCATATACGCTAGTTCCTTGAGTTTTAGAGCCCCCTCCATCGCAATTGGGAAACTCACTCCGCGACCCATATATAGAAAGCCACGGAACTCTCGAAGTTTATGTGCGGCTTCATCGAAATATTTGTCGTAGGCTAAAACAACTTCCATTTGGCTTGGAGCCGCAAGAAGCGCTTGCGCGAATTCTTTTTCTTGCTTGTCGTTAATCACATTGCGAATGCGGCCCAGGGACACGGCAAAGCAGTTTAAAACAGCCAATGTACTGGTGAACGCCTTCGTGCTTGCAACTCCAATTTCAGGACCGGAGTTCATATACAAGTGACCATGGGCCTCGCGATCAATGGTCGAATTTCGAACGTTGCAGATACTAAGAGTTGTCGCTCCTCTTGCTTTGGCCAAACGAATGGCCGCCAAGGTATCTGCGGTTTCACCACTCTGTGAGATTGTCATAACCAAAGTCTTTGGCGGAATCACCGGATTGCGATAGCGAAACTCGCTTGCGATATCCACTTCTACTGGAATCTGGGCAATATTTTCGACTAGATACTTACCAACCATTCCTGCATAGCTACTGGTTCCACAGGCAATAATAAAAATTCTTTCAATACCTTTGAGGACCTCTTGAGTCCTCATCCAATCTTGTTGAGGATCAAGCTCATCGAGCTTATTCACCAAGCAGTCAAAGCCAACATTTTTCAAACGAATTGAAAAACTCTCTGGATTTAAATGAGGTTCCATTGCAGCTGCCACCGCGCGCGGCTGCTCATAGATTTCCTTTAACATAAAGTGAGAAAAACCCTGTTTTTCCACTGTTTGCGGATCCCAATTGAGCTCTATTGTTTTCTTTTGAATTTGGAAACCATTTGCGGAAAAAATTTTGACGTCTGTACCATTTATAAGCGCCACTTCACGATCATCAAGATATATAAAATTATGAGTGTACTGAAGAAGTGCTTGAACATCACTCGCGACAAATGTCTCTTTCAAGCCCAGACCAATGACCAATGGAGGGCCATCTTTGAAAGCCACAAGCTGATTCGGATTTTTTTCCCACATCACGACAATGGAAAAGGCCCCGCGAATCTTGTTAAAAATCTTTTCCACGGACTTATACAAATCTTTCGTGGTTTCAATTTCAATGGCAATCAAGTGTGCAATGAGCTCTGAGTCCGTGTCTGAGGTAATCACTGCCCCTTTTGCGATAAGCTCTTCGCGAATCTCCATGTAGTTTTCAATAATACCATTGTGTACAAGGCTAATATCCCTCACTTGATGAGGATGTGCATTTCGTTCCGTTGGAGCTCCGTGAGTTGCCCAACGGGTATGGCCAATGCCGATGTGACCGTCGAACTCTTCGTTTGTGAGCTTGTCTTCGAGAGCTTTCAGCTTTCCTGATGCCCGAACACGTTTAATTTTGCCCTTGTTCAGGATCGCGATCCCCGCAGAGTCATAGCCGCGATATTCCATTTTCTTAAGACCAGATACGATCACTTCTTTTGGACTTTGGGGACCTAGATAACCAACAATTCCACACATGTTTTACTCCTCGCCCACGGGCTCTTCGGGAGCCTTCGAAGTATAATTTTCTTTAATAACTTGTCTTCCGCGAGCCACCGCCAAAGCCTTGGCCGGAATATTTTTGGTGATCGTTGAACCTGAACCAATCACCGCATCATCACCGACCTCAATGGGAGCTACGAATTGAGTGTCACTTCCGACAAATACGCGATTTCCGATAACTGTTTTGTATTTCCTTTTATCAACGGCATAATTGCACGTGATGGTACCGCAACCGATATTCACATCTTCACCCACTTCAGCGTCGCCCAAGTAAGTCAAATGCGCAGCTTTGGACTTCTTGCCGAACTTCACTTTCTTCATTTCTACAAAGTTACCCACGTGGGCGTCCTCACCAATAGAAGTTTGTGGACGAAGGCGCGCATAAGGGCCCACTGTGGCCCGGTTAAAAATCACTGTTTGTTCGATATAGCTGCCAGCACGAATTTGGACGCTGTCACCGATCTGAGAGTCAGAGATAAATACATTGGACTCAATCACTGAAAAAGATCCTACCTTCGTGGCACCTCGAAGAAAACTATTTGGATAAAGTACAGAACCTGGACCGACTTCAACAGACTCTTCAACATAGGTTGTCGTCGGATCAATCATTAAAACGCCTTCCTCCATCAAACGCTTGGCTTTGCGGCGAAAAAGAAGCCGGGTTGCGTGAGCCAGTTCAATTTGATCGTTTACACCCACGGCGACTTTCGGGGATGCTTTGATCGCCATGACTTTGCAGCCATCTTCGATGCAAAGAGAAATAAGATCAGTCACATAGTATTCTTTTTTGGAGTTGTGATTTTTTATTTGTGGCAAGTACTCTTCAAGGACCTTGGCTTTGACGACATAAATCCCTGTGTTGATTTCACGAATTTTCAAGGTATCTGCAGAGGCATCCTTTGCTTCAACAATGGCCTTGAGATAACCCATATGACGGATGACGCGGCCAAATGCTCCTGGTTTTTTCACTTCAGCAGTAATGACTGCTAAATCACACTCTTCATCACGGAACATTTTGAGAAACATTTTAATGTCTTCAGCCTCAATTAAAGGATGATCACCATTCATGATGATCACGTCTCCTTCGATGTCTTCTACTTTTGCCGCCTTTACTGCGTCAGCAGTTCCCAGCTGATGGTCTTGGACAAAGCAAGTCCCGCCCAGGGGCTCCACCACCGAACGCACTAAGTTTTGACCATGACCGACGACCACACGCAAATCTGTGGCCCCTGCTTTTTTAGAAGCGCGAATCACTTTCTCAATCATCGGGCGCCCTGCTACAGGATGAAGCACTTTGGGAAGTGGCGATTTCATACGCGTACCTTTACCCGCAGCCAAAATGATCATTGCCAACTTATTGTCCGATGCCGCTTCCTTTTTGTCATTCATTGCCATGGAATTTCTGTCCTTTTCAAGCTTCTAAAAATCAGGCTTAATCATCATATGCAAGCTAAAATTTTTCATCAAACTTCTTGGGCGCGAAGCTCCCGCGGCACTCCAATAGAGTTGTATAAAAAAACACACACCCGTGATGGAAAAACCACAGCTCCCATCCTGTTTGTCGGCGGAGTTCACGGCGATGAACCTGAAGGCGTCCGTCTTGCCCAAGAGTTATTGAAATGGCTGCAAAAAACTGAAGATGAGTCCCCTGAAACGATCCTACACTCTTGGCTGCTTATTCCATGCATTAATGTCGATGGCTATCTACGTAACGAGCGTACGAATGACAGAGGCGTTGATCTGAATCGCAATTTTCCATCACAAGACTGGAGCCCTGAGGCCAAAGGGCCCCGCTACTATCCTGGCGCCCACCCCGGCAGTGAAGTTGAAACCCAGGCCATGGTCCAGTTGGTTGAAACTGAAAAACCAAAGCTCATTGTGCACTTTCACTCATGGGAGCCTTGCGTTGTTTATACAGGCTCCCCAGGGAAAGAAGCCTCAAGGATTTTAGCTGGGAAAACCGGCTTTCCCGTCCGCGAAGATATCGGCTATCCGACTCCTGGAAGTCTTGGACAATATGGCTGGTTCGATCACAAAATTCCCGTGATCTGCATCGAAGAACAAGAGAGAATCCATCTGGATCAAGTGTGGCCACATTTTGAACTGGGTCTCACTCAACTCATGATGACGTACTTTTCCGTCTAAGGATTTCATGGCCTTGATTAAATGCATCGCCTTTGATTTAGACGACACCCTCTTGGACACAAGCCAATTGCTTATTCCTACAGCCGCCCGCCGTGCCTGCGAGGAAATGATCCGACACGGAGTCAAAAGCGATATTGACAGCTGCTTGGCGTGGCGGGCAAGCAAAGCATCTGAGCTCACTCACCCAGAGATCTTTCAAGAGTTTATTGCCCAATATGGATCGACAACCCCAAATATTGCTTTGCAAGAGGCAATGACGGCCTTTTACAACCCCCAAGTGCCGGCAAAACTTCCACTAATGGAGGGGGTTGAGACCAATCTCAAAAAACTCGCTGCAAAATATATTTTATTTTTAGTGACCGCAGGCGCCCCCGAAGCGCAGATGAAAAAAATAAAAGCACTCAATATAGAACACTACTTTAAAAAAATCTATTTGGTGAATACCTTTAAAAAAGAAACTAAAAAAGATGCCTTCTCAGATATTATTAATACAGAAAATATCAAACCAGAGGAGTTGCTCAGCATAGGCAATCGCCTATCGCAAGAAATTCGCCAGGCAAAAATTTGTGGTGCGCACACCTGTTACTTTTGTCATGGCGAACATGTCGGAGAACAGCCCTCGCAACGCGAAGACTATCCTGACTATACGATCTACAAGCATGCTGAACTCATCACCTCATGTAGACTTTAATCCCAAGTCTTCATCTCCCTGCGGAGAATTTCCACAAGAAATGACTGATACTTTTTCCCTTCCGCTTTTGCTTTTACTTTGATAGCTTTCAACATATTTCCAGGGACTCGGATACTAATTTGCTTTGTTGGCTCGTCCTTGTCCGCTATGAGCTTTCGAAAGGACTCCAGGAACTCTAAGGCTTCATCAGGTGTCACAGCCACCAACTCAGGGTTATTTCTTTTTGCCATTCAGGATCTCCTGCATATTTTTGATATCGACCAAATCTTGAGGTCTGTCTGCCTTTTTTTTCATTTCAATCAGACTCTGCAAAGTTGCCACTGGAATTTTCATACCCGCAACAGAGACATTCACGATTTCGATGTCTTTAATATCGTAAATAATTAAAATATCAACTTGTCTGGACGGATTTCCGAAATCTACAAAAGACCAGGCAATTAAATTTCTCTGCTCAATATATTCTCTACGAAATCTAAATATGTCTTCAGCACGGGTGGGAATTCTTGAGCTAAGCCCGACCTTTTTAAGGGCTTTTTCTGTTTCCCTCAAATGCCCCTCTTTGAGACTAATTACAAAGTCCACATCCATGGTCGCGCGCACCACCCCTAGAAGGGCCATCGCATATCCGCCAACTATTGCAAAAGGAACTTTACGCTCTTTTAAGGCTTTTACCACTTCTATAACGAACATGATTCAATTGTATATACATGTATATACAAAGTCAATACCTCCTCCGCTAGCCTATCCCGACCTAATTCTAGTTAGACCGCCGTTAAGAAATCAGAAATAAATCCTGCCATTATGAACGTATTTCCGTAAAATCAAACGTATGCGTGTGACGAAAACCAGTTTTCTACTGATTGGGCCCTGGGAAGACAGACTTGTCGATCTGGGCGCACAAATTCTGCCGGATCTTACTCAAGCTCTGCTGTGGAGCAAAGACGCTATCTGCGATGTCGTCGCTTTATCTATTACATCAATTCTTGAAAAAAAATTTGGCCGATTCTACCATCAAGTTCTTGATCACAATCCTGCGGTTCAGTGGATCGCCGTGGTTCCGAAGGGTTTCTCGCCAGAGCAGTTAACTGATATCCACGAACTTTATCCTTTATTTCGCGTGATCTCCTCCTATCAGGAAACGGATATCGAGGCTCACTTCTTCAGTGCACTGGAAGAGGTGAATCGACAGAAGCAAGACAAGAATCTCGAAAAGCTCATTCGAGAGCAAAAAGACAAACTGGTTCGACTGCAAACAGATCTTGAAGACCGGGTTGAGAAACGAACGAAGTTTTTAACAGAAGCTCGTCGCAAACTCTATCAAACAAATGTGCGAATTGAAGGACTTAAAAATGCGCTCATGGCAGTTCATAAGGCGGGCTCCCTCGTTGAGATAGAAAAACTTTTAAATGAATCCATGGCCTCAACAGTTCAGACCTCATGGATCCGCATTTTCTTTGCACCACAAGATAATCTCTTTGCTGAACAAGTCGAAACTAAACTTCACTTTACTCAGCAGCGAGTTTCTTTGTTTCGTCAACATGAGCGCATTGGATCTATTTTCTTTATGCGCGCACCGAACCATTCGTTTCTACGTGATGAGGTGGATTTTCTTAATCGTGTGGCCGAGGCGGTTTCTTTTGCACTTGGACGAATTCAAAAACTCGAAGAGTCTGAAGAGCTCAAAAAGCAATGGGAGGCCACCTTTAACGCCGTTTCAGATCCTGTAGCCATCATTGATGCCAACTACGATATTATTCAAGCAAACTCCGCAATTGCAAGTCAGCACTCCTTCAGCAGTGTCATAGGTCAGAAATGCTATACGGTTCTCTATGGCCGTCAAAGTCCATGCGAATATTGCCAGCGCGGCAAGAACTTCCGTCTCGATCATCAAGATAACAAAGCCACAAAGTCTTTTGATGTTTATAGCCAAAGCCTCTCCTTAGAACCTCAAAAGCCGGCCGTATATGTGAATATTTACCATGATATTACTCAGAGATTACAGATGGAAAAACAGCTGCTTGAAACAGCGAAGTTGGCAGAGCTTGGAACTATCGGCAGCAGTATTGCTCATGAATTGAATAATCCGCTTGGTGGAATTCTGTCTTTCACTCAGTTAATTAAAATGGACTTGGCAAAAGATCATCCGCTTTATTCAGATATTGTCGAGATGGAAGCTGGCGCACTTCGCTGCAAGGATATTATTCAAAATCTTTTAGGCTTTACCCGAAATCCAACAGTCGATGAAATTACTGATCTTGATCTTCGTGATGTTGTCACCCGCGCATATAAAATTATGGAGCTTCAAATCAAATCGCAAACTATTTATGTAAATATGGATTTACCTGATAAAGCCTGTCCGGCGCGGGGACATTTAAATCTTCTCTCCCAAGCGATAAAAAATATTTTACAGATGTCATTTGATTCCATACTAGCCCGCGCCAAAAAAGACGCAACTGGCTTCAAAGGCCTGCTGGACGTGGGTTTAGAGCTGACGACAGATCGGTACGTGATTACGGTTAAAAATAACGGCATTAGTTATGAAAAAGAAAGTGCGGGCTTAGGCATACCAGTGGCCTCGCAGATTGTCGAGGATCACGGCGGCCGATTGGAAATTTCTTCCTCGACCAGCCACGACACTGGTCTCATCACCCAGGCAAAAATTTCCTTCCCTCGTCCAGTTTTAAGGTCCTGAAAGGCAATGCCCGCGCGGAATTTTTGACAGTCCTGTCAGAAATCAATTACTCTAATTAAAGAAACAGGAACCCACCAAGGAAGGAAGGTTCATGCGTAATCATCGCGTGCTTATTTTAGATGACGAATCGAGCTTACGAACAGCTCTCTTCAGAGTGTTAGACAGAAAAGGACTTAATGTCATCACCGCCAACCGCATTGAGGAAGCAAAGCTTCTTTGTCAGGGTGACACAGCCATAGATCTAGCGATCGTCGATCTGAATCTCCCAGATGGGGATGGCATTGAATTTATGACTTTCTTAAAGTTGCTATACCCTGCAATCGAGGTCGTGATTCTAACAGGTCATGCGACAATTGAGACCGCCGTACGCGCCACTCAAAAAGGCGCATTTCACTTTGTTACAAAACCTTTTAATCTCGACGAACTAATTAGCTTAGTAGACAAAGCCTTGGCCCATAAGCATCTGCAGCAGGAAAACCACCAACTCCGCAGCGAACTTCATCGCAAATATAAATTTGATCAAATCATTGGTACCAGCGAAGAAATCCAAAGTGTTTTGCGCATGGTGGAGCGGGTCGCTGACTCTGACTCCACAGTCCTTGTGCATGGTGAAACTGGAACAGGCAAAGAGTTGATCGCCCGCGCGATTCACTACAACTCGCCACGGTCAACGGGCCCCTTTATTCCAATTAACTGTGGCGCTATCCCTGGTGAGTTATTAGAAAGTGAACTTTTCGGCCATATTAAAGGTGCCTTCACTGGAGCGATTGCCAACCGCGTTGGCCGCTTCGAAATGGCCGATGGCGGAACTATCTTTCTAGATGAAATCGGAGATATGGATCCAACCCTGCAAGTGAAACTTCTACGCGCTCTTCAAGAAAAAAGTTTTGAACCTGTGGGCAGTACCAAAACCGTGCAAGTAAATGTACGGGTGATTACCGCAACGAATGTAAATTTGGAAGCCGCCGTTGAAATGGGAAGATTTCGTGAAGACTTGTACTATCGATTGAATGTGATCCCCATAAATATCCCAGCATTGCGGGAGCGAAAAAGCGACATCCCTCTATTGCTCAAGCACTTTATGGATATTTTTGGTAAAAACAAGGGCCGCAGTTTGACGGGTTTTACTGAGGACGCTTTAGATTGCCTCATTCACTATCAATGGCCTGGAAATATTCGTGAGCTTGAAAATCTCATGGAAAGAATGACCATCTTAAAAGGTCATGGTCAGCTAGAGGTAATCGATTTACCATTGAAATACAAAGCAGGTAAAGCCATCGCTAGCGAAGTGGGCGTCGTCAACATCCCAGAATCAGGATTGGATTTTAATACAGCTGTGGATACCTACGAAAACGCCTTGATCCTGCGAGCCTTAGAAAAAACAGGCTGGAACAGAAACCAAGCCGCGATGTTGCTAAAGCTCAATCGAACGACATTGGTTGAAAAGATTAAAAAGAAGGGTCTGCGACCACCGGACGGGACTATTGAAATTTAGGTCCGAAATTTAGCACTGAAATTTAACGGCAGTTATCTGAACTGGCGCCCATGACTCCTGTGTCAGGAAAGATCAGATACTGAACTCCCGAAGTGCCTACGGCGATCTGAAGAGTGGTCGTTCCTTGAGGGGAACTAATTACATACTGCAAAGCTTCGACCACTTTTTCTCCGGAAATCACTGAGGCGCGCCTTAAGTCAGCTCCAGTAATTGATTTTACATTATATGCTAATGTATTTCCGTCGACATTCATTGTCGCTTGAGTGTCTTCTACACGAAATTCCGTTGTGTAAATTTGTCCGGTGCGACCAACGCTGCATACCTTCGCAGTTTGCGTAAACGCAAGTGCTGATGTCGTTCCGAGCAACAAAGCTAATAAAACTACCATGTTTTTCATATCGCCTCCTCATAAAAACTAAAAGACGATATCAACAGGAGCAAGGGGTGGGCCAGGTTTTCTTGTTGCGTGGCTGTCTTTGTTTTGATTTGGCCTGAGAGCCACCCAAAAAAAAACGCCGTAAAAGGGCCGCTGTCAAAGCTGTCGACAGCTCGGCGCCGGGTTTCCGTTGATTGAAGCTGCGCCAAAAAAGTGCGATATTGACAGCATGACATTATCCACGCCGGCAATCATCCCTCAGGAATAATCCTGAACCCGCAGTCGATAAACCCAGCGATTGAATCTATCCAAGTATTCTTGGCGGGCCGAATAACCCTTCTCAGCCTGCTCGCGATTGGCCTGAAAATAGCCTTTAAGCTGCATCTCTTCAAAAGAGCTTTTTAATACCCTTGTAAAGGCTAAGCCCTGCCAAAAGGGAGTGGAGAGCTTGCTCCCACGATATGATTTAGTGATTTTTCGCGCAATGATGCAAGTCACGGCTCGCAAGAAATTCTGAAAGCCTTGGCGGTACTTAAACCTGCACTTGATATGAAGATGGTTTCCAACATTAACTATCTCAGCAATGAAGACCCCAAACTTCGCAGCTTTTTCTCTTAGGATTTGATCTAGGTAAATTGAATTTGCAGGAGTTAAAAAACTCCAAGCCCCTTTTGCGTGCTCTGATTTTAGTACCAGGTGGATCCACTTTCCTGCGGCTAGCGGACGCTGTTCTTTACGATGTCCACGGGATGTCGCTCCACCATGGCAGGTCCTGCCGTATTTGGCTTTGGTTTCTTTCATCTTGTGGTAGTCAAAAAAGCTGGCTTGTTTGGTCATAAATTTAGGGCAATATAGTTTATAAGGTAAAACATGGCAACTAGTTTCTGTTGTAAACAATGAGTTTTGTTGGGTGTTAACAGGGACTTCGGAGGCTCCACGGGGAGGTTTTTTGAGATTTTAAAGACACTGCGAACAGACCGCTGCCCGCGGATGGAATGAGTATGGCCATGGAACGGGCATCTTGCTCCTGTTCATGTCCAAAAGACTCCAGCGATAACCATCTAGATTACAGCGGTCTTTTTATTTCCGGCCATTATGCAAAGATACTCAAACATCACGTCCACTCCAATAAGTGAAGTGATGCCACCATGATCAAAAGGTGGGGAAATTTCAACAACATCTCCGCCTACGAGATTTGGAATTTTTAATTGTCGCAAAATTCGCTGAGCCTCATAACTCGTGAGGCCCCCTGGCACAGGAGTCCCAGTGCCAGGAGCATAGGCAGGATCCAGGCAATCCACATCAAAGCTAATATATGTCGGAGTATTGTCACATGCAGGCAATAGATTTAAGAAATCGTTCAAATGAGCTGCGCGAATGTCATCCATAGTGAAAACCCGAATGCCATGTTTGTTTACGAAATCAAGATCGTTTTCGGCAGCAAGGGGGCCTCTGATTCCAATTTGCATCATTTTCTTTGGATCCACTAAGCCTTCTTCCACCGCGTGACGAGCAAAAGCCCCATGATGATATTCACAACCCCAGGCTGCAGGATATGTATCTAAATGTGCATCAAAGTGAATAAACTGAAGTGGTTTTCCGTAATGCTTTCTAAGTGCGCGTAAAACCGGAAGTGTTATGGAATGATCTCCACCACAGGCAATAAACTTTTTCTTTTGAGCTAGAACCTCGCTCACATGCTTTTCGATGAGTGCGTAGGTCTGGGTTTGATCTATGGGCACCGTGGAGCAATCCCCAATGTCAGCGACTTTAAGCTTCTCGATCCAATTGAGCTCGCGGGTCATGTGAAAGCCACGACCAAGGCTCGACATTTCCCTCACTGCTGATGGTGCGAAACGAGAACCTGGGCGATAAGATACCCCACCGTCATAGGGAATACCAAAAATCCCGACTTCATAATCCGCATCGAGAGGCACATTGGGTAATCTAAAAAATGTTTTGATTCCCGAAAACCGTGGGAACTCACGACCACTGAGAGGTTTGTAATCCATGATGCGTTCTCCCCTTTTAGCACTCTTGTTAGAGGCTATAGTATCTGACAAAAAGCATTTGGAAACAATGGCTTTATCGACTACATTTCACCCATGCGCGATCACAAAAGGCTTCTACATTGGTATCAAGAAAATAAAAGAGATCTGCCTTGGCGTCGCAGCAAAGACGCTTATCATATATGGATATCAGAAGTGATGCTGCAACAAACCACCGTGATGGCGGTTATTCCTTATTACGAAAAATTCTTAGAGCGCTTTCCAAGCGTATTGGATCTCGCCAATGCACCAGAAGCCAAAGTTCTCGAAGCCTGGGCGGGACTTGGTTATTATTCTCGGGCACGAAATCTTCATAAAGCGGCTAAGACCATTGCGACCGAAGGTTTTCCTAAAAGCGCAGCACAACTTTTACTGCTTCCGGGGTTTGGTCCTTACACATCTCGGGCCGTGGCAAGTCTCGCATACAATGAGGCCGTTGGGGTTCTTGACGGCAATGTGATCCGAGTCCTTTCTCGCAAATATGGAAAAAATCTTAAGTGGTGGAGTTCCGCTGGGCGCGAGGAGTTGCAAAAAATATCCGATGACCTTGCACAAATGGGCTCTCCGTCCGAGACAAATCAAGCCCTGATGGAGCTAGGCGCGACCCTGTGCACGCCACAAAAAGTCGCCTGCATTTTATGTCCTTGGAGTTCCAGTTGTGTTGCTCGCAATAAAAACATGATTGGAAAATTACCACAAAAAAGACCACGTAAAAAAAGTGAAGTATGGGTTTGGCGGCCTGAAATCCGTCTCCAAAAAAATCAGGTAGCTTTGGTTCAAAATAACTATGCCCCTTTTTTAAAAGGCCAATGGATTTTTCCAGGAAAAGTTCTGCCCTTGAAAGAAAAACCTGGAAAATTTGATGTTAAGCATCTCATCACTCATCACGATATATATATTCAGATTAAAATAGCCTCGTCGGCCTCAGGACTTTCGAAAACTGCGCAATGGGTGGAGCTCCAAAACCTCAAACAAGTAAACCCCTCAAGCTTATTAACGAAAGTATTAAGAAAAGTGGAGACAGCGTGAGCTTCCCCGTGAGGTTTTTTATTTTTATCGGGCTTTGCGCAGTTCTTTTCGCTTGCCAATCCAAATCTAAGAAAACAGAACTGCCGGCAGAGGTGGATTACCTACAATCCAAAGATGCCAGCGTGGTATTATCTCAGGGTTATAATCGTGGCGCCGTTTTTTCAGTGGATGGCGAGAAAATTTTTTACATCAGTAAAAATCGCAAAGGCCATAAGAACACGCAAATTCACGAGTACGACCTTACAATGCAAAGGGATCGTCGCATCACGTTTCAAGATGGCGATGTTCTCACTGTATTTCCTCTCAAGAGGGATCAAATTTTATATTCGTCAACTACGGATGAAATCAAAGAACAACCTTTTGCGAAGGATCCAGATCCTAGATATCCAAAAGCCGAGATCTATCACAGTGATTTGTTTGGCAATGACATTGGTCGCTTGACCAATTCTCCGGGCTTTGATGGTGAGATGATTTTTGTGCCGATAAAGAAAAAAATGCTATTCACCTCCATTCGTGGAGCGGTCCCGGGGCTCTACTGGCTAGACCTTCGGACAGATAAGGTGACCCACTTTCAATTTAACAAAGAGCACCCACAGCGCAGCGCCTCTCTGGCCCCTGATGGTCAAAATTTATACTGGATTGAAGAAAACCCTTCTGATAAAACACAAAATATTATAACGGCCACTGTCTGGGGAAAAGGACACAGGATCGTCCGAAGCCTCAAGGGGTTTATCAATAGCGTGGTTCTTAACCGAAAAAACGAACTCTTTTATAGTTGGATTCCTGAAGGCGCGGAGTTTAGCCAGATCGATCTCTATGACGAAAGCAAGCTTTGCACCCAGACCCTTTTAAAAAACAAACTGCATTTTTCAGAAATGCAGTTCTCTGTGAAAAATCCAAATCTTATGCTCTTCCGCGTGACAGGTTCAGATAAAAGCCAAGTCTATCGTTGGGACTTGCCTGTGAATCTTGGCCCTTGCAATGAACAAGCACCTTCAGATACACTGAAAAAATGAAGTGCACACTCTTAAGCATTTTATTACTACTTTCTAGTGCTGCTATGGCGGCCCCGCACCCAGCTACTAGTTCTTCGGTGCTCACGGATCCACAGCAGGGCCATTACTTTCAAAGTCAGGGCTTTAACTTAAGAACACTCGGAACGGACTGGTTACCGGTTCCCCAAAACAAAGAGTCTTTGTTTGAATCTGTTCGCTTCACTCCTAAAGGTGATATCGAATCCACGGCCTCATTGTCCGTACGAACAGATACAATATCAAAACAAGCTAGCCTAGAATCGTATGCTAAAAAATGGATGCGCGATTATCCTAGTTATGGTTTTGAGGTTTTAGGTACAAAAGCTTTTGCCGTTGACGGCATTCCGGGCTTGGTCGTCGATATGGTGCAAAAAAGTAAAAACAAGCAAATCCGTCAAGTGATTTTACAAAATGGTCAGCACATGGCGATCCTGACTTGTTTGGATAACCAAACAAGTTTCCAAAAAACTCTCGTTTCTTGCAACCAACTCGTCAAAAATTTCGACTGGAATGAAAAGAATTAAGCAAATCACCGTGAATATCAGTAATGAGATCCACCTTGTTTTTTACTTTAGCAGAAGGATCTTGCTTAAGCTTGTTCACTTCGCCGAGAAGATCCTTGAAGAAGGAGGATGTTCTAAAAAAAGTTAAATCCCTTCTTGAGTGGTAGGAAAAAAGTTTATCCACCACAAAAAGTCCACTTAAAATTTTATTCTCATTTCCCGATCGCAAAAATTTGTGAAGATTTTTTTCGACTTCTGAATTCATTTCTTTTTTGCCAAGAATTAGTAAGGCATTTGCCTTTGTACGACTATCCTCTGCCGAAAGCATCCGACGAGCATCATCGACTGCCGCACTTAACTCCCCAAGGCCCTCAAGGGCATTGGCTCGGATGCGGGCATTTTCGGATTTCATAAACTTTCGCAGTGTCGCATTTGCTTCCTCATTTGCATCCGTCGCCGGAGTGACTTTTGGAACTAGCATGAGCAAAGAAGCTATCACTTCTGGAGATGAGGAGCGTTTCTCTGCCTCCATTAAAAGAGTGAGAACGGCCTGAGTATGCTCGGAGCGACGGATAATAATTTTGAGATCCTTAAGAGTCATATAAAGGCCCCAGAATTTATTTTCGCTCCAGTTCTTATGGAGTTCGAGAAGTTGCGTCAAGATCTCTTCATTGGAGCAGAAGTACTTTGCCCTCTCCGGGACATCCGGCGCTTCTTCCAGCTCCTTAATGAAAACAATTTCCATAGAGCCCAGGCCTTGGAGATCAAGCATTTCCACAGTGAAGTTTCGGCAAAGAAGCTCGCTTCCAGCAAAATCTTTTTTCGGCAGTGCGATCACGAACTCTTTCTCAGCCCTCTCTTTGAAGCTTCCAATGCAACGCTTGGAAATGATGTGTGCATTCCCCTTAAGCTTGTACTTTCCATCTTCTTTAACGAAAAGAAGATCGTCATAGGAATATGAAGCTTTAAATATAAAGTCGACGCCCTGCAGAGACTTCAAATTCGTACTATGAAGTTTGCCAAGCTCGAACATCCCGCGAATCACCGAAAGCCCTAAGCGAGTGGCTTCTTCAGAATTATCCGAGCGGTGGTAAAAAACGCGTTCGTCCCCCTCATCAGCCACTTCATAGAAAGCATAGCGTTGCGCAATCTCGCGGAAATCTGAAAACACCGGAGAGAGCATCGAGTCGACCCGCGCTTGACCAAGCTCTTTGCAAAGTTTCGAGTATTGATTCAAGTCAACCCTGACGATGGCACCTTTAAAGATCGTGCGGTCCTTGGTACCCAGCGAAAGTTCGATCTCAACTCCATCGGGAACTTCGAGCTCAATCTTTTGATGGGTCAAATTCGAGGCATGCAAAAAAAGTTCTTTAAGAAGTTTTCCCTCGGAAGTAAGTGGATTCATCTTTTCGAAGTCTTCGCGCTTTCCTTGCTTGATCAATTTTATCTGCCTAAAGTACTCGCGAAGGACAAGGCCAGTGATGGCGATAAATAGAATTGCGGTATCCTGCACATTATGTGAAAAAATTCGTAGAATTTCTTCCAGAGAAAGTTTTGTGGTATCCGCCGGAAAGTAACCAAGAACCATGTCATAGTCACCGGCCTTTTGCCGAAAAAGATAGAATTTGTTCTCAGCAGTTTTTATTTCATAATTGCGCGCATTTTCAGGAATGGAATTAACATCGAAACTGCCAATATTCGAAGATTCGGTCAGTATTTGACCTTTCTTAAGTACTACAAAAAAATCAAAAAAATTACTCGAATAATTTGCATCAATAAGAGTTAGTGCTGCCTCCTGTTGCCCTGAGGCCAACAGCTTTTCGAGGTGCCCAAGACTGATGCCGATCATGCGTTGTTGAAACTCGATATTTTCTACCGACTTGCCACGAACATCTTTATAGTAAGTAAAAAGATTCCAGCTGCTCATCGTAATCATCAAGACCACCAAAAGCAGATAAGTGACAGAAATTGATTTCCGATTTAATAGACTCAAATATGGACCCTCGTGTTGATAATTCATTTTAGTCTGCGAATGGAACGGAGCCAATCGATTCCAACGAGGCCTAGTTATCGAGCCCTAAGACTAGTTCGGAGCTCCGCGCACCCGAGGCTCTTTGTGTATGAGCGTATCAAAGCGAAACGCTCGAACATACCCCAAGCGAAAGTCGGCTTCCCAAAAACGGCACTAAGCGCCCTTTTTGGGTGTCTCAGAATTAGAAAAACCCCTCTGAAAACAACATATTGAGTCCTGCGACGGCGTACTTCTTGGAATAGTACTTAGTCAAGAGGAGCAGCAAACATGAAAACAATAATTCTTACAACTTTGATGGTACTAACGGTTTCTACGGTTCATGCTGCTAAGGACTGTGGAGCCACTAAGCAAAATGCAATTCGTGAGCTTTCGTCTGCCGCCGAAGAGATAGAAGCTCAAACTGCAAAAGATGAGCGTGTTGAAATCGACAGAACTGCCCCAGAATATAAGGCATTGAATGCAATCGGAGTCGTAATTCCTGCTGACATGACCTCCTATGGTTCTGGTTTTTTAGTGGATTCTTGCCATGTACTTACAAATAATCATGTCGTTTTCAAAAAAGGTCAGGCTCAAAAAAACGGAGCTAAAGTCACATTTTCCGTCGGCCAAACAGGTTCAAAAGAAAAGCCATTCACCCATGCTTTAATTGATGGCAAAGTTATCGCTCACGGAGAATATGAACACACTCTAAATTCTGCAAATAATGATTGGGCAATTATCAGACTTTCAAAGTCTGTCGGCAAAGAAATTGACACAATTCCTTTCTTCCAGATGGATGTAAAACACATGAAGGGTCGTCAGGTTATCACTGCTGGCTACCCAGGCAGCAGGACTCAAAATGGAAAGGATCTTTCAGCAATGTACGGCGATAAAAACTGCAAAATTATCGGCATGAGTATCTACGGATATGTACAACACACTTGCCAAGTTACACCTGGCCAATCAGGAAGCCCAGCCCTTGCCTTAAATAAAGACAATGGCAAATACTACGCAATTGGCATGGTTGGTGGAGATGCGGATTTTGACGGTTTAGACAGAAGCGAAGAGAGTAAAAAAGCCAACATAGCGGTCAGCTTTGATTCAGGTAAAAGTGATGGAGTAGTCTCCCAAGGTGACTTGATAGCAAGTGCACTTAAATCCGATAAGTGTGATTAAGACAAAGATCTAGATAGATAAATCCAGACTCATAAGTAGAAACCAATACTTGTAAACTTAATGAGTTATGAATTTTTCAAAGATTATAATTTTATCTTCATTATTCATTGTTATTGCTGTTCAGGCAAACACGCAACCGCATCTAATTTTAAAAAATGACTTTAACAAGGATGGAACTGCGGACAGGGTTGTCTTTGCTTCATATGGGACTTCTGGTTTTTTTCAGTCTACGACAGCAAACAAGAAAATCGACAGCTTTTATCTCAAACAAGGTAACAGAACGATCTTCTTTACAAGTGACAAAAAACTTGGGGGCCCCTTTCTTAAGCTTGCTGAAGATGCTGGTTTCTTTTCTGTAGTTACTCTCTTTAAATTTGACGGGAAAAACTTCAAACATGTTACGAGTTACTCCCTTCCAAATAAAATATATTTTTCTGATGAAGGATTTTCCTCCTTCTCTGCGCCTTCCAATAATGAGATGGCAAATTGCACAGATTCCAATGCATTCAATAATAAAGCCACTCATTCCACACTCTCATGGGCCGAGGCGATAAAAAAATACTCGGAAAAAGAGTCCATAAAAAGAGCGATAAGCCCCGAATGCAAAAATATTTTCGGCGCAGAATATGAAAAAATGGAAACACAGATTGTCGAAGCCTGCGGTACCAGCGATGGTAAGCCGGAAACAAATTTCTTGGTTAACTGTTTAGATAAGAACATAGCTACTCGTCGTATTGGCGGGCTGTATAAAACTGCTCTTGCAGAAAGTGTATTTGACAACGGATTCAAAATTAACTGCTCGAAATCCGACAAATCCTTGCCTGTTGCCAGCTATGAGTCCTCCTCTCGTAATATTTCTTTCTTTCAAGTAAGTCCACCGCTAAAAGATAGAAACTTTAAAATTGATTTTTTCCATGAGATGCTACACGACTCTGGAATGCCGGATGAAAATAACATTGAGACTATTGCTAAAGAATGTTTCGACACGAAAAAAAATGCTAGTCAGGAAAGTAGTCTAGAAACCGCTAAGGTAACATTTGATCGTGTGTTGGCAGAAAAGAAGAATGGGGTTGAAATTAATATTCCCTCCACTGCCAAGGTAGTTCCTCAAACCTCCATTGCCTCCGCTATCAGTGAGAGCTCCAAAGCTTTGGACAGTAACTTTTCTATGGAAAATAGCACTCAGTTTCAGACTCTCTCTGGTATTTCAAAAGGTGTTTTCGGTGCTTTTTCAAAAACATTTGAAACCGCTTACCAAGCCGCCATTCCAGTTGCTTTTGCCCAGGGCACTGTTGGCAATATAGGTCCGACTACCTCCTTCGCCGCGACATCCACTCCCTTACATGTAACTGGGTCTGCAACCTCTTCACGAAGTATCGCTTCTACTGCGACCGCAGACGTAGTTTATGATTTACCCACGATACAAAAACCCCAAGTGGCTTCTGCTAATGGAGAGCTTGGCAATGGCCTGGCTGTAAAGGCAGCCGCTATTAATATAAATGAAAACGCTCAGCGCGCGCCTGCCTCTACGGGCACAAGTCTGCTTGGTTCTGATACCCGCCCTGGAAGTCTTGCCCTTAGGAAGTCAACGGACCGTCCTGACCTACAAAACAATGTGCCTCAACTAAAAGCCGAAGAAGACTTTATGAGGACTCTGATTTCCGGAAAATACTCTGAAGTAAAAGCTCGTCTAACAGATCCAAAAAATCAAAAAATTCTTGAGAATAAAAAAATTCAGTATGTTGCTCGGGATAAAAC
>JANMPT010000034.1:0-1653 GCA_031370005.1 Bdellovibrionales bacterium | reverse complement strand
CCACCACGCCTTCGCCCAGCTTGCCGCGGTTGCCACGCGTATGCTCGACAACGTGCTCGACGTCACGGTCTGGCCGCTGGCGCAGCAGCAGGAAGAGGCGCGCAACAAGCGCCGTGTCGGCCTGGGCTTTACCGGCCTGGGCGACGCGTTGATCATGCTCGGCCTGCGTTACGACGGCGCGGACGCGCGCGCCCGGGCACGCCAGATCGCCGAGACCCTGCGCGACGCCGCCTACGAGGCGTCGGTGGAACTGGCGCGCGAACGCGGCGCGTTTCCGCTCTTCAATGCCGACCTGTACCTGAGCGGCTCCAGCTTCGCGTCGCGCCTGCCGCAACCGCTCAAGGACCGCATTCGCGCGCACGGGCTGCGCAACTCGCATCTGCTGTCGATCGCGCCCACCGGCACCATCAGCCTGGCCTTTGCCGACAACGCCAGCAACGGCATCGAGCCGCCCTTCAACTGGAGCTACACGCGCAAAAAGCGCATGGCGGATGGCAGCTTCAAGGAATATGCGGTGCAGGACCATGCCTGGCGCCTGTACCGGCATCTCAAGGGCCGGGACGCGCCGCTTACCGACGCATTCGTGACCGCGCTGGAGATGAGCGCGCAAGCCCATGCGGCGATGGTGGCGGCGGTGGCGCCGTATATCGACACCGCCATCTCCAAGACCGTCAACGTGCCGGCCAACTACCCGTACGCGGACTTCGCCGACCTGTACCTGCAGGCCTGGTCGGCCGGGCTCAAGGGGCTGGCGACCTACCGGCCCAATCGCGTGCTGGGCTCGATTCTGAGCACTGGCGCGTCCGAGGCTGCCGCCCCCTTGACCATCAACGATGCGAATCGCCGCCTCGCGCTCGAACGCCTGCCGGCGCCGGTGTTGTCGTCGTTGCGCTGGCCCGGCCGACCCGAGCTGCCGGCCGGCAACCCGGCCTGGACCTTCATGCTGCATCACCCGTTTGGCGACTTCGCGTTGTTCGTCGGGGAACTGGCCCCGCTGGAAGGCGGCGCGCCGCGGCCGTTCGAGGTCTGGGTCAACGGCGCCGAACAACCGCGCGGCCTGGGCGCCCTGGCCAAGACCCTGTCGATGGACCTGCGCGCCAACGACGCGGCCTGGCTGCAGCTAAAACTCGACGCGCTCGCCACCGTGGCGGAAGAACGCTCGTTCGAGATGCCGTTTCCGCCCTTTGGCGAGAAGCGGCTGTTCCCCGGCGTGGTGGCGGCCACCGCGGCGGTGATACGCTGGCGCTGCGAGCAACTCAAGGCCTTGCCCGGCGCGCAGAAATCCGGCCCCACGCCGGTGCTGGACGCGATGTTCAGCCGCGAAGAGCCGCTCACCGGCCCGAGCGGCACGCTGGCCTGGGCGGTGGATGTGGACAACCCGGCCACGGGCGAGACCTTTACGCTCACGCTCAAGGAAATCACCCTGCCGGGCCATGACGGCATAAGCGTGACGCGCCCCTGCGCGGTCGGTTTCTCGGGCAACTACCCGCGCGCGCTGGATGGCCTGGCGCGTTTGTTGTCGCTCGACATGCGCGTGATCGACCCGGCCTGGATCGGAATGAAGCTGCGCAAGCTGCTCAACTACGCCGAGCCGCTGGGGCACTTCATGGCTTTTGTGCCGGGCCTGCCGCATAACGAGCGCCTCCAGCAGAC